>NZ_JAKKFG010000011.1:0-338880 GCF_022230905.1 Micromonospora salmantinae
CGACGGCCCGGCGCGGGGCCCAGGTCATAGGGTGGTCCCGTGGCGACCCTTCTGCTTCTGCGACACGGCCGAACCACGGCGAACGCCGATGGCGGCCTGGCCGGTCGGCAACCGGTCGAGTTGGACGACACCGGGCGCGCCCAGGCCACCGCGGTCGGCGAGCGGTTGCGGGCGGTGCCGCTGGCCGCTGTGGTGACCAGCCCGCTCATCCGCTGCCGGCAGACCCTGGAGCTGGCGCTCCCGCAGGCCGCCCCGGTGGTCGAGGACGGGCTGATCGAGTGCGACTACGGCAGCTGGGAGGGGCAGCCGCTGAAGAAACTCGCCAAGGAGCCGCTCTGGCCGGTCGTCCAGCAGCACCCCAGCGCGGCGGTCTTCCCGGGTGGCGAGGCGATGGCCGCGATGGCGGCACGTGCCGTGGCGGCGGTGCGTTCCTGGGACGCCCAGGTGACCGCCGAGCACGGGCCCGAGGCGGTCTGGTTGGCGTGCAGCCACGGCGATGTGATCAAGGCCATCGTGGCGGACGCGCTCGGCGTACACCTGGATGCCTTTCAGCGGATCGTGGCCGACCCGGCGTCGGTGACGGCGATCCGGTTCACGCCGCTGCGTCCGTTTCTGGTGCGACTCAACGACACCGGTGGCGACCTGGCGACGCTGGTGCCACCGCCGGCCAAGCGGCGTCGGCGCGCGAACCGGGTGGCCGACTCGGACGCGGCCGTCGGCGGTGGAGCGGGTGCGTCGCGGTGAGGCGCGTCACGACACCGCCTGCGGCCGGGGCGTCAGCGCACGCCGGAAAGGCCGCCACGCCCGGGTTTAGCCCCTGGTACGCCGGGCGCGCCGCCGCTGCGGCGATTCGCGTCGGTGGGGTGCGCGACGCCAAGGCGGGCCGGATAGGGTCGTGGGTATGACCCACCAGGTGCACGCCTTCGAACCGCCGGAGCGGTTCGTCGCCGGGACTGTCGGGCCGCCGGGGGAGCGCACGTTCTTCCTGCAGGCCCGCGGCGGCGGCAGGCTGGTCAGCGTCGCGCTGGAGAAGGTCCAGGTTTCCCTGCTCGCCGAGAAGCTTGAGGAACTGCTCACCGAGGCGCAGCGTCGCTTCGGGGTGGACCTGCCCGAGCTGGCGCCGGTGATCGGCGACAACGAGCCACTGGACACTCCCGTCGACGAGGAGTTCCGGGTCGGGACGCTCGGGCTGGCCTTCGACGTGGACACGGCGACAGTGGTGATCGAGGCGATCGCGGCGGGCGAGGTGGAGCCCGAGGTCGAGCTCGGCGACGAGGACGACGAGGACGAGGACGACGACGAGGACGACGAGCCCGACGAGGACCTGGACCGGCTCCGGGTCCGGCTCACCCCGCAGGCGACCCGCCAGTTCATCGAGCGGGCCCGGCGAGTGGTCAACGCGGGCCGGCCACCGTGCCCGCTCTGCGGCCAACCGTTGGACCCCGCCGGGCACCTCTGCCCGCGGCACAACGGTTATCACCGGTGACCTCGTCCGGCCTCCAGCCTCGCCAGGACGGCGACGCCGCGCTGCGGCTACTGCGTGACGGCGTCCTCGACCTGGAGGGTCGGCTGGTCGACGCGTCGAACACGACGCTGCGCGGCATCCTGACCCTGGACGGGTTGACCGCCCGCTGCGTCTACAAGCCGGTCCGGGGCGAGCGCCCACTCTGGGACTTCCCCGACGGCACCCTGGCCGGTCGGGAGGTCTCGGCGTACCTGGTCTCCCGGGCCACCGGATGGGACCTGGTGCCGCCCACAGTGCTGCGGGACGGCCCGTTCGGCTCCGGCTCCTGCCAGCTGTGGATCGACGAGCCGGAGGACGCCGAACCACTTGTCGGTTTCCTGCCCGCCGGGGAGTTGCCGCCACGCTGGATCCCGATCGCCGCCGCGCGGGACGACGACGGCGCCGCGTACGCCCTCGCCCACGCCGACGACCCGCGGCTGGCCCGGCTCGCGGTGCTCGACGCGGTGCTCAACAACGCCGACCGTAAGGGCGGTCACGTGCTCATCGGTGCCGACGACCGGATCTACGGCGTGGACCACGGGGTGAGCTTCCACGTGGAGGACAAGCTACGCACTGTGCTCTGGGGCTGGGCCGGTAAGCGGCTGCCCGCGGACGCCGTGGAGATGCTCGACGCGCTGGCCGGGCAGGTCGCCGGCGCACTCGGTGCCGAGCTGGCCGACCATCTGACCATCAGCGAGGTGGCCGAGGTGGCCGCCCGGGTCGACCGACTGCGCGAGACCGGCTGCTTCCCCCAGCCTCCGGAGGACTGGCCGGCGATGCCCTGGCCGCCCATGTGACCCGCTGTCATCTTGATCACCCGTGGGGTGCTCCGGCGTTGTCGCCGGGCTGGCTAGGCTGATCCCATGGAGTCTTGGGCGGGACACGAGGTGCCACGGCTGCCGGGCAGGGGCGAGCCACTGGCGTTGTACGACTCGGCGCGGCAGGGTGTCCATCCGAGTGAGCCGGCCGACGCGGGCAGCATGTACGTCTGCGGCATCACCCCGTACGACGCCACCCACCTCGGCCACGCCGCCACCATGATCACGTTCGACCTGGTGCAGCGGATGTGGCGCGACGCCGGCCGCCCGGTGCGCTACGTGCAGAACGTCACCGACATCGACGACCCGCTGCTGGAGCGGGCCGCCCGCGACGGCGAGGACTGGGTGGTCCTGGCGATGCGCGAGACGGCGCTGTTCCGGGAGGACATGGAGGCGCTGCGGATCATCCCGCCGGCGCACTACGTGGGTGCGGTCGAGTCGATCCCGGACATCGCCGACAAGGTAGAGGTGCTGCTCAAGGACGGCGCCGCGTACCGGCTCGACGACGGCACCGGGGACGTCTACTTCGACATCTCCGCCACGCCCCGCTTCGGCTACGAGTCGAACCTGACCCGCGAGCAGATGCTGGAGATCTTCCCCGAGCGCGGCGGCGACCCCGACCGGGCCGGCAAGCGGGACCCACTGGACCCGCTGCTGTGGCGCGGCGCCCGCGAGGGCGAGCCGTCCTGGCCGGGCGGCGAGCTGGGCCCGGGCCGCCCCGGCTGGCACATCGAGTGCGCGGTGATTGCGCTCAACCTGCTCGGCGACCGGATCGACGTGCAGGGCGGCGGCAACGACCTGCTGTTCCCGCACCACGAGGCCTCCGCCGCGCACGCCGAGCGGCTCACCGGCCAGGCGCCGTTCGCCGAGCACTACGTCCACGCCGGCATGATCGGTCTGGACGGCGAGAAGATGTCCAAGTCCCGCGGCAACCTGGTCTTCGTGTCCCGGCTGCGCGCCGACAAGGTCGACCCGATGGCGATCCGGCTGGCGCTGATCTCCGGGCACTACCGCAGCGACCGCACCTGGACCGACGACCTGCTCACCGCCGCGCACGAGCGCCTGGACCGTTGGCGGCGGGCCGCCGCCGCGCCCGCCGGGCCGTCCGGGGTCGAGCTGCTGGCCGAGGTACGCGCACGCCTGGCCGACGACCTGGACACCCCCGGCGCCCTGGCCGCAGCCGACCGCTGGGCCGAGGCGACCCTCGCCGGTGCCACCGACGACCCCGAAGCGCCCGCCCTCTTCGCGAACACCGTAGACGCCCTCCTGGGCATCCGCCTCTAGCCCCTCGCAGGCCTGCGTCTTCCGTTGGCTGGCGCCGTCCGCTGGCCTGCGTCGTCCGTTGGCCTGTGTCGTCCGTTGGCCTGCGTCGATCATGGAGTTGTGGTGGCCGGTACGGGGTGCGGTGCACCTTGTGCGAGGCGCCACAACTCCATGATCGACGGAGCGCTCTGGGTGCGGCATGACCCCGTCGGGCCGCGCCCCACACCTCGCCGCCGATCTTGCACTTTTTGACGTTACGAAAGGTGCCAATCGGGGGCAAACGGGTGACAGGAAGTGCAAGATCGCCGGGCCGGGCAGGGCAGGGCAGGGGCGGGTTAGCCCAGGACCAGGCCGGGGTCGGGTTCCGGGTCGGGGGTCGGGCCGGGGATCTTGTATTCCTCGGTGAGGGTGGTCATGGGGCCGGGCCAGGTCGCCTGGGACACCTCGATCGGCTTGCGGTGCGCGTCGTACGCGACGTGCAGCAGGTGCAGCACCGGGGTGTCCGGCCGGATCTGGAGGGTCTCGGCCTCCTCCCGGCTCGGCTGGCGGGCGCTGATCGTGTCGGTGGCCGAGACGTACCGCCGTCCGGTCGCTTCCTCGGCCTCCTGGTAGAGCGGCCGGCCGAACGCCTCGGTGCGCTCCAGCGAGGTGCCTGCGGTGTCGCGGGGCAGGAACCAGGAGGCGCCCACCTCGACGGGGGAGTCGTCGGTGCGGACGAGGTGCCGGCGGCAGAGCAGGTTGGTGCCGTCGGACACGCCGAAGGCGTCGGCCACCTCGGCGGGGGCGGGGGCGTGCCCCACGGAGACGAGCTGTTGGCGATATCGGGCGGCCAGGTCGGTGTGGTAGCCGCGGAAGCCGCCGTACCGGCCTCGGGAGAGGCGGTTGAGGCGGCGGCGGGTGCCCCGGACGTACGTGCCGGAGCCGGGTTTGGTGATCAGGATGCCCTCGACCCGCAGTTGGTCCACGGCGCGTTGCACTGTCTGCTTGGCGACGCCGAACATCTCGGCGATGGCCGGGATGGACGGTAGCCGCTCGCCCGGCCCCCAGTCGCCCCGGCGGACCTGGGCCTTGAGCTGCGCGGCGATCTGTCGGTGCGGGAACTCGGCGGCCCCGGGATTGATCTGCACACCCGCCTCCTTGATCACATCTAGGTTCCTAGGATGCCCCAGCGAGTGTGACGGCGCCACCCCGGACACGCGAAAACGGGCCCCCGGACCACAGAAGGTCCGAAGGCCCGCAACGAAACAGTGCTACCAGGAGCCGGCGGTGGGGCCGGCCGAACCGCCCCGGCGGCGCAGGTACTTCTCGAACTCCTGGGCGATCTCGTCACCGGTCAACGGGGTGATTCCCTCGTCGCCGACCCTTTCTTCCAGCTCGCGGACGTACTCGCCCAGCTCGGCGTCCTGCTCCGCGGCGCTGCGCACCCGCTGCTCCCACTCGGCGGACTCCTCGGCCAGGTCGGCCATCGGCACCGGCAGGTCGACGACCTCCTCGACCCGGTGCAGCAGGGCGAGGGTGGCCTTCGGGCAGGGCGGGTTGTTTGCGTAGTGCGGCACGTGCACCCAGAACGAGACGGCGTCCACCTCGGCGCGGGTGCAGGCGTCGTGCAGCACGCCGACGATGCCGGTCGGCCCGTCGTACCGGGTGGGAGTGAGCTGGTAGCGCTCGGCGGCCTGCGCGTCGGAGGCGCTGCCGCTGATCGGCAGCGGCCGGGTGTACGGCACGTCGGCCAGCAAGGCGCCGAGCAGCACCACCCGTTCCACCTCCAGGCTGTGGCAGATCTCCAGAACCTGCTCGCAGAACGTCCGCCAGCGCATGCTCGGCTCGATGCCGCGGATCAGCACCACGTCGCGGTCGGTGCCCTCCGGGCTGGCCACCATGAACCGGGTCGTCGGCCACTCCACCCGCCGGGTCTCCCCGTCGGCCATCGTGATGGTGGGCCGGCTGACCTGGAAGTCGTAGAAGTCCTCCGGATCCAGCTCGGCGATCTGCCGGGCGTTCCAGACCTGCTCCAGGTGCTCGACCGCGGCGGTGGACGCGTCGGCGGCGTCATTCCAGCCCTCGAACGCGGCGATCGCCACCGGGGACCGCAGCACCGGCAGTCCGTCGAACTCGGTCACGCCGTCACCTCACCCTGCTCGTCGCGGCTGGCGTCGGGACCGCGCCCGGTCGTCATACCGTGTGGCCCGGCGGCGTCCCTGTTGTCCTTCACGTCCGTCAGCCTACGTGCAGGGCGAGGGTGCGGCCCGCCGGCCGCGCCGGTCGGCCGCTCCGGCAGCAGGTCATACCCGAACGAACCAGACAGGGTGATCCCCGTGACACAATAGGGGATCGCTCGAGGAGAGTCGTGGAGTCCGGCCGGATCGCACTAACCTGAACGGGTGCGGACTTCATTGATGGATGTGCTGGCTGATCGCATTCTCCTCGCCGACGGCGCGATGGGCACGATGCTTCAGGCCGCGGACCTCACGCTCGACGACTTCGACGGGCTGGAGGGGTGCAACGAGATCCTCAACGTCACCCGCCCGGACGTGGTACGCGGGGTGCACGACGCCTACCTGGCCGTCGGTGCCGACTGCGTGGAGACCAACACCTTCGGGGCCAACCTCGCCAACCTCGCCGAGTACGACATCCCGCACCGCATCCGCGAGTTGTCCGAGGCGGGCGCCCGGATCGCTCGGGAGGCCGCCGACGCGGCCAGCACCCCGGAGCGGCCCCGGTTCGTGCTCGGCTCGATCGGGCCGGGCACCAAGCTGCCCACCCTCGGGCACGCCGCCTACTCGACCCTGCGCGACGCCTACCAGGAGAACGCCGCGGGTCTGATCGTCGGCGGCGCGGACGCGCTGATCATCGAGACCTGCCAGGACCTGCTCCAGGTCAAGGCGGCAGTGGTCGGGTCGAAGCGGGCCATGGCCGAGCTGGGCCAGTCGGTGCCGATCATCTGTCACGTGGCGGTGGAGACCACCGGCACCATGCTGGTCGGCAGCGAGATCGGGGCGGCCCTCGCCGCGATCGAGCCGCTCGGTGTGGACCTGATCGGGCTCAACTGCTCGACCGGCCCGGCCGAGATGAGCGAGCACCTGCGCTACCTGTCGCAGCACTCCCGCATCCCGCTGTCGGTAATGCCGAACGCCGGCCTGCCGGTGCTGACCGCCGACGGGGCGTACTTCCCGCTGACTCCCGTAGAGCTGGCCGAGGCCCTGGAGCGGTTCATCACCGAGTACGGCGTGGGGCTGGTCGGTGGCTGCTGCGGCACCACCCCGGAACACATCCGGGTGCTGTCCGAGCGGCTGCACGGCGTCACCGCCCCGGCCCGCGAGCCCCGGCACGAGGCGGGCGTCTCCTCGGTCTACCACCCGGTGCCGTTCGCCCAGGACGCGTCGGTGCTGATGGTGGGGGAGCGGACCAACGCCAACGGCTCGAAGGCGTTCCGGGAGGCGATGCTCGCCGGCGACTGGCGGGCCTGTGTGGAGATCGCCCGCAGTCAGGCACGCGACGGCTCGCACCTGCTCGACCTGTGTGTGGACTACGTCGGCCGCGACGGCACGCAGGACATGCGCGAGCTGGCCGGGCGGTTCGCCACCGCGTCGACCCTGCCGATCATGTTGGACTCCACCGAGCCGGCGGTGATCGAGGCCGGGCTGGAGATGCTCGGTGGCCGATGCGTGGTCAACTCGGTGAACTTCGAGGATGGCGACGGCCCCGAGTCCCGGTACGGGCGGGTGATGCCGGTGATCCGGGAGCACGGTGCCGCAGTAGTCGTGATGTGCATCGACGAGGAAGGGCAGGCGCGCACCGCGGCGGACAAGGTCCGCATCGCCTCGCGCACCATCGACGACCTGACCGGCCGGTGGGGGATGGACCTGTCCGACATCCTGATCGACACGCTGACCTTCCCGATCGCCACCGGGCAGGAGGAGACCCGCCGCGACGGACTGGAGACCATCGAGGCGATCCGGGAAATCGCCCGGCGTTACCCAGGGATCAACTTCACCCTCGGCATCTCGAACATCTCCTTCGGGCTCAACCCGGCGGCCCGGCAGGTGCTCAACTCGGTGTTCCTGCACGAGTGCGTGCAGGCCGGCCTGACCTCCGCGATCGTGCACGCCAGCAAGATCCTGCCGATGTCGAAGATTCCCGACGAGCAGCGCGAGGTCGCCCTCGACATGGTCTACGACCGGCGCCGCGAGGGCTATGACCCGTTGCAGCGCTTCCTGGAGCTCTTCGAGGGCGTCGACGTGACCAGCGCACGGGCCAGCCGGGCACAGGAGTTGGCCGCGCTGCCGTTGGACGAGCGGCTCAAGCGGCGGATCATCGACGGTGAGCGCAACGGCCTGGAGGCCGACCTCGACGAGGCGATGGCCGGTGGCCGGTCCCCACTGTCGATCATCAACGACATCCTGCTGGACGGCATGAAGGTGGTCGGCGAGCTGTTCGGCTCCGGCCAGATGCAGCTGCCGTTCGTGCTCCAGTCCGCCGAGGTGATGAAGACCGCGGTGGCCTACCTGGAACCGCACATGGAGACCCTCGAGGACGGCGGCAAGGGCCGCATCGTGCTCGCCACAGTGCGCGGCGACGTGCACGACATCGGCAAGAACCTGGTCGACATCATCCTGTCCAACAACGGCTACGAGGTGGTGAACATCGGCATCAAGCAGCCGATCAGCGCCATCCTGGACGCCGCCGAGCAGCACCGCGCCGACGCGATCGGCATGTCCGGGCTGCTGGTCAAGAGCACTGTCATCATGAAGGAGAACCTGGCCGAGATGGCCACCCGCGGGGTGGCGGAGCGCTGGCCGGTCCTGCTGGGTGGGGCGGCGCTGACCCGCGCGTACGTCGAGGACGACCTGCGGTCGACGTTCCCCGGGCAGGTGCACTACGCGCGGGACGCGTTCGAGGGTCTGTCCCTGATGGACAGGGTGATGACCGCCAAGCGCGGCGGCGCCCCGGTGATCGACCCGGAGCGGGAGGCGGCCCTCGCGGCCCGGCGGGCGCGCCGGGAACGGCAGCGCTCAATGGTCACCACGTCGCTGCCGGAGCTGCACGACTCCTCGGTCCGCTCCGACGTGGCCGCCGACGTGTCGGTGCCCACCCCGCCGTTCTTCGGCACCCGCGTGGTCAAGGGCGTGCCGATGGCCGACTACGCCGCGCTGCTCGACGAGCGGGCCACCTTCTCCGGGCAGTGGGGGCTGCGCGGCGCCCGGAGCGGCAGCGGACCCTCCTACGAGGAGCTGGTCGAGACCGAGGGCCGCCCGCGGCTGCGGTACTGGCTGGACCGGCTGATCGCCGACCAGGTCCTTGAGGCAGCCGTGGTGTACGGCTACTTCCCCGCGTACTCCGAGGGCAATGACCTGGTGGTGCTCGACGAGAACGGGCACGCGGAGCGCGCCCGGTTCTCCTTCCCGCGCCAGCGGCAGGAGCGGCGGCTCTGCCTGGCGGACTTCTTCAAGCCACAGGGCGACCAGCTCGATGTGGTCGCGTTGCAACTGGTCACCGTCGGTCAGCCGGTCAGCGAGTACGCGGCGAAGCTGTTCGCCCGCAACGAGTACCGCGACTACCTGGAGGTGCACGGCCTCTCCGTGCAGCTCACCGAGGCCCTCGCCGAGTACTGGCACCAGCGCATCCGCGCCGAGATGACCCTGCCTGACGGTCGTCCGCTGGGGCACGACGACCCGGCGGACCTGGCCGGCATCCTGCACAACGACTACCGGGGTTGCCGGTACGCGTTCGGCTACCCGGCCTGCCCCGACCTGGAAGACCGGGCGAAGATCATGGATCTGCTCGGTGCGGACCGGATCGGGGTCGAGTTGTCCGAGGAGTTCCAGCTCATGCCGGAGCAGGCCACCGACGCGATAGTGGTCCACCACCCGGAGGCCAACTACTTCAACGCCAAGTGACAGGCTCAGGCGCCCTGAACCGCACCTGTTGGTCGGCGCCGGCGATCAGCAAAGCCCTTGGTGGGGCAGCCAGCGTGTAGGCGAAGCGCATCAGCTCGACCGGGACCTGATTTCGGCGGCCCGCCTCCAGTCGTGGTGGGGTGAGCGCCTCCTCAGGAAGACCAACAGGGCGGGCAGCAGCGCGGCCGCGACCAGGAGCGGACTCCGGCGGCACCGTCCTGGTTGGTCGGTCCAGATAGAACTGAGGGCCGATAGCTTGCGCCTGGCTCGGGAGATCCGTGGGTGTGAACTGTGGCCGGCCGAGCGCAACCTGGCTTCCGATGGCTCGTCGAGGATTCGCCATGGCGATACTCACACTCGGTGCACAGTGGCCGGTAATCCGTCACGCATATGCGAGCATCGACTCACGCTACGTAAGTGCGGCCGTTGGGTGGTTGGGGGAACATGCCCAAGAGTCAGGTGCGGCGTGACCAGTTCGGAGGCCTCCTCAGGACCCTCCGCTTGGAGCGGCGGCTGACCCAGGAGGAGCTTGCCGAGTCGGCCGGTTCCAGTGTCCGCGGCATCCGGGAGATGGAGCGCGGCCGGGTGCGCAGCCCGCAACGACGGACGGTGGTGCTGCTCGCCGACGCCCTGCGGCTGGCCGGGGCGGACCGCGACCGTTTCGTCGCCCTGGCCCGGGTCGAGAGGCAACCGCACGACCGCGCGGAGGCGCCGGGCGACCGCGCGGAGGCGCCGTACGACCGAGCGGCGATGGTCGTACCCGGGGAACTGCCCGCCGCCGTTCCGGACCTGGCCGGCCGGGCGGAGATCCTGGAACGGCTCGCGGCGCTGGCCGCCGACGTCACCGCAGGGCGGCCGGACACCGCCTCGGTGGTGGTGCTGCACGGGCCGCCGGGGATCGGCAAGACCAGCCTCGCCGTCGCCGCTGGACATCGACTCAGCCCGGCCTTCGCCGGCGGACAGCTCTTCGTCGACCTGCAGGGCGTCTCACCGGACGGCCCGGTCGATCCGGCCGAGGCGCTGGCCGGACTGCTGCGGTCGCTCGGGGTGCCGGACAGCCGGGTGCCGGTGTCGCTGGCCGAGCGGGGTGGCCTGTTCCGCACCCTCACCCGGGACCGGCCGCTGCTGGTGGTCCTGGACAATGCCGCAAGCGAGGCACAGGTACGCCCACTGCTGCCGGCCGGGCGGGGATGCCTCGCGCTGGTCACCTGCCGGCGTCCACTGACTGGCCTTGCCGGTGCGGTCCGCCTGCCGCTCGACCTGCTCACCCCCGGCAGCCGGTCGACTGCTGCTCGCGGCGATCGTCGGTGCCGACCGGATCGCCGCCGAGCCGGTCGCGGCCGACCAACTGGTCAAACTCTGCGGCCGGCTGCCGCTGGCCGTCCGGATCGCCGGCAACCGCCTCGTCAGCCGACCGCAATGGTCGGTCGGTTGGCTGGTGGACCTGCTCCACGACCAGCGTCGGCGCCTCACCGTGTTGACCGCTGGAGACCTGGGCGTCCGATCCGCGTTCGAGGTCTCCTATCGGCAATTGGACCCGATGACCGCGCGAGTGTTCCGGCGGGCCTCGCTGATTCCCGGCACCGACTTCGAACCCGCGCTGGTCGCCGCCGTGGCCGGCACCGCCGAGGAGACCGCGGCGGCGGCCCTGGAGGAGTTGGTCGAGGCTGGTGTTCTCCTGACCCTGGGGGACCGGTACCAGTTTCACGACCTGGTCCGGCTCTACGCCCAGGAACGCCTCGACGCCGAGGAACAACAGGTCTGCCGGACGGAGGCGCACGATCAGATGGTCGGCTGGCTGCTGCGGCGTACCCGGCAGGCCGGCTTGATGTTCGAACCGGTCGCCTGTCGGGTCGATTCCCCGTTCGACGACGATCGGGCGGCGGCGTACTGGTTGGATCGGGAGTCCGGCAACTGGCTGGCGGCGCTGCGCGACGCGGCGCGGCGCGGTCGGCACGCCGACGTGGTCGCGGTCACCAGGGATCTGCACTGGTACTCGGACGCCAACAGTCACCGGCACTCCTGGGACGAGATCTTCTCGCTGGGAGTGGCCGCGGCCCGGGCCGCCGGTAGCCCTCGCGACGAGGCGGTCCTGCTGAACTTCCTGGGCTGGGCCCGGTACTTCTGCCGGGACCGCAACACCGATGGGCTGGCTGCCCTGGACCGGGCGCTGGAGTTGGCCCGGCTGATCGGGGACCGCCGGGAGGAGGCGTGGGCGCTGACCTACACCGCCGCGATCTTCATTCGGATCGGCAGCGGTGTGCTAGCCGTCGACCATTGCCGCCGGGCCGTCGGCCTGTTTCGCGAGATCGGGTACGCCCTCGGCGAGCACGGCGCGGCGAGCGTGCAGGGCGGAGCGCTGGCCGCGCTCGGCCGGTTCGCCGAAGCAGCCGACCTGCACCGCGACGTGCTGGCGTTCTACGGCCGCGGCAGCGGCCTCAGCCGTACCGGCGCGGTGGTGGCGAGGGCCGGGGCGATGATGAGTCTCGGGGCGGACCTGGCCGGGATGGGCCAGTGGCGGGCCGCCGCCGACGAGTACGCCGACGCCCGGCGGCTGTTCCACAGCTGCGGCGCGACGTTCAGCGAGGCCAACGCCATCCACCGGTACGGACTCGCGCTCCGGGCGTTGGGTGAGGTCGACGCGGCGGCCGAAGCGCTGGGGGCGGCGCTGGCCCTGTATACCGCGCTGTCCTGCCCGTGGTGGGAGGCGCAGACCCTGTACGCGCTCGCGGCGCTGGCCGGATCGGCTGCGGGCGGGGCCGCCGACGCCCGCCGGCTGCGCGAGCGGGCGCTCGACCGGTGCGGCGAACTCGACGCACCGGAGGTGCGGACCCTGCGCGCCACCCTGCGACGGGAACTGGCCGGGTTCTGACCGACACGCACCGGGCCCCGCCGGCGATGCGGCGGGGTCCGGTGTCGGTGGACAGGGTCAGTTGCAGGTGGTGCCGTTGAGGGTGAACGGGGACGGGGTGGCGGGGGAGCCGTTCGCGGTGAAGCCGAAGTTGACGGCGCCGCCGGTCGGGATGCTGGCGTTGTGGTTCTCGTTGGTCACAGTCACCGCTGCGCCGGTCTGCTGGAAGATGCCGTTCCAGTGGCCCTGGATGAGTTGTCCACCCGGGAAGGCAAAGCCCAACGACCAGCTGTTGGTGGCCGGGCCGTCGTTGTAGACGGTGACGCTGGCGCTGTAGCCGGTGCCCCACGAGTTGGTGACGACGAAGGAGACCCGGCAGGTGCTGGCGATCGTCGTCGCCGGCACGATGTTGCCGTAGTCGTCGCGGGCGGTGGCGAAGTCCTGGAAGCCGAAGCCCCGACCGGCCGATCGGGTGGTGGTGCCGGCGGCGAGCACCGTGCCGTTGGCGTTGACGGAGTAGACCGGGCCGCCACTGTCGCCGCCCCGGGCGGCCTCCTGGCCGTCGAGCTGGGTGGCCTCGACGAGGTCCTCGATGTCGTCGTAGTGGAAGTCGACCCGCAGGTTGCAGACCGGACCGCCGACCTCACCCGCGGAGGTGTACCCGGACTGGCACAGCAGCTGGCCGGGGAAGACCTCGGTCCAGCCGACCACCTGGGCGCGGACCTCGTCATGCTGACCGCCGACGTAGAGGTGGTCGCCGGGCGTCGACGTCGAAATGATCATCGTGTCGTGGTCGTCGTTGCTGTCGACCGCGTAGCCGACCAGCGTGCCGGTGCCGGTGGACAAGCCGACGTGCCAGGGTGAGCCGATGGCACCGCAGTGTTCGGCGGTGAGGAGGTAACCGGCGTCGGTGTCCACGTCGCGTACGCCGAAGCCTGCGGTGCACCAGGGTATGGTGACCCCGATGGACGCCCCGCCGTCGAACGGCGCGGCATCGTTGGCCCGCGACCGTTCGACCATCCGGTCGCTCCTGACGAAGCTGGTACGCACGCCGGTGGCCGGCAGCTTCGGCAGCTTGGCGCCCGCGGTGTAGTCCACGCCGATCTCGATGCCGGTGCCGTCGGTGCGCAGCCGGACCGAGTGGCTGGCGTCCGCCGGGTCGGCCTTCACCACCGGGGTGAGGGCGGCAGCCGCCTTGCGCAGTTCGGCGCGGGAGTAGGTGGCGTTGGCCACCTCGACCGGCGCGGCGCGGCGGGCAGCGGTGACGGCTGCGGCGATGTCGGTGGGCGGCACACCCTTCCACCACAGGGTGACGTGGTCGTCGACCAGGCCGATGCCGGCATAGCCGCGGGCCGGCGCGCGTTCCACAGCGGTGCGGATGACATTGGCCGCGTCGACCAGTGGGGCCTGGGCGACCATCTGGTCCAGGGTCTGTGCCGGGATGAGGTCGAGGAGGGACTCGGCGGCACCGGCGGCCCCCGGTTGACCGGACTCCGCGTACGCGGAGGCGGGACCGGTGAGCGCCGTTGCGCCGACCAGTGCCCCGACGACCACCGTACGGGTGATCGCTTTCCGTATTGATGTCATGCCGCTGAGTCAAGCAACGTTCGCTGCCGGGAGACAGGCAGGACGCCCGGCAGGAGTCAACATGCCGGCGGTCCTGCCGGCTGGCCGGGCCGTCCTGCCGCAAACAGCCCGTTCTTCATGTCGAGAACGGTCGGGTGGCTCCGTCCTCGGGGAGGATGCGGTCACCGTGAGCGCACCAGAGCAGGGAGATCCAGCATGGCGATCCAGCGGATGGACAACGTCCTCATCGTTGTCGAGGACCTCGACGCGGTCATCGCGTTCTTCGTCGAACTCGGCATGGAGTTGGAGGGGCGGGGGCCGGTAGAGGGGCGGTGGGTCGAGCGTGTCATCGGCATCGACGACGTCCGGCAGGAGGTCGCGATGCTGCGGACCCCGGACGGCCACGGCAAGGTCGAGCTGGCGATGTTCCACCGACCGGCGGCGATCGGCGGGGAACCGAAGGACGCGCCGGCGAACACGCTGGGCATTCGCCGCATCATGTTCGCCGTCGACGACATCGAGGACGTGATCACCCGGCTGCGCGGCCACGGCGCCGAACTCGTCGGGGAGTTGGAGCGATACGAGGACGCCTACCGGCTCTGCTACGTCCGTGGCCCGGAGGGCATCATCGTCGGCCTGGCCGAACAGCTCCGCTGACGGCCGCCGTGGGTCGGCCCCCTACTTCGCGGATACGGGGGCCTCGTGCGCGATGGAGACAGTTGCGCGGATATTGGGCCCCGCTAGGCTCCCGCGCCGCGCGGGAAGGTTTCGCGCAGCGCCGGGTCCAGCGGGCGGCCGCTCGTCGGTTCGATGAACAGGTTCGCGAGCAGGAGGTCGGCGAGGTAGCTGGGGTTGACGCCCGACTCCTTGCGCCCGAGGGACTGTAGCGCGCCGCCCAGTCGCAGCGCGGCCTTCGCGGCGCCGGACGGCATCCGCGCGACCCGGCGGGATCGGCCCACCGCCTCGGCGATGCGCCCGATCATGTCGGTCCAGGTGAGGTTCTCGTCGGCGACCGGGATGTCCGCACCGCTGGCCTGCTCCAGGGCGTCGACCGCGACCTCGGCCACGCTGCGGGCGGAGGCCGCGGCGCTGCCGCCGGTCGGGGCGACCAGAGGGGTACGCGAGCGGGCCCACCGGTCCAGCGGACCGGCCCAGTTGGGCAGTCGGTCGCCGGCCCGACCGAAGACGAACGGCAGTTCGAGTACGGCGACCGGCAGACCCTCGCCGGCAGCCGCCCGCCCCTCCCGGGCCTGCTCCAGGCGGCACCGGATGTACGTGTGCCGTTCGGCGAGGCGCCACTGCGGGTGGAGCCGGTCGAAGTAGGTGTAGTAGGAGCCCATCACGACGCCCCGGGTGAGACCTTCGAGGCGGGCGGCGGTGAACAGGCGTACCACCGGGTCGACGTTGTCGCGGCGGAACTCGGGGTAGATCGGTTTGGGCAGCGGTCGTTGCTCCTCGGTGCGGGTGGCGTACACGACGCCGTCGTGACCGGCGAGCAGCGGCCGCAGGTCCTCGATCGAGGCGGACCCGACATCGAGCAGGTGGTCGACGTCGGGTCGCGCGGTACGCGCCACGGTGGTCGCGGCATGGCCACGCTCCCGAAGAACGTCCACGACGTGAGCGCCGATCAGGCCGCTGCCACCCACCACAAGAATTCGCACGGTGCATCGTCCACTCTGGAACCCGCCCTTTGTCAAGCCGCCCGTCGCTGCGGCAAGGGCGTCGAGGGGGTGCTGGTCCAGCATGAGCGCGTGCTGCGCCTCGGCGGTCGTGTTGTACGACCGCATCAACGACCCGGAGGAGCCGCTGCGCGTGTACGCCGACCTGGCCGGGCATCCCTTCTGCGTCTTCGTCGGCTGAGCGGGGTGCCGGCACCTCGCCGGAGCGGCAGGTTGACAACGGGCGAGGATGGCGTCCGCAACCCCGACATTCGCATAGGTTCGAGGTACGCAACACCATCGCTGTGAAACGGGGTTGAGAATGCCGGAGCCGCGCGCCTTCTGGCTGGACGAGCAGTTCGACCGTGAGCACGGCACCGACGGGCGCGGCCGGTACGAGGCCGAGGTGTTTCGTCGGATCGACGAGTTCGCCGACACCTGGGGTGACTTCGCGCCCGTGGCGTTCGCGGTGACCGCCTGGCGGCTGGCCACCGAGCTGTCGCCGGGCTTCGTGCGCTGGCACCGGCGGATCATCTCGGCGACCTGCGCGCGTAGCCCGTGGGACGGCAGCCTGGTCTGCGAGGTGACACTGGCCTCCCGCTGGCCGGCCGAGCTGACCTGGACCAAGCAGTGGCAGCGCGATCGTGGTTGGCAGAACTGGCCCCAGCTGTTCGGCCAGTTCACCACGCCCACCGAGCAGGACCAGACGCGCCGCCCGTATCTGCGCGCGTTGCTTCAGGTGGAGGCGCCGGTCCCGTTGGATGACCTGCCGCCCACGCCCGACGGTCCGGACGACGAGGTCGCCGCGGCGGCGCGCCGGGCCGTGGCGGTGGCGGCCCGGGAGCTCAACGATCTCCTCGCGCCGATGATCGGGCAGCTCGATGCCGGGGTGCCGGCGGACTCCTGAGAAACCCGCCGGCCGGTATGGTCGTCGGCGTGGATCTGGACGACACCGCCGCCCGGCTCGGGGTGCCCGTCGAGGAGGTCGAGCGCGTGCACCGGCTCGCCGGTGACGGGCCGTCAGCTCCGTTGCCGGCCAAGGCCGACGCGTCCGCGCTCCTCGACCGGCTCGCCGTGCCGCCGGACGACGCCGCGGAGATCATGGCGGGCTGGCCCGACCCCGACTCTCCGCTCTGGATTCCGGAGTTGCGCTGGCTGCTCGACCGCTCGATCGCCCTGGTCCGCGCCGACCTCGCGGGCTACGACTGGCTGTCGCCCGGCCCGGAGCTGCCCCGAGACCGAGGCCCGGCCTGGCGCCATCTCTACGTGTACGCGTACCTGGCCCTGGTCGACGTGGTGCACGGGTACCACCGCGACCACGGCATCCCCGATGCCGTGACCTGGGTGACCCTGGCTGACCTGGGCCGCAACCTCGCCATCGACCGGCGGATGCGCGGCGAGGGTTGGCCGATCATGCAGAGCTGGCTGACGCTGCACTCGCGCGGCAGCGTCTACGAGCTGGGCCGGCTACAGCACCAGCGTGGCGACGACGCCATCGGCCTGCACGTCCCCGATTCGGGGCCGTTGACCCCGGAGGCGGTCGAGGCGTCCCTCGACGAGGCCCGCGCGTTCTTCCCCCGGCATTTCCCCGACGAGCGCTACACCGCGTTCTCCTGCGCCTCGTGGCTCCTCGACCCGCAGCTGCGGGAGTACCTACCGGAGGACTCCAACATCGTGCGGTTCCAGCGCCGGTTCGAGCTGGAGCCCTACGACGAGTCGGCGGGGCCGGACGCCGACATCGAGGTGTTGCGGTTCGGGTTCCGGACCCTGACCACCCCGCTCGGCGAGCTGCCGCGCCGCACGGTGCTCCAACGCGCGATCATCGACCACCTGCGGGCCGGCGGTCACTGGCACTGGCGCCACGGCCGCTTCCCGATCTAGGCACTCGCGTCCCACCACGCGCCGTTGGCGGCCGCCTGGGCGGCCGGTTCGATGACTTCCCACACCTCCGCGATCAGTCCGTCGGCGATCCGCAGGACGTCGACGACCACGATCTCCGGCCCCCCGTCGGGGAGTCGGCGTCGCGAGTGCACCACGACGTGGTCACCGTCGGCCAGTAGGTGCAGGATGTCGACCCGCATGCCGGCGGTCGGGCCCAGCGCGGCGCGGACCGCGGCGAGCCACTGCGCCCTGGTCGAGGTCGTCGAATCCGACCGGTGATGGGTGAAGTCCTCGCTCAGGTACGACGCGAGCGTGTCGACGTCGCCGGTGTCGACCAGCCCCGCCAACGCACGACCGACGATGCTCTTGTTCTCGGTGCTCATGGCCGCAAGTGTTTCCCCGGCCTCGTGTGCTTGTCGATGACATCGCACTTCATGGTGTCCCGGGCGACGATGAGTAGGCTCATGATCGTGTATGCGGTCGGAGAACTCCTGCGGCGGTGGCGCAAGCGCCGAGGGCTCAGCCAGCTCGACCTGGCGATCGCCGCGGATGTCTCGGCTCGGCACGTCAGCCTGGTCGAGACCGGCAAGTCCACGCCGAGCGCCGACATGATCCTCCGGCTCGCCGACCAGCTCCACGTGCCACTGCGTGATCGCAACCAGCTGTTGCTCGCCGCCGGCTTCGCGCCCCGGTACGCGCAGCGCCCGCTCGACGACGCCGCACTGTCGGGTGCCCTCGACGCGGTCCGCAGGGTGCTCCAGGCGCACGAGCCGTATCCGGCGCTGGTCTTCGACCGCCGGTGGAACATCGTGCTGACCAACCGCGCGGTCGACCCGTTCTTCGCGTACGTGGCACCCGACCTGTTGCGACCGCCGGTGAACCTGGTTCGGCTGGGCCTGCACCCGCGCGGGCTCGCCCCTCTGGTCGTCAACCTGGCGGACGTGCGGGCGGTGTTCCGCAGCCGGATCTCACGCCAGCTCGCCGCAGCGCCCGACGCGGAACTCGCGGCGCTCTACGAAGAACTGCTGAGCCCGCTGCCCGAGGAGCCACCGGACCAACGGGTCGACGCCGACGTGGTGATCCCGATGATCCTGCGGATCGGTGGACGCGAGCTGCGGCTGTTCTCGACCATCACCACGTTCGGCACCCCGATGGACATCACCATCGAGGAGATCGCTGTGGAGTCCTACTATCCGGCCGATCCGCAGAGCGCCGCCTACTTCACACGGTAGGGCCCGGCCTGGTCGCCGCCCAGGCCGGGCCCACCACTCGTTCGTCAGCCCGTGGTCAGGACGAACCTCTCCCAGGACCCGACCGACGTCCGGTTCGCGATCAGTGACCCGGCCCCGGCGTTTTCGGCGGCGACGATCTGGTTGTTGATCGTGGCGCGCAGGCTGACCGTCCCGTCGGAGTTGTTGATGAGCTGGAAGGTCTCCCACGCCCCCACAGAGGTGCGGTTGGCGATCAACGGCTCCGCGCCCGCGTTCTCGGCGGAGACGTAGAGCCCGTTGGCGCGCGACCGCAGGGCGATGGCACCGTTGCCGGCGTCCACCCGGTCGAACTGCTCGGTCGTACCGACGCTGGCCTTGTTGGCGATCAACGCGGTGCTGCCGACCGCCGACACGTACTGGTTGTTGACCTGCGCCCGCAAGGTGGTCGCCGGCGCGCTGCTACCGGTGCCGGTGGCGAAGGTGAAAGCGTCGACATCGAACAGGTAGCCGGACCCACCCTTGAACACCAGGTACAGCGTCGTCGACGCGGTGGGCGGGTTGCTGATCGTGGCGGACGCCTCGACGAAGGTCTCCCAGTTGCCGGTCACCGGAACCGTGACGGTGCCCAGCAGGGTGCCGGTGGCCGACCCGGCCCGGACCTCGATGGTGCCACCGGCGCCGGCCGACGACGCCCTTACGGTGATGCGGTTGGCGTTGGCCAGGTTGTACGGCTGGTAGGAGATCCAGTCGTTGTTCTCGATGAACCCGGCCGTGCGGCCACCCTCGGCGTTGGTGTGGTCGGTGGCCTGGACACCGGACTGGGCGCCGAAGTGCTCACCCTGGCGGTGCTTCGGTTGCAGCGTCTTGATGCTGTGCGTGGTCAGCCCACCGTTGTCGGTGTACGCGGCGTCGAAGACCCCGTAGATGTTTGCGGCCGAGTCGTGCTCACCGTCGGTCGGCAAGGTGATCGTGCCGCTGCACCCGGTCTTCGAGGTGATCTGGTGGGCGTGGCTGTCGTGGCCCAGCGCGTACGTCAGGCTCACCTTGGAGCAGTCGATCGTGCCGTCCTGCGGGTCGCTCACCGAGATCTGGTACGGCACCGTGTCACCGAAGCTGAACAGCTGCCCGTCGGTGGGCGCGGTGAGTGACACCGTCGGCGCGGTGTTGCCCACTGTGACGATCAGGCTCGCCGTGCCGGACAGGCCGGTCGGGTCGGTGACCTTCAGGGTGGGGCTGTACGAGCCGTTGGTGGTGTACGTCTTGGTGGGGTTGGCCGCCGTCGACGTGGTGCCGTCACCGAAGGTCCACAGGTAGCTGAGCGCGCCGCCCTCGGGGTCGGAGCTGCCGGCCGACGAGAAGTTGACAGTCAACGGGTTGGCCCCCGACGTCGGGTTCGCCGAGGCGACCGCGATCGGGCTGCGGTTGCCACCACCGATGTACTCGATCCGGAAGAGCGCCTGATTGTTCGAGCCGGTGCCGTAGTCCAGCACGTACAGGGCGCCGTCCGGGCCGAAGGCCATGTCCATGACCTGGGTGCCGGTCCACGGGAAGTTGGAGATCTCCCCGCGTGAGCCGTCGGAGTTGACCTTGATGGCCTTGATCCAGCGGCGGCCGTACTCGCCGGCGAAGAACTGGCCGTCCAGCGACGGCGGGAACTTGATGCTGGAGTTGAGCGAGGCGTTGTACCGGTAGACCGGCCCGCCCATCGGCGACTCCGAGCCGCTGCCGAACTCCGACGGCGAACCGGAGTCGCCCGCGTACTTGATCCAGGCCGGCTTCGCCGCGGGCAACGTGCCGAGCCCGGTGTTGCGGAACGAGTTGTTGGTCGGCCCGCCCGTGCAGTTGTACTTGGACTGCGACGGCCCGGACGGGAAGGTGTATTCATTGTATGTTTCCGTGCTGGTGTTGCTGCCGGTGCAGTACGGCCAGCCGTAGTTGCCCGGCGCCGCGATGCGGTTGAACTCGACCTGACCCTGAGGGCCCCGGCTGGAGTTCGTGGACCCGGCGTCGGGGCCGTAGTCACCGAGGTAGACCACGCCGGTCGCCTTGTCGACGCTCATCCGGAACGGGTTGCGCAGACCCATCGCGTAGATCTCCGGGCGGGTGCCCGACGTGCCGGGCGCGAACATGTTGCCCGACGGGATCGTGTACGTGCCGTCCGCCTGCGGCTTGATCCGTAGCACCTTGCCCCGCAGGTCGTTCGTGTTGCCCGCCGAGCGCTGGGCGTCGAACTGCGGGTTGCGGTTGGTCCGTTCGTCAAGTGGCGCGTAGCCGGACGACTCGAACGGGTTGGTGTCGTCGCCGGTGGTCAGGTACAGGTTGCCGGCGGCGTCGAAGTCCAGGTCACCGCCGACGTGGCAGCACTGCCCACGGTCGTTGGCGACCTGGAGCACGATCTTCTCGCTGCCCAGGTTGAGCGTGTCGTCGCTGTTGAGGGTGAACCGCGACAACCGCAGGTGCCCCTTCCACCGGTCCCAGTCAGACTGCGAGCCGGTGGTCGGGGCGTCCCCGGACGGGGTGCTCAGCGTGGGGGAGTAGTACAGGTAGATCCACCGGTTGCTGGCGAAGTTGGGGTCGACGGCGACGCCCTGCAACCCCTCCTCGTCGTGGGTGTAGACCGACAGGGTGCCGGAGACCTTTGTGTTGCCGGCCACGTCGGTCACCCGCAGGACACCGTTTCGGGCGGTGTGCAGCACCGAGCGGTTGGGCAGGACGGCCAGGGACATGGCCTCACCGAGCTCGCCCGAGCCGGTGGCGAGCTTGACCTGCTGATAGTCGGAGGCGGGGATCACCGCCGCCTGGGCGGTGGACGGTGCAGCCACAGCGAGGGCCGCGCTCGCGACGGTGAGGACCGCCGCGAAGAGCGCCCGGGGCCAGCGCCGGGGGTACGAGAGCATGATCGTCCTTTCTCGACGACCGGTGGACGGGCGCGCGGGGGCGCACCACGACCAGGTGGGGTGGTGGAGACGAGCGGGGGGACCAGGTCAGTTGGTGGTGACCAGGTCGAACTTCTCCCACTGGCCGATGGAGGTCCGGTTGGCGATCAGCGGGGACCCGCCTGCGTTGTCGGCGGCGACGTAACGGTTGTTCACGGTGGCCCGCAGGCTCACCGTGCCGTCGGAGTTGCGGACCAGCTGGAAGGTCTCCCAGGCGCCGGCGGTGGCCCGGTTGGCGATCAGCGCGGCGGCACCGGCGTTCTCGGCGGCGACGAACTGCCCGTTGCCCTTGGCGCGCAGCGCCACGTTGCCGTTGGCGAGGTTCACCAGGTCGAACCGCTCGGTGGTGTTCACCGAGGTCTTGTTGGCGATCAGCGGGGTGGAGGCGTTGGGCGCGCTGACGTACTGGTTGTTGGCGCGGGCCCGCAGGGTGGAGCCGCTGGCGGTGGGCGGCGGGGTCGTGGTGCGCGGCGAGCAGTCAGCCGTCACGGAGCCCGCGGCGACCTGGAGGCCGCCGAGCAGCATCCGGGTGAAATTCGGGTCGGTGTACGACGCCTCGGTGTGTCCGAGGCCCGTGTACCAGGCACGCCCGCCGCCGTACGCCTTGCACCAGGTGATCGGGTGGTCGCCGCCCATGTTGCCGCCGCTGTAGGACGACTCGTCGAGGCTGGCCAGCACCCGGGCGCTGGACCGGGGGTTGGTGCGGTAGTTGTACCACTCGTCGGAGCGGACCCAGGTGGTGCCGAGGTGGGCGGTCGAGGGGTTGGTCTGGTCCTCGATCTTCACCGTGGCGTTCTGGATCGCCGGGTGCGAGTCGAACCATGCTCCGACCAGCGAGCCGTACCACGGCCAGCTGTACTCGGTGTCGGCCGCGGCGTGCACGCCGACGTAGCCACCACCGGCGGCGATGTACGACTCGAACGCGCTCTGCTGGCTGGCGTTGAGGACGTCGCCGGTGGTCGACATGAAGACCACCGCCTGGTACTGGGCCAGGTCGGAGGTGGTGAACTGCGCGGCGTCCTCGGTCGAGGTCACTGTGAAGCCGTTGGCCGAGCCGAGCTGCTGGATCGCGGCGATGCCGTTGGGGATGGACGAGTGCCGGAAGCCGGCGGTCTTGCTGAACACCAGGACCTTGGTCAGGGGTGCCGCCGAGGCGGGGGTCGGCAGTGCGACCAGGCTGGCCAGCATGACGGCCAGGCCGGTGACGAGTGCCAACAGGCGGGGACGGGAACGCATGGTCTTGCTCCTCTGCTGAGCGTCGACCTCAGGCTGTGCACACGGGCAGGCCGGAGGCCGCGATGGCGGTGGTGCCGAAGCCGGGCCGCCGATGCTCGGCTGAGGTGCTGCGGGGTGGTGGGGGGTGCAGGGGTCGGTCGCTGAAACCAGCCGATGACGTGGACCACCCACATTGGACGATCAGAATTCATCGACTGGCATCGTTGACGCAGTAAACCTCCGATGTCTACGCCCCGTCAAGCCCAGGTGCTCCGGTCCGAGCGCGCCAGTGCCGTGCCGGCGGCCGTGTTGAGGTGAGACGTATGACGTATGCTCGATGCCATGGTCGCCGACGAAGATCGAGCACGGCTCGCCCGGGCAACTCGTGGCGCTGCCGGCTGGCCGTCGCGCGGCCAGCCTCGCCGCCCTACGCGGGGCTGCGGGTGCCCCGGGTCGCCATCAGAATGAGATCGGCGATCGTCTCCGGGTGGGTGACCATGGCCAGATGCGATGATTCGACCTCGATGGTCGTCGCGTTCATCCGATCGGCCAGAAACCGCTCCAGCTCCGGCGCTGTGGTGCGGTCCTGTGTGGAGATCGAGTAATAGCACTGCCGGTCCCGCCAGGCGGCCGTCGTCGTCCGGCCCCCGAAGAGGTCCTTGGCGATCGGGCCCTGCACCGCGTACAGGGCACGGGCGCGGGTCTCCTCGATTCCACCGGCGAAGTCGTTCAGGAAAGCGCTCTCGCTGAGCTGCGCGTACCCGTCGTGGTGCACGAGGCCGGCGTTCGCCGGCGGCGTGGGATATTTCGCCGCGAGCGCGGTGTAGTCCTCGCCGGCGTCCGGCGCGCGGGCCGCCACGTACACCAGGGCGGTGACCCTCGGGTGGTTGCCGGCCTCGCTGATGATCGTGCCGGCCCAGGAGTGGCCCACCAGCACCGTCGGCCCGTCCTGGCGGTCGAGGGCGCGGTTGGTTGCCGCGACGTCGTCGGCCAGGGAGGTCAGCGGGTTCTGGACCGCGGTGACCGTCAGCCCGGCCCGCTGCAGCAGCGGGATGACGTCGGACCAGGACGAGCCGTCGGCGTACGCGCCGTGGACCAGGACCACGTTGCGGGCGGGCTTGGCCGAAGACGTGTCGCTCATCCGAAACCTCCGCACGACGCCGTGCCGTCGCTCGCTCGTCGACGACAGCTCTCGCCCGCCACTCTTCCCCACGCCGGTCGGGGCGGTGGGCCGAACGCCCAGGCTTCAGCCCCTCAACGCACCGTTTCCGGTGCGAGGGCGCGCCAGTTCAGGCGGTCCCGGTAGTGGTGTCGCAGGACCAACCAGCTGACCGAGAACGGGATGGCCCCCATGGCGACGACTCCCAGGACGTTCGCGCCGGCCACGTCGAAGACCGCCCCGACGTCGCCGAACAGCTGAGCGACCGTCTGGAACGCGACGTGCAGGCCGATGCCGGCCCAGATGTCACCGGTGGCGGCACGGAAGGCGCCCAGCAGCAGCGCGAAGACGAGGAAGAGCGCCAGTCGGTCGACGGATCTGGCCGCCCCGATGAGGAACCCGAACACTGTGAACAGCACTGCCTGCCCGACGACGGCCTGCCAGGCGGGCAGCCGGGTGGCGAGGTGGTGTTGCAGGTACCCGCGGAAGACCAGCTCCTCCGGCAGCGCCTCCTTCAAGAAGACGAGCACGACCAGCAGCGCCGCCACCCGCAGCACGTCCCCGACGGACGTCCGGACACTGATCTCGACCCAGCCGAGACCGAGGCAGAGCGCGAACCCCGCCGCGGCGGGAACGAGCCAGCAGGCCATGCCGAACAGCAGACGCCGCCAGCCGGCGCGCAGCGACGGCAACCCGAGGCCGGCCCAGGGCCGTCGGTCCAGGACGCGACGGGCGACGACCACCAGGGGTACGACGACAGCGGTGGTGAGGACCGCCCCGATCGTGTGGGTGGGCCGGTCGTAGTCACTGTCGAGAGGGGCGCCCAGCAACAGCCAGACCAGCACTGCGGCGGTGGCCACGACGAGGATCCGCCAGGGCAGGGCGAGACGAGATCCGGCGCTCACCACGCGCAGCGTAGCCGGCGGCGTCAAGGGCGGACGGTCAGCGCCCCAGGACGAGATAGCCGAGGCCGAGGACACCCCGGTAACCGCCGACGTACTGGCGCAACCGGTCGTCGAGTTCCGCGCGGACCTCGGCCGCACGGGGGTCCTCCGGGTACGCCAGCAGCCACTCCTGCCGTCCGGCGAGCCAGGTGGACTCGAAGTCGTCCCATTCCCGCTGGTCGGCGGTGCTCAGGTGCAGCAACCGCCAGCCCCGCCGGCGGGCGGCCTCGACCAGCCCGGGCAGGGTCGGGACCTCCGGGCCGAAGACCTCGGCGATTTCCGCGGTGGGGGACCGATCCCAGTACGCGTCGCCGAACAGCAGCCGCCCACCGGGCCGGACCACGGCGGCGAGGGCGTCGAGGGCGGCCTCGGTGCCGCCGAAGGCGTGTGCCGAGCCGATGCAGAGGACCCGGTCGGCCGGCTCCTGCCAGGCCGCCGCTTCCCCCATCACGAAGGCGACGTGCCGGTTCAGCGACCGCCCCGCGGCCAGCCGCCGCCCTCGGGCGAGCGCTGCCTCGTCGGTGTCGACGCCGACGCCGCGGGTCGCGACCGGGCCGGAGACACCGCCGGCGGCGACCGCCCGCAGCAGCAGCTCACCCCAGCCACAGCCGAGGTCGAGCACCCGCGCGCCGGGGCGGACGTCGAGCCGTTGCAGCAGCAACGCGGCGTGCTCCGGCGAGAGCGGCGTGTTCCAGCGCATTCGCGCGTAACGGCTGGCGGCGAGGTGGTCGGTTGACTGCATCCGTTGAGGGTCCCAAGCCGTGTGTCGGGTCCGGCACCCGGGCGTACGGCAGGATCGGTGGAATGGACGCGGAGCCTGCGGGGCCGGCGCGGCGGCCGACCCCGCAGGAGGTGGCGGCGGCGGCCGGTCGGGGTCTGCCGGACATCATCGGCCCCGGGCTGCGCGTGCTGTTCTGCGGCTACAACCCCGGCCTCTACTCGGCCGCCGTGGGGGAGCCGTTCGCCCGCCGGGGCAGCCGATTCTGGCCGGCCCTGCACGGGGCCGGCTTCACCGACCGCCAGCTGCACTCGTGGGAACGCGACGAACTGCTGCGGCAGGGCCTGGGCATCACCAGCCTGAGCAACCGGGCCACCGCCCGCGCCGACGAGCTGACCTCGGAGGAGTTGGTGGCCGGGGTCACCGGGTTGGCGGTGAAGGTCGAGCGCCACCGGCCGCAGTGGGTGGCGATCCTCGGGGTGACCGCGTACCGGATCGCCTTCGCTCGGCCGAAGGCCGGGCTGGGCCCGCGACCGGACCGGCTGGGGCCGGCCCAGGTCTGGGTGCTGCCGAACCCCAGCGGCCTGAACGCGCACTTCCCGCTGCCGGCGTTGACCGCCGAGTTCGCCAAGCTGCGGCGGGAGCTGGACCGCTAGCCGGCCGTGGCGACCAGCCCCTGGTAGTAGGGCTGCATGGCCGGGTGGTACTCGTCGAACTCCGGGCGGGGCGAACCGTCCCGGGAGGCGACCAGCAGGTCCAGGTAGTACTCCCAACCGGCGCCCACCTCGGCGATGCCCTCCACGCTGCTCAGGTGCTGCACGAACCGCAGCTCGGTGGTGCCGTCGGTCTCGGTCAGCGACAGCTCCAGCAGCCAGCTGCCGTAGTCGTCGACCATCGACACGGCGAGACGCCGCTGCGGTTCGCACGCGTCGATGCGTACGTCACACCAGGGCTGCTGCTCCTCGTACGCCATCTGGACCCGGATGGTCCGTCCGGGCCCGGCGTCGCCCTCCCACGGGCCGAACCAGCGGGCCGTACGGTCCGGCTCGGTCAGGCTGGCCCAGACGTCGGCCGCCGGGGCGCGGAAGGTCCGGGTGAGGACGAGATCGTGGCCGGTGTCGGTCTGAAACA
Organism: Micromonospora salmantinae; assembly: GCF_022230905.1. Classification (NCBI taxonomy): domain Bacteria; kingdom Bacillati; phylum Actinomycetota; class Actinomycetes; order Micromonosporales; family Micromonosporaceae; genus Micromonospora; species Micromonospora salmantinae. Next base: position 26,753 of record NZ_JAKKFG010000011.1, read on the forward strand.
GGCGTCCGGCGGGTGTGCGGGTCATGCCGTGTGCTCCCTTCGGTGCTCCGCCGGGCCGCGGCTGCGGCGCTCTCGGCGGGTGCGATAGACCTCGGTCTCCAACGCGTCGAGGTGCCGGCCCCACCGGTCGACTGTGGTGAGCCCGGTGAGCCAGTCGAGCAGCGGGGCGAGCGGGCCCGGGTCGAGCCGGTAGATCCTCCGCCGTCCGACCAGCTCGTCACGGACCAGCCCGCAGTCGCGCAGCACCCGCAGGTGGCGGCTGATGGCGGGCCGGCTGATCGTGAACCGCTGGGCGATGTCGCCGGCGGAGAGGGGTTCGGCGCGCAACATGGTCAGGATGTGCCGGCGTACCGGGTCGGCGATCGCGACGGCCACCTCATCCACCCAGGAAGCGTAACCCATCGGTTACGGGTTTGCCGGTTGTGGACCGTCGACACCGCGGATCAGTGGTCGGTGGTGGGCACATGATCACCTGACCTGGCACTCTTTACGGCATGGCCGCCCTGCTTCGCTCCCGCTGGACCGACTGGACCTTCGTCGTACCCGTGCTCGCCGTCCTGGTATTGATGGTCACCTGGGGGCGGAGCCTGCCCGGCCCGATCATCGTGGTGGTCGCGGTGCTGCTCGGAGGTGCCGTGCTCGCGGCAGTGCACCACGCGGAGGTGGTCGCCCACCGGGTGGGGGAGCCGTACGGGTCGCTGGTGCTCGCCGTCGCGGTCACCGTGATCGAGGTCGCCCTCATCGTCACGCTGATGATCAGCGGCCCGGAGAAGACCCAGTCGCTCGCCCGGGACACCGTCTTCGCCGCCGTCATGATCACCTGTAACGGGATACTCGGCCTGTCCCTGCTGCTCGGGGCGCTGCGCCGTCGTGTCGCGGTGTTCAACCCGGAGGGCACCGGCGGAGCCCTGGCCACCGTGATCACCCTGGCCACCCTGAGTCTGGTCATCCCGACCTTCACCACGGCCCGGCCCGGCCCGGAGTTCAGCCCGGCCCAGCTCGCCTTCGCCGCCGTCGCCTCGCTGGCGCTCTACGGGCTGTTCGTGCTCGTACAGACCGGCCGGCACCGCGACTACTTCCTGCCGGTCGACAGCCGGGGCCAGGTGATCGACGCGGAGGAGCACGCCAAGCCGCCCACCACCCGCGCGGCGCTGATGAGCTTGGGGCTGCTGCTGGTGGCGCTGGTCGCGGTGGTCGGCGACGCCAAGACCGTCTCGCCGACCATCGAGGCCGGCGTCGCCGCGGCGAACCTCCCGCACGCGTTCGTCGGCGTGATCATCGCCCTGCTCGTGCTGCTGCCGGAGACCCTGGCCGCCGCTCGCGCCGCCCGCCGCGACCGCGTGCAGATCAGCCTGAACCTCGCGCTCGGCTCGGCGATGGCCAGCATCGGTCTGACCATCCCGGCCATCGCGATCGCCTCGATCTGGTTGGACGGCCCGCTGCTGCTCGGCCTCGGCGGCACCCAGCTCGCCCTGCTCGCGCTCACCGCCGTGACCGCCGTCCTCACCGTGGTGCCCGGCCGGGCCAACGTGTTGCAGGGCGGCGTGCACCTGGTGCTGATGGCCGCCTTCGTCTTCCTGGCCGCCAGCCCGTGACCCGCACGGCCCGCCGGCTCGGCCCGTGACCCCGCGTGGCCTGTCGGCTCAGCCCGCGACCCGCACGGCCCGTGCGGGTCAGCCGGTGGGCGGCGGGTCGCCCGCGAGACGCTCCGCGCGGGCGTTCAGGTAGCGCTGCTGCGCCAGGTTCGTCGAGCGCGCCGCTGCCATCCGGTACGCCTCCCGCGCCGCGACCCGCTCACCCTCCAGCTCCCACAGGTGGGCGCGGGCGGCCGGCAGTCGAGGGTCGTCGGCGAGACGGGGGTCGTCGGCCAGGTCGGCGAGCAGCGCCAACCCGGCCGGCGCGCCCCGGCTCATGGCCACCGCCACCGCGTGGTTGAGCGCCACCACCGGGTTGTCGGACATCCCGAGGAGCACCTCGTACAGCGCGGTGATCTGCGCCCAGTCGGTGGCCGCCGCGCTGGGCGCCTCGTCGTGCACGGCCGCGATGGCCGCCTGGAGCTGGTACGCCCCGACCACCCCGTGCGGCAGCGCCCCGGTGATCAGCTCGACCCCCTCGGCGATCTGCTCGGCCCGCCACCGGGAGCGGTCCTGCTCGGCCATCGGCACCAGCTCACCGTGCGGGCCGATCCGCGCCGGCGCGCGGGCATCGGTGAGCAGCATCAACGCGAGCAGCCCGGTGACCTCGGGGTCCTCGGGCACCAGCCGGCGCACCAGCCGGGTCAGTCGGATCGCCTCGGCGGTCAGGTCGGCGCGCAGCAACCCGGGCCCGGCGGTGCGGGCGTACCCCTCCGTGAAGATCAGGTAGAGCACGTGCAGCACGGCGGCGAGCCGGTCGGCACGCTCCGGGCCGGTGGGCGGCGCGAACCGCAGCCCGCTGTCACGGATCCGCTGCTTACCCCGACTGATCCGCCGGGTCATCGTCGCCTCCGGCACCAGGAACGCGCGCGCCACCTCGGCGGTGCTCAGCCCGCCCACCGCCCGCAGGGTGAGCGCGATCTGCGACGCCGCCGACAGCGCCGGGTGGCAGCACAGGAACAACAGGATGAGCGTGTCGTCGGCGTCCGCCGCTGGATGGTCGGCGGCGGGGGCGCGCCACTGCTCCGGCAGCACCCAGCGGGCCACAGTGTCCTCCCGCCGCATCCGGGCCTGCTCGCGACGCAGCAGGTCGGTCAGCCGACGGGACGCCACGGTGATCAGCCAGCCACGCGGATTCTCCGGTACGCCGTCGCGCGGCCAACCCTCCGCCGCGGCGATCAGCGCCTCCTGCACCGCGTCCTCGGCCGTGTCGAAGTGCCCGTAGCGGCGGACCAGCGCCCCGAGGACCCGCGGCGCCAGCTCGCGCAGCAGGTCCTCGGCGGGAGTCTCCGGCACCGGGTCAGCCGGCCAGGTCCTCGACACCGTCGAGCACCGGCCGCACGTCCACGTACCCACCGGGGGCGTCCGGGTCGACCAGGCCGGCGGCGATCTCGGTGGCCCGGTCGAAGCTGGCGCACTCCACGATGGTGTAACCGGCGAGGACCTCCTGCGTCTCCGGGTACGGGCCGTCGGTGACCACTGGTGCCCCCTCGCGCACCTGCACCCGGCGGGCGTGCACCGGCTCGCTCAGCCCTCGGGCGTCGACCAACTCCCCGGACTCGGCCAGCGCCTGGTGGAAGGTCTCCATGTGCTTGTGCATCGCCGCGATCTGCTCGGCCGACATCGCCGGCCGGTCGGAAGCCCGCCCGGACAGCACGTCGTAGTCCTGCTGCGACCCATAGAGCAAAATCATGTACTTCACGGTTCTTCCCCTCCTCCTGCCAGAGCACCACCCCGGTGCCCACAGGAAACGTCGAACCCCAACCCCGGTCCCGGACACGCCAACCCCACCTGATCTGTTGATCAAGAGGTTTCTGTCACGACACGCCGGACGGGACGACGCGAACCTCTTGATCACCGGAGCGCAGGGGGTGGTGGGTGGGGCCTAGGTTGGTGGGATGACGGTGGTGTGGGTGGTGGTGGGTGTTTTCGTTCTTGTGGCCGGGGTGGCGTTTGGCGTTGTGGTGCGGCGGGGGCGGGTCGGTGAGGTCGGGGGCGACGACTCTCGGGCTGGGCGGGACGCTCGGGTGCGCCAGCAGCGGTACGAGGCCGAGCGGCACGGTGACCAGGGTGACACGTGGCAGCGCGGTCGGGAGTCGGGCGGATGAGCGACCCTACTGGCCGTACGAGCGGCGCAGCCGGCCGTTGATCAGGTAGTTGAGGCGGTGGCGTAGGTGGCCGAGGGTGCTCTCGCTCGGCAGCTCCCCGTCGGTGGTGAGCGTCCAGCGCAGCGTGCAGTCCCCGCCGGGCAGCCCGGGAGTCAGGTCGAAGCGGATCCGGTCCAACGGTCGGTGCGGCCACAGCGACGACAGCGGTGCCCCGCGCCCACCCGGGCCCGCCGCGCGACAGCCCATCCGGGCTCAGGGCCGTGAACCGTCCGGCCGTGCCGTACGTGAAACCGGTGACGGGCGTTTCGGTCCTATCGTCGGGGTACTAGTACCAGGCCGAGCACCGATGTCTGGGGAGGCACAGTGGGGGCACGGTTCGGACGCGACGCGCGAGGCCCGGTGGCGGGTCTGCTGATCGCCGCCCTGGTCTCCCTCGCCTGCGCCGGCGGTGGTCTGGCCGAGCCGGAGGCCGAGCGTCCCGGGGCGACCCCGTCGGCAGCGTCACCGGGACCGAGCACCACCCGGGCCGACAGCACCACCAGCGTCGCCGAGTTCGAGCAGGACGTCGCCGACGCGCAGGCGGTCGCCGAGCGGTACTGGGCGGCCCAGTTCAAGGAATCCGGGCAGCGGTTCCGACCGATCCGGCGGATCATCCCGTACCAGCGCGACGGCGAGGTGTCCTGCGGCGGCCAGTCGTTGCCCCGCAACAACGCCGTCTACTGCTCGCAGGGCGACTTCATCGCGTACGACGTCGCCTGGTCGGTGGCGGCGTTCCGCCAGGTCGGCGACGCGTTCGTGTTCTACCTGCTCGGGCACGAGTACGCGCACGCCATCCAGGTGCGGCTCGGCATCAACTACAGCTTCACCATCCAGCAGGAGTTGCAGGCCGACTGCATGGCCGGGGCGTACCTCGGCGACTCGGTGCGCTCGCGGGCCCTGACCCTCGCCGAGGGCGACCTGGACGAGTTCCGCGAGGGGGTGGCGGCGGTCGGCGACGACCCGGACCAGCCGTGGTTCGCGGAAGGGGCGCACGGCACCGCCGAGCAGCGCACCGACATGTTCTTCCGGGGGTACGAGGGTTCCCTGAAGGAGTGCGACCTGGGCTGAACGGGGTTGCCCGGATCACCCTGGCGCCCGTTGCCGCCACCGGCCCCGGCGGCTGCTGGCAGGATCGCCGGTGTCGGTCACGACCCTGGAGGTTCCGCTGAGCAGCCATCACCCCGCCGCTGTGCTCTTCGACATGGACGGCACGTTGGTCGACAGCGAGAAGCTGTGGGACGTCGCGTTGCAGGAACTCGCCAAGGAGTACGGCGGGGAACTCTCCGTCGACGCCCGCCAGTCGATCATCGGCACCGCCATGGCCGAGTCGATGCGCATCCTGCACGACGACCTGGGGCAGCCCGAACGGGATCCGGAGATCAGCGCGGCGTGGATCAACGCCCGGATCCTGGAGCTGTTCCGCACCGGTCTGCGCTGGCGGCCGGGCGCGTTCGACCTGTTGCGCGCGGTCCGCGCGGCGGGAATCCCCACCGCGCTGGTCACCTCCAGCCCTCGGGCGCTGGTCGAGATCGCCCTGGACACCCTCGGTCGGGACAACTTCGACACTGTGGTCGCCGGCGACGAGGTGGTGGCCGCCAAGCCGCACCCCGAGCCGTACCTGACCGCCGCCCGGCTGCTGGGTGTGCCGATCGAGCGTTGTGTGGCGATCGAGGACTCACCGACCGGGGTCGCCAGCGCGCTCGCCTCGGGTGCTGGGGTCCTGGCCGTACCGGCCGAGGTGGCGTTGCCGAGCACTGTCGGCGTACGCCAGGTGGAGAGCCTAACCGGCGTGGACCTGACGCTGCTCGCGGCGCTGCTGACCGACCGGGCCGCGGCGACCGGCTGACCCGCCCGGCGCGGGCCGGCGGCGCTCGGCTGTCCCGACCGGCCGGGTTCAGTGGCGCTCGGCGAAGACCGAGACGACCACCTGGTAGCTGTCGAACGCCCGCGCCGCCCCCGCGTACGCGGCCAGGTGGATGAACAGCTCGACGATCTCCTCCGGGGTCACGCCCGAGGTCAGCGCGATGCGCAGCTGCCCGCGCAGCGGCTCGTGGGTGCCGAGGGCGGCCGCGATCGCCACCGAGACCAGGCACCGGCTGCGCAGGTCAAGGCCCTCCCGGGGCCAGGCCGCGCCGAAGGTCTGCACGGTGGCGAGACGACGGAAGTCGTGCCCCACCGACGGCTCACCCTCGCCGAGCGGCAGGGCCAACGGCTGCCCGAGCAGCCGCTCGGCGTTGTCGAGTGCCCGCTGGTACGCGTCCTGATCGGTCATGTCACCGGCCCCGGCTCTGCGGCCGCCCGCTCGCGGGGCGGGCCGGCGCCCTGCCGGCAGCACCAGCCTGGCAGTCGCGCACGGGCGGCCGAGGGGGAATGGGACACGCCGAGGTCCCCGGTCGCGGATGGCGACCGGGGGCCTCGGCAGTGCCGATCAGTCGTGGGCGATGGCGCCCAGGACGTTGATCCGGGCCGCCCGGACGGCCGGGAGCACCGCGGCCACCACGCCGATGATGGCGGCGAGACCGAGGAAGACACCCATCTGTCCCCACGGCAGGATCAGGTCGGTGATGCCCTCGTCCTTGAGGGCCTCGACCACGGCCGCGCCGAGGCCGGTGCCCACCACCACGCCGAGCAGCGCGCCGAACACCGAGATCACCACGGCCTCCACGGTGATCATGCCCATGGTCTGGGACCGGCGCAGGCCGATCGCCCGGAGCAGGCCCAACTCGCGGGTCCGCTCCAGCACCGACAGGGCCAGGGTGTTGATGATGCCCAGTACGGCGATCACGATGGCCAGCGCGAGCAGGATCTGGATCATCGTGAGCAGCCCGTCGAGCGAACTGGTCTGCTGCTTGATGAACGCGTCCCGGTCGGCCACCGACACCTCGGGGCTGTCCGCGAGCAACGCCTCCACCTGCGGCTGGACGTCGGACACCCGGGTGCCCGGATCCAGCTGGATGAAGCCCTGGATGGGCTGCGGGATGGCGAAGTCCTTCGCCGCGGTCGCCGGCAGCGTGACCGGGTTGGTCAGCTGCGACGACTCGTAGATGCCGCTGATCGTGTAGGTGCGTGCCTCGCCCCGGGTCAGCTGCACGTTGACAGTGGAGCCCACCGACCAGCCACGGGACGTGGCAGTGTCCGAGCTGGCGAGCATCTGGGTCGGCCCGAGCCGGTCGATGTCCCCGGCAACCGGCTTCGCCCCGAAGATCTGCCGCAGCGACGCGACGTCGCTACTCGCCGCGACCCAGGTGCTCTCGCCGTCGATCCGCCCCATGTCGCCGTACTCGCCGTCGACCAACCGCACACCGGGCAGGGCCTTGGCCTGGTCCAGCACACCCGGGTCGAAGGTCGGCGGACGCGGGCCGCCCTGCTGGCCGGCGATCACCAGCTCGGCCTTGATGGTGTCCTGGGCGAGCGCGCTGATGCTGCCCTTGGCCGAGTCGAGGATCACCGTGACGCCGGTGACCAGCGCGATGCCGACCATCAGCGCGGCGGCCGTGATCGCCGTACGACGTGGGTTGCGCCCCGAGTTGAGCCGGCCCAGCTTGCCCGGCACCGACCAGGAGAAGATCGCCCCGAGCAGGCTCACCACCGGCCGGCTGATCAGCGGAGTCAGCAGCGCCACCCCGATGAAGGCGAACAGCACCCCACCGAGGATGGTCGACAGCGTCTGACCCCCGGCGTTGCCGCTGAGCCCGAGGAACAGCAGCACCGCGCCGACTCCGGTGACCAGCGACCCGGCCACCGTGATCTTGGTCAACGGCCGGTCCGGGGTGGCCACGTCCTGCATGGCCGCGATCGGCGGGATCCGGGACGCCCGCAGCGCCGGCAGCAACGCCGCCACCACGGTGATCACCAAACCGACGGCGAACGAACCGATCACCGCGGCCGCCGGCACGCCGATGCCGGCCAGTGTGAGCCCACCGGCGAGCTTGCCGAACAGGAACGCCAGCAGCGCGCCCACCCCGATGCCGGCGGCGAGGCCGAGCACCGACGCGATCAACCCCACCGCGATGGCCTCCAGCACCACCGAACCGATGATCTGCCGCCCGCTGGCCCCGATGGCGCGCATCAGCGCCAACTCCCGGGTCCGCTGCGCCACGATGATCGAGAAGGTGTTGAGGATCAGGAAGGTGCCCACCAGCAGCGCCACCGCGGCGAAGCCGAGCAGGATCTTGTTGAAGAAGGACAGGCCCTCCTTCAGGCTGGCCGAGGCGTCCGCGGCCACCTGCTCGCCGGTCTTCACCTCGAAGTCCGCGCCCAGAGTGCGCGCCACGTCGTCGCGCAGCTTCTCGTCGGAGACCCCGTCGGCGGCCTGCACGGTGATGCTGTTGAACACGTCCGGCTCGCCCAGCATCAGCCGCTGCGCCACCGGCGTGGTGAAGAAGACCTCGTTGACCCCGCCGATCGAGTCCCGGTCACCGCTGTAACCGAAGACGCCGACCAGTGTGAAGTCCCGCTTCTTCGACTCGAACGCGGTCAGCACGCCGACCTTCTGGCCGACCCGCACCTTCGCGGCCGTGGCCAACGCCTTGTTGATGACGATCTCGTCCTCGGCCTGCGGCGCGCGCCCCTCACGCAGCTTCAGCAACTCGCTCTCGCCGGTCCAGTTCTCGCCCAACTGCGGCGGACCGAACGAGGTGACGACCTTGCCGTTGCTGCCGATCACCCGGGCGCCGTCGGCGTTGACCACGCCGGTCGCCGAGGCCGCCCCCGGCACCTGCTTCACCCGGTCCACCAGGGCGGCCGGCAGCGGGGCGACGGTCTGCTCGCCCTCCAACTCGTTGACCTGCACCTTCGGCTTCGCCGCGACGTTCACGTCGATCTCGGAGAAACCGTCGGCGAAGACCGAGTCGAAGGAGCGACCCAGCGTGTCGGTGAGCACGAACGCGCCGGAGACGAACATCACCCCGAGCACCACCGCCAGGCCGGACAGGATCAGCCGGACCTTACGGGCCAGCAGACTCTTCAGCGTCGCGCGGAACATCAGTTGCCCACCTCGGCCGCGGTGTCCAGCTTCTTCATGGTGTCCAGCACCGTCTCGGCGGTCGGCTCGATCAGCTCCGAGACGATCTCGCCGTCGGCGAGGAAGACCACCCGGTCGGCGTACGCGGCGGCCGTCGGATCGTGGGTGACCATGACGATGGTCTGGCCGTGCTCCCGAACCGAGTTACGCAGGAAGTTGAGCACCTCCGCGCCGGAGCGCGAGTCCAGGTTGCCGGTCGGCTCGTCCGCGAAGATCACCTCGGGGCGGGAAACCAGCGCCCGGGCGCACGCCACCCGCTGCTGCTGCCCACCGGAGAGCTGCGCCGGCCGGTGGTCCAGCCGGTCCTTCAGACCCACCGTCTCGATCACCGTGTCGTACCAGGCCGGGTCCGGCTTGCGCCCGGCGATCGACAGCGGCAGCAGGATGTTCTCCTTGGCCGTCAGCGTCGGCAGCAGGTTGAACTGCTGGAAGATGAAGCCCACCTTGTCGCGGCGCAGCTTCGTCAACCCCGCGTCGCCCAGCCCCGTGACAGTCGTCTCACCGATCGACACCGTCCCCCGGGTCACCGAGTCCAGGCCGGCCAGGCAGTGCATCAGCGTCGACTTACCGGAACCCGACGGGCCCATGATCGCGGTGAAGCGGCCACGTTCGAACTCCGCGCTGACCCCCCGCAGCGCGATGACCTGAGCCTCGCCGCTGCCGTACACCTTCCACACGTCGTTCGCCCGGGCCGCGGCCTGCGCCTGCTGGCCTACCGTCGCGGTCACGTCATCTACCTCTTCCGTCTGTCCGAAAATGCACGCCGCCCCCCGATGGTCCGGCGCGACTGTTCAATCATCGGTGCTGCACCCGCCCGCCCCGTCCAACCCTGGGGGGACCCGGCGCGGATTTCCCGCTGCGGGTGCACCCCCATGTCGCATCAGGGTTGCCCCTGAGTCGACGGCCGGTCGACCGTTTTTTCCCACGGCGGCGGGCGGCAGCACCGACACTTGCACCTGACGCCACAGGAGGGTCAACCGAACCGAGCCATCTCCGGTCACGGTAGGTGACGACGGCAACGGCAGCCGTCCCCCCACGGAGGGATCTTCGAGTACGCCGGGTGAGGTACCCGGGCCGGCGGAACTACGCCCGGGGGCGGACCAGCCCCGACTCGTACGCCAGCACCACCGCCTGCACCCGGTCGCGCAGCCGCAGCTTGGTCAGCACATGCCCGACGTGCGTCTTGATGGTGGTTTCGCTCACTGACAGGACCGTCGCGATCTCGGCGTTGGACAGCCCCCGGGCGACCTGCACGAGCACCTCGCGCTCCCGGTCGGTGAGCGCGTCGAGCGCCGCCGACGGCGTCGCCGCCGGATCGGGCAGCAGTTCGGCGAAGCGGTCCAGCAGTCGCCGCAGGATCCGAGGTGTCACCACCGCGTCCCCGCCGGCGACAGTGCGGATCGCCGCGATCAGATCCTCGGCCGGCACGTCCTTGGCCAGGAACCCGCTGGCGCCGGCCCGCAACGCGCCCACCACGTACTCGTCCAGGTCGAAGGTGGTGAGCACCAGCACCCGTACCGGCAGCCGGGCGTCGACGATGGCCCGGGTCGCCGCCACCCCGTCCATCCGGGGCATCCGGATGTCCATCAGTACGACGTCGGGCAGCAGCCGGCGGGACAGCTCCACCGCCTCCACGCCGTCACCGGCCTCCGCCACCACGTCCAGGTCGCGCTCGGCGCCCAGCACCATCCGGAACCCGGTCCGCAGCAGCGGCTGGTCGTCGGCGAGCAGGATCCGCACCGGCCGCGCCGAGGGCGCCTGATGGATCATCTCGTCTCCCGTCCCGCCGACAACGTGGCGCGCACCGGTCATCCTCGCGTACCGGAGCAGGTGCGTCGCGGATCACCGTAGAGGCCGGCCGGTCGCCCTGTCCCGACCGCGTCGGCACCGTTGCGGTCGGGTCTCCGGCGTCGGCGTGCGGCAGGCGGTCCCGGCGGCCTGAATCGCCGCGCCCGGGCGTACGCGTCGGTCAGGAGGCCGTCACTCGTCGGCGCCCGGCGCCACCGGGGTGGACCGGGAGTCGCGCAGGGGGTCGGCGCTCACGGCGGCGACCGGGAACGGCGGCGGGGTGCCGCCGAAGCTGGGACAGAGCGCCTGGTGGCTGCACCAGTCGCAGAGCCGGCTCGGCCGGGGGCGGAAATCCTGCCGGGCGGTGGCCTGCTCGATGGCCCGCCACAGCGCCACCACGGTGCGCTCGAAGCGGACCAGCTCGTCGGCGTCAGGGGTGTAGTCCAACACCTCGGCGTCGCGTAGATAGAGCAGCCGCAGCACCCGGGGCACCACGCCCCGGGTGCGCCACAGCACCAGGGCGTAGAACTTCAGCTGGAACAGCGCCCGCGCCTCGAACGCCTCCCGCGGAGCGCCCCCGGTCTTGTAGTCGACCACCCGCAGCGCGCCGTCCGGAGCGACGTCGAGCCGGTCGAGGTAGCCCCGGATCAGCAACTCCTCGTCGACGACCGCGGAGATCAGGCTCTCGCGTTCGGCCGGCTCCAGCCGGGTCGGATCCTCCACCGCGAAGTAACCCTGCAGCAGCCCGGCGGCGGAGCGGAGGAACTCCACCGGGCCGGCCGGCTCCGCGCCGTCGAAGATCCCGGCCAGCTCCGGCTGCTCGGTGACCAGCCGGTCCCACTGGGGGGCCACCAGGTCGCCGGCTGCCTCCGGTGTGCGGCCGGTGGCCGGCAGGTCGAACAGGCGCTCCAGCACCGCGTGCACCAACGTGCCCCGGGCCTGCTCGATGGTGGTGCGCTCGGGCAGCCGGTCGATGCTGCGGAACCGGTAGAGCAGCGGGCAGGTCTTGAAATCCGCCGCCCGTGACGGCGACAGCGAGGCCCGCACCGTCGGCGGCGCCTGCGCCGCGGGGGAGGGCTGGGAGGTGGTGACCGATTCCGCCGTCATGTCGGCAAAGGTTAGGGCACCGGTGTGACACCGACCGCCGCCCGCCCCACACAGCGACGGTCCGTAGCATCGTGGCGATGGAGCAGACAACCAGGCCGCCGCGCCGACCGGACCGACGTCTCGGCCTGAACGTCGGCAAGGTGTTCGGGGTGCCGCTGTACCTCAACGGCTCCATGGTCCTGCTCGCGGTGCTCATCGCGGTGCTGTACGGCGAGTTCGCCCGCCGACAACTGGACCTGCCGCAGCTCAGCGGCTACCTGATCGGCTTCGGGTTCGTCGTGTCGCTGCTCGGCTCGGTGCTGCTGCACGAGCTGGGCCACGCCCTCACCGCCCGGCGGTACGGCATCGGTGTGCGCGGGATCACCCTGGAGCTGCTCGGCGGTTACACCGAGATGGACCGGGACGCCCCGTCGCCCCGCGTCGACCTGCTGGTCTCGCTGGCCGGCCCGGCGGTCTCCGCGGTGCTCGGCGTCCTGGCGGTCGCCGCCACGCTCGCTCTGCCCGAGGGGACCGTGGCCCACCAGCTCGCCTTCCAGCTCGCGGTCAGCAACGTCATCGTGGCGCTGTTCAACAGCCTGCCCGGGCTGCCGCTCGACGGCGGCCGGGCGCTGCGCGCCGCAGTGTGGGGGCTGACCCGCGACCGGCACCTCGGCACCGAGGTCGCCGGGTGGGCCGGCCGGGTCGTCGCCGTCGGCACCGCGGCCCTGGTCCTGCTTCTCACCGTCGAGCGGCGGCTGGCGCCGCTGGCGCTGCCGCTGATGCTGCTGGTCGCCGTCACCCTCTGGCGTGGCGCCGGCCAGTCGATCCGGGCCGCCCGGGTCAGCCGCCGGTTCCCGCTGATCGACCTCGCCCGGCTGGCCCGTCCGGTCTGGCCGGTGGCCACCGGTACGCCACTGGCCGAGGCCCAGCGCCGGCGCGCCGAGAGCGGGCAGCCCGGCGCCGCGCTGCTGGTCACCGACTCCACGGGTCGACCGGTGGCGCTGGTCGACCCGGCCGCCGCCGACGCGGTGCCGGCCGAGCGCCGACCGTGGCTGGCGGTGGACGCCGTCGCCCGGTCGCTGGGCACCCTTCCCACGTTGTCGGTCGGGTGGGACGGCGAGCGGGTGATGGAGGCCGTACAGACCTACCCGGGCGCACAGTACGTGGTGACGTCAGGCGAAGATGTCGTCGGCATTCTGCACATCGCGGACCTGGCACAGCTCCTCGAACCCAACCGGAAGATGACACCGTGACCGCAACTCCCTCCACCGTCGCCGCCGACCCCGCCAACCGGGCGCTGACCCCCGTGCACCGTGGGCCGTTCCGGCCCGGCGACCGGGTCCAGCTGACCGACCCCAAGGGGCGGATGCACACAGTGACGCTGGAGCCCGGCAAGGAGTTCCACACCCACCGCGGCATCCTGGCGCACGACGCGCTGATCGGGCTTCCCGACGGCAGCGTGGTGACCACCGCCGGTGGCGGCACCGCGTTCCTGGCCCTGCGGCCGCTCCTGTCGGACTACGTGCTGTCCATGCCGCGCGGCGCCCAGGTGATCTACCCCAAGGACTCGGCGCAGATCGTGGCGATGGGCGACATCTTCCCCGGCGCGAAGGTCCTCGAGGCCGGCGCCGGCTCCGGCGCGTTGAGCTGCTCCCTGCTGCGCGCCGTCGGCACCGAGGGCGAGCTGCACTCGTTCGAACTGCGCGACGACTTCGCCCAGATCGCCAAGCGCAACGTCGAGGCGTTCTTCAACGGGCCGCACCCCTCGTGGAACCTGCACGTCGGCGACGTCGCGCAGTGCCGGGAGACCGGCTTCGACCGGATCATCCTGGACATGCTGACCCCCTGGGAGACCCTCGACATGGTCGAGCGGGCGCTGGTGCCCGGTGGAGTGTTCATCGGCTACGTCGCCACCACACCGCAGCTCTCCGAGCTGGTGGAGGCGCTGCGCGAGCGCGGCGGCTGGACCGAGCCACGGGCCTGGGAGTCCCTGGTGCGCGACTGGCACGCCGAGGGCCTCGCCGTCCGTCCGGACCACCGGATGATCGCGCACACCGCCTTCCTGGTGTCCGCGCGCAAGCTGGCCCCGGGGGTCACCGCGCCGCCGCGCCGGCGCAAGCCCAGCAAGGGCACCGAGGCGTACGCCCAGCGCCGCCAGGACCTGCGCGAGGCGGAGGCGGCCCGACAGGCCGCCGCCGCGCAGGCCGCGGGCGCGCAACCCAACGGTGCGGGGGAGATGGACAGGCCGTGACCATCGAGCTGGGTGTCGGCAGCGCCGAGCAGGGGGAGACGCTGGCATGAGCCGACCGGGCTACGGCGGTGGGGACCTCCCCGCGGTCTTTCCCGACTGGTCGCCCTACCAGGATCTGGAGTCGGCGGCGCGGGCCTACCTGCGCGACCCGGACGTCGCCCTGGAGGCGCTCGGCGGCGTGCTGCGCGGCGCGTCGGTGCTCGGCTTCACCCTGGAACGCTTCGTCAACGAGGTCAACGGGGTGTGGCAGGAGGTAGTGGTCTGCGACGGCAGCCGGCTCATCCTCTGGCACGGCGAGGACGTACCGCCGGAGGAGGGCCCGCCGGGCTCGATGACGTCGTCGCTGCGGGTGGTGCCGGTCTCCACTGTCACCGAGGTGGGCTGCCGGCGGCGGCTCAACCGTGCCGAGAGCGGCGAGATCCGGGTCGACAGCATCGACGTCTACCTGCTGCTCACGTCGTTGGACGAGGCGCCGCCGAGCGAGGAGATGGCCGGCACCCCTCGGCACGACGCGTTGCGCTTCGGCAAGACCCTCGACGACGGCGGGGCCGGGCAGATCGCCCGGTTGGAGGAGTTCGCGCGGTTGGTCGCCTCGGTGGTCGGCCGTCCGATGCTCTGAGGCGTACCCCGAACTGGCCCGGCCGGGCCGTCGCGGCCCGGGCCGTGGGTCAGTCTTCCTCGGCGTCCGGGCCGGCGACCTCGACGCCGTCGCCGCGCACCACGTGGATGCAGTCGCCCGGGCACTCCTTCGCGGAGTCGATCACCTCGAGTCGCAGGTGCGCGGGGACGTCGACCCGGCTGCCCGGTGCCATCCGCAGCTCACCGTCGACGCCCTTGACGTAGGCCAGACCGTCGATGTCGAACTCGAACACCTCCGGCGCGTACTGCACGCAGAGCCCGTCGCCCGTGCAGAGGTCCTGGTCGACCCAGACCTGCAGTTCGTCGGTCGCGACCTCGGCCACCTGTGCACCCCCCATGTTCTCCCGTGCCACGCTCCGACGGTACCCGAACGCCGGTAACGGCCCGTCAGGCCACCCTTGGCGATCAAGGTTCGGTGACGAGGGTGTTGCGTGGGACCGAATCGGCCTCATAGCGGCTAGTGTTAGGGCAGAACGTTCAAGCCCCCCGGGGAGGTGGGACGTGGCAGCACGTAGCGACGACGCGGACTCGCGCGCCGCACGGTGGGAGAAGGAAGCCCACGATCTCTCCACGCAGGTCGCGTTCCTGCAAGAGGAACTCGCCCTGGTGCGGCGCAAGTTGACCGAAAGCCCCCGACACGTCCGGCAGCTCGAAGAGCGGCTGGCGGCCACCCAGGCACAGTTGGCGCGGCTGACCGAGAACAACGACCGGCTGGTGAGCACCCTCAAGGAAGCTCGCACGCAGATCGTGACGCTCAAGGAGGAGATCGACCGGCTCGCGCAACCGCCGAGCGGTTACGGAGTCTTCCTGGCCAAGCACGAGGACGGCACGGTGGACGTCTTCACCGGTGGCCGCAAACTGCGGGTCGCGGTCTCGCCCTCGCTCGACGTGGGTGACCTGCGGCGCGGCCAGGAGGTCCTGCTCAACGACGCGCTCAACATCGTCGACGCGTTCGGTTACGAGCGGGTTGGCGAAGTGGTGATGCTCAAGGAGATCCTGGAGGGGCCGAACGGCGGGCCGGGCGACCGGGCGCTGGTGGTCTCCCACTCCGACGAGGAGCGCATCGTGCATCTCGCCGAGACGCTCATCGGCTCGGCGATCCGGGCCGGCGACTCGCTCATGATCGAGCCCCGCTCGGCGTACGCGTACGAGCGGATCCCGAAGAGCGAGGTCGAGGAGCTGGTCCTGGAGGAGGTGCCCGACGTCGACTACGGCGACATCGGTGGCCTCCAGTCGCAGATCGAGCAGATCCGCGACGCGGTGGAGTTGCCGTTCCTGCACGCGGACCTGTTCCGTGAGCACCAGCTCCGCCCGCCCAAGGGCATCCTGCTCTACGGCCCGCCCGGCTGTGGCAAGACGCTCATCGCCAAGGCGGTGGCCAACTCGCTGGCCAAGAAGATCGCCGAGCGGCAGGGCAAGGAGAAGCACACCAGCTTCTTCCTCAACATCAAGGGCCCGGAGCTGCTCAACAAGTACGTCGGTGAGACCGAGCGGCACATCCGGCTGATCTTCCAGCGCGCCCGGGAGAAGGCCGGCGAGGGCACGCCGGTGATCGTGTTCTTCGACGAGATGGACTCGATCTTCCGGACCCGCGGCTCCGGTGTCTCCTCCGACGTGGAGAACACCATCGTCCCGCAGCTGCTCAGCGAGATCGACGGCGTGGAGGGGCTGGAGAACGTCATCGTCATCGGCGCCTCCAACCGGGAAGACATGATCGACCCGGCGATCCTGCGCCCCGGTCGCCTCGACGTGAAGATCAAGATCGAGCGACCGGACGCCGAGGCGGCCAAGGACATCTTCTCCAAGTACATCCTCTCCGGGCTGCCCCTGCACCCGGACGACCTGGCCGAACACGGCAGCGACCCCCAGGCCACCGTCGCGGCGATGATCGACGCCGTGGTGCTGCGGATGTACTCGGAAACCGAGGAGAACCGATTCCTCGAGGTCACCTACGCCAACGGTGACAAGGAAGTCCTCTACTTCAAGGACTTCAACTCCGGCGCGATGATCCAGAACATCGTCGACCGGAGCAAGAAGATGGCCATCAAGGAGTTCCTCACCTCGGGTCGCAAGGGGCTGCGCCTGCAGCACCTGCTCGACGCCTGCGTCGACGAGTTCCGCGAGAACGAAGATCTCCCCAACACCACAAACCCCGACGACTGGGCGCGCATCTCCGGCAAGAAGGGTGAGCGGATCGTCTACATCCGCACGCTCGTCTCCGGCGGCAAGGGCGCCGAGGCCGGCCGGTCCATCGAGACCGCCAGCAACACCGGCCAGTACCTCTGACCCCAACAGCGAGGGTGCCCACCATTCCGGTGGGCACCCTCGCTGCGGGTATGTCAGGGCGTCGGTCAGGCAGCGAAGATCCACCGCTTCGACACCACGTAGTTCGCCGCCGACAGCGACGCCGTCACCAGCAGCTTCGCCAGCAGGTACGGCGTGCCCGCCCAGGTCAACGCGGACACCAGCACCACGTTGGCGGTCAGGTTCGCGAGGACCAGCGCGAAGTAGCGCCCCACCTGCGGCACCATCTGCGCGGACGAGCCGAACGACCAGGCCCGGTTCAGTCCGAAGTTGACCCAGAACGAGGTCAGGAACGACATGCCGGCCGCAACCGGCAGGACAATCCGGAGAACTCCGTGGTACACGAAGAGTGACCCCGTGTCCACGGCAACGCTCAGACCCCCGACGACCAAGAACCGCACAGCACTGTGTCGGGACAGGTGGCGGACGGAATCGGCAACAGGTGACAGCAAAGAGTTCTCCAAGGGGGGACCCGGAGCGGTGAGGACGACGAGGGAGTCTATCGTCTGTCCATCCACCCAGCGGGGCCTGCCCGCGCGAGCCGCGAGGTTGACGTGCCTGATCCCGGAAGAGTGACGCCGCCGGCCACCGGCGGAAGCCCGGCGGCCACCATGAGCACAGGCCGACGGCACTGGGCCCTCGCCTTCGCCGCATTCTTCCTGATCATCTTCGCCTGGTCGATGGCCGCCCCCTACGACGGCACCCCGGACGAGCGAGAGCACATCGTCCGAGCGGCCGGCGTCGCCGCCGGGCAGATCGCGCCCCCGCCCGCCGAGGCGAAGAAGGGCACCGGCGCCTTCCAGACCGTCCCCGGCGGGCTCGTCCGCGAGCAGTGCTGGCAGTTCAAGAAGGAAGTCTCGGCGGCCTGCGCCCAGCCCCCCGGTAGCGACGACACACCGACCCGCGCCGGCACCGGGGCCGGTCGTTACTTCCCCGCCTACTACGCCCTCGTCGGCGCACCCACAGTGCTCTGGCCCGGCTGGTCCGGCGTCCTGCTCGCCCGCATGATCAGCGCCCTGTGCTGCGCCGCGCTGCTCGCCTGCGCGTACGTCGTGATCCGCAACCGATCCCGCCGCGGTCTCATGATGGGTGCCCTGCTCGTCGTCACCACGCCGATGGCCGTGCACATGGCCAGCGCGGTCAACCCGAACGGCCTGGAAATCGCCGCCGGCATCGCCTTCTTCAGCGCCGTCATCCCCCTGCTACTCGGCCCACCCGGCCCACGGCGCGGCCTCATCGTCCTCGTCGGGATCAGCGCGTTGCTCCTCGCGGTCCTACGCCAGACCGGCCCGCTCTGGCTGGCGACCGCCTTCCTCGCGTTCGCCTTCCCGCTGCGCCGCAGCAACCTCCTCGGCCTGCTGCGTGACCGGGCCGCGCAGCTCTGGGCAGGTGGCATCGTCCTGTCCACCCTCGCCGTGCTCGCCTGGTCCGTCCGCCAACAGACCTCCGACCTCGGCAACTACTCCGCCGACCGGCTCACCTACGGGCAGGCGGCCCTACGCGAGGCCGACCGGTGGCGGGGATACCTCGACCAGATCGTCGGGGTCACCTCCTGGCTGGACACCCGGATGCCCGCCCCGCCGTACCTGATCTGGCAGCTCGTCGCCGGAGCGCTGCTGCTCATCGGGGTCGTCTGGGGCAGCACGCTCGACCGGTGGCGCCTGCTCGTGCTGCTCGGCGGCGGCGTCGCCGTCCCCTCCCTCATGCAGATCGCCCTGGTCAACGAGAGCGGCTTCGTCACCCAGGGCCGCTACATGCTGCCCATGCTGGTCGGCGTCCTGCTCTACGCCGCGTGGATCGCCGAACAACGCGGCTTCGAGGTCGCCCGGGCCCGCTCGTTCACCCGACTCGCCGTGCTGCTCCTCCTGCCGATCCAGCTCTTCTGCCTGGCGTACACGATGGTCCGCTGGCAGAACGGCCTGCCCGCCAACATCGGGCTGAGCAGCCTCAACCCCCTCGCCGGCGATTGGCACCCGGTGGTCGGCTCGGTGATCCCGCTGCTGAGCGCCAGCGTCGGCCTGGTGCTGTTCGGGTGGCTCGTCTGGACCACCCGCTCCGCCGCGACCGACGACCCGACGCCGCCCGCCGAGTATTCCGACACCGAATCCAGCGAACTGTTCCGGCCCGCCGGCACTCACCTACAGAGTGCAGGTGCTCAGGGCGGACTACGCTCGACCTGACGGGGGACCGGGTCGGGCGAGCGAAGCGGGTAGGTCGATGAGCGTAAGACGGATCATGGGCACCGAGGTCGAATACGGCATCTCCGTGCCCGGGCAGGCCGGAGCCAACCCGATGGTCACCTCATCGCAGGTGGTCAACGCCTACGGGGCACGTCCGGAACTCAACCGGGGCGGCCGGGCCCGGTGGGACTACGAGGAAGAGTCGCCGCTGCGCGACGCCCGGGGCTTCACCTACTCCGGTGCCGCGTACGATCCCGCCGAGGCCCTCGCGGACGAAGACCTCGGCCTGGCCAACGTGATACTCACCAACGGCGCACGGCTCTACGTGGACCACGCTCACCCCGAATACTCCACCCCCGAGGTCACCACCCCCAGGGACATCGTGCGCTGGGACAAGGCCGGGGAGAGGGTGATGGCCGAGGCGTCCCGCCGGGCCGCCACCATCCCGGGCACTCAGCCGATCCACCTCTACAAGAACAACACCGACAACAAGGGCGCCAGCTACGGCGCCCACGAGAACTACCTGATGCGCCGGCAGACGCCGTTCGCCGACATCGTGGCGTACCTGACGCCGTTCTTCGTCACCCGGCAGATCGTCTGCGGCGCCGGCCGGGTCGGCATCGGCCAGGACGGCGGCCAGAGCGGCTTCCAGATCTCCCAGCGCGCCGACTTCTTCGAGGTCGAGGTTGGCCTCGAGACCACCCTCAAGCGGCCGATCATCAACACCCGGGACGAGCCGCACGCCGACGCCGACAAGTACCGCCGGCTGCACGTCATCATCGGCGACGCCAACCTCTCCGAGATCTCCACCTACCTCAAGGTCGGCACCACCGCGCTGATCCTCACCATGATCGAGGAGAAGGCCCTTGGCGCCGACCTCGGCATCGCCGACCCGGTCAGCGAGCTGCGCGCCGTCAGCCACGACCCCGCCCTGACGCACCGCATGCGACTGCGCGACGGCCGTCGGCTCACCGCCCTCGACCTGCAGTGGGCGTACCTGGAGCGGGTCCGGTCCTTTGTCGACGACCGGTACGGCACCGACGCCGACGAGCAGACCATCGACGTGCTCGACCGGTGGGAGAGCGTCCTGGACCGGCTCGGCCGGGATCCGATGCTCTGCGCCGACGAGCTGGACTGGGTGGCCAAGTTGCGGCTGCTGGAGGGCTACCGGGAGCGGGAGAAGCTCGGCTGGGGCTCGCACAAGCTCCAACTCGTCGACCTGCAATATTCCGACGTCCGGCCGGAGAAGGGCCTCTACCACCGGCTGGTCAGCCGGGGGGCGATGAAGACGCTGCTCACCGACGACGAGACGCGCACCGCGATGACCGAGCCGCCGGAGGACACCCGGGCCTACTTCCGCGGTCGCTGCCTCGCCCAGTACGCCTCCGAGGTGGTCGCCGCGAGCTGGGACTCGGTGATCTTCGATGTGGGTCGGGAGTCGTTGGTCCGGGTGCCGATGATGGAACCGGAGCGGGGCACCCGTGCACACGTCGGGGCGCTGTTCGACCGCTGCGCCAGCGCCAAGGACCTGTTGGAGACACTGACCGGGGGCTGAGGTCCGGTGCCTCCACCGGGAATCACTCTGGCATGCCAGGCCGTCCCCGAGCCGTGATCTGGTTCCTGCGGTTCCGCTTCATGTTCGTGGTGGGCGCTGTGGCGGACCTCTACGGTGACAAGCTGCCCATCAGCGACGTCATCGCCGTGCTCGCTCGTCGTGACCTGCCGCAGACCCTGGAGGGTCCCTGTTCGGCCCGGGGGTGCTCGCCCACTTCGCTGTGGTCATGGTCTTCACCGTCGTCCTGGCGTTCCTGTCCCGGCAGCTGGTGGAGAAGCAGGTGTTGCGGTTCAGGGACTGGACGCCCCGCCTGCGGCGCGGGGCACCACTGGCGGAGGCGTGGGAAAAGGGGGCAGCCCGAGCCCGAGCCGGTCCCGGTCCCGGCCCCGGCTGACGCGTCGGCTCCTCGGGGCTGACCGCTTCGGCGCAAACGAACGCCCCCGACCCGAACACGGCGGACGTGAGGGCTTTCTGTCGTCTGCGCGGGGTAGATTTCATCCCAGACGATCGTGGAGGAGACAGCCATGGCCACTCATGACAGCGGCGGCCAGTCGCAGTCCGGCAAGTCCCGTCAGGGCGAGGAAATCGAGGACGTCACCACCGAGGCCAACCCCGAGGTGGCCGAGCGGCACGCCGAGATCACCGAGGACGTCGACGACCTCCTCGACGAGATCGACTCCGTCCTGGAAGAAAACGCAGAGGAATTCGTGAGAGGCTATGTGCAAAAAGGGGGCGAGTAGGGCGTAAATGCCTAAAACGGACATGCCTCGTCCTCTGGATGATCGGGATGGCCACCGCCGCTGCCGCGACTGCGGCGAGTGGCTGCCCCTTGATCAATTTTGCGCCAACAGCAGACGACCGGACGGTCGCGGCAGCTACTGCAAGCCCTGCTTCAACATTCGGTCGAAGGCGAGCTACGCCAAGCGCCTGAAGGAGCAGCAGGGTAGGGACGTGCGTCAACTGCCGCTGGTGCCAGCGGGCCACCGGCGATGCCCCGACTGCGGTGCCACCAAGCCCCTCGATGACTTTCCGCGGAACCGCTCCGGCTGTGGAGGTTACGGCCGATACTGCAAGCCTTGCCACAACGCGAAGGGCAAGGAGAGCAAGCTTCGCCTGCATGGCGGAACTCGCGAGTACCACCTGCGGCGGCGGTACGGCGTGGGTGAGAAGGAGTTTCAGGAGCTCCTGGCCGAGCAGGGCGGGGTCTGCGCGATCTGTGGCGGCACCGACCCGCAACATCTGGACCACGATCATCGCACCGGATGGGTGCGCGGGATACTCTGCTTCAACTGCAACGGTGGTCTTGGCCAGTTCCGTGACAGTCCCATGAGGCTGGCCAGGGCGATCACGTACCTGAGAGGAACCACGTGGCAGCGGGCTTTGATCCATCCGGGCGTCTTCCAGATGTGTTCACCAACGCGGGGACGTCCTCCTTCACGACGTTTCTGAGTCGGGTGGCCCCCGAGATGTTGCCCGGTCGGCGACCGCTGCCGCCGGGCATGGCCGCCGACCTGGCGCCGCACGCGACCACCATCGTGGCCATCGCGGCCGCCGAGGGTGTGGTGATGGCGGGCGACCGACGGGCCACCATGGGCAACCTGATCGCTCAGCGCGACATCGAGAAGGTGCACCCCGCCGACGCGTACTCGCTGGTCGGTATCGCGGGCACCGCCGGTATCGGCATCGAGTTGATGCGACTGTTCCAGGTGGAGCTGGAGCACTACGAGAAGATCGAGGGCGCGATGCTCTCGTTGGACGGTAAGGCCAACCGGTTGGCCTCGATGATCCGGGGCAATCTGGGGGCGGCCATGCAGGGGTTGGCAGTGGTGCCGCTCTTCGCCGGGTTCGACCTGGCCGCCGCCGATCCGGCGCGCGCCGGTCGGATCTTCAGCTTCGACGTGACCGGTGGCCCGTACGAGGAGACCGGCTACGACGCGATCGGGTCCGGGTCGCTGTTCGCGAAGTCCGCGTTGAAGAAGCGGTTCCGGGCCGGGTTGTCGGTGGACGACGCCACGCGGCTGGCGGTCGAGGCGCTCTACGACGCCGCCGACGACGACACCGCGACCGGTGGGCCGGATCTGACCCGCCGGATCTACCCCGTGGTGATGACCGCGACCGCCGAGGGCACCCGCCGGTTGACCGACACCGAGACGGCGGCGATCGCCGAGGGTGTGGTTGCCGGCCGGATGGAGAACCCGGGCGGTTGAGACCCGCACCTCATCAGTCAGCAGTCGTCAGCACAGCGCCGTAAGGAGAACCGCCGACGTGGCCATGCAGTTCTACGCCTCTCCCGAACAGATCATGCGCGACCGCTCCGAGTTGGCCCGCAAGGGCATCGCTCGGGGTCGCAGCGCGGTGGTCCTCAGCTACTCCGGCGGGGTCCTCTTCGTCGCGGAGAACCTTTCCAGCGCCCTGCACAAGGTCAGCGAGATCTACGACCGGATCGGATTCGCCGCGGTCGGCCGGTACAACGAGTTCGAGAACCTACGCCGCGCCGGTGTCCGGATGGCCGACCTGAACGGGCTCAGCTACGACCGGCGTGACGTCACTGGTCGCGCCCTGGCCAACGCGTTCGCGCAGACCCTGGGTGCCATCTTCACCGAGCAGTCGAAGCCGTTCGAGGTGGAGATCTGCGTGGCGGAGGTCGGTGCCACCCCGGAGGCGGACGAGCTGTACCGGCTGACCTATGACGGTTCGGTGAACGACGAGCCGGGACGGATGGCCATGGGTGGTCAGGCCGAGGCGATCACCGGCGTGTTGAAGTCGCAGCATCGGGCGGACATGTCCCTGGCCGAGGCGGTCAGGGTGGCGGTGCAGGCGTTGAGCACCGTCGGTGGTGAGGGCGGTGCCGCCCGGACGATCGCCGCGAACCAGCTCGAGGTGGCGGTCCTGGACCGTCAGCGGATCGGACGGACGTTCCGGCGGATCACCGGTGCCGCGCTGACGGCTCTGTTGGACGGGGATGCGGCGGCCGAGGGGCAGGCGGCGGATGCGGCGGGCGGTCCCGCCGAGCCGGTCGTGCCGACCACGGAGGGGCACAAGCCGACGAGCTCGGCCGGTTCCGCGGACCTGGAGGACCGGCCCGCGGAGGGCGGCGAGCGCTAGGGTTTCGCCCGCTGGTGCCGGGCCCGTGTTCGGGGCCGGCACCAGCGGTCATCCTCGGCGCAGCAGGGGCCGGGCCAGGGCCCAGTAGCCGCCGGCGACGGCGTTGAACGCGCCCAGGCCGGGGGTGGTCGGCACACCGGAGGGCGTGACCCGACCGGTCATCAGCTCCGCGATGACCCCGTCCGGCACCCGCCGTTCGGCCTGTAGCTGCCGTCGACGGCCGCGAACCCAGTCGCGGTTGCGCCACAACCAGCCCCAACCCCGCAGCTTCTGCCGGGACCAGCCGCCGACGACCGCGGCGGTGAGCATGGCGGCCTCGGTGAGTAGCAGCGCCGGGGCGAGCACCACGAGTGTCCGCGCCTCGTAGGCGGTGAGCAGGGTGACCAGTCGGTTCCGCTCGACCAGGTAGAGCTTCAGGGCGTTGCGGGAGAACTCGTAGTGGTGACGCACGACGGCGTCCGGCACGTACTCCAGTCGTAGCCCGCGCTGCCACAGTCGCAGGCTGAGTTCGGTGTCCTCGTGGTACGCGAAGTATTCGGCGGCGAAGCCGTCGAGTTCGCGCCAGAGCTGCCGGCTGATCACGAAGCAGCAGCCGCTGAGGGAGGGTACGGCCCGCCGCTCGGCGTGGTTGGTGGCCGGTTCGCCGTTGCCGCCGGCCCAGGAGAGGCCGGTGAAGTGCAGCGGGTTGCCGCTGGTGTTGATCAGCTCGGGGGTGTCGGCCAGCCGGATGGAGGCCATGGCCGCGCCTACGCCCGCTTCGGCGGCTACGGCTGTGGTCTTGGCCAGGGCGTCGGGTGCGACGACGGCGTCGGAGTTGACGAACGCGAGCCAGTCACCGGTGGCCTCGGCCGCGCCGACGCGGCAGCCGCCGGAGTAGCCGGTGTTCTCCTCCGGTCGGATCACCCGTACCCCGGGGAGGCCCTTGACGATGTCGATGCCGTCCCCGGTGCAGCCGTTGTCGACGACGATGAGGTCGATCTCCACGTCGGTGCTGGCCAGCACCGCCTGGGCGGCGTCGACGAGGTAGGGCTCCGGGCCGTAGGCGAGCATGACGGCGCTCACCCGGGGTCGGGTCATCGGATGCCTCCGGATGCGGCAGGGGCGACGGCCTCGGCGAGCGGCCGGGCGGGGGTGGTGGGTCGGCGGAAGCCGCCGCGCAGCAGCATCGCCATGGTGGCGGCCACGATGACGGAGCCGATGGTGTAGGCCAGTTCGACTCGCAGGGTGACCGGAGCCGGGATCAGCGTCACGGCGATCAGGGCGGCGACGCCGGCGGTCCAGGCGAGGGCCTGGGCGCGGTGCCGGTCGAGGGCGAGGAGGGCCTGACCGAGCACCATCGCCCACAGGTAGGCGAGCGTGGCGGCCGCCAACCAGGCGAAGTCGCCGTGGCCGAGAACGCCGGGTGCGTCGAAGAGGGTGCCGACCAACCATGGGCCGAGCAGCACGGCGCCGAGGGCGCCGGTGAGGCCGAGCGCGGTGACGATGCCGAGCGCCCGGCGCAGCAGGCCGTGGAAGCCGGCCTGGTCGCCGGTGGTGGCGGTGGTGGCCAGGCCAGGCAGCAGTGACGCCTGGAGGGAACCGAAGACGAACAGGGGAATGCGGACCAGCACGAGGGCGGAGAGCAGTGCGCCGGCGGCTGCCGCGTCGGAGGGGGCGAGTAGCTGCACGTTGATCACGCCGATGTTCACCACGACCTGGGAGAGCAGGCTGGAGGCGGTGAGCAGGCCGAGGCCGCGTAGCAGGGTGGCCCAGGCCACCGGCGGGCCTCCGCCGATGGCGCGCAGCACCGGCGGCAGGGTGAGCAGGACGCTGACCAGTGGGGCGGCGACGAGCACGAGCCCGTACCAGACGGGCGACGTCACTCCGGCCAGCCCGAGCAGGGCGACCATGATGATCCGCAGGCCGCCGTCGATCCCGAGTTGAGCGCCGTACCAGGGGAACAGTTGCAGGCCGGAGAGGACGCCGCGGGTGGCGTAGGCGACGGCCATCGCGGCGAGTGCGCCGATCAGCACGGTGACCAGGTTGCCGTCGCCGGCGAAGAGCTTGTCGGCGAGCGGCTGACGGCCGATGGTGACGGCCAGCACCAGCACCGCGAGCATCACGGCGGCGACGGTGACGCCGCGGGCCAGTACCGGCCCGGGCGGCAGCCCCTGGCTGTGTCGGGCGGCGACGACCCGGGCGACCTCCTGCTCGATCGGCATGAACACGCCGATGCCGAGGGTGAACACGATCGACCAGAGCACCGACAGGGACGAGTAGTCGGCCTGGTTGAGGCTGTGGCCGGCGACGGCGAGGTGAACGTAGGAGGCGAGCCCGAGAAGGGCCAGCCCGGCACCGACAGCGACGGTGCCGGGCGGGACCAGGCTCAGTAGCCGTCGGATCACCGGCGGATGAGCGCCAGCGTGAGAACGGCGAACGCGCGGCCGAGGTAGACCATCGCCTTGGCGGGGGAGTGGCTGGGTGTGCCCGCCATCCGCTTGCGCATGGCGACCGGCACCTGGCGGATGCGGTAGCCGCGGCGGGCGGTGTGCACCAGGGTCTCCACCGTGTCGCCGAGGTACTCGGCCGGGTACCAGCCGGCGAACATCTCGATGACCCGCCGGTTGGCGGCCCGGAAGCCGGAGGTGGTGTCGGTGAGCTTGGTGCGGGCGACCCGGGACAGCACGGCGGAGAGCATCACCATCGCCCAGCGGCGGGGGCCGCGGACGTTGTAGTCGCCTTCACCGGCGAAGCGGGCGCCGATGACGAGGTCGTTGTCCTCGAGCAGGTCGACGAGCTTCGGCACGTACCGGGGGTCGTGCTGGCCGTCGGCGTCGATCTGGATGGCGACCTCGTAGTCGTGGTCACGGGCGTAGCGGTAACCGAGGCGCATGGCCCCACCGACACCGAGGTTGTACGGCAGTTTGGCGACCAGGGCGCCGGCGGCCGCGGCGACGGCGGCGGTGCGATCGGTGGAGCCGTCGTCGACGACGAGCACGTCGACGCCGGGCAGTTCGCCACGGACCTCACCGACGACGTCGGCGATCGAGCCCGACTCGTTGAGAGCCGGAATGATGATCAATGTGCGCTTGCCGTTAACCATCGGTCGACACCAGTTCGTCTCGGGCTGCCCGGTCCGCGTCGATCTCAGCGCGGAGCAGGGCGAAGTCTTCGGCCAGGGTGCGGGTCTCTTCTTCCAGGGCGCTGACCTCCCAGCTGAGGTGTACGCACACCAGCAGCAGGAAGACGATGCCGAGGAAGAGCACCAGGCTGACACCGGAGGCGACGCCGAGGAGTTCGGCGACGTTGTCGAGCAGCCGGGGGAAAAGGGACAGCGGAATCACGATGATCAGTACGGCGAGCCAGAGCATGCCGTACTTCTCGCGCAGCTGACGGCGGCGCAACAGCTCGACGATGGTGCCGAGGAGCAGCAGGCCGGTCAGGCCGGTGACGAGGGTGAGCTTCATGCGACCTTCCACGGGGCGGGTGGAGCGGGGGAGTGGAACGCGTCAACCAGGGCGCTGTGCCAGTCTGGAAGCGGGGGTAGACCCACGGCTGCCCAGCGGCTGTGCCCTAGCACACTGTACGCAGGCCGGGGGGCGGGACGCGGATACCGGTCGCTGGTGGTGGGTCGGATCCGGTCCGGGTCCAGTCCGGCCAGGGTGAACGTGGCGCGGGCGAGCCCGTACCAGGTCGTCTGCCCGGCGCAGGTGCCGTGGTAGACGCCGGGTGTCGCGTGACCGGCCAGCGCCGCGTCGGCGAGCGCGACGAGCCGCTCGGCGAGCGCGTACGACCAGGTGGGTTGGCCGTGTTGGTCGTCGACCACGTCGAGGTGTTCGCGCTGGGTGGCGAGTCGGAGCATGGTGGCCACGAAGTTCGGGCCGTGTGCGCCGTAGAGCCAGGCGGTGCGCACGACGTACCCGGTGTCGGGCAGCAGCCGCGCGACGGCCTGTTCGCCGACCAGCTTGCCGCGGCCGTAGGCGTTGACCGGCGCGGTGGGCGCGTCCTCCGGGTACGGGGTGCCCGCGTTGCCGGCGAGGACGTAGTCGGTGGAGACCTGGATGAGCCGGGTTCCGCCGGTGGCGCACGCCGCGGCCAGGTTGGCCACGGCGTGGCCGTTGACGGCGGTCGCCGCGGCCTCGTCGGCCTCGGCGGCGTCGACGTTGGTCCACGCGGCCGCGTTGATCACCAGGTCGTGTCCGGCGACGGCGGCGTGGACCGCCGCCCGGTCGGTGACGTCCAGGTCGGCGCGGGTGGCGGCGGTCACCTTGAGGTCGGGCCGGGCGCCCAGCACGGTGACCAGGTCCCGGCCGAGCATCCCGCCCGCGCCGGTGACGAGGAGTCGGGTCATGCGGTCGGCGCGGACTTGAGGGGTTCCCACCAGTTGCGGTTGTCCCGGTACCAGCGGACGGTGTCAGCGAGGCCCTGGTCCAGGGCGATGCTGGGGTGGTAGCCGAGCTCTTCGCTGATCTTGGTGATGTCGAGGGAGTACCGGCGGTCGTGGCCCTTGCGGTCGGTGACCGGGACGACCCGGTCCCACCCGGCGCCGCAGGCGTCCAGGAGCAGGCCGGTGAGTTCCTTGTTGGTCAACTCGGTGCCGCCGCCGATGTTGTAGACCTCACCGGCGCGGCCCTTCTGCTGGACGAGGGCGATGCCCCGGCAGTGGTCGTGCACGTGCAGCCAGTCACGGATATTGCCGCCGTCGCCGTAGAGGGGGACGGTGCCACCGTCGAGCAGGTTGCTGACGAACAGCGGGATGACCTTCTCGGGGAACTGGTACGGGCCGTAGTTGTTGGAGCAGCGGGTGACGACCACGTCCATGCCGTGCGTGCGGTGGTACGACAGCGCGAGCAGGTCGGAGCCGGCCTTGGATGCCGAGTACGGCGAGTTGGGGGCGAGCGGCCAGGCCTCGGTCCAGGAACCCTCGTCGATCGAGCCGTAGACCTCGTCGGTGGAGACGTGCACGAACCGGCCGGTGCCGTGGCGCAGCGCCGCGTCGAGCAGCGTCTGGGTGCCCAGCACGTTGGTGGTGACGAACGGCGCGGCGCCGGCGATCGAGCGGTCGACGTGTGACTCGGCGGCGAAGTGCACGATCACGTCGTGCTCGGCCACCACCTCGTCGACCACCACCGGGTCGCAGATGTCGCCCTGCACGAACCGCAGTCGCGGGTCGTCGCGGACGGGCTCGAGGTTGGCCAGGTTGCCCGAGTAGGTCAGCTTGTCCAGCACGGTCACGACGGCCGGCTCGAGCGGCGGCACGCCGTCCGCACTGCCGAGGGGCTTGCCCAGCAGTAGGCGAACGTACTCCGACCCGATGAATCCGGCTCCGCCGGTGACGAGGATCCTCACGGGTCCGGAAGTATACGCGACGGGCGGCGCGGCCCCTGGTACGCGACCCCCGCACACGTTGTCCGGGTGCGGTTAGGCTTCCCCGATGCGCGGAATCCTACTTGCCGGCGGCACCGGGTCCCGGCTCTGGCCGATCACCCGGGCGGTCTCGAAGCAGCTGATGCCGGTCTTCGACAAGCCGATGATCTATTACCCGCTCTCCACCCTGGTGATGTCCGGGGTCCGGGAGATCCTGGTGATCACGACTCCGGACGACCAGGACCAGTTCCGTCGGCTGCTCGGCGACGGCAGCCAGTTCGGGCTGCGGCTGGAGTACGTCAGTCAGGAGCGCCCGGAGGGCATCGCGCAGGCGTTCATCCTCGGCGCGGACTTCATCGGCACCGAGTCGGTGGCGTTGGTCCTCGGCGACAACATCTTCCACGGCGTGGGTCTGGGTCGGCAGCTCGCCGACCACGGTGACCCGGTCGGCGGGCGGGTCTTCGCCTATCAGGTGGCCAACCCGCAGGAGTACGGCGTCGTCGACTTCGACGCCGATGGCCGGGTGCTCTCGATCGAGGAGAAGCCGGCCCGGCCGAAGTCCCGCTACGCGGTGCCCGGCCTCTACTTCTACGACAACCGGGTGGTGGACATCGCCCGCAAGCTCACCCCGAGCGCGCGCGGCGAGCTGGAGATCACGGCGGTCAACGAGGTGTACCGGGAGACCGGAGAGCTGGCGGTCACGGTGCTGGATCGGGGCACCGCCTGGCTGGACACCGGCACGTTCACCTCGATGATGCAGGCCGCCGAGTTCGTCCGGGTGGTCGAGGAGCGGCAGGGTCTCAAGATCGGTTGCGTCGAGGAGGTCGCCTGGCGGGCTGGCCTGATCGACGACGCGCAACTGCGCGCGCTCGCCGAGCCGCTGACCAAGAGCGGTTACGGCAACTACCTGCTCGGTCTGCTCAGCGACAAGGCCGGCGACGATCGGGGTTCCTGGTGAAGATCCGGGAGCTGAGCATCAAGGGCGCCTGGGAGATCACCCCCCAGCAGCACGGCGACCCGCGCGGCATGTTCATGGAGTGGTACCGCTTCGACACGCTCGCCGAGGTGGTGGGGCATCCGCTGCGACTGGCCCAGGCCAACCTGTCGGTGTCCGCGCGTGGCGTGGTGCGCGGCGTCCACTTCGCCGACGTCCCGCCCGGGCAGGCCAAGTACGTCACCTGTGTGCGGGGCGCGGTCCTCGACGTGATCGTGGACCTGCGGGTGGGCTCGCCGACCTTCGGTCGTTGGGAGGGCGTCCGGCTGGACGACACCGACCGTCGGGCGGTCTACCTCAGCGAAGGGCTGGGGCACGGGTTCTGCGCGTTGACCGACGACGCGACGTTGAGCTATCTCTGCTCGGCCACCTACAACCCGACCGGCGAGCACGCGGTGCACCCGCTGGACGAGGAGTTGGGCATCGAGTGGCCCGCCGACGTTCCATTGCTGTCCGCGCGCGACGACGCGGCGCCGACTCTGGCGCAGGCCCGCGAGCGGGGCCTGCTTCCGGAGTACGACAGCTGCCGGCGGTTCGTGGCGAGTCTCGGTCCGGACGGAATGTCGCACTCAACCGGTATGTGACCGCGCTCGGGGCACGACCTGTGGTCTGACAGTGACGAACCGGGCCTCCGGGCGGCTAATGTCACACCATGGAGCGGCGAATCTTCGGCCTCGAGACCGAGTACGGCGTCACCTGCACCTATCGCGGGCAGCGGCGGCTGTCCCCGGACGAGGTCGCGCGGTATCTGTTCCGTCGCGTGGTGTCCTGGGGCCGGTCGAGCAATGTCTTCCTGCGCAATGGGGCCCGGCTCTACCTGGACGTCGGGTCGCATCCGGAGTACGCGACACCGGAGTGCGACTCGGTGACCGATCTCGTCGCCCACGACCGGGCCGGCGAGCGGATCCTGGAAGGGCTGCTCGTCGACGCGGAGAAGCGGCTGCACGACGAGGGCATCGCGGGTGAGATCTACCTGTTCAAGAACAACACCGATTCGGCCGGCAACTCGTACGGCTGCCACGAGAACTACCTGGTCTCCCGGCACGGCGAGTTCGGCCGGCTCGCCGACGTGCTCATCCCGTTCCTGGTCACCCGGCAGTTGATCTGCGGGGCCGGCAAGGTTCTGCAAACCCCACGCGGCGCGGTCTACTGCCTCTCGCAGCGGGCCGAGCACATCTGGGAGGGCGTCTCCTCGGCGACCACCCGCAGCCGCCCGATCATCAACACCCGCGACGAGCCGCACGCTGACGCCGAGCGCTACCGGCGGCTGCACGTGATCGTCGGCGACTCCAACATGAACGAGGTCACCACGCTGCTCAAGGTCGGCACCGCCGACATCGTGCTGCGGATG
The DNA here is from genome assembly GCF_022230905.1 of Micromonospora salmantinae. Taxonomy (NCBI): domain Bacteria; kingdom Bacillati; phylum Actinomycetota; class Actinomycetes; order Micromonosporales; family Micromonosporaceae; genus Micromonospora; species Micromonospora salmantinae. The sequence continues at coordinate 58,156 of NZ_JAKKFG010000011.1, forward strand.
ATCGAGGCCGGGGTGGTGATGCGCGACCTGTCCCTGGAGAACCCGATCCGGGCCATCCGGGAGGTGTCGCACGACATCACCGGCCGGCGCAAGGTGCGGCTGGCCAACGGCAAGGAGGTCAGCGCCCTGGACATCCAGCAGGAGTACCTCGCCAAGGCCACCGAGTTCGTCGAGCGACGCGGCGGCGACCAGGCCGCCAAGCGGGTCGTCGAGCTGTGGGGCCGGGTGCTCAACGCGGTGGAGAGCGGCGATCTGGAGCCGGTCTCCCGGGAGATCGACTGGGTCAGCAAGCTGCGGCTGATCGAGCGCTACCAGCGCAAGCACGACCTGCCGCTGTCGCACCCCCGGGTGGCGCAGATGGATCTGGCCTACCACGACGTGCGCCGCGGCCGGGGCCTCTACGGGCTCCTGGAGCGCCGCGGCGACGTCGACCGGGTGGCCACCGATCCGGAGATCTTCGAGGCCAAGGAGACCCCGCCGCAGACCACCCGGGCCCGGCTGCGGGGCGAGTTCATCAGGCACGCCCAGGAGAAGCGCCGCGACTTCACAGTCGACTGGGTGCACCTGAAGCTCAACGACCAGGCGCAGCGCACAGTGCTCTGCAAGGACCCGTTCCGGGCGTACGACGAGCGGGTGGAGCGACTGATCGCCAGCATGTGACCGGTTCCGGCCCCGTCGGTGCGCTGCGCCGACGGGGCCGGTCAGCCCGGCGCACCGAGCGGTTAAGCTGAGCGCGCCATGACGACTTCTGGACCATCCGACCGCTCCGAGCGCTCCGAGCGCGGCACCGAGCGGCAGAACTGGATCGAACGCCGGCGGGAGAAGATCCGCGCCGAGATCGACCGTAACCGGCGCGGTGAATACACGGTGCCGACGTGGGTGCTGGCCCTGGCGCTGGTGCTCATCGTGGGCGGCTGGCTAGCCCTGATCTTCCTGGCCTAACCCCCCAGCACCCCCACCCCACCCCAGCTCGCGTTGATCATGAAGTTATTGCCATGACACGCCGAGGCGGCGGGCAACAACTTCATGATCAACCGGGTGAGGGCCCGGCCCGAGGGCTGGGTCGGGGGTTAGGGGAGGAGGGTTACCGCGTGGCGGCCGGCGGCGGCTGCCGCCAGGAAGTACGCGTGGTCGGCGTCGAGGCCACGGCCCATGGTGGACAGGGGTACGGCGCTGGCCCGCAGCGCGGCGTCGAGACCGCCGGTGGGCACCCGGACGATCCGGTGCCGGGTCGCCAGGGGCACCAGCGCCGCGTGCACCTCGGCCGCGAGGGGCGGCGCCAGGTCCTCGGGCACCACCAGCTCCGCCGGGGCGAGCGCCACCCGGCCGTACGCGGTGAGGCTGTGGTGTGACACGCCCCGGTGTCGGGGGCGGGGGTCGGCCTCGGAGATGCGCAACGAGCCGACCGGCTTCCCACCCAGCGTGGCGATCGCGTTGACGGCCTCGCCGACGGCGACGCCGGAGAAGCCCCATCGGGTTCCGGTGCCCAGGTTGCCCGGTCCCTGAGCCACGATCGCCACGTCCGCGTGGAGCACGTACCGGGCGGCGAGCAGACCACCGTGCAGGGTGGTGGCCTCCAGGTCGCCACCGAACGCCTGCCCGACGGTGACCGTGCCGGCCAGTTCGGCCCGCAGCCCGTCGAGGGTGCGGGAGAACCAGGCGGGCAGCGCCCCGCCGTCGGTGAGCAGGTACGCCACCCGCGCCTGCGGGGCGTCGGCCCGGATGCCGGCCAGGATCGCCGGGAGCGCCGAGTGCAGGTCGGCGGTGACCACCGGCAGGCCGCCCAGGTCGTCCGCGTCGGCCAGCACGTCGCGGTGCGGAGAGGCCTCCTCGTCGACGCCGAGGAGGATCGGCTGCAACGGCGTGTAGCGGGCCTTGACGAGGTGCCCGGCGTCGCGGGTGTCGGCGACGTCCGGCGGGTCCGGCGGCAGCCGGTCCGGCAGGGCGACCACCAGGGCGTACCCGCCGGTGCCCAACCCCATCAGCAGCGCGCCGGCGTTGAGCAGCACCCGGTCGCCGGGCTCGGGCGTGCCGACCAGCTCCGGGTAGGCCAGCGCCCGCATCCGCGTGCCGTCGGGCAGGTCGACGTCCAGCTCCACCGCCCCGGTCCACTGCCGTCGCAGCGTCGCCACCGTCCCCGTACGCCATCGCACCATGACGGGCACGCTAGCCGCGCGGGCGTGGCGGCCCGCGCCCGGGTGTGGTCAGGTCGGCTCGGGGCCACCGGCGTCCGGGCTCGGCCCGGCCTGGGTGTGCCGGGCGGTGCCGGTGGCGCCCGGCATCGAACGGGTCGGGTCGAGGAAGACGAAGCGGATCTCCGGGTACCGGTCGGTGAGCCGCCGCTCGGCCTCGTCGGCGCTGGCCTCGATCTGCGCGCCGGTGGCCTCGTCGCGGAAGTCGACCTTCGCGGCGACCAGGATGTCCTGTGGGCCGAGCTGCATGGTCAACAGGGTGTCGATGCGCTCCACCTCGGGCAGCCCGGCCAGATCCCGCTCGATCTCGTGGCGCAGCCGCTCCGGGACGGCCCGGCCGACCAGCAGCGACAGGTTGTTGCCGGCGAGGACCCCGGCGACGGTCAGCAGCAGGAGCCCGATCAGGATCGACGCGACGCCGTCCCACACCTCGTCGCCGGTGGCGTGCGACAGGCCGACGCCGAGCCCGGCCAGCACCAGGCCGATCAGGGCCGCGCTGTCCTCCAGGAAGACCGCCTTGACCGTGGTGTCGGCGGTCAGCCGCAGGAACCGCCGGGGCGTGGTCCGCCAGCGTCGCGACTCGCGGCGGACCTGCCGCACCGCCCGGGACAGTGAGATCGACTCGATGACGAACGACACCCCGAGCACGATGTACGAGATGAGGTAGTCGCCGCTGTGCTCGTGCACCAGGATCGTGGTGACGCCGTGGGTGACGGCGAAACCGGCGCCGGCGACGAACGTGAACATGGCGGCGAAGAACGCCCAGACGTAGCTTTCCTTGCCGTACCCGAAGGGGTGTCGCTGGTCGGCCGGGCGGGCGCCGCGGCGCAGCGCCTGGAAGAGCAGCACCTCGGTGGTCGTGTCGGCGATCGAGTGCGCCGCCTCGGAGAGCATCGCGGCTGATCCGGAGATCAGCCCGGCGATCAGCTTGGCGACCGCGATGGCGAGGTTGGCGGCGCCGGCGACGACGACCGTGCCGACGCTCTCACTCTCGGGCCTGGCCTCCGCCTGCGACATGAGGATCACCCTATGACCGCCGACGGCGACGCGCCGGAGGAGGCCCGATCCGAACAAGTGTGCGGCACGCCCGCGTGGGTGCACGGTGTGGGCGGGTCGGCTGCTAGCGTCTACCGCGTGTCGCGGACCCGCACCGAACGCCTGGTCAACCTGGTGATCTGCCTCCTGTCCACGCGACGGTTCCTGACCGCCGCGCAGATCGCCGCGACCGTGCCCGGTTACGAGCACGATCCGGACGACGCGCGCGACCACGAGGCGTTCCAGCGCAAGTTCGAGCGGGACAAGGCCGAGCTGCGTGAGCTGGGTGTGCCACTGGAGACCGGCACGGCGAGCGCCTTCGACGCCGAGCCCGGCTACCGGATCGCCCACCGCGAGTACGCGCTGCCCGACATCCTCCTCGAACCGGACGAGGCAGCAGCGGTCGGCATCGCCGCCCGGCTGTGGCAGCACGCCGGGTTGGCCGCCGCCGCGTCGTCCGGGCTGGCCAAGCTGCGTGCCGCCGGGGTGGACGTGGACCCGCAGGCGACCCTCGGCCTGGAGCCGATGGTCACTGTCGACCCGGCGTTCGCGCCGCTGACCGCCGCCGCCCGGGACCGCCGCGAGGTGGGGTTCGACTACCGGGTGCCCGACCGCGACGCGCCCAGCCGGCGGCGGCTGCAACCGTGGGGCGTGGTCTGCTGGCGCGGACGGTGGTATGTGGTCGGCCACGACCAGGACCGGGAGGCGACCCGCTGCTTCCGGTTGTCCCGGGTCGTCGGCGCGGTCCGGGTGACCGGCGCCCCCGGCGCGTACGAGCCGCCGGCCAACGTCGACCTGATCAGCCACGTGGCCCGCTGGTCGGGTCCGGTGGAGCGCACCGGTCGGGCCACAGTGCTGGCCGCGCCCGGGCGGGCCGCCGGGCTGCGCCGCTGGGCGGTGGAGGTGACCGCCGGGCCGGACGGCGACCGCCTGGTCCTGCCGTACGCCGACCCGGACGGGCTGGCCGGTCATCTCGTCGGCTACGGCCCGGACGTGCGGGTCCTCGACCCACCGGAGGTCCGCGAGGCGGTCATCCAACGACTCAAGGAGATCGCCGTGCGCCACGACGAGCTGGCCGTCAGCGAGGGTGCCCGGTGACCCGCCCGGCCGCCCGCAACGGTTCCCGCGCGTCCGCCGACCGGCTGGCCCGACTGCTCAACCTGGTGCCCTACCTGCTGGCCCGGCCCGGCATCGAGATCGCCGAGGCGGCCGGTGACCTGGGCGTCACCGAGCGCCAGCTCCGGGAGGACCTGGAGCTGCTCTGGGTGTGCGGGCTGCCCGGGTACGGCCCCGGTGACCTGATCGACATGGCGTTCGACGGTGACCGGGTGACCATCACCTACGACGCCGGCATCGACCGGCCGTTGCGGCTGACCCCCGACGAGGCCCTCGCGCTGGTGGTGGCGCTGCGGATGTTGGCCGAGACGCCCGGGGTGGCCAACCGGGAGGCCGTCGAGCGGGCCCTCGCCAAGATCGAGGCCGCGGGCGACCTGGTGGGCGCGCCGGTGGCGGTCCGGTTGCCCGGGGACACCCGGCGGGTCGAGGCGCTGCGCGCCGCCGTGGAGGGCGGCAAGGCCCTGCGGATCACCTACTACACCGCCGCCCGGGACGAGACCACCGAACGCGTCATCGACCCGCTGCGGATGCTCATGGTCGGCGGCCGGGCGTACGTGGAGGCGTGGTGTCGGCGTGCGGAGGCCGTCCGGCTGTTCCGCGCCGACCGCATCGACGCGGTCACCGAGTTGGACGAGCCGGCCACGGTGCCGCCGCAGGCCGTCCCGCACGACCTCACCGAGGGCGTGTTCCGCCCCTCGGCCGACCTGCCGTTGATCACCCTGCGCATCGGCCGGGGCGAGCGGTGGATCACCGAGTACTACCCGTGCGAGCGGGTGGAGGCCGGCGACGGCGACCAGTGGCTCGTCTCCCTGCGGGTCACCGACCTGGGGTGGGCCCGCCGGTTCGTGCTGGGCCTCGGCCCGGAGGTGACTGTGGTCGCCCCGGTCGAGTTGGCCGAGCAGGTGCGGGCGACGGCGGCCGCCGCGCTGGACGCGTACGCCGTGCCCGCGCCCACGGCCGTGCCCCGGCCGCCCGCGGTCGACCCGGCGCGCGCGCCGTCGGGTGACCCGGCGGTGGCCGGCCGCACCCAGTAGGCTGACCGCCGTGCTGATCTGGATCGTGCTCGCGGTGGTGCTGCTACCCCTCGTGGCGCTCGCGTTGGCCGTGCGCCCGGTGCTCGCCCGGCTGCCCCGACTGCGCCGCGCCGCCGTGGCGTTGCAGCGGCGGGCCGTCGAGGCCGAGGCGCTGCGGGACACCGCCGAGGCGCTGCAACAGCGTGCCGAGGAAGTCCAACGTCGGCTCGACACCACCTCCCGGCGACTCGCGGTGATCAAGGCCAAGCGCGGCTGATCGGGCACGCAGCCGGCGGCGGTTGACGGATCATCGCGGGTTGGTCAAGACTTCACCCTCCCGCCCAGACCACCACCACCCAGTGGGTGGCGGGCAGCCGATCCGCACGTACGATGGGCTGCGTACCACCCCCCGGACACAGAGCGACTGGAGCTTCTCATGGGTGCCCTCAAGCCGTGGCACATCGCTGTTCTCGTGGTTGTGCTGATCCTGCTCTTCGGTGCGAAGCGGCTCCCCGACGCGGCCCGTTCGCTGGGTCGGTCGCTGCGGATCATCAAGGCCGAGACCAAGAGCCTGCAGGACGACGACCGCGACCTCGCCGAGAAGGCCGACGCGCAGGCCGGCTACCAGCCGCTGCCGCCGCACGCCGGGCAGCAGGCGCCGTACGCTGGCCAGCCGCAGCAGGCCCCGTACCAGCAGGCGCCGCCGCAGCAGCCGGTCGTCGACCCGGTGCACCGCGTCCGCGACAACTGACCGAAGGGCCCCACTCCCGTGGCCTTCGCACTGCGTAAACGCGGCTCGAGCACCTTCGAGCGGGCCGCCGACGGCTCGATGACGCTCATCGAGCACGTTCGCGAACTGCGCAACCGGCTCTTCCGCGCGTCGCTCGCGATCATGATCGGCTTCGGCTTCGGCATCTGGTTGGCCGAGCCGGTCCGGATCCTGCTGTCGAAGCCGTACTGCGACCTGCCGGGGTCGGTCGACCCGGAGACCAACAAGTGCCTCTTCGTTCAGCTCGGCCCGGCCGACCTGTTCCTGCTGAACCTGAAGATCGGCCTGTGGGTGGGCCTGATCATCGCGGCGCCGATCTGGCTCTATCAACTCTGGGCGTTCATCGCGCCTGGTCTGCACCGGCACGAGCGGCGCTACGCCTACGCCTTCACCGCCTTGGCGGCGCCGCTCTTCGCAGCCGGCGCGGTGCTGGCGTTCTTCGTCACCGCCAAGGGCCTCGAGTTCCTGATGAACGTGTCCGGCGACGACATCTCGACCACCCTGGAAGTCACCCGGTACATCTCCTTCGTCACCAACCTGATCCTGTTGTTCGGGGTGGCCTTCGAGTTCCCGTTGATCGTGCTGATGCTCAACTTCGTGGGCATCGCCAGCGCGAAACGGTTGCTCAGCTGGTGGCGGGTGGCGATCTTCGTGTTCTTCGCCTTCGCCGCCGTGGTCACTCCCACCCCTGATCCGTTCGGGATGACCGCTCTGGCGCTCTGCCTGTCCGCGCTCTACTTCGCCGCGGTCGGTGTCGCGTTCCTCAACGATCGGCGGCGTGGGCGGGGCAAGGAGGTCTACGCCGGCATCGACGACGACGAGGTGTCGCCGTTGGAGTTCGACGCGGACCCGGTCGTGGCGGGGCAGCGGGTCGACTCGGCAGCGCCGATCGGCGTACCCGAACCGGTCGCCCCACCGGCGCCGATCGAACGCCGCTACGACGACATGACCTGACGGCCCCGCGCCGACCGGTCCACCGACGCCGTCCCCGTTCACCGGGGGCGGCGTCGTCGCGTCACCTGGCGCGTCGGCGGCGCAACTGATGGTGACGGCACCCGCCCCTGGTGAACGGCGGGTGTCCGACCGGTACGGTGCTGCCCGTGACCGCAGACGATCACCTGCCCGGCCCGGTCGCCGTGCTCGCCAACCCGACCGCCGGCCGTGGACGGCACCGCGCGTTGCTGCCCCGGTTGCTGGACGGCTTGGCCGCCGCCGGGCGGCCGATCCGGTTGCTGCCGGCGTCGAGCCCCGCCGAGGCGGAGGCGGCGTGCCGGACCGCCGTCGCCGACGGTGCTGGCGCGCTCGTGGCGGTCGGTGGGGACGGCACCGTGCACCGGGCGTTGCAGGCGGTCGCCGGGACCGCCGTGCCGTTCGGCCCGATCCCGGCCGGCACCGGCAACGACTTCGCCCTGGACACCGGCTTCCCGGCCGACCCTCTCGCCGCGGCGGCGGTGATCGCCGAGGCGGTGCGTGACGGTCGCAGTCAACCGGTCGACCTGGCCCGGATGGTCGGGGTCGACGGCGTCGAGCGCTGGTACGGGGCGGTCCTCGCGGCCGGGTTCGACGCGATCGTCAACGAGCGGGCCAACCGGATGCGCTGGCCCCGTGGCCCGCGCCGATATGATCTGGCGATCCTGGTCGAGCTGGCCCGGCTACGCCCACGCCGCTACACGCTGCGCCTCGACGGGGTGTCACACGACCTGGACGCGGTGCTCGTGGCGGTGGGCAACTGTCCCACGTACGGCGGTGGGATGCGGATCTGCCCCGACGCGGACCCGACCGACGGACTGCTCGACGTGGTGGTGGCGGGTCGGGTCAACCGGCGGACCCTGGTCCGGGTGAAGCCGCGCATCTACCAGGGCACCCACGTCAGCCACCCGCTGGTGCGCAGTTTCCGGGCCCGCACCGTGGAGTTGGCCGCCGAGGGCATCACCTCGTACGCCGACGGGGAACGCTCCCTGAGGCTGCCGGTGACGATCAGCGCGGTTCCGGGTGCCCTGCGGCTGCTGCGTTGACCCGTACCGCGCCGATGCTGGCGGCGATGACCAGCACGATGGCGGCGCATTCCAGCACTGTCAGCGCCTGCCGCAGCACCAGCCACCCGGCGAGCGTGGCGACGGCCGGGCCGAGGCTCATCAGCACCGCGAAGGTGGCGGTGGGCATCCGCCGTAGCGCCAGCAGTTCCAGGGTGTAGGGCAGCCCGGAGGCGAGCACCGCGAGGGCGGCGCCGAGCGCCAGCACCGGCGGGTCGAGCAGTACCGCGCCGCCGTCGACGATGCCCAGCGGCAGGGTGACCAGCGCGGCGACGGCCAGCGCCAGGGCCAGCCCGTCCGCGCCGGGGAAGCGGCCGCCGACCCGGGCGCTCAGCACGATGTACGCGGCCCACATGGCGCCCGCGCCGAACGCGAAGGCCACTCCGACCGGGTCCAGCCGGTCGAAGCCGCCCTGCCCGAGCAGCGCGACCCCGGCCAGTGCGAGACCCGCCCAGCCCCAGCTGGCCAGTCGGCGGGCGGAGAACACCGACAGGGCGAGGGGGCCGAGCACCTCGAGCGTCACCGCCGGGCCCAACGGGATGCGTTCGATGGCCTGGTAGAACAGCGAGTTCATGCCGGCCAGCGCGAGCCCGAACGCGCCGGCCGCGAGCCAGGCCGACCGGTCGTGTCCGCGCAGTCGGGGCCGGCACACGACGAGTAACAGCACCGCCGAGATGGTCAGCCGCAGGGTCACCGCGCCGGCCACCCCGGTACGCGGGAAGAGCAACGCGGCCACGGCGGAGCCGAACTGCACCGACAGGGCCCCGCCGAGCACCAGCCCCACGGCGGTGACGCCACCGCGTCGGGCGGGTGGCGTGTCGGCCGGCGCCGTCGTGGGCAGCAGGATCTCGGTCACGGGCACGACGGTAGGGCGTCCGCCCTGGCCAACCTGCGGCGGTGTCCACCGGCGTGGCCGAGGCAACCGCCGGTCAGCCTGGCAGGGCGAGGTCGAGCACAGCGCCCAGCCCGTTCTCCCGGCCCGGCTCGGCCGCCGGGAGCACCAGCACCGAGCAGCCGGCGGCCACCGCGCCCGCGTCCGCCGGGGAGTCACCGACCATCAGGGTCTGCTCCGGGTCGACGCCCAGCATGCCGCAGGCACGCCAGAAGATCGCCGGGTCGGGTTTGCAGCGCCCCACCTCGTAGGAGAGCACGAACGCGCCGACCAGGTCGGTCAGCCCCCAGGTGTCGAAGTGCGGCCGCAGGTCGAAGCCGATGTTGCTGACCACCGCCACCGGCACCCCGGCGTCGCGCAGCGCGGTCAGCGTGGGCGCGGTGTCGGCGTACGGCAGCCAACCCTCCGTGGTCAGCAGCCGCTCGTAGAGCGCGTCGGCGAAGCCGTCGATGCCGGCGTCGACGGTCTCGGCCAGCCCGGTGTACGCGCCCCGGTGGGCGTGTTGGTAGAGGTCCCGGTCGGCCCACAGTTCGGCGAGTCGGGGCGGCACCCGTGCCGGCAGTGGCCCGCCGGCGCGGCCGGCGGTCAGCAGGCGGTCGGCCAGCGAGGTGGCGCGGACCCGGTCCAGGGTGACGCCGCAGGCCGCCGCGGCCTCCAGCACCCACCGCTGGGGGTCCTCCACCTGGGCGAGGGTGCCGTGGAAGTCGAAGAGCACCGCCTTGACAGGGCGTCGGGACGCCCGGCGGGCGGCGGGCGCCTCAGCGGTGCCCGGCGGACTGGTCTGGGGCGGTTCGGCATGGTCCGGCACGCCGTGCACCCTACCGACCGCCCCCGACCGTGCCTCCGGACGGCCTTGTGGGGTGACATGACTCGGCACGCACTAATCTTGGTGCCATGTCGAGCCCCGCCGAGCGGTACGCAGCGGCGCGCCGCAAGGCCGCACAAGCCGCACAGTTTCCGGCGTTGGACGAGTTCGCCCTCGAGTTGGGGTTCGACCTCGACGACTTCCAGCGGGAGGCGTGCCAGTCGTTGGAGCGGGGCAGCGGTGTGCTGGTCTGCGCTCCCACCGGCGCCGGTAAGACGGTGGTGGGGGAGTTCGCCGTCCACCTGGCGTTGCGGGGGCGGCCCGACGACCCGGTGCCCGACGTCGACGCGACGACCCCACCGGCGCGGCGCAAGTGCTTCTACACCACGCCGATCAAGGCGCTGTCCAACCAGAAGTACCACGATCTGGTCGCCCGGTACGGCGCCGAGCAGGTCGGCCTGCTGACCGGCGACAACGCGATCAACGGCGACGCGCCGGTGGTGGTGATGACCACCGAGGTGCTGCGCAACATGCTCTACGCGGGCTCCAGCACGCTGCAGGGCCTCGCGTACGTGGTGATGGACGAGGTGCACTACCTGGCCGACCGGTTCCGCGGTGGGGTCTGGGAAGAGGTGATCATTCACCTGCCCGCCTCTGTCACCCTGGTCTCGTTGTCGGCGACCGTCTCCAACGCCGAGGAGTTCGCCGACTGGCTGGTCACCGTGCGCGGCGAGACCGCCGTGGTGGTCAGCGAGCACCGGCCGGTGCCGTTGTGGCAGCACATGCTGGTCGGCAAGCGGATGTTCGACCTGTTCCACGACGCCGACGCCGCCCGTAAGCACGACGTGCACCCGGAGTTGCTGCGCTACACCCGGGAGACCGCGCGGCGGCTGGAGTTGGGTGAGGGGCGCAGCGCGGGGCCCGGTGCCGGCCGGCGTGGCCCGCGCTGGCGTGGCCCGTTACGCCCGGACATCGTCGACCGGCTGGACCGGGAGGGTCTGCTACCGGCGATCCTGTTCATCTTCAGCCGGGCCGGTTGCGCCGCCGCGGTGCAGCAGTGTCTCGCCGCCGGGCTGCGGCTCACCTCGGCGGAGGAGCGGGCCGAGATCCGCCGGGTCGTCGAGTCGCGGGTCACCGCCATTCCCGGCGAGGACCTGTCGGTCCTGGGCTACTGGGAGTGGCTGGACGGCCTGGAACGCGGCCTGGCCGCCCACCACGCCGGCATGCTGCCCGTGTTCAAGGAGATCGTCGAGGAGTTGTTCGTCCGCGGCCTGGTCAAGGCGGTCTTCGCCACCGAGACGCTGGCGTTGGGCATCAACATGCCGGCCCGCTGCGTGGTGCTGGAACGGCTGGTCAAGTACAACGGCGAGGCGCACGTCGACCTGACCCCGGGGGAGTACACCCAGCTCACCGGGCGTGCCGGCCGCCGAGGCATCGATGTGGAGGGGCACGCCGTCGTGGTGTGGTCCCCGGAGACCGACCCACGGCAGGTGGCCGGGCTGGCGTCCACCCGCACCTATCCGCTGCGCTCCAGTTTCCGGCCGTCGTACAACATGGCGGTGAACCTGGTCGGCACCGTCGGCGCGGAGCCGGCTCGGGCGCTGCTGGAGTCCTCGTTCGCCCAGTTCCAGGCGGACCGGTCGGTGGTCGGCCTGGCCCGGCAGGTGCAGCGCAACACCGAGACCATCGAGGCGTACGGCGCGGAGGCCGCCTGCCATCACGGCGACTTCGACGAGTACTTCGCGCTGCGGGTGGCGATCGCCGACCGGGAGAAGGCGATCGCCCGGCAGGGGCAGACCCAGCGCAAGGCCGCGGCGGTGGCGTCGTTGGAGCGGCTGCGGGTCGGCGACGTGATCCGGGTGCCGTCGGGCCGGCGGGCCGGGCTGGCCGTGGTGCTGGACCCGGCGACCGGTGGGTTCGGTGAGCCCCGGCCGCTGGTGCTCACCCAGGACCGGTGGGCCGGGCGGGTCAGCCCCGGTGACTTCACCACCCCGGCCGAGGTGTTGGCCCGGATCCGGGTGCCCAAGCACTTCAACCACCGGTCTCCGGGTGCCCGGCGGGATCTCGCCGCCGAGGTCAGCGGCACCGGTCTGGATCGGCACGGTGGCCGACGCGGGGGCCGTTCCCGGCAGGTGACCGGCGAGGACCACCAGATCACCCAGCTCCGCACCGAGCTGCGTCACCACCCCTGCCACGCCTGCCCGGAGCGGGAGGAGCACGCCCGCTGGGCGGAGCGGCGTCGGCGGCTGGAGCGCGACACCGAGGAGCTGCGCGAGCGCGTCAGTGGTCGTACGGGTTCCCTCGCGCGAACGTTCGACCGGATCGTGGCGCTGCTGACCGAGCGTGGCTACCTCGCCCGCGACGGCGCGGTCACCGACGCCGGTCGGATGCTGGGCCGGATCTGGACCGAGGCGGATCTGCTGGTCGCCGAGTGCCTGCGCCGGGGGGTGTGGAACGGGTTGTCCCCGGCCGAGTTGGCCGCCGCGGTGTCAGTGGTGGTGTTCGAGGCGCGCCGCGATGTCGACGAGCGGGCGTCGCTGCCGCGCGGGCCGGTGGCCGACGCGGTGGACGAGACGTTGAAGCTGTGGGGGGAGATCGAGGCCGACGAGGCGGCGCGGGGGCTGACGGCGACCCGGGAGCCGGATCTCGGTTTCGCCTGGCCCGTCTACCGGTGGGCCAGGGGCGAGGCGCTGGCCAAGGTGCTCGGCAGCGGTCACGAGATCGATGGTGAGATGCCCGCCGGTGACTTCGTCCGGTGGGCCCGACAGGTCGTCGACCTGCTCGGTCAGATTGCCGACTCTGGCGGTGCCACAACGGAGCTGCGGTCGACGGCCCGACAGGCTATAGCGGCAGTCAATCGAGGTGTTCTCGCGTACCACACGTCAGCCTGACAATTACGCTCAGTCATTTTTGGCGGCCGAATCGACGCAGCGGACGGTCACCGCCGCGGCACCCCGCGATTAGCCCGGGGGGCACTGTTGCGCCTGATCACAGCACCCCTGATCATTGCCGAGGCGTCTTGTTGACGCGTCGGTAACGAATGGGGAGAAAGCCGCCGTGGCGGAGATCAATCACTTTGAGTACGGTTGGATCACGCCCGCGCTGAGCTACGCGCTGTCCGTGCTCGGTTCGATCCTCGGTCTGGTCTGCGCCGGGCGCATCCGCACGGCCCGCACGAACGGCCAGCGGGCGTGGTGGGGTCTGCTGTCGGCCTGGGCGCTGGGCGGCACCGCCATCTGGGCGATGCACTTCATGGCCATGCTCGGCTTCGCCGTGGAGAACACCCGGATCCGTTACGACGTGCCGCTGACCGCGGCCAGCACGGCCATCGCCGTGGTGGCGGTCGGTATCGGCCTGGCCATCGTGGGCACCGGCCGGCTGAATCCGGTACGCCTGATCGCCGCAGGTATCTTCACCGGCGCCGGCGTGGCCTCCATGCACTACACCGGCATGGCCGCCATGCGCCTCAACGGCAGCCTCGGCTACGACACGGGCCGGGTCGTGCTCTCGGTGGTCATCGCCGTGGTGGCGTCCACCGTCGCGCTGTGGCTCGCGATGACCGTCCGGCGGGGGTTGGCGATCTTCGCCTCCGCGCTGGTCATGGGGATCGCCGTGAACGGGATGCACTTCACCGGCATGAGCGCCCTGTCGGTGCACCGCCACGAACGGACGGGTGAGGTGACCGGCGCCGGGGTGAGCACCCTGCTGGTGCCGATCGTGCTGGCGGTGGTCTTCGGGGTCGTCGGTCTGCTCTACGCGCTGCTCGCCGCTCCGACCGATGACGACCGGGCCGCCACCGCGTACCTGGACGAGCGGCGGCTCTCGGAGCCGGCGGCCCCGGCGCCCACCGCTGCTCCCGACCCGGTCGGGTTACGCGCCCGCTCCACCCTCGGCCAGCCCGGCACTCCGTTCCCGTCCCGCCGGGACACGCCGCCGCGCTGACGCCGTGCGGTCGGCCCGCGCCGCGTTGCTGGTGGCCTCGTAGATCCGGCCGCCTCCGCGCCCGCTGAGGAGGCGGATCAGGCCGGCGGCCGGCCGGGTCGGCTCCTGTCGATCGCGAGGGTGACCAGCAGCCCGGGGTGGTCGGTCGTCCCGTGCATGGGCACCAGGCTGCGGCAGCAGAGCGTGATGTCGGTGGTCGCCGTGACGTGTTGCAGTCGGCCGTCGTCGACCCGCTGATGGCCCGCCGGGGTGCAGGACCGCACGTCGGGGTCATGGCCGGCGCGCAGGTTGAGGTCGCCACCCAGCACCGTGGGCTCGTATCCGGCGTCGCGGCCGATCGTCGGCAGGATGGTGTCGAGCAGGTGCGCGCACTGGGTGAGCGCGACGCGGTAGCCGGTGGCCGACAGGTGCGTGGTGCAGGCGAGCAGGGCGCCGTCGACGTCGACGCAGAGCCAGGCTCGTTCCTCGGGGTCCGCGAGGTCCTGCGTCGGGTGGGTTCCGGCGTACACGGTGTTCGGGGTGGCCGGCGTCCGCAGGTGGGTCAGCAGCCCGATGCCGAACCGTTGGCCGTTGCGACAGCGGGTGTCGTCGCCGCTCGGGCGGTCGCCGGCGGCCTGGAACGCGGCCACGACGGTCCGCCCAGGGTGGACGGTTTGAAAGACGCCGTGCAGGGCGGACAGGTCACCCGCGCAGATCTCGTTGAGGGTTACCAGGTCGGGTGCCTCGATGCTGATCACCTCGGCGGCCCTGGTCATCGCTCGGCCGGTGTAGCAGCCGGCGCGGCCACTGTTGCAGAGGTTCAGCTGGAGCATCCGTAGGACCGTGGGCTGCGTGGCGTCCGCGGCGACCGGCGATGCGGCCGGCCGGTTGGCCGGCAGTGCGGCGGCGACGAGCAGGCAGACCACGGCCAGGGTTCGGCGCAGGAACCGGTACGGACGGGTGGCCACACGGACTCCGGGGTGCATGAGGCGACAGTCATCGCCGAGGTGCCAGTGATCCTAGTGCCGGCCGAATCGGCGATTCAGATCCAGAGCGGTGGGCCGAGGGGGCACCCGCGCGGCGCGTACCCCCTCGGGTCGCTCAGTGGGCGCGGACCGCGACGGCCGTGTAGGGCGTGGTGGGGGTCGGCGGTGTGGTGAACCGGGCGTTGGGCAGGTAGAGCCGACCCAGCGCCTTGGCCACTGTGGTGGGCACGTCGAAGTTCGGATCGGTGATGATGCTGGTGAGCGCTCCGGCGGTGCCGGCGTGGTTCAGCCGGACCACCGCGATCTGGTTGAGGCGGTTCTGCACGACGTAGAGGGTGCGGCCGAGCAGGAGGAGGCCATCGCCGTTGGTGAAGGTGTGGCCCGGCACGTCCACGACGGTGCTCGCCCCGGTCGCCGGGTCGACCCGGTACAGCGTGCCGGTGGTGGACTGGACGACGATCAGCGCCCGGCCGTCCGGTGTGGTGGCGATGCCGTTGAGATTCACCCCCGTGCCGACCTGCTCGTACGCGCCGGTCAACGTGATCGTGGTGAAGGCGTCGGCGGGCGGCAGCGCCCCACGGCGACCGAGCGGCAGCCGGTAGAGCACCGGCCGGTTCGAGTCGGTGAAGTACGCCGCGTCGCGGGTCAGCACGACGTCGTTGACGAACGTCGGGGCGGTGGCGAACTGGTAGCGGGCCAGCACCTCGCCGGTGCGGGTGTCGAGCACCCGAGCGTCGCCAGCCGTGCCACCGGAGACGAAGAGCCGGCCACGTGGGTCGACCTTGAGGCCGAGCGACGGCGTGCCGGTGGCCGCGCCGATCGTCGTGCCCCGGCCGGTGACCAGGTCGACGCGCTGGATGGCACCGGTTGCGCGGGAGCCGAAGTAGGCGTACCGGCCGGCGGTGGCGATGCCCTCGGGCTGGAACCCGTCGGGGAGGGCGAGGACGGTCGGCGGCCGGTTCGCGGGGTGCGCCTGCGCCGGCGCGACGGCGACGGTGGCCAGCATGACGGCGGTCAACGCGCCGCCGAGCGTGGTGCGGAGGGGGCGGTTCACTGTGCTCCTTCCGGGCGGAAGCGGCACGAGCCGACACGTCCGCCACGTTCACTGGGGCCAGGACCCTCCCCACTGTACGACCGCTGGCGGGCGCCCGCTCGGCGTCACCGGCGCGGCCTTCGGGTGACCGCGCCGGTGAGCCCGTCGAGCGGGGCGGAATCAGGCGTTGCGGACCAGCCTCCACCGGTTGTCCGCGCTGCCGTTGTCCGGATCCTGTACGGCCTGCGCTCCCCAGGCGGTCGACCCGTTCAGGATCCCGAGCAGTTTGTTGCTGTTGACGTTGCGGATCTTGTAGGTGCCGTCGCCGTTGTCCACCAGGATCCAGCGGTGATCGGCGGTGCCGTTGTCGGCCCACTGCAGGACCCGGGCGTTGTCGGCGGTGGACATGTTCTCCACGCCCAGGACCTTGCCGCTGTGGACGTTGCGGAACCGGACCGCGTTGCCGTCGGTGATGACCACCCAGTTGTGGTCCGCCGTGCCGCTGTCGCCCCACTGCACGGCCAGACCACCGTCGGCGGTGGACATGTTCTGGACACCGAGGACCAGCCCGGTGCCGACGTTGACCAGGCGGTAGCTGCCGGTGGGGCCGCCGCTGCCGGTGGTGTTCCAGTAGACCGTGTAGTTGTAGCCGTGGGCGTCGTAGAAGGGGGCGAGGTTCACGGTGGACCCGTTGGCGCTGGCGGTGAATGCGAGCGAGCTGGTGCTGGTCCGGGTGACCGAGGAGGCGGTGAGGGTGGGCAGGGTGCTCAGGGCCGTGTTGCCGTAGTTGCCGGCCAGCACCGTCGGGCCGTACGTGACCGCGCCGACGTTGGCGTTGTCGTTGGCGGCCTTGACGGCGACCTGCATCGGCAGCCGCACGGTGATGGTGTCGCCCGCGGCCCAGGTGCGCGTGACAGTGGCGTAGCTGCCCGGTGTGGTGGCGACGTTCTCCACAGTGCCGTTGACGGCGATCGTCGCGCCGCTGGTCCAGGACGGGATCCGCACCCGGATGCTCCACGACCCGCTCATCGAGCCGGACAGGGTCAGCGTTGTGGTGTCACTGACCGGGAAGCTGGTGGTCTGGGTGACAGTGATGCCGCGCTGCGTCCAGTTCAGCACCGACGGCGTGAACAGGTTCACGCTCAGTGTGGTGCCGTTGTAGAAGTAGATGGAGTCCATCAACCTCGTGTTGATCTCCAGGCCGGTGCCCTGGCAGCACCAGAACGAGTTGTAGTCGGTGCTCCAGGTGCCGCCACCCCACGCCGGGCCCACACCACGGCGTCCGCCCGGCCGCAGCGGGGTGAAGTAGGTGATGTGACCGTGGCTGTCGGCCGGGTTCTGCCCGCCGATCAGGTGGTTGATCAGCGCGCGCTCGTAGAAGTCGAAGTAGTCCGCCCGGTTCGGGTCGAGCAGCCACAGCTCGCGCGTCAGCTTGAGCATGTTGAACGTGTTGCACTGCTCGCAGGTGTCGTTGCTGAGGTAGCCGGCGATGGCGTTCGGCGGCCGGAAGTGCTCGGCCTGACTGTTGCCGCCGATGACGTAGGTGTGCGCGCCGACGGTGATGTTCCACGCGTTGCTGGCGATGTTCCGGTAACGGGTGGTCCCGGTGGCCTTGAACTCCCGGGCCGCGCCGATCCACTTGGGCACCTGCGTGTTGGCGTGCCGGCCGTTGAGCTGGTCCTGGTTGTTGGCCAGCGGGTCGAACACGGCGGCGTGGTCGAACCGCTGGGCGGCGGTGAGCCAGCGGGAGTCACCGGTCTGCTGGTAGATGTCGGTGAGCACGTCGTTCATGCCCCCGAACTCGGTGCCCAGCATCGACTGCATCTGGCTGGAGCTCAGCCGGCTCGTCCGGGTGTCGACCCAGCCGGCGAGGGACAGCAGCACCGTACGGGCCTGGGTGTTTCCGGTGTAGCGCCAGACGTCGAGCAGGCCGGCGAGGGTCTTGTGGATGCAGTAGTAGGGCACGTTGCCGTTGGAGAGCGTCCGTGCCTCGAGCGCTGTGAAGTCGGACTCCGGGAAACCGGAGAGGTAACCCGCGCCGAACCCGGCGGCGGAGTTGTTGGCCTGGCACTTGGCCAACTCGGCCACCATGTAGTTGGCCTTGTCCCGGCAGGTGGTGTCGCCCAGCACCGCGTACGCGTACGCCCACGCGCTCAGGAAGTGGCCCTGCATGTGGGTCCGGAACGGGAAGTTCGGCGCGTCCCAGCCCCCGTTGGTGGCGGCGCCGTTGGTGGACAGCCGGTGGTTGGCGCGGAAGTTGTAGAGCATCCGGTCGACGTCGACGAACCGCAGGTAGTTCAGCGTCCGGGTCTGGTTGTCCATCCAACGGCCGGAGCTGAGTCGTACCTGACCCGGGTCGAATGCGTACGCCGAGACGCCGATGTCGGACCGGGCGGGGGGCACGACGGCCGCGGAGGCGCTCCCGGGGGCGACGGCGACGCCGGTCGCGGAGACCACCACGGTGGCTCCGGCGGCCTGAAGCAGGTGGCGGCGGCTGAGGGGCAGGGGTGGCATGGGGAACCTCCAGGTGGCCGGGTACGTCGGGGCCGCCATCGACGGCGGTGGGTCGTCGGCGCAAGGGGGCCGACGCCGGGTGCGGTGTGGTGGGTGGGACGTGGTCGCCGTGGACGCCGGGTGCCCACCCCTGCGCTTATCGCGGCACATCGATGTGATCGCTAACATAGTTCGTCGTTAACATGCCCGCAACCCCCGGGGCACCTCGCCGACCCGTTCCCGCGACGAGCTGGCCCGGGCCCACCGGGTCCGGTGGCGGCCGTGGTCCGACAAGGACATCACCGGGCTCGCCATCACCGAGTCATTACCGTGCGTGACGGTTGGCGGCAACTTCCCCTCCGTTGACGCCCCTCCGGTCGCTCAGTACCGTGCATCGTAAATCTTCGATGTCATAGTCGATACCTCAATGCTGCGACGTGGTTACGACTGTCATCCCGCGCCTCACAAAATTCCAGGTCAGAAGGGGGAGGGGGCATTCACGGAAAGCTGTTAGCGCTAACACGGCCGCCGGCCGTGCTGCCCGCGAGCGAACGACAAAGCCCGTTCGAGTGGCCGCCAGGACGGCGGTGGCACGCCCAGTCAAACATCGCGCACGGCGCACTCTCTGTGGGAGTAATCGTGAACGTGAAGGATCGGACCACAACCCGGGCCGCTCGCCGGACCAGGCGCGCCATCGCCTGGCTGGCAAGCATGGCCTGTCTATTCGCACTGATCCCGGGTACGGCCAAGGCCGACAACCCCATCGTCCAGAACATCTACACCGCCGACCCGGCGCCGATGGTGCACAACGGCAGGGTCTACCTCTACACCGGACACGACGAGGACGGTTCCACCTATTTCACAATGCGCGAGTGGCGGGTCTACTCGTCCGCCGACATGGTGAACTGGACCGATCACGGATCGCCGATGAATCTGGCGACGTTCGCGTGGGCGGATGCCAACGCGTGGGCCGGGCACGTCGTTCCGCGTAACGGGAAGTTCTACTGGTACGTGCCGGTGCGCCAGCGCTCCAACGGGCAGATGGTCATCGGCGTCGGGGTGGCCGACAGCCCGACCGGACCGTTCCGCGACGCGCTCGGTCGACCATTGGTCGGCAACAACGAAATCGACCCGCACGCGTTCATCGACGACGACGGACAGGCGTATCTGTACTGGGGTAACCCGGGTCTGTGGTACGTGAAGTTGAACCCGGACATGATTTCGTTCTCCGGCAGCGCGACACGTATTCCACTCACGACGGCGGGGTTCGGTACCCGTAACGGTAATGCGAGTCGGCCGACCCTGTATGAGGAGGGGCCGTGGGTTTTCAAGCGCAACGGGTTGTACTACAACGTGTTCGCGGCGGAGTGCTGCTCGGAGTTCATCGCGTACTCCACGGCCACCGGGCCGACGGGGCCGTGGACATATCGGGGAACGATCATGCCGCGGCAGGGTGCCAGCTTCACCAATCACGCGGGTGTGATTGATTTCCAAGGTGGTTCGTATTTCTTCTACCACAACGGAGCATTGCCGGGTGGTAGTGGTTACACCCGCTCGGTCGCGGTGGAGAAGTTCAGTTACACCAGCAATGGCCTGTTCCCGACGATCACGATGACGAACGCCGGTGCGCCACAGGTGGGCACGCTGAACCCGTACGTGCGACAGGAGGCCGAGACGATCGCGTGGGGCTCGGGGATCGAGACCGAGGCGTCCAGCGAGGGCGGGATGAACGTCGGTTGGATCGAGAACGGCGACTACATCAAGGTCAAGGGCGTCGCCTTCGGCGCGGGTGCGACCTCGTTCAGCGCCCGGGTCGCGTCGGCCACCAGCGGCGGCCGGATCGAGGTACGCCTCGACAGCGCCAACGGCCCCACCGTGGGCACCTGCACGGTGGGTGGCACCGGCGGCTGGCAGACCTGGACCACCAGCACCTGCGCGGTGAGCGGAGCGACCGGCACCCATGATCTCTACCTGCGGTTCGCCGGCGGCAGCGGCAACCTGCTCAACATCAACTGGTGGCAGTTCGGCGGCACCGGCGGCGGCAGCGCCAACCTGATCACCAACGGCGACGTGGAGAACGGCACGACGGGCTGGGGTGTGCACGGCAGCGGAACGCTAGCCAGGAACACCGCGGTCGCGCACGGTGGCAGCGGATCGCTGTCGATCACCGGCCGGACCGGTGCCTGGAACGGCCCCAGTCAGGACGTGACCAGCAAACTCACCAATGGCAAGAGCTACACCACAAACGTCTGGGTACGAGCGCAGAGCGGCACCCCGTCGGCGAAGGCGACGCTGTCGCTGACCGCGAACGGCACGACGAACTACCTCCAGCTGACCCCGGCGGTGGGGGTGAACGTCAACGGCTGGACAGTGCTCACCGGCACCACGACCGTTTCGTGGAGCGGCACCCTGACCAGCGCCGCCTTCTACGTGGAGACGGCTGAGGGCACCGACAGCCTCCTCGTCGACGACGCCTCGTTCCAGTGACGGTTGCTGCCGGAGCCGTGCTCGGCGCGGCTCCGGCAGCACGGCGGCGTGCCCCACCACTGCGACGGAGCGACAGGTTGCCCGGCGCGGTTGGTTACGACTTGACGAACGGCATGTTATCGCTCACAGTCGATGGTTGAGGGCAGCCGCACCTGTGGTTCACCGGGCGAACCTGCTGTGGCACCTCGACCCGCGACGTCCGCCCAGGGCATGCCGGACGTCGGGTCAGGACTCCCCGCATCGCTGCCGCGACGGCGACCGTTGCTGACGTCCCCATGTCGCAGGAGCGGATTCGGGCGTGCGTCTCCATCGCTGCACCACCACAGAGAAGGAATCCGCATGAATCACAGAAGAGCCCTGCGAGCGGCGGTGACCGTCGCCGTTACCGGCGCCCTCGCCGCCGCTATGACGATGACCCTGACCTCCACGGCCAGCGCCGGCACGACCCTGCGGGCATCGGCGGCCGAGAAGGGCCGTTACTTCGGCGCGGCCGTGGCAACCGGCAAGCTCTCCACCAGCGTGTACGCGACGATTCTGAACCGTGAGTTCAACAGTGTCGTGGCCGAGAACGAGATGAAGTGGGACGCCACCGAGCCGCAGCAGGGTCGGTTCAGCTACACCGGTGGTGATCGTCTGGTCAGTCACGCGCAGGCCAACGGTATGAGCGTGCGGGGCCATGCGTTGCTGTGGCATCAGCAGCAGCCGGGCTGGGCGCAGGGCATGTCGGGCAGCGCGTTGCGCAACGCGGCCATCAACCACGTCACCCAGGTGGCGACGCATTTCCGAGGGAAGATCCACTCGTGGGATGTGGTGAACGAGGCGTTCGCCGACGGTGGTAGCGGTGGGCGTCGTGACTCGAACCTGCAGCGCACCGGCAACGACTGGATCGAGGCGGCGTTCCGGGCGGCGCGGGCTGCGGATCCGGGCGCGAAGTTGTGTTACAACGACTACAACACCGACGGGATCAACGCGAAGTCGACGGGCATCTACAACATGGTGCGGGACTTCAGGTCCCGTGGCGTGCCGATCGACTGCGTGGGCTTCCAGTCGCACCTGGGCACCTCGCTGGCCGGTGACTACCAGGCCAACCTCCAGCGGTTCGCCGATCTCGGTGTGGATGTGCAGATCACCGAGCTGGACGTGATGACCGGCGGCAACCAGGCCAACATCTACGGCGCCGTCACCCGCGCCTGCATGAACGTCTCGCGCTGCACCGGCATCACGGTGTGGGGTGTACGGGACTGCGACTCGTGGCGTGGTTCCGACAACGCTCTGCTGTTCGACTGCAACGGCAACAAGAAGGCCGCGTACACGAATGTTCTGAACGCCCTCAACGCCGGCCCCGCCATCCCCAGCGATCCGCCGACGGACCCGCCGACCGATCCGCCGACGGACCCGCCGACGGACCCGCCAACGGTTGGTTGTTCGGCATCGGTGTCACTGAACTCGTGGACCGGTGGATTCGTGGCCACCGTGAAGGTGACCGCCGGCTCCGCCGGCACGAGCGGGTGGAACGTCGGCTTCACGCTCCCGAGTGGTGCCAGCGTCACAAACACCTGGAGCGCGACGGCCAGTGGCTCCACCGGCACTGTGCGGTTCACCAACGTGAACTACAACGGCCGCCTCGGCGCGGGCCAGGTCACCGAGTTCGGATTCCAGGGCACCGGCAGCGCCTCCGGCGTCACGCCGACCTGCACCGCCTCGTGATCATCCGATGACCGGCCGACGTCATGTCGTGCCGTGCCCTGTCGATCAGGAGTACGGAAGCCGCAGCACCGACTGGTTGCCGATGCCCAGCGTGGTCGGGTTGTTGCCGATCGCCGACCAGACCTCCACCCGGACCGTGCCGTTGCTCAGCGCGCCCAACGTGCCGGTGGCCGAGGAGAGGCCGGCGTTCTGCGTGTAGTGCTCGTAGCCGGTGACCGGGTCGGTGGCGAAGTAGCGCAGTGTCTCCACCCGTTCCCAACTGCCGTTGCCGGTGAGGTCGTAGGAGATCCGCACCTGTACGCCGTTGCCAACCGCCGTCCCGGCGTCCACGAACAGGTCGAACGCCGTCTGCCCGCCGGCGTAGGCGAGGTTGAGGCCGGTCGCCGTGAAGACCCGGGCGTTGGTGGGCGTACCGTCGTGGTTGCCGTTCGCCGCCGCGACAGTCGTCGTGGCCGCGCTACCGGCGGCGCCCAACCCACCCCCGGGCAGCAGGTACCGCGTCGGGGTGCCCGGGGTCGTCGGCGGGTCGGTCGTCGGCGGGGGGTCCGTCGGCGTCGTCGGGGGGACGCCGCCGGCCGCGTTGCCACCACTCCAGGTGTACGCCCCGGTGGTGGCCGTCTTGCCGGCGCCCACGGTGAGCGTGGTGCCGTTGGAGAACGTCACGGTGATCGGCGTCGCCGTCGGGTTCGACGCCACGTAGGTGCGGGCCCCGTTGCGGGAGAAGACCGCGGACAGCGGATGGTTGCCGGTCACCGTCGTGTCGACATTGCCGAGGGCGGCGAGGTTACGGATCCAGTGGAACGTGTGCGCCCGACTCTCTCCCTCCTCCGGGGTGTAGCCCGGGTTCGCGCGGAGGTTCGCCAGCGCCGCGTCGGGGTCGCCGAGGGCCTGGAACTGCCAGAGGATGTCCTGCCACACCGTCGGTTGCCCGCCGTTGTTGCGGACCAGTTCGGCGTAGTTCGTCCGCACGTACGCCGGGTTGTTGCCGAGATAGAGGTGTCCACCGGTGATCGGCAGCAGGTTGATGCCCTGGATCATTTCCGGCTCGCCACTGAACCAGGTGGCGTACGCGCCGCCGTCACCCCAGACCATGCCGACCGTCGAGTGCCCGAAGGCGGCGGGGAAGTTCTGGTCGCTGACGTCGAACCAGTACTCCTGGATGGCGGCGGCCTGGGTGGTGTAGAGGAAGACGCCGGCGTCGCGGACGGCGGTGTTACCCGTCGTCTGCCCCCACTGGATGAGGGCGCTCGCGAAGTTCATCCCCTCCGACGAGGACTCCTGGTTGTTGCCGGAGCCGAACGAGCCGTGCCCGGACGCCCAGTCGTGCCCGGCGTAGATGTCGAAGTCGCGCAGGTACGGAAACTGGGTGTCGCCGCGGCGGTAGTTGTTGGCGTCGCGGATCAGCAGGTCGACCATGCCGCCGTAGCGGCTGGTGGCCGCCCAGGCCGGGTCGAACTTCGCCAGCGTCGCGGCGGCGGCGATGTAGTAGCCGTAGTGGAAGTGGTGGTCGTTGAGCTCCTGGTCCGACCCGTACGACGCCGGGTAGCCGATCAGGGTGCCCCAGTTGTTGTCGTAGTAGAAAACCCGGCTGGTCTTGCCGCTGGACGCGGTGAACCAGTCGGTGAGCGTGCTGCGGATCGCGTTCAGCGCGCTGTCGCGCGTCGCGGTGTCGTTGACCTGATCGGCGATCTCGGCGATCCGCGCGGCGCGGCCGAGCCCCTTGCCGGTCCAGTAGGTGTCGTTGCCGCGTTGGTCCATCGGGTTGGCGCGGGCGGCGGCCAGGTGCCCGGTGAGCGTCGACAGGTCACCACCGCTGCCGTCGCCGACGGCCGGCAGTTCCGGCAGGATGCCCTGGAACTTCATGGCGGTGCGGAACTGGTTGACGCCGGTGAGCACCTTCATCCGGCCACGCGCCGACGGGTAGGTCGGCGTGATGGCGGTGGAACCGCTCAGCGACTTCCACTGGTGCGGGTAGAGGCTGACCACGGTCTGCGTGGCGGTGCCCTCCCGGGCGGTCGTGGTGAACGCGTACGTGGTGGTCAGGCCGCTGGTCGCCGGGTTGTACGCGTACGACACCTGGGTGCCGGTCACGTGCGCGTGCGCGTACTGACCGTAGGTCGCGGCCAGCGCGGCGCGCTCGGTCGCGCTGGCCGTCGGCGGCAGCAGCGCGACGGAGAAGTAACCCCGACCGGCCAGGGTGGAGGAGATCCGGCCGGACGCGACGGTCCAGCTGGCACCGCCGGGCGCGTACCCGACGTAGTCGTGGCCGTTGACCCGGAAGCCGATGGTCGCGCCGCTGTTGGACCAGACGTCGGGGGTGCCGGCGGTGCTGATCTGCGCGTTCCCGCCGGTGGTCTGGAAGTACGCGAAGGGCAGACCGTGGCCGATGGTCGCGCGCATGGTGCGCGTGCCGTCGCTCCAGTGCGGGCTGACCGTCCAGTCGGTCCAGCCGTCGACCTTCACCAGTGGTGCGGCGAGCCCGGCCACACCGACCCGGATGTCCTGCACGTACGGGTAGTGGAACTCACCGACGCCGGTGGCGGTGCCGCTGATGGAGGGCGTGGAGTTGGCGGAGAAGCCGAGCCCGTCGCCGAAGGTGTCGTACGAGATCGGGTGGGCGTGCAGCGGCTCACTGAACGAGCAGTCGGTGCGCTTCCACAGCAGCGAGGACCACCAGTCGTTGGTGGGGATCGGCCCGGCGGGCGCGTTGGCGGTGGCGAACTGCCGGGGGTTGCTGGACATCGCGCCGCAGCCGCTGGGAAGCGGGCCGACCGGGGTGGTGGTGTAGCTGCCGGCGCCGACGGGTGCGGCCACGGCCGCGGGGGTGACGGGGATGGCGAGGCCGCCGACGACCAGGGCCAGCGCGGTGGCGGCGGCCAGGGCCCATCGGCGGTGGGGGACGGGAGGTTTCATCGTGCCTCCATCGCGCGCGCCGGGTGCGGCCCTTGCCGGGTCCAGCGCTTTGCGTCTGAATTGGGGGGAAGGTCGGGTGAGAGAGCGCTCTCTCGGCCACCGTAATGGAGTACCGAGATCCCCGTCAATGTGTCCAACCCGTTGCGTGCTGATGTCGCTATTTGCCGGCGCCCGCACGGTCGCCCAGCGCTTCGCCCGCACGGTCGCCCGGTGGCTCGCCTTCGTTCAACAGCGCGTGCGGCACGCGCATCCGCCACGCGTCGGTCACCAGCTCGGTCAACCGGTCCAGGTCGACCGCCGCCAGGCGCAGCAGCACCAGGGGCAGGCATTGGTAGCCGGGCGTGGTGAAGAAGATCTCGGGCTCCCCGAGCAGGAGAGCCTGCTTCTCGGCCTCGTCGCCCACGAACAGCACCGCGACGTCGAGCCGGATCACCCGAGGCTTGCCCGGTGTCCGCTCCGGATAGGACCAGACGAAGCCCTTGTCGGCCACCCGGAAGTCGAAGCCGTCACTGGCGATCTCCACCGCGTGCGGCAGGGCCAACGCCACCCGGCGTACGTCGTCCGCGTCAGCCACCGAATTCCCTCGCACCCCGCACCATCCGCATGGGGCTGAGATTACGCGGTGGACAGCTCGGTGGCCGTGGCGCCGACGATCGCCCGTTCGCCGTTCTCCTGGACATAGCCGACCACGCTGGCGCGTCGCGGGTCGAGACCCGGTGGTGTCGCCAGCTCCACCTGCCCCCGCTCGGCGTCCAGGCCCACCGACCTGAAGGCGCGTACGACGTTGTCCTGCCGCAGCGTCCGCCCGGCGTTCTCCCCCCGGGCGATGTCGCTGGTCAGCTCCCGTTCCACGACCGCCACGTGCAATACCGCGCGCTGCGGCGGCTGTTCGGTCCGGTAGTCCACCATCACGCGGTCATTGCCCAGGTTGGCGATGGAGAGCGCCAGTGGTGTGGCGGGGGTCGAGGCCATGGCGGACATGATCGCGGCGGCCGCCCGGCGGCGATCGGAACCGACGAACTCGACGGTGCCGTTGACGACCATCTGCGGGGTGTACAGACCTCGGGTGCCGAACGCGCGGGCGTACGACTCCTGCCGCGCGGTGTACGCCGCGTCCGCGAACTGGTCGGGCCAGCCGAGGTCGTCCCAGTAGTCGACGTGGAATCCGAGGGCGAAGACGTTCTGTCCCCGCTCCCGGGCGTCGCGCTCGATCTCGCTCAGCAACTCCTCCGCGGGAGGGCAACTGTTGCAGCCCTGGGACGTGAACATCTCCACGACGGCGAAGCCGCCGTCCGTCGATGGGTTCGTCATGGTGGCGTGTCTCCTCCCACGGTGTGCCCGGCGGCGTCGCGTACTCCCGCTGCCCGGCGGCGTTGCGTTTCCCGTTTCGGCCGAGACAATGCGCGTGGGGTCACGTCCCCGGCCGGCCTCGCAGCGAGCGCTGCCGGGCCGGGTGGTTGGATGGTCGGGTGCAGTTCACCGTGACAGACGCGCCGACGCGGGAGCGTTTCGAGGCGCGCGACGAGGCGGGCGCGGTCGTCGGGTTCGTCACCTACCAGCTGACCGGGCCGATCATCGCCTACACCCACACCGAGGTCGATCCGGCGTACGAGGGCAAGGGCGTCGGGTCGACGCTGGCGCGGGCCGTGCTGGACGACGCGCGGAGCCGCGGCCGGACCGTCGTGCCGATCTGCCCGTTCATCGCCGACTGGGTGGTCAAGCACCCCGAGTACGAGAGCATCGTGGTCCGGTCCACCCGCAAGATCAAATAACCGTGCCCCGGTCGGTGGTGTTGGTGTCAGGCGTCCGGTAGGAGCTTGGCGGCGAGGGTGCCGGCCGTGGCGGTCAGGGTGTCGATGTCCAGCCCCGTCCGCCCCATGAACACCAGGCCCTGCTGCGCGGCGAGCAGGGCGCGCGCCGTCCCGACCGGGTCGACGTCGCGCGGCAGGTCGCCCTCGTCCTGGGCCCGCCCGACGCTCTCGGCGACCAGGGCGGTCGTCGCCTCGTAGGTGCGCCGCGCCTCGGCGAGGACGTCGGGGTCGCTGGTGGCGAGTTCGTAGGTGCTGTTGGCCATGAGGCAGCCGCGCCGGGCGGCGGCACCACCCGGGTCGTTCACCGGCGCCATGACGAACGCGCGCAGCGCGTCCAGGGCGCGGGGAGCGGAGGTGAGCATCTCGCGCAGGTAGCCGCCGCTGGTGTCGGTGTATTCCCGCAGCGCCCGCAGGAACAGCCGGTGTTTGTCGCCGAAGGCGCCGTAGAGGCTGCCCTTGCCCAGCCCGCTGACGCGCACCAGGTCCTCCAGTGAGGTCGCCGCGTAGCCGGCGTCCCAGAACTGGTCCCGGACGGCGCGGATCACCTGCTCCTCGTCGAACTGCCGTGGTCTGGCCATCTGACCAGCGTAGCAATTTTTGACCGTCCGGTCCACCAAACGTATGGTGGACCGAACGATCCATAATCAGACCAGCGGGGGACAAGCCCGCGGCCTCGTACATCACCGGCGTCGTGCTTGACTCCGACGGCGGGTACACCGCCCGAGCCCTGCCCTCCGCAGCCCCGTCGGGAGACCACAACGATGACAGCCTCCACCTTCCGTGCCCTGCACCACGACCGCGCCGTCGGTGACCCGCTCGTCCTGCCGGGCCCCTGGGACGCGGCCAGCGCCCGGGTGCTGGCCGACGCCGGTTACCCGGCGCTCGCGACCCCGAGCGCGGGTGTCGCCGCCTCGCTCGGCTACGAGGACGGCTCGACCCCGCCGGACGAGATGTTCGCGGCGGTCGCGCGCATCGTCCGCGCCGTGTCCGTTCCGGTGTCCGCCGACGTCGAGGGCGGTTACGGCCTCGCCCCCCGCGAGCTGGTCGGACGGCTGTTGGAGGCCGGCGCCGTCGGCTGCAACCTGGAGGACTCGGAGCGGGACGCCACCCTCAAGGACCCCCGGCGGCACGCCGACTGGCTGGCCGAGGTGCGCGCGGAGGCGGGCGACGCTCTCTTCGTCAACGCCCGCGTCGACACCTTCCTGTTCGGAACGGGTGACCCGGCCGACGCGGTGGAACGCGCTCGCCTGTACGTCGCTGCCGGCGCCGACTGCGTCTACCCGATCCTGGCGCCGCCGCAGGTGCTCCCGCAGCTGCGGGAGGGCATCTCCGGACCGATCAACATGGCCGCCGGACCGGACCGGGAGTCCGTGGCCGAGCTGGGCCGGCAGGGCGCCACACGCATCACCTTCGGTCCAGGAATGCAGCGGTACGCGATGGCGTCGATCGGCGACCTCGCGGCCAAGCTGCGCGCCTGAGGCTGGGCGCCGCCCCGGTGGCATCCGCCGCACCCGACACCAATGCCGAGTCGATCACTCGGCGCGGTGGGCGTCGGAGGAGTTTCGGCAGCTACCGCCGAGCCCCCGGGGTGCCGTCGCGGTGGACGGCACGCCGGGGGCTCGTTTGCAGGCGGTCAGGCCTGGTTGCCGCTCGGCAGCACCGCTGCCATCTCGTCGCCGGCGCCGGCGAGCACGCGTGCCTGCTGCGGCCAACTGGCCAGCCCAGGTGCGGCGCGCAGGCCGGCGGCCCGGATCAGGTCGCGCAGCGCCGGCTCGTCCAACTCGCCGAGCTGGCCGTACGTGCGCACGCCAGCGTCCTGCAACGCGGCCGCCATCTTCGGCCCGATCCCCTGGATCCGACGGAAGTCGTCGGCCGGGCCCGTCGGGTCGGCGTCGACGCTGCTGATCGCCGTGTCGGCGGCCGAACGGACCGGAGGGGTCGCGGCGGTGGTCGGACGGACCGGAGGCGCGGCCACCGTCGACCGCTCGGCGCCCGCAGGCTCGGCGTTCACGGAGTCGGCCTGCGCCGGCTCAGCGTTCACGGAGTCGGCCTGCGCCGGCTCGGCATCGGACGGTCCTGCGCTCGCCACCGCCTCTGCCGGCGTGGCGTCGACCGCCGTGGCCTTGGTCTCCGCGTCCTCGGCCGGACCGACGGAGGCCGGCACGTCCTCGGCGGGCGTGGTGTCGAGCGGCGTCGTGTCGAGCGGCGTCGTGTCGAGCGGTGCCGCGCCGACCGGCGGGAGGTCGTCCGCGGGCTGGCGGGGAGCGACCACGGTCGCCGGGGCGGGCTGGTCGTCGACAGTGACCGGCTCGGGGGCCGAGTCCAGGGCCGGCTCCTGCCGCAGCTCAGCGGCGTCGGACTGCTCGGTGGCCGGTACGGTCGGCGGGTCCTCGGTCAGCGCCATGTCCGCCGGGTCGAGGCTGCTCGGAGCGTCTGCCGGCACGGGCACCGGGGTGGGACCGTCCGGTTCGGTCAGCGCGGCTGGCGCGCTGACCGTGTCGACCGGCACCGGCTCGTCGGCGACCGCGGTGGGTGCCGGGTCGACGGCGGCCGCAGGCCGGGCCTCGTCGGTGGTGGCAGCCGGCGTGGGCGTGGTGATCACGGCCAGACCGGCGACGGGGTCACCATCCACAATCGAATTGCCCGGTACGCCCCGTCGGCCGCGCAGCAGCCACCCGGCGGCCAAGCCCAGCAACAGTGCCAGTACCACTATCAGCGAGTGTCCGAAAGACCACGCCACGGCGAACCTCCCTCTCAGGTCGTTGGAAAAGTCACGAGAAAAACTCGCCGCAGCTTCGCACACGCGTATTGCGGACGACAGGCAGGATCGGCCGTCAGCGTTACGGGTGGGACAGCCACCTCAGCCGGTGCCTGCCGGGTGACACAGCGTCGCCCGATCACCCGAAACCGACCCGAGAAGACCGCTACCCGGATGACACCGGGACCGGGTGAGGTCCGGACACGAAAAGACCCGGGCCCGGCGTTGAACGCCGAGCCCGGGTCGGGCGATGCGGAGTTCAGTCCCGGTCGCCCTCGTAGGTGTGGAAGTCGTCGACGAACTTGCGACGGAGCCGTGGTACCCGGCTGGTCACTCCGAAGTAGCCGCGCGCGCCGAGCAACGCGAGCCGACCCACCACCGGCCGGTACATCCGGTCGTCACCGCTGGTGCCGCTGCGGTTCAGCGATTCGGCGACCCGGGCGAAGCCGTACGGCGCCATCACGGCCTCGTAGTCGGCGACCGCCTGGAGCAGCGTCTTGTCGCCGGCGGTGGCGCGGCTGAGCTGTGCGCAGAGCAGACGGGCGTCACGCAGCGCGGTGTTCGCGCCCACGCCCCGACCCGGGGTCATGGTGTGGATGGCGTCGCCGAGCATGGTGACGGTGCTGCTCTTCCAGGGCGGCACCGGCTCGGACGTGGACACTTTGATCGGTAGGGCGCTGGCCGGGTCCGCGTGGGCGAGCAGTTCCCGTAGGTGCGGGTGCCAGTTCGCGGTGAGATCCAGGGCGACCTGCACCAGATCCTCACCGCGGCGTTCCATGATGTCGGTCGGGAACCGGTTGGCCGCGCTCCAGATGATCAGGTTGATGTTGTCGGTGGTGGTGTCGTGGGCCAGCCCGGGCCAGTCTCGGAGCAGGGCGGCGTCGGGCTCGCTGACGCCGGGCTTGATCGCGCGTTCGGCGTCCCACTTGAACTCCATGACGTGCAGCACGCCCATCATCCCGCCGACGCCGAAGATCAGCGAGATGCCCTGCTGGACCCGCTCCGGAAC
Source organism: Micromonospora salmantinae (assembly GCF_022230905.1). Classification (NCBI taxonomy): domain Bacteria; kingdom Bacillati; phylum Actinomycetota; class Actinomycetes; order Micromonosporales; family Micromonosporaceae; genus Micromonospora; species Micromonospora salmantinae. Next base: position 89,129 of record NZ_JAKKFG010000011.1, read on the forward strand.
GAGACCGCGGGTGTGCGGGGTCAGCGGGATCCGGGTGGCGATGTTGATCGTCCCGGCGTCGCGGGTGACGGCGTGCGGCAGGTACTGGCGGCGTACGGCGGAATGGGTGCCGTCGGCCGCCACCAGCAGGTCGCCGGTGGCGCTGGTGCCGTCGGCGAAGTGCGCGGTGACAGTGCCGTCGTCGCGCTGCTCGTACCGGGTGAAGGTCTTGTCGAAGTGCACCACGTCCTCCAGGCCGGTCAGCAGCACCTGGCGCAGCACCATCCGGGCCACCGAGTGTTCGGTGCGTACCGGGTCGGCGCTCGGCCGCAGCGCGAACGACGCGGTCTGGCGGAGTCCCTGGGTGACGACGTTGAAGTAGTGCGGCGGCCGGGCGCAGGTGGCCAGGAAGGTGGCGAACAGCTCCGGAGGCAGACACTCCCGCAGCGCCCGGCTACCGGTGGGGCCGATGCCGACCCGGTAGCCGAGCAGCCCCTCGGCGCGGTCGCGGTGCCGTTCGTAGACGGCGACGCTGATCCCGGCGCGGCGCAGGCCGTGGGCCAGGCACAGCCCGCCCGTGCCCGCGCCGATGATCAGGACGTGCGGCGGCGCGGCGGACATGTCAGCCGGCCGGGTGCGCGGCGGGCGCCTCGGAAACGGCCGGGCGCGCAGCGGGCGCCTCGGTGCTGGCCGGGCGCGCCGCAGGCACGTCGGTGCCGGCCGGGCGTGGAGCGGGCGCGTCGGGCGCGTCCCAGCGGTAGAAGCAGCCGGCGATCGCGTCCCGGGGGGAACGCCAGGTCGGCAGGTACGGCGACGTGTGCGCGGAGAGCCGCTCGTTGACCTGTCGGAAGAGCGGGTGGTTGCGGGCCGCCGCGAGCGCGTCCGGGTCGACGTCGTCCGAGGTCTCCAGCAGGTGTACGCACAGGTCGTGCAGGCAGTAGAGGGATCGGTGCGTGACACCGGTCAGGCTGGGCAGTTCGGTGGCGTCGGACTCGGCGAAGATCTGCGCGACCCGCCCCTCCGCTCCCGGGATGATCCGGCTGACGATCAGTAGACGACTCATGGGACCCCTTCCGCCGGTGGCCTTCCGACCCCTCGGGGATCGGTGCCACGTGCTCCGTGCGCCCACCGTGCCGCAGCGCCTGTCACATCACCGTCACGTACGCCGACCGGGCGGTGACGGGCGCCGTCGTCAGGTACGCCGAGCGGCGGGTGACGGGCGGTCGGTGATGGCCTCGCGGCTGGCCTGGCGGATCGGGGCGAGGGTGTCGTCGAGCAGGGCGCTCATGGCCGGGCTCGGCTCCAGCCGCAGCTCCCGACGCAACAGGTCCCGGTAGACGTAGAAGGCGTGCACGGCTTCGAAGGCGTTGCCCTCGGCCAGGTGGATGCGGACCACCAGTCGGTGTGGTGTCTCCCGTAACGGCTCGGCGGCCATCGCCTCCAACGCGGCCTCGAGGGCCTCGCCGTGCCGTCCCGCGGCCAGGTGGTGCCCGGCCACCTGTTCCAGCATGTGCAGGCGGAGTTGGCGCAGGCGTTCCCGGTCCAGCAGCACCCAGTCGTCGTACCAGCCGGGCAGGAGGTCGTGCCGCCCGGCGGCGAGCGCACCGGCCGCGGTGCGTGGGTCGTCGCCGTCCCGGACCCGGGCCGCGGTGCCGACCAGGTCGTCCACGTCGAGCCGGACCGCCGGGCCGAGGCGTACGGTGTCGCTGGCCACTGTCATCGGGCAGCACGGGTCCTGTCGCAGCCGCCACAGGGCGGTACGCAGTGAGGACAGCGCCCGTTCCTCCGACGCGTCGGGCCAGAGCAGCCCGGCGAGCTGGCTGCGGGTGGCGCCGGGGCGGAGCCCGATCAGCGCGATCACCCGTTGCAGCCCGCGCGGCACCACGATCGGCACCGCCTCCCGGAGGAGTCGGAAGCCGCCGAGCAGATGCAGTGAGACGCCCTTCTCGGGCGGGTCTCCGGCGGTCGGCACGGACGGATCAGCGGCCACGGCGGCACCCCCTGCGGAACGCTCGTCCCGACTGTCTGCTGTGTCCCGGATCGGTTGCCTCGACGCCACTGTCGACCCCGCCGATCACGGCGTGGCCGGGCGCGGCCCCGCCCGCCGAGGCCGCCGAACTGACCACGCTGAAGATTATCAATAACGGTCACGTTGCGTCAATGTCAGGGTGGACCTTCTATTGCCGACAGTCAACCCGAGATCGGTTCTGAACTGCATAAACATTATCGCGTGAAGTGGACCGGACGCATAGCTGATACACAGGTTGCGTCAACGCAGCGTCACCATCATCCGTCGCTGACCGACCCGGCGCGGTGACGCCGCCGTGACGAGGATCGGCGCATCGTGGCGGCAGTCGTCCAGCGCGTCCGGGGGCCACCCGTCGCCGGCCGGACGCTGTGGGGGGAGGCCCAGTATGGACCGATCGCTGATCGTCGCGAAGGTCGATCCGACCGCCGAGGAGCGGGTCGCCGAGATCTTCGCCGAGTCGGACGCGACGGAGCTGCCGCGCCTGGTCGGTGTCCGGCACCGCTCGCTGTACCGACTACACGACCTCTACGTGCACCTGCTCGAGACCGCGCAGCCGGCGGAGGGCGCGGTGGAGGCAGCTCGTGACCACCCCGAGTTCATCCGGGTCAGTGACCGCCTACGCCCGTACGTGTCGCCGTACCTGTCGACCTGGCGCTCGCCGCGCGACGCGATGGCGCGGTGCTTCTACCGGTTCGACGCCCCGGACACCGGGCGGCGGTCGTGACGGCCACCGCGCCGCGCGAGGAGCAGCTCTGGTCCCGCTGCGCCGGCTGCGCCAGCCTGCTCTACCGCAAACGGCTGCGCCGCAACCTCGACGTCTGCCCGGAATGCGGGGAGCATGCCCGACTCGGCGCGCCGGAACGCCTGCGCCAACTGGTCGACCCGGGTTCGCTGTGCCTGCTGCCCGACCGGTTGCCGGAGGCGGACCCGCTCGACTTCGTCGACGTGCTGCCGTACCCGCACCGGCTCACCGGCGCGCGGGCCAGCACCGGTCTTGCCGAGGGGGTCGTCTGCGCCACTGCCACCATCGGTGGGCACCCGGTGGTCCTGGCGGTGATGGACTTCCGCTTCCTCGGGGGCAGCCTGGGCTGCGCGGTGGGCGAGCTGATCACCCGGGCGGCCGAACGGGCACTGGACGACCGCACGCCGCTCGTCCTGATCACCGCCTCCGGCGGGGCGCGGATGCAGGAGGGCGCGCTGTCGTTGATGCAGATGGCGACCGTCAGTCAGGCCATCGCCGCGTTGCGCGAGGCGGGGCTGCTCACCGTGAGCGTCCTCACCGACCCGACGTACGGCGGGGTGGCCGCCTCGTTCGCCACCAACACCGACCTGGTGCTCGCCGAGAGTGGTGCGCGGATGGGCTTCGCCGGCCCTCGGGTGATCCGCCAGATCACCGGACGGGCCCTGCCGGAGGGCTTCCAGACCGCCGACTTCCTGCTCCGACACGGGCAGGTCGACATGGTGGTGCAGCGCCGGTCACTGCGCGGACGGCTGACGGCGCTGCTCGCCGCGACCCGCGTCGGCCGTCCGGCGCGTTCGCCCGTACCCCGGCAGGAGCCGGCGTCGCACCGCGAGCGCCTCGCCGACGACGGCGCGGCCCTGGCGCGGCCGACGGACCCGGCGGCCGAGGGGGACGCCGGCACCCCGGCGGTACGCGACGCGTGGGACACCGTCCGGATGGCGCGGCACCCCGGACGGCCCACCACACTGGACTACCTGGACTCGGTCTTCGACGGGTTCGTGGAGCTGCACGGCGATCGGCTCGGCGCGGACTGCCCGGCCGTCGTGGGTGGGGTGGCGCGGTTGGCCGGTCGGCACGTGATGGTCATCGGTCACCAGAAGGGGCACACCACCGCCGAGCTGGTCGCCCGCAACTTCGGCATGGCCAGCCCCGCCGGGCACCGCAAGGCGCTGCGGCTCATGCGCCTCGCGGCCCGCCTCGGCCTGCCAGTGGTCACCCTGGTGGACACCCCCGGCGCCGACCCCGGGGTGAGCGCCGAGGAGCAGGGCCAGGCGGCGGCCATCGCCGAGAACATCCTCACCCTCACCGTGCTGCCCACCCCCGTGCTCGCGGTCATCACCGGCGAGGGCGGCAGCGGCGGCGCGCTGGCGCTGGCGGTGGCCGACCGGGTGCTGATGCTGGAGAACGCCGTCTACTCGGTGATAAGCCCCGAGGGGTGTGCGGCGATCCTCTGGCCGGACCGGTCCGCGGCCCCGCAGGCGGCTCGCGCGTTGCGGCTGACCGCGCCCGACCTGCGCCGGCTCGGGGTGGTCGACGAGGTCGTGTCGGAGCCGTCGAGTGCCGCGCACGACGACCCGGCGGAGACCGCCCACCGCCTGCGTGCGGCCCTGCTGGCCAACCTTCTGCCGCTGCTGGACGTGCCGCCGGCCATGCTGGTCCGCCTGCGTCGGCAACGCTTCCGACGGTTCGGCGCGAACCGCGTCGGCGCTCGCGCGGGCCTGCGATGACCGCCGGCGAAGGGGCGCTGTCGACAGTCGACGCGTCCGACGACGTCGGGGTGGACGGCGAGGAGGCGCTGGCCGGGCTGCGGCGGCAGGCGCAGCACCTGATCGCCGAGCTGGCCGGGCCGGTGCGGCGGATCCGGCTGCGCAGCGGGCCGGCGGTGCTGGAGGTCGAGTGGCACCCCGAGGACGCGACCCGACCGGACGTACCGCTACCGCGCGCCGAGGCGGCACCGGCGGCCGACGCCCCACCTGCGGTGCTCCGGCCGCCGGTGCCTGGGCGCGCCGCGGTGCGGGCACCGATCGTCGGCACCTTCTACCGGGCGCCGGAGCCCGGCGCGCGGCCGTTCGTCGCGGTGGGCGACCTGGTCCGCCCCGGCCAGCCGGTGGCCATCGTCGAGGCGATGAAGCTGATGAACGAGGTGACCGCCGACCGGGCCGGCCGGGTGGCCGCGATCCTCCTCGAGGACGGCCAGCCGGTCGAGTACGACCAGCCGCTCGTCGAACTGGACCCGGCGTGACGGCGCGGGGTGGTTGACCATGTTCGAGACCGTGCTGATCGCCAACCGGGGCGAGATCGCGCTGCGGGTGCTGCGCGCCTGCAAGGAGCTCGGCGTGCGAACGGCGGTGGTCTACTCCGCCGCCGACGCCGACTCGGCGGTGGTCCGCCTCGCCGACCAGGCCGTCCGAATCGGACCGGCGTCGAGTCGGCGCAGCTACCTCAACGCCGCGGCCATCGTGGAGGCGGCCCGACAGGTGGGGGCGCAGGCCGTGCACCCCGGCTACGGCTTCCTCTCCGAGGACGCCGACTTCGCCGAGATCTGCGCCGACAACGGGCTGACGTTCATCGGCCCGCCACCGGCGGTGATGGCCGCGCTGGCCGACAAGTCCTCGGCCCGGGCACTGATGAGCCGTGCCGGCCTGCCGCTGTCGCCGGGCAGTGTCGCGCCGGTGCCGACCGCCGCCGCGGCGGCCGAGGTGGCCGACGCTGTCGGCTACCCGGTGATCGTGAAGGCCGCCGCCGGTGGCGGGGGCCGGGGGATGACAGTGGTGCACACCCCGGGCGAGCTGCGCCGCGCGTACACCCGGACCCGGGCCGCCGCGCAGGCCGCCTTCGGCGACGACCGGGTGTACGTCGAGCGGTACCTCACCGAGGCGCGCCATGTCGAGGTGCAGGTGCTCTGCGACGCCCACGGCAACGGGATCCACCTGGGCACCCGGGACTGCTCGGTGCAGCGCCGGCACCAGAAACTGGTCGAGGAGGCGCCCGCCCCGGCGCTGCCCGCCGCCGTTCTCGACACCATCGCCGAGACCGCCCTGCGGGGTGCGCTCCAGGTCGGTTTCGTCGGCGCCGGCACGCTGGAGTTCCTGGTCGACGCCGAGGAGAAGTTCCACTTCCTGGAGATCAACTGCCGGATCCAGGTGGAGCATCCGGTGACCGAGATGGTCACCGGCATCGACCTGGTGCACGAGCAACTTCACATCGCCGCCGGGGTGCCGCTGCGGTGGCGGCAGGAGGAGATCCGTCTGCACGGCGTCGCTGTGGAGTGCCGGGTCAACACCGAGGACCCCGCGCGCGGCTTCGCCCCCACCCCCGGCCGGTTGGAGCGGTTCACCCCACCCGGCGGCCCGTTCACCCGGGTGGACACCCACGCCAGCGCCGGTTACCTGGTCGGCCCCTGGTACGACTCGCTGCTCGCCAAGGTGATCGTCTGGGCGCCCGACCGGGAGTTGGCCCTCAACCGGCTGGAACGTGCCCTGGACGAGTTCGACATCGCCGGTCCGGGCGTGCGCACCACCATCCCGTTCGTCCGCCGGGTGCTCGACGACGCCGCATTCCGCAAGGGCCGCTACACCACCGGCCTGGTCGACCGCCTGCTCGCCGCGCCCGCGCCGGGGCCGACGGCCACTCCCGCACCGCGCACCGCGCCCGCCGCAGATCCCGACGCAACCCACAGGAGGACCCGATGACCGTCACCCATGGTCGCCCGATGACCGCCGAGATCACCGACATCCTGGTGGCGCACTGCGGGCTGGACGCCGACGCCGCGGCCCGGGCGCCCGCCGCGTCGCTGGAGGAGCTGGGCATGGACTCGCTCGCCCTGCTGGAACTGTCGGCTGTCGTCGCCGACCGCTGGCAGGTGGCCATCCCCGAGCAGGCCGGGCAGTTGAGCATCCCGGCGGTGGCCGACCTGGTCGCCCGCCGCGCCGACCCACCCGGGCACACCGAGAACAGCGTGGTCATCGACGCGCCGCTGGGGCTGGTCTGGGAGGTCACCAACGACGTGGCGAACTGGACCGAGCTGTTCACCGAGTACGCAGTGGTGGAGATCCTGCACCGCGAGGGGCACACGGTGCGGTTCCGCCTCACCATGTACCCCGACGAGAACGGGGTGTCCTGGAGCTGGGTCAGCGAGCGCACCGCCGACCCGGTGAGCAGGCAGGTCCGGGCGCACCGGGTGGAGACCGGGCCGTTCGAGCACATGCGCATCCACTGGCGCTACACCGAGGAGGCCGGTGGCACCCGGATGACCTGGACGCAGGACTTCGCGATGAAGCCGACCGCGCCGGTCGACAACGCCGCGATGACCGAGCGGATCAACACCAACAGCGTGATCCAACTCGCGGTGATCAAGGACCGGGTGGAGCGGATCGCCTGGCAGCGTGCCGACCAGGGCAGCCCGACCGCCAGCGACGCACCGACGGGAGCCGACGATGAGTGACCTGAGCACCCGCCCGATCGCCGCCCGGGACGTACCCGCCGACCGCCGGCGCGGCGGTGAGCTGCGGGTGCTGCTCGGCCCCCGCACCGTCGGCAGCACCTCGGGTTTCCTCGGGGTGGCAACGCTCGAGCCGGGGGAGCGGATCGCCGAGCACTACCACCCGTACAGCGAGGAGTTCCTGTACCTGGTGCGGGGCGCGATCACCGTCGACCTGGACGACCAGCCGACGCTGCTGGCCGCCGGTGAGGGGCTGTTCGTACCGGTGAACGTGCGGCACCGGCTGCGCAACACCGGCGTCGAACCGGCCGAGGTGGTCTTCCACCTGGGCCCGCTCGCCCCCCGGCCCGAACTGGGCCACGTCGACACCGAGCTGGTCGAGCAACGGGGCGGGTCATGACCGGGCGCCGCACGGTGGTGACCGGGATCGGTGTGGTCGCCCCGGGCGGCGCCAGCCGGGACCGCTTCTGGAAGACCATCACCGAGGGGCGGACCGCCACCCGGCGGATCAGTTTCTTCGACCCGTCGGCGTTCCGGTCGCAGATCGCGGCGGAGTGCGACTTCGACCCGGTCGCGGCGGGGCTCAGCGAGGCCGAGCGACGCCGGGCCGACCGGTACGTGCAGTTCGCGCTGGCCTGCTCCGCGGAGGCGGTGGCCGACGCCCAGTTGGTGCTCACCGACGCGGAACGGGACCGGGCCGGGGTGGTGCTGGGCACGGCGGTGGGCGGCACGATGGCGTTGGAGCAGGAGTACGTCACAGTGAGCGAGCACGGCCGACGGTGGCTGGTGGACGGGAACCGCGGTGGCCCGTACCTCTATCAGGCGCTGGTGCCCAGCAGCCTCGCGGCGGACGTGGCCTGCCGGCACGGGCTGCACGGCCCGGCCCAGGTGGTGTCCACCGGCTGCACCTCCGGCATCGACGCCATCGGGTACGCCCACCAGATGATCGTGGACGGTGAGGCGGACGTGATGCTGGCCGGCGCGTCCGACTCGCCGATCTCGCCGGTCACTGTCGCCTCGTTCGACGCGATCAAGGCGACCAGCCCGGACAACGACGACCCGGAGCACGCCTCCCGCCCGTTCGACGCCGACCGGCACGGGTTCGTGCTGGCCGAGGGCGGGGCGGTGCTGGTGCTGGAGGAGGCCGGACACGCCCGGCGGCGGGGAGCGCACATCTACTGCGAGGTTGCCGGCTACGCCAGCCGCAGCAACGGCTTCCACATGACCGGGCTGCGGCCGGACGGGCTGGAGATGGGCCTCGCCGTCACCGACGCGCTCCGGCAGGGCCGGATCCTGCCCGAGCAGGTCTCCTACATCAGCGCGCACGGCTCGGGCACCCGGCAGAACGACCGGCACGAGACGGCCGCGTTCAAGCGGGCGCTGGGCCAGGCCGCGTACCGGGTACCGATCAGCTCGATCAAGTCGATGGTCGGGCACTCGCTCGGCGCGATCGGGTCGATCGAGATGGCGGCGTGCGCCCTCGCCATCGAGTTCGGTGTGGTGCCACCGACGGCGAACTGGAGCACCAGGGACCCGGAGTGCGACCTGGACTACGTACCCAATGAGGCACGGGAGGTCCCGGTGGACGTGGCCCTCTCGGTCGGCAGCGGGTTCGGCGGGTTCCAGTCGGCGATGGTCTTCCGTCGGATGCTCGGCGCGGTGGCGGCGTGAGCGCCCCGTCGCACAGTGGCGGCGCGACGGCCCGGGCGGTGGTGACCGGCATCGGGGTGGTCGCACCGAGCGGCATCGGCGCGGACGCGCACTGGCGCACGGTCCTCGCCGGCACCCGCCGGACCGGGCCGATCACGTTGTTCGACCCGGCCGGCTATCCGACCCGCTTCGGCGGGGAGGTGCCCGGCTTCACCGCCGACTCCTACGCCGACAGTCGCCAGTTGGTGCAGACCGACCGCTGGACGCACCTCGGCTTCGCCGCCACCCGGCTGGCGCTGGCCGACGCCGGTCTGCCCGACCGGGCCCCCGACCCGTACGGCTACGCGGTGACCCTGGCCAGCTCGTCCGGGGGAAACCTGTTCGGCCAGCGGGAACTGCAACGGCTGTGGGGCGGCACGTCGCGGACGGTCGGGGCGTACCAGTCGATCGCCTGGTTCTACGCGGCCAGCGTCGGGCAGCTCTCCATCCACCACCAGTTCAAGGGCCCGAGCGGGGTGCTGGTCGCGGAGTCGGCCGGCGGGCTGGACAGTTTGGCGCACGCCGCCCGCGCGGTGCGCCGGGGCACCCCGGTCGTGATCGCCGGGGCCACCGAGTGCCCGTTGAGCCCGTACGCGCTCGCCTGCCAGCTGCGCTCGGGGCTGCTCAGTGACGTGGCCGACCCGGAGCGGGCGTACCGGCCGTTCGACGCCACGGCCAGCGGTTACCTGCCGGCCGAGGGTGGAGCGGTGTTCGTGGTGGAGGAGTTGGGGCACGCCCTGGCGCGGGGTGCCCGGGTCTACGGCGAGGTGAGCGGGTGGGGCTCCACCCACGACGCCGCGCACACCACGGCGGAGAGCAGCGGCGACCCGGCCCAGTACGCGCGGGCGATGCGGCTGGCCCTGGACCGGGCGGGCGTCGCCGCCGCAGGAATCGACGTGGTGCTGCCGGACGCTCTCGGCGTGCCCCGCTACGACCGCAGCGAGGCCGAGGCGCTACGGGCCGTGTTCGCCGACCGGCCGCCCCCGGTTACCACGCAGAAACCGCTGACCGGTCGGGCGTACCAGGGCGGCTCGGCGTTGGACGTGGCCACCGCGTTGCTCGCCTTCGCCCACGACACGTTGCCCGCGTCGGCGGGACCGGACGAGGTGGCCGAGGGCTGCGAGCTGGACTTCCTGCGCGAGCACCGCCGACCGCGAAGCCGTCTCGCTCTGATCTGCGCACGAGGCTTCGACGGGTTCAACAGCGCGCTGGTCCTGCGCGGGGCCGTGCCGACGATGGGAGAGGCGTCATGAGCGACAAACGGGCCCGGGTGGTCTTTCTGGTACGGGTGCCGGTGCCGCGCACCGAGCAGTTCCTCGCCGCGTACGAGAAGGTGCGGCACCTGGTCGCCGGCGGCGTGCCGGGGCACCTGGTCGACCAGGTGTGCCGGTCGTCGACCGATCCGGAGCAATGGTTGATCACCAGTGAGTGGGCGAGCCTGGCCGACTTCGAGGACTGGGAGCACAGCCCGGAGCACCGGGAGTTGGTGCGCCCGATGCGGGAGTGCTTCACCGACGCCCGTTCGCTGCGCTTCCACATCCACGCCCAGACCCCGGCCCTGGCCTGAGGTCCGCGCTCGCCCCGCTTTCCGCGATCTTGCTCTTACTGTCGCGACATGGGGGGGCATTTAACGCATTTAAACCACCGAAAGTGCAAGATCGCCGCGGTGGCCCTGCATCCGCAGGGTCGGTGACACGCCGGGTGGCGTGCGTACGGATGAGGTGGTGAGAATCGTCAGCGAACGCCGTACCGCATGGCGACGCTCGATCATGCTCGGGGCACGACCGCTCCGTCTGGCCACGCGGTACGGCACTCGCTGCTACCTCAGCGATCAGCTGTTGTTCTGGATCCAGGGTGCTTCCTCGATGGTGGAGGGGGTGCATATGTTGTCACCGGGGGATCGACGACAGGTCTGAAAGCGAATTCGGCTGCCCTTGTCGCCGTAGTTATTGTTGCTGGCGGACTCGTAATAGTCCTTGTTGCACCTGCCCCAGCTCGGGGAGCTCAAATTGTTGTTGCACTCGCCGTGACGATATGGCCGCCACGTGGAGCCGTCCTTGAGCCAGTTCTCCCAGTAGATGAAGGTTTGGCTTCCATCGGCGAAGCTGTCCTGGATACGCCAGACGTCGCCGTACCTGGTGAAGCAGCCCTTGGCGGTCATGACCCATCCGACGCTCGGAACGAGCGCCCAGCTCTCCGAACAGGACTCGCCGCCTGACTCGTAGGTGAAGGTAGAGATGTCGTCCTCGAACGACTTCGCGAAATCTGCGGCCAGGGCGGGACCCTGTCCGCCCAGCAGAATGGCGAGGACTACCGCCGTAATGGCAAATGCTCTCTTCACGTGCACCTCCGCCTCATCGTTTGCGCTAACTCGTCGCGAACTCACTCATCATCGGTAGGGGCGGTCATCCCGGCAACGATTCCGAACGATTCCGAACGGGCCCGAACGGTCCCGAACGCGCGTTCGCGTCTGCCGACGAGAACCCCGTTACCCCCGGGAGCGCAAACGGACGGCACACGCCGCCCGGCACGTTTGAGCGTCAGGCGGCCCTGGTGCGGGATCGGCCCCAATGGTGCTGGCGTCCGCTGCGGACGGGCCGGCCACGGCTCAAGGCCGCCTGACCGCTCAGGCCCGGTGAACGTTCATGGACAACGCACTAGCGCCCGAGAGTCGTCGGGCTCGGCCGACAACGGCGACGCCATCGGCCGTCCGGCTGGCACCGCGCGACGGTTGTACGAGGGGTCATGTCTCGGTGACGCTCTGCCAAGTCGCCCGCCCGATCCTGTCCGCCGAACGGGCTGTGGGCAATCCGGCTGGCCGCTGCTTTTGATCCATCCATTCGCATCTAGCAATGGTCCTGCGGGCGTCGTATGGTTCCCCGCAGCACCCCGACAGGCGTACGTGATGGGCGGATTCGCCCTCTTTCATGCTGGGCGGTGAACGGCAGCGATGGCAGAAGATCCTACGGCGACCGACCCCGGCTGGGTGGACGAAGTCCTCTTCGCCGGCCACCCGACCGACGTTTGTCTCCGTCTGCCCGAGCCCGTCGACCGGGCCACCCTGCACCGGTTGGTCACCGCCGCGCAGGACCGGTTGACCGCCGCCGGACTGCGCCCCGGTGGCGCTGCGGCGCTGCGGCTGCCGCCGTCGCTGGCGTACGTGGTGAATCTGCTGGCCACCTGGCGCTGCGGGGGGCAGGCGATCCTGCTCGACCACCGACTCACCGACCACGAGGTGGACCGGGCGCTGGCCCGGTTGACCCCGCAGGTCGTGGTCGCACCGGTGCGCACCGGTGGCGGCGCGCTGAAGATCTTCGTCGACGTCACCGAGGGCGTCACCCGGTACGCCGACCGTCCCGCGGTCAGCGGCCACGCCGTGATCCAGCTCAGCTCCGGCTCCACCGGCCCGTCCAAGGTGATCGGCCGCACCGCCGCCGACCTGGTCGCCGAAGTGCACCGCTACACCCGGATCGACGGGGTGGCGCTGCCCGGCGAGCGGATCATCCTGCTGCCCTCGATGGTGCACGTGCTCGGCCTGGTCGGTGGCCTGCTCTACGGGCTGCACGCCGGGGTGGAGCTGGTGCCGCCGGAGCGGCTCAGCGGCGACGCCGTGCTGGCCGCGATCAGCGCCGGCAGCACACCGGCCACCGTCCTCGGTGTGCCGTTCCACATCGGACTGCTCGCCTCCACCCGCCCGACCGGTCCACTGCCGCAGTTGCGGCGGATGACCACCGGGGGTGAGCTGGTCCCGGCCGCCGTCGCGCGGGCGTTCACCGACCGGTACGGGGTGCCGCTGGGCAACATGTACGGGATGACCGAGGTCGGGGTGATCGGCACCGACCTGTACGGGTCGCACCGACCGTCGATCTCCCCCGTGCCCGGAATCGAGGTCCGCGAGTCCGGCGGTGAGCTGTGGGTGTCCTGCCCGGCGTCGCCGTACGTCGGCCTGAGCGACCCGACCCGCTGGTCCGACGGCTGGCTGCACACCCGCGACGCCGGCACCGTCGATGAGGACACCGGCCTGGTCACGGTGCGCGGTCGACTCGACTCGCAGGTCTCCGTCGGCGGGATGAAGGTCGACCTGACCGAGGTGGAGGCCACCGTCGCCGAGCTGACCGGGGTGGCCGCCGCCGTGGTGGTCTGGGACGACGGCATCACCGCGTACGTCCAACCCGACGGCCCGCTGTCGGAGGAGACGCTGGACAAGCTGCTCGCCGAGCGGTTGGCCGGCTACAAACGGCCCCGGGCATTGCACCTGCTCGATCAGTTGCCCCGTACCACCACCGGCAAGCTGGTCCGCTCGACCGACGCGCTGCGCTCGGCGGTCACCCGATGACCGGGCCGCTGCACCACCTCGACGTCGACCTGCGCGCTCGCCCGCGCGGCGACCGCCAGGACGAGGCCCTCGCCCAGCCGCGGGTGACCGACCCGCAGGTGCTCGACGCCGGGCACCGGCCGCAACGGCAGCCCCGGCGGCGGCATCAGCCGGTGCAGCCCGCCGTCACGCAACCCCCGCCCGAGCGCCTTGCCGACCGCCTCCTTCGCGGTCCACAGCCGCAGGAAGTCCACCGTCCGGCCGGCCTCGGGTCGATCGCCCAACCAGGCCAGCTCGCCGGGCGGGAACCAGCGGCGGGCCAGCGCGAGCGCCGGCAGCGGGCGGATCCGCTCCACGTCCACACCGACCGCGCCGGCCCGACGGGCCGCGATCACCACCAGTCCGGCGGTGCGGCTGACGCTGACCGCCAACTCGACCGACCCGGCCACCTCGTCGACCCGCACGACCGGCCGTCCCTCGCGGTCGTGCGTCAGCACCACCTCGCTGTCCGCGCGACCGAGCAGCAGAGCACCCGCCCGCCGCACCAGCACAGCGGCCGGATCCGGCTGACCGCCGGTGTCCCGGCCGACCCACACGTAGACGGTGTCGCGACCGGACACCGTCAGCTGAGCCACGCAGAGAGGGTATCCATGAGAGCCGAGGTCCGTGCCTTCGTCGTCGAGCAGCTCGCCGACATGAACTACGACGTCGAGGGGCTCGACGACGACACCACGCTCGGCCCGTCCGGCGTCGACCTGGAGTCTCTCGCCCTGGCCGACCTGTCCGTCCGGGTCGAGGACCGGTATGGCCTGACGTTCGCCGACGACGAGTCGGAGCAGCTGGCCCTCATGACGGTCGGCGAGTTCACCACAATGGTCGCCAGCCGCGTCACCGAGGCGACGAGCGACAAAGCCTGATGAGCGGTCAGCCCGATCTGGGGCGAGCTGACCTGATGACCATGCTCGCCGAACTCACCGCGAAACCGGCTGCCGAGGTGTCCGACCGGATCGGCTCGATGGAGCTTGCCTGGCTGGTGCACCTCGTCGAGCAGCGCTACGAATGCCGGCTCGACCTCACCGACGACGAACTGGCCGGCATCCGCACCGTCGACGACGCCCTGGTGGTGTTCCGGGCGTCGCTGACCGCCTCCGCAGATGGTTGAGGCGCGCGTCGCCCAGCTCACCGGTGTGTACGCGGTCAGCGCCCTGGGGCGGGGCGCCGACGCGCAGCTCGCCGGTGTGCTGGCCGGGGTGCCGGCGTTCGGACCGGTGGGCCGATTCGACACCGCCGCCCGCCGGGTCACCGTGGCGGCAACCCTGCCCGAGGTCGGCACACTCCCCGACGAGTTGGCCGCCGCTATCGACGCGGCCTGTCGGGCGGCCGGCCTGGACCGCGCGCAGCGCACCGGGTGCGCCCTGCTGCTCGCCGTACATGGCGGCCCAGTCTCGGGCCCGGTGCCGGCCGTGCTGGCCGGTCAGCTCGCGGCTCGATGTGGGCTCTCGGGTCACACCCGGGTCTACACCAGCGCCTGCGTGTCGGCGAGCACGGCGGTGGCCGACGCCGCCGCCCGGATCACCCGGGGTGACGTCGAGCGGGTGGTGGTCGCGGCCGGCTACCTGGTGGAGTCGGACCAGTTCGCGCTCTTCGACGCCGGCCGCGCCCTCGCGGTCGACGGGGCGGTCCGCCCGTTCAGCGCCGGCCGCCGCGGGTTGCTGCTGGGTGACGGCGTGGCCGCGGTGGTGCTGGAGTCGAGCACCGTCCGACGACGCGGTGTCGATCCGGTGGCCACAGTGGCCGGTTGGGGACGGGCCGGTGACGCGTTCCATCCCTGCCAGCCGGAGCCCGGTGGCACCGGGCTGGCCCGCGCGGTCGACGCGGCGCTGCGCCGGGCCGGGCTGCCACCGCAGTCCGTCGGCTATGTCAACGCCAACGCCACCGGTACCGCACAGAGCGACGCCGCCGAGGCGGCCGCCCTGCGTCGGGCTCTCGGCGGGCATGGCACCCGGGTCCCGGTCAGCTCGACCAAGTCGGTGCACGGGCACGCGCTGGAGGCGTCCGGATTGCTCGAACTGGTGGTCACAGTGCTCGCGCTGCGCCACGGCGTACTGCCGGTCAACGCCGGCTGGCTGGCGCCCGACGACTCCTGCCCCCTGAACGTGGTCAAGGACCGCCCCCAAAAGACGGAAGCCACCCACGCCCTGACCCTCAACGCCGCCTTCGGCGGCGCCAACACCGCTCTCCTGGTCGGCGTCGGATGACCGCCCCCCACTCCCCGCGATCTTGCACTTTCTGCCCCGACGATTCCGACCAAGCACACGAAACGACGACCGAAACCGCAAGATCGGCGGGGGAGAGGGCCGGGGAGAGGGGCGGGGAGAGGGGCGGGGAGAGGGCTCGGGCTTTCTGGCCTGAGGGTGGGGAGGGCGGGGGCGGCGCGGCGGGGGTGCCGGGGTTTGTGCACTCGGACTTCGCGCCGGTGGTGGTGGCCGTCGCGGAACGGTGTCTGCGACTGGCGTACGGGCCGGCGGGAGTGCCCGCCGGGGTGCGGACGGGGATCGTGCTGGTCAGCGCCAGCGGTGACCTCGCCAGCGCGCAGCACGTACGGGCCACCGTCGAGACCGGCGGGCGGATCGGCCCGCTGTTCTTCTTCCAGTCCGTGCCCAACAGCGTCGCCGGGCACCTCGCGGCTCGCTGGGACCTACGCGGCCCGGTGGTCTGCCTCAGCCCGACCGGCGACCCGTACACCGACGGCGTCGCCGAGGCCGACCTGCTGCGCGACGACGGCGACGCCGACGAGGTGTTGCTGATCCTGATCGAACAGGCACCCGACGGGCCGACCGAGGCGGTCGCGGTGCTGCTGGGGGGAGGAGCACGACCATGAGGACACGAGGACTGCGCGGCGCACTGGCCGCCGACACCGAGCTGGGTGCGGGCAACGTCCTGGCCCGGGTGCTGGCGCACGACGCCGACCCGGACGGGCCCGGCCTGACCTTCGACACCGCAGTCGACGGGCACCCCGCCGAGACGCCACTGACGCTGGGGCGGCTCGACGAGCGGGTCGCCGCCCGCGCCGCCTGGCTGCACGAACAGGGGGTACGCCCCCGCGACCCGGTCGCGGTCTGGGCCACCGCCGCCGCCGACATGGTGCTCAGTTACCTGGCGCTGGCCCGGCTCGGGGCGATCCCGGCGCTGATGAACGGCAAACTCCGCCCGGAGATCGCCGCCGAGTACATCCGCCGCCTGCGGGGCGTCGGTGTGCTGGCCGACGACGCGCACACCGC
The DNA here is from genome assembly GCF_022230905.1 of Micromonospora salmantinae. Lineage (NCBI taxonomy): Bacteria > Bacillati > Actinomycetota > Actinomycetes > Micromonosporales > Micromonosporaceae > Micromonospora > Micromonospora salmantinae. The sequence goes on from NZ_JAKKFG010000011.1 coordinate 105,605, forward strand.
ATTGCTGGCCGGGCACGACCTGGGCGTACCGCTGCTCGGCACCCCCGCGCAGGCAGGCACGGGCGACCCGGCCACGGCCCCGGCGCACTACCGGCACCACCCGGACGACCCGATCGTGATCACCCACACCTCCGGGACGACCGGGGTGCCCAAGGCGGTGCTGCACTCGCACGCCAGCCTCTTCGCGGCCACCCGGCACCTGCTCACCATGCCGCAGGCGCAGGGCACCACCCGGATCCTCAACGCGCTGCCCGCACCGCACACCGCCACGGTGCTGATGGTCAACCAGGCGCTGGGCAACCGCGCGCAGATGTTCCTGCTCTCCGAGCAGGGCGGCGAGCGGGTGCTGGACGCCATCCAACGCTGGCGCCCCGACGGGGTGTTCGGTTTCTCGGTCACCTGGGCGGAGCTGGCCCGCTTCGACCTGTCCGGGTACGACCTGGACTCGGTGCGGCTGTGGTTCAACACCGGCGACGCCTCGCACGAGCCGCACATCCGCCGCCTGGTCGCTGTCGGTTGGCACGACACCGTCACCCGCGACGGGGTGGCGAAGGTGCCCGGCTCGGTCTTCATCGACGGGTTGGGCTCCAGCGAGATGGGGCACTCGATGTTCCACATCACCCACCGCGCCGACACCGACCGGTACGGCCGCTGCATCGGCCGCCCGTACCGGTTCGCCAAGGTCGCGGTGCTCGACGCCGACGGCGAGCCGGTGCCGGTCGGCGAGGTGGGTTTCCTGGGCATCGACTCGCCGTCGCTGTTCCGGGGCTACTGGAACGACTCGGTCACCACCTACCGCTTCCGCCAGCGCGGCTGGTACCTCACCGGTGACCTGGTCCGCGCCGACACCGACGGCCGCTACTACCACCTGGACCGGGCGGTGGACTCGGTCGACGCCGGTGACGGGCGGCGCTTCTACACCGCGCTGTCCGAGGAGCGCATCCTCGCCGCCTGCCCGGACGTCACCGACTGCACTGTGGTGATCGTCGCCGAGGCCGGCGCTGTCGTCACCGACGTGCTGCTGGAGTTGGCCGCCGGCGCCGACGAGGACGAGGACCGCACCGAGCGGGTCCGCGCCGCCCTCGGCCCGGACGTCGGCGCCACGCTGCGCCGGGTCGTGCCGGTGCGCTCCGCCGACATCCCGGTCACCGTGACCGGCAAGGTCCGCAAGGTGGTCCTGCGCGAGCGCTACCTCACCGAGGCCACGTCATGAGCGAGCGAAGCGGAGCGGCGGCGTGACCGCGTTGATAACGGGGATGGGTCTGTTCACACCGGTCGGGCGGGGTGTCGAGGAAACCTTCGACGCGCTGACCACCGGCCGGTCCGGGCTGACCCGCCCGCCCGAGGGGCACCCGGCGAGCAGGTCGCTGGACGTGGCCGGTCTGCTGCCCGACATCGACCCACGTACCGTCGCGTCCGGGCCGGAGGCCCGGGTGCTGGACCGGATCGTCGTCCTCGCCCTGCTCGCCGCCGTCGACGCTCTCACCGATGCCGGCATCGAGGTGGGCCGCGACGTCGACCCCGACCGGATCGGTGTGATCGTCGGTGGGGTCGGCGGGATGGCCACCCTGGAGTCGCAGGTGCTGGCCCGGGCGGCCCGGGGTCGGGCGGCGGTCAGCCCGTACCTGCTCACCGGGATCCTGCCGAACATGCCGGCGGCGCGGATCGCCATCGCGCACGGCATCCGAGGCTACAGCTCGTCGGTGGGCACGGCCTGCGCCTCCGGCGCCCAGGCGGTCGCCGACGGGGCGCGGCTCATCGCGACCGGAGAGGTCGACGTGGTGCTCTGTGGGGCCAGCGAGGCTCCGCTCTTCCCGACCTTCGCCGACACCTTCGGCAACGCGCGGGCGTTGGCGCGCGCCGGCACCGACCCGGGGCGGGCGAGTCGGCCGTTCGACACCTCCCGCAGCGGGTTCGTCCTGTCCGAGGGTGCCGCGCTGCTGGTGCTCGAACGCGCCGAGCACGCCGCGGCGCGCGGCGTCGCCGGGTATGCCGAGGTGGCCGGGCACGGCGCGACGACGGACGCGTACCACCCGACGGCCCCCCGCCCGGACGGCGCCGGCGCGGCGGCGTGCATCCGCCGGGCGCTGCGCAGCGCCGGTGTGCCGGCGGCGGCGGTCGGTTACGTCAACGCGCACGGCACCGGCACGAAGCTCGGTGACATCGCGGAGGCCACCGCGCTGGCCGACGTCTTCGGCGTCGGCGGTGTGCCGGTCAGCTCCACCAAGGCGCTCACCGGTCACCTGCTCGGTGCCTCCGGGGTGCTGGAGGCGGCGGCCACCGCGTTGGCGCTCGGTCGGGGGCTGCTGCCGCCGACGTACCACCTCGACGACCCGGATCCGGCCTGCCCGGCGGACCACGTCCGTGGCACGCCCCGCAAGGCGGACCTGGAGTACGCGGTCACCAACTCGTTCGGGTTCGGCGGCCAGAACGTGAGCCTGCTGCTGGCCCGGGTCGCCGAGCCGAGGGGGTGATCGAGGCGGCATTCCGGGCGGGTTGTGCCCGGACGGGGCAAGCAGGGGAATCGGGTGGGAAGGGTTTCAGGGGACATGGACATCCGTGGTATCGATCACATCGAACTCTACGTGGGGGACGCCCGACAGGCGGCCTTCTACTTCAGCACCGCCGTCGGCTTCGAGATCTGTGGCCAGGGTGGTCCGGAGACCGGGCTGGCGGGGCAGCGCTCGCTGCTGCTCTGCCACGGCGACATCCGGTTGCTGCTCACCTCCGGGCTGAGCGCCGAGCATCCGGCGTCGCGGTACGTGCAACGCCACGGTGACGGCATCGGGGTCGTCGCGGTCGAGGTCGACGACGTGCCGGCCGCGTACGCCGAGCTGGTGGCCCGGGGCGCGACCGGGGTGACGCCGCCGACCACCCGCACCGGCGCGGACGCCGAGGTGGTGATCGCCGAGGTGGACGGTTTCGCCGACGTGCGGCACCGGCTGGTGCAGCGCCGGGGCGAGGGGGGCGAGTTCCTGCCCGGCGCCATCACCGCGGCGGCGTCCACGACGGACGGTCATCCGCCGGTGCTCGCCGAGATCGACCACCTGGCGGTCTGCGTGCCGCCCGGCCAGCTCGACGAGACGGTCCGGCACTTCGAGGCGCTGTTCGGCTTCGCGCAGATCTTCGAGGAGCACATCGAGGTCGACGGACAGGGAATGAACTCCAAGGTGGTGCAGAGCCCGTCCGGGCGGGTCACAGTGGTGTTGCTCGAACCGGACCGCACCCGGCGGCCTGGGCAGATCGACGCGTTCCTCGACCAGCACGCCGGTGGGGGAGTGCAGCACCTGGGGCTGCGCACCGACGACATCGTCGGCGCGGTCGAGGCGCTGGGCCGGCGCGGGGTGCGCTTCGCCGGCACCCCCGCCAGCTACTACGACGCCCTGGAGGCGCGGGTCGGTCGGATCGACGCCCCACTGCACCGGCTGCGCGAGCTGGGTGTGCTCGTCGACTCCGACCACGACGGCCAGCTGTTGCAGATCTTCGCCGAGTCGATGCACGTGCGTCGCACGCTCTTCCTGGAGCTGATCGAGCGACGCGGCGCGCGCGGCTTCGGCAGCGGCAACATCAAGGCGCTCTACGAGGCCAAGGAGCGGGAACTGGCCGCCGTGGCGGCCACACCACAGGGGGTGGGGGCATGACCGTCACGGAGTACGAGCCGACGTTGACCGCCGAGGAGCGGGCGCTGCTGCCGTCCGACGACGACGTGCGGCACTACGCCGAGCACGGCTGGTACCTGTCGAAAAAGGTGCTCACCGACGACGAGGTGGACGCCCTCGCCGCCGCCACGCAGCGCTACTACGACGGGGAGCGGGACCGGCGGCTGCCGGTACGCCCACCGAAGCTGGCCTACTGGGAGCCATCGAAGGGCCCGGTGCAGCGGCACAACGACTACGTCCACCACGAACACGACGGGCTCGGCGCGATCCTGCGCAAGCCGCTGCTCGGCGCGGTCGCCGCCCGGCTCGCCCAGGCCGACGAGATCCGGGTCTTCCAGTCCACTCTGATCTACAAGCCGCCGATCTCCGGCGAACCGAGCAACATAGTGCCCTGGCACTTCGACAAGCACTACTGGGCGTCCTCGTCGTCGGAGAAGATGCTCACCGCGTTCATCCCCTTCCACGACTGCGGGGAGGAGATGGGCACCATCACCATGGTCGACGGTTCGCACCGGTGGAAGGAGATCGGCGCGGACGACACGGTGGTGCGCCACTTCGCCGACCGGGAGCGCAGCCAGCTGGAGGAGATGCTGGCCGAGAACGCCGCGTACAACGGCGCGGAGATCCGCAAGATCCCGATGGTGATCCCCAAGGGACACGTGAGCTTCCACCACTGCCGCACCTACCACGGCAGCGGCCCCAACGTCAGCGGTCGCCCCCGACAGGCGATCTCGCTGCACCTGCAGGACGGCGACAACGCCTGGCGGGAGTATCCGCTCTCCGACGGCACGCTCGCCGCGTACAACCACGACGTGCTGGTCCGCCGCACCCACGACGGGCGGCCGGACTACGCGGACCCGGACTACTGCCCGATCATCTGGCGCCACCGCGCCCAGCAGGGAGGCTGACATGTCACGGTACGACTGGGGTAAGACGCACCCGGGCATCGAGCGGTTGGAGCGGGCGGTGACCGACAGGCGCGACGCCGTGGTCAAACACCCGCTCTACGCCAACCTCGACACCCACGAGGCGCTGGTCACCTTCATGCGGCACCACGTCTTCGCGGTCTGGGACTTCATGTCCCTGCTGAAGTCGCTGCAACGACAGCTGACCTGCGTCAGCGTGCCGTGGATCCCGACCGGCCCGACCGGCAGCCGCCGCCTCATCAACGACATCGTCATGGTCGAGGAGAGCGACGAGCTGGGCGGCGGCTACATCAGCCACTTCGAGCTGTACGTGCAGGGCATGGCCGAGGCCGGCGCGGACACCACGGCGGTGAACGCGCTCATCGACCTGCTGCGCGCCGGCCGGCCGGTCACCGAGGCGCTCGCCGAGGCCGGGGTGCCGGCCGCGTCGGCGAGGTTCGCCGCGACCACCTGGCAGATCATCGAGTCCACCCCGGTGCACTGCCAGGCGGCGGCCTTCGCGTTCGGCCGGGAGGACCTGATCCCGGACATGTTCACCCAGGTCGTCTCGGTCAACGAGCACAGCAACCGGCTGCACACGTTCGTCGACTACCTGGAGCGGCACATCGAGGTCGACGGCGAGCAGCACACCCCGATGGCCATGCAGATGCTCGCCGACCTGTGCGGCGACGACGACACCAAGTGGCAGGAGTGCGCCGACACGGTCAACACCGCCCTCGCCGCCAGGGCCCGGCTCTGGGACGACATCCTGGCCGCCATCAAGGGGCCCGCGTGACCGACGCCGACCCGGTCCGGCTCTACCGCACGGTCCGGCTGATCCGCCGGTTCGAGGAACGGGCGGTGGAGCTGGTCCACGGCGGGCAGATCGTCGGCGGCATCCACCCGTACCTCGGTCAGGAGGGGATCGCCGCCGGCGTCTGCGCCGCGCTGGGCGCCGACGACGTGCTCGCCGGCACCCATCGGGGGCACGGGCACGTCCTGGCCCGCGGGGCCGACCCGGCCCGGATGCTCGCCGAGTTGTGCGGCCGGGTCACCGGCCTCAACGCCGGCCGGGGCGGTTCGATGCACGCCGCCGACCTGAGTATCGGCGTGCTCGGCGCCAACGCGATCGTCGGCGCCTCCGGGGCGATCATCACGGGCGCGGTCTGGGCCCACCGCCGCCGGGGCCGCGACACCGTCGGGGTGAGCTTCTTCGGCGACGGCGCGGTCAACGAGGGGATGCTGCTGGAGGCGTTCAACCTGGCCGCGCTCTGGCGGGTGCCGGTGCTGTTCGTCTGCGAGAACAACGGTTACGCCACCACCATGCCGGTCGCCGGCGCGGTGGCCGGCAGCATCGCCGGGCGGGCCGCCGCGTTCGACATCCCGGCCGTGCGCGTCGACGGCCAGGACCCCGAGACGGTACGCGTCGCCGCGTGCGCCGCCGTCGACCGGATGCGCGCCGGCGGCGGCCCCGAGCTGATCGAGGCCCGGACCTACCGCTTCGACGTCCACCACACCTTCGAACACGCGGTACGCCTCGACGACTATCGCCCACCCGACGAGGTGACCCGTGGTCGGGTCCGTGACCCGGTGCGCATCCAGGGTGAACGCCTCGCCGACGCCGATCGCGCCGCCGTGGACGCCGAGGTCGAGGCGACCCTCGACGCGGCGGTGCGGTTCGCCCTGGACAGCCCGGAACCCGACCCGGCCGAGGCGTTGACCTACCTGTACGCCAGCGGCCTGACCGCCCGCACCGGAGGTGGCTGAGGTGCCCCGACTGTCGTACCGCCGGGCGCTGACCCGGGCCCTCGGTGACGAGTTGGCCCGTGACGAGGCGGTGTTCCTGCTCGGCGAGGACGTTCGGGTCGGGGCGTCGCTGGTGACCACCGGGCTGGCCAAGCGGTTCGGCGCCGAACGGGTCCGCGACACCCCCCTGTCGGAGCAGGCGTTCACCAGCTTCGCCACCGGTGCCGCGCTGGCCGGGCTGCGGCCGGTGGTCGAGTTCCAGATCCCGTCGCTGCTGTTCCTGGTCTTCGAGCAGATCGTCAACCACGCGCACAAGTTCCCGTTGATGACCGGCGGGCAGTGCAGTGTCCCCGTCACCTACCTGGTGCCCGGCTCCGGCTCGCGTACCGGGTGGGCCGGGCAGCACTCCGACCACCCGTACAGCCTCTTCTCCCACGTCGGCGTGGTCACCGTCGTGCCGGCCACCCCGGCCGACGCGTACGGGCTGCTGGTCACCGCGATCCGCCACGACGACCCGGTGGTGGTGTTCGCGCCGGCCGGCGCGATGGACCTGCGCGACGACGTCGACGACCTGACGCCGGTGCCGCTGGGCCGGGGCCGGATCCACCGCTTCGGCGACGACGTGACGGTGGTCGCGATCGGGCACCTGGTGCACGACGCGCTCGCCGTCGCCGAGGAGTTGGCCGACCAGGTCTCGGTGGAGGTGTTCGACCCGCGCACCCTGTACCCGTTCGACATCGACGGTCTCACCGAGTCGGTGGCCCGCACCGGACGCCTCGTGGTGCTCGACGACGGCAACCGTTCCTGCGGAATGGCCGCCGAGATCATCGCGAGCGTGGTGGAGCGGGTCCGGTTGCTCGCGCCGCCGCGCCGGGTCACCCGCCCGGACGGGGCGGTGCTGCCGTTCGCCCCGGCACTGGACCGGGCCGTCCAACCCGGCCGGGACCAGCTCGCCACCGCCATCCACCTGACCGTGAAGGACGGATCATGATCGACCCGAACTATCCGTGGCCGGCGGCCGACCGGGCCTGGACCGACCTTCCGGAGCCGGGCCGTCGGGCCATGGTGGCCAGTGGGGCGGCGGCCTGGGAGCAGCTCTTCCACGGCCGGGCCACCTACAACAAGCAGTGGCGGTTGGCCCGACCCCCGGTGCTCACCGCCGACGCCTGGCGGGAACTCAACGAGGTCTGCGACCGGCTCGCCCAGCTCATCCTCGACGCCTGCCGTCGGCGGGCCGGCACCGCCGGCGAGCTGCGCCGGCTGCTCGGCGTACCGGCGGGGGAGACCCGGCTGCTGGACGAGGCCGAGCCGCTGACCGAGGCGCTGCTGGCCGCGTACCGCCCGGACGTGATCTTCTCCGCCGGGGTGCCGAAGTTCGTCGAGTACAACATCGACAGCAGCCTCGGCGGTGGGTTCGACGCCGACACCGTCATCCAGCGGTACGAGGGCCTCTACCGGGAGCACGGCATCCTCGACGACCTGCCGGTGCGGGCCGCGCCGTCGCTGCTGGACCAGCGGTTCGTCGCGATCCGCGAGGAGCTGCGGCTGCCCGAGGGCGCCCGGGTGGCGCTGCTGATGGACTTCGACGGCGACTACCCGGGCCTCGACGACCCGCAGACGTTCATCCGGATCCTCGACCCCCTCGCCGTACGGGCCCGGGACTTCGGCATCGACCTGGTCATCGCCCCGGTCGCCACCGCCACAGTGGACGCCGACAACCGTCTGGTCGTCGACGGCGCCCCGGTCGACGCGCTGTTCCGGTTGTTCGTGCCCAACCGGGTCACCCCGACCGCCGGTCTGGACGCGGTGGCCGTGGCCCTCGCCGCCGGCACCCTGCCGATGTTCGTGTCGGCGGCGGCCTGGCTGCTCGGCAACAAGACCACGTTCGCCTGGCTGTGGGAGGACGTGGCCGGGCTGCCCGCCGACGACCAGGCACTGATCCGCCGGCACGTGCCGTACACGGTGCCGTTGACCGCCGCGGTGCTCGACCGGGCCATCGCCGATCAGGCCACGTTGGTGGCGAAGCCGGCCGACGGTTCGGCCGGGCACGGTGTGCTGCTCGGCCCGGAGTTGAGCGCGGCGGACTGGGCCGACGGTGTGCGGGCCGCCGTCGACCAGGGCGGCGCCATCCTCCAGGAGTACCTGCCGACCGACCGGGTGTCGATGGACTTCGTCCAGATCGAGACGGGTGAGACGGTCACCGCCGACGTCCCGTACTCCCTGGCCCCGTACCTGTTCGGTCGGCACGCCTCCGGCGGCCTGGCGAGGGTCGGCTACCCCGGCTGCGACGGCGTCCTCAACCTGGCCCACGGCGTCCTCCTAACCGGAATCCTCCTAACCGACTAACCGCGCCGGAGGGGATGGCGGGTGGACAGGGCGCGGAGGGTTTCGGCGGTGGCCACGGCGTCGCTGCGGGCGCTGCCGTGGCGGCCGTCGGTGCTGTAGAGGGTGGGGTCGGCCGTCAGGGGATGGTCGGTCAGGTGCACGTGGATGGTGTTCAGGCGCTCGGCCAGGCTTGCCGTGTGGGCCGACAGGCGGCGCATTCGGTCGCCCAGGCCGGGCCGCAGGTGCGCGGGCACCGCCGGGCTGTGCGAGACGTCGAACATGCCAACTGTGATCACGTCGGCGCCCACGTCGCGCAGCCCGATGATCATCGCGGTCAGCTCGGCGTCCACCGCCTCCGCGTCGTATGCCGGGTGGAAGGCGTCGTTGCCCCCGCAGACGACCAGCGCCAGGTCCGGTGCGAACGCCAGCGCCGGGGCGAGCTGGGTGGCCCGCACCTGGTGCGCGCGCAGCCCGCGTCGACCCAGATTCCGGTACGCCAACTCGGGGCGCACGGCGGTCAGCTCGGCGGCGACCCGGTCGACCCACTGCACGTCCGGGTAGCCCGGTGTCGGCTCACACATGCCCTCCACGACGCTGTCGCCGAGCGCCACGAACCGCCGCCACGGGTGCCCGTTCAGCAGCTCGGCAGCCTCCCCGGGGCGCAGACAGTACGGGTCCGTCGATTCGGTGAGCGTCGATGGCATGCCGGCACGCTAGCCGACCGCCGGGCTGCCCGGCCAGGCTCAGCCGGTCAGGCTGACCTCGGCCAGGTAGACACAGGTCCGCCCCTCGTGCGACGAGTAGTAGCTCACCCAGAGCAGGTCGTCGTGCCAGACCAGGCCGGGGTAGCTGGTGTCGCCGCCGGACGGCAGCGCGACCAGCTCGGTCAGCTCGCCCCGGTCCGGGTCGACGACGCAGATCGCGGTGCGGACCTCGCCGTCGTGCAGCCGCACCCCGGCCAGCAGCAGCCCGTCGGGCAGCCGGAGCAGCGTCGGCCCGCCCACCTGGACACCGAGATCCGTCCAGGTCCAGTCCCGGTACGGCGGCACGGCCCGGCCGAGCTGCGCGCTCGCGGTGCCCGCGTCCCGCCGCAGCAGGCAGAGGGCGGTGCCGTCCGGGGCGAAGACCAGACCGGACTCGTTGGGGTACCCGTCCTCGAACAGCATCGGCACCCACTGCCGCAGGTCCACCCCGTCCGTGCTCCGGTAGAGCCGGGCGAACCTCGGCTCCCGGGTGCCGTAGCCGACGCCGTACATCGCGTCGTCGTGCCAGGCCGCCCGCCACACCCAGACGCCCGGCTCGCCCACCTGGGTCGGACCGCCCCAGGCGTGCCCGTCGGTGGAGAGCCAGGTCACCGTCTGGAACGTCTTGGTGACCGCGCCGGTGGCGGCCGCCGCCAGCAGTTGCAGCCGCCCGTCGGGTCGTGCCACGAAGCGCGGATCGCGCAGGTCGGTGCCGGCCTGCGCGATGACCGTCGCGGAGGTCCAGGACCGACCGTCCGTCGACGTCAGAACCCGGATCACGCCGTCGTCACTGAGGTGGGTGCGGGCCTCCCGGAAGGCGCAGAACCAACGTCCGGCGTACCGGACCAGGTCGGTGAACGCGCTGTGCGGCGCGCTGTCGCCGATCCGGCGTACGGCGGTGACCTCGGCGGTGCGGCGGCGGGTGGGTGACGTCATACGCGGCGACCTCCAGGTGCGGTGACGACGGTCGACGCTAGCCGTCCCCGGTCGACGCCCGCGCGGCCAGCAGCCGAACGTCCGACGAACAACGCGCGCGCTTTACCGGGTGGTGACGGGGGTGGGCCGCGCCGGCGTCTCCGGGCCGGAGGCCCTGCTCAGCAGCGGGTACGCGGTGACCACCAGGCACGCCGCCGCCATGGTCAGCAGGGCCGGGGTGAATCCCAGAGCGTCCACCGACCAGCCGCCGAGCAGCGCGCCGACCGGCAACCCGACGAACGCCAACGAACCGGCGATGCCGATCACCCGGGTCTGCAACTCCGGTGGCACCCGCTCGTAGAGCGCCACGCCGAGCAGCGGGTTGACCGCCGCGATGCCGATTCCGGACAGGAACGTCACCACGAGCACCACCGGCAGCTCGTCGCTGATCGCCAGCGCCACCAGCCGGGGCGTGCCGGCGACCAGCGCGCCGACCAGGAACGTCAGCCGCCGGGGCAGCCGGGGCCCGAGCGCGGTGAACACCAGGTTGCCCAGCAGCGCGCCCGCCGAGAACGCCGCCAGCACCAGGCCGAGACCGCTCGGGCCGGGCAGCTCCCGGGCGACCCAGACCGGGATGTAGACGGCCACGCTCGCGTTGGCCACCATGTTCAGCGCCGAGATGACGGCGAGCATGCCGAGCAGCGGCCGGTCCCGGCCCAGGTAACTGAAGCCACCCCGCAGGGCGCGCAGGTAACCTTCCGGCTGGGTGGGTTGCGTCGGGACGGCCGGCGGGCGGACCAGGACACCGATGAGCAGCGCGCAGACCCCGAAGCTGGCCGCGTCGATGAGGATCGCCTCGGTCACCCCGAAGACAGCGATCAGCAGGCCGCCCACTGCGGCGCCGAACAGTGTCACCACCCGGCTGAGCCCGTCGTACGCGGAGGTCAGCCGGATCAGCGGCACTCCGGCGGCCTCCGCGACCGGGCGGAACATCACGTGCTTCACCCGGTCCCCGATGCCCCGCAGCGCGCCGGCCACCGCGACGAGCGCCACCAGCGGGACGAAGCCCAACCACGGGGTCAGTGCCACGACGACCATCACCACCGCGCTGCCCGCGTCGCAGAGGATCGAGGTACGGCGCAGGCCGATCCGGTCCGCCCACGGCGTGCCCAACGCGCTGGACAGCAGGTAGGGCAGGGTCTCGGCGAACGCGACAAGACCCATCTTGGTGGGGCTGCCGGTGGTGACCAGCACCAGCCACGGAATGGTCACCACCGAGATGCGGGTGCCCAGGTTGGAGATCAGGTCCGCGCTGACCAGGACGACCAGTTGTCGGCGGGGGGTCACGCCCCGACCGCCGCCGCCCGACGGGCCGCGTACCGCGCGCGCAGCGCCCGCTTGTCCACCTTCATCGACCGGTTCACCGGCAGCCGGTCGAGGAACTCCACAGCGGCCGGCGCCCACATCTCGTTGAGTTCGGCGGTCACCAGGTCGATCAGTTCCGCCCCGGTGACCGTCGCGCCCGGCCCGAGCACCACGTACGCGTACGGCACCTCGCCGACCGTCTCGTCCGGCACGCCGATCACGGCGGCGGCCCGTACCTGGGAGTGCCCGACCAGCACGTCCTCGATGGGACGGCAGAAGATCGCCCAGTTCCGGCGATGCGTGACGATCATGTCGTGGGCCCGGTCGACGAGGTAGAGGTAGCCGTCGTCGTCGAGGTGGCCGATGTCGCGGGTTCGCACCCACCCGTCGACGAGCGTCTGCGCGGTCAGCTCGGGCTGACCGTGGTAGCCGGCGAAGCTCAGTCGGGTCCGCACCCACACCTCGCCGTCGCGGCCGGTCGGCAGCACCGCGCCGTCGTCGTCGCGGATCTCGATGCGGACGTCGCCGTAGGGCCGCCCGCAGGAGCGCAACCGCTCCGGGTGCTCCGGATCGTCGGTCAGCCCGGGCAGCGCGGTGATCACGACCGCCTCGCTGAGGCCGTACACGATGCGCAGCACCGGACCGAACCGCGCGATGGCCTGGCGCAGCCGGGCGGGCGCGGCGGGCCCGGCGCCCACGTTGAACATGAACATGGCGGAGAAGTCCGCGCCCACCAGCGCCGGGTGGTCCAACACCTCGTAAAGCATCGGCGGGGTGACGAAGGTCGAGTTGATCCGCTCCCGTTGCACGGTGTCCACGAAGGCCACCGGGTCCCAGTCGTCGCGCAGGAACAGCACCCCGCCGGTGAACAGGTTGAACAGTGTGGTGATCTGCCCGCTGGCCAGCCACATCGGCGAGTGCGACAGGTGTCGAAGCAACGGGAACCCGGCGGCGCGGAAGTCGGCGGCAAGGGCGAGGATCTGGGCGTAGAAGCTCTCCCGGTGGTGCACCAGCTTGGGGCTGCCGGTGGTGCCACTGGTCTGCAGGAACGACTCGGGCGCCGGCACGGACGCCGGCAGCTCCGCCACGTCGGTGTCGGCGGTGAGGTCAGGGCCGGCGCCACCCGCGCCCAGACAGCAGACCGGTGTGCCGGGCAGCGCGACGGCCAGCTCCGGGCCCAGGCTGGCCCCGTCCCGGGCGTCGTAGACCAGGGCGTCCGGGCGAGCCAACCGGATGAACTCGTCGACCTCCCGGCGCGCGGTCACCGGGGCGACCCACATCGTCCGGCAGCCGAGCAGGTGCAGGGCCAGTTGCAGCAGTGGACCCTCCACCGTGTTCGCCACGGTCACCAACACCGCCGACCCCGGCCGTACGCCATGCCGGGTCAACGTCGCGGCCATCGCCCGGACCCGCGCGGCGGCCTCGGCGTAGGTGAGTCGCCGATCGGCGCCGACCAACGCCTCCCGGTCGCCGAATTCGGCGAAGAGGTCCAACACCCTGTGCACGTAGGTAGTGGTGTGCCCGGGTCCGTCAGTCATCCGGCAGCCCCCATCCGAGAAAGCGGCGGTCCCCGGGCAGCTCCCGGTGACGACGCGACGGTGGCGCGCTCGGGCGACCGCTCCGCCGCCGCCTGGAAGCCTAGGCGGGAAACGGCTGGTCGAAACCGTGCCGACGGGCGGTCCGAGCGTCCCGCCGGACATTTGATCGCGTCGATCAGGTTGATTGACGCCTGTCAGCGGCGGCGGCTAGGTTTCTGGACCATCGTCCAGGCGGGCGCCGTCAGCGGACGGCCCTGGGCTGCCACACGATGGAGGTTCCATGGCAACGGCAACCCCGAAGAGATGGCATGTCATCGCCGCTGCGGCCGCGCTGTTGATCGCCGGCGCACCCGCCGTCGTCGCCAGCGCCGGTCCGTCCGGCACCGCCGCCAGCCGACCCGACCGCGCCGAGTGGGCGGGCAGCTGGGCCACCGCTGTCACCCGGGGCAACTCGGTCGGGTTGACCAACACCGGCCTCAACGACCAGAGCGTCCGGATGATCGTGCACGTCTCCGTGGGCGGCCCGGCACTGCGGGTCCGCCTGAGCAACCTCTACGGCGAGCAGGCGGTCAAGGTAGGACGCGCCACAGTGGCCCGGCCGAACACCGCGACCCCCGACGACCTCTCCGACATCGACGCCGCCTCGGTACGCCCGCTGACCTTCACCGGTGCCACCACGGCGACCATGAACCGGGGCGCCGAACTGCTCAGCGACCCGTTGGCCTTCCCGGTCGCTGACGACAGCGACCTGGTGGTCACAGTGCACTTCCCGACGCCGACCGGCCCGACCACGTTCCACGGGCAGTCCCAGCAGGCCAACTTCATCGGCGCCGGGGATCTGACCGGGGTGGCCGAGGGCACCGGGTTCACCACCCGTCCGACCTGCTGCTGGTTCTTCCTCTCCGGCGTCGACGTGCAGCGCAAGGGCAGCCCCGGCGCGCTGGTAGTGCTCAGCGACTCCATCGGCGACGGCAATGGCAGCACCGTAAACGCCAACCGGCGCTGGCCCGACCTGCTCTCCGACCGGCTGCTCGCCGACCGGCCGGACCGGCGCACCCCGGGCGTGCTCAACCTGAGCCTGGCCGGCAACCGGCTCAACCACGAGGGCACCGAGCCGGGCGACGGCAACTACCCGGGCTACTACCAGCTCGGCCCGAACGCGGCGGCCCGGCTCAACGAGGACGTGTTCGGCCAGACCGGGGTGCGTACCGTCGTCACCCACCTGGGCATCAACGACATCTGGATGTCGAACGACTCACCCGAGGCGATCATCGGCACGCTGCGGCAGATCAACCAGCAGCTCCAGCAGCGCGGGCTGACCAGCCTGGTGGCCACGCTGACGCCGTACGAGGGGCACGGCGCGCCGGGCGTGTGGACGCCGCAGAAGGAGGCCACCCGCCAGGCGGTGAACGCGTACCTGCGCGGCAGTCGGGAGTTCGACGGGCTGCTCGACTTCGACCGGGTGCTGCGCGACCCGGCACGGCCCAGCCAACTGCTGCCCGCGTACGACTCGGGGGACCACATCCACCCGAACGACGCCGGCAACCAGGCACTGGCAAACGCCGTGCCGCTGCGGCTGCTCGACCTGTGACATGGGCCGGGGGCGGCGGGTGATCCCCGCTGCCCCCGGTCACCGACATCGGCGGGGGGAGGAGTTGGCCGTGGACGTGGACGAGATACTCACCGGCCTGTACAGCGAGGAGGGCAGACAGGACCCGTACCCGTGGTACGCGGACCTGCACCGGCTCGGCCCGATCAGCGCGCTGCCGGCCCGCGCCGAGCACCGGACGGTGACCGCCGTCGCGGTCGGCTACGACCTGGTCGACGGGCTGCTGCGCGATCCGGAGTGGACGAAGCAGCCGCCGCCGGGCTGGGAGGAGCAGGAGATCCTGCGGACTTTCCAGACCTCGATGATGTTCGTCAACCCGCCCGATCACACCCGGATGCGGCACGTCTTCTCCCGCACCTTCACGCCGCGCCGGCTCGGCGCGCTGGAACCGGTGATCCTGCGGGTGGTGGACGAGCTGCTGGACCGGATGGCGGACGCCGGGGAGGGCGTCGTCGACTTCGTGGCCGACTTCGCGTACCCGATTCCGGCGCTGGTGATGGCCGAGTTCATCGGCATCCCGGCAGCGGAGTTGCAGTGGTACCGCGAGCGGGTGGAGTGGATCGACGAGTTCCTGGACGTGGCGGGGAAGACCCCGCAGCGGCTGGCCGCGGCCAACACCGCCGCGCGGGAGTTGCGGGCCTTCTACCGGGAGCTGCTCGGGCACCGCCGCCGGGTGCCCGGCGACGACCTGCTCAGCGCGTTGGTCGAGGCGCTCGACTCCGGGGAGGTGGAGCTGACCGAGGAGGAGTTGGTCAGCAACCTGATCGTGCTGTTCAACGCCAGCTTCGTCACCACGGTCTACATGTTCAGCAACGGGCTGCCGTTGCTGCTGGCCCACCCGCAGACCGTCGCGGCGCTGCCCACCGACGCCACGCTGGCGCAGGGCTGCGTCGACGAGGTGCTGCGGTTGGCGAGCCCCGTGCACTTCCTGGCCCGCGCCGCGCCGACCGACACGGTGCTGCACGGCGTGCCGGTCGCCACTGACGACAACGTGCTCATCATGATCGGGGCGGCCAACCGCGACCCGGCCCGCTTCCCGGCTCCGGACACCTTCGACCCGACCCGTTGCGGCCCGCCGTCGCTGGCCTTCGGGGTGGGCCCGCACTTCTGCCTCGGCGCGGCGGTGTCGCGGTTGGAGGGCCGCCTCGCGCTGCCCCGGCTGTTCGCCCGGTTCCCCGCGCTGAGGGTCACCGAGGCGCCGGCGTACAGCGGCAGCCTGTTTCTACGCGGCATCGACACGTTGCTGGTCAACACCGGTGGATAGGAGCGAGATGGCAGTGCACCCGGAGGTGGCGGCCTACCGGGCGGCCCGTGCCGCGGCCGGCACCCCGCCGCTGTACGCACAGACCCTGTCCGAGGCGCGCGCCGCGGACCTGGCCGCGATCCGCGCCGGCAGCGGCGCGGTCGAGCCGGTGACCGAGGTACGCGACGAGCGGATCCCCGGGCCCGCCGGTGAGCTGCGGCTGCGGGTGTACCGGCCGACCGGGTCGGGTCCGCTGCCCACCCTGCTGTACTTCTTCGGCGGCGGCTGGACGCTCGGCAGCATCGACACCGCCGACGGCATCTGCCGGCGGCTGGCCAACGCCGTGCCCTGTCAGGTGATCACCGTCGGCTACCGCCTCGCCCCGGAGCACCCCTTCCCGGCTGCGGTGCACGACTGCCACGCCGCCACCTCGTGGATCGCCCGGCACGCCGACGAGCTGGGAGTGGACCCGACCCGGCTGGCGGTGGGAGGCGACAGCGCCGGCGGGAACCTGGCCGCCGCGGTCACCCTGCTCAGCCGTACGGACGGGCCGCCGCTCGCCGCGCAGTTGCTGGTCTATCCGAACACCGACCAGAGCGGCGAACCGGCCGGGGACGACGACCCGGCGCTGTTCAACAGCCGTTCGGTCGCCTGGTACCGGACGCACTACCTGGCCGATCCGGCGTACGCGAAGGATCCGCTGGCCTCGCCGCTGCTCGCCGACGACCTGTCCGGGTTGCCGCCGGCGCTGGTGGTCACCGCCGAACTGGATCCCCTGTGCGCCGAGGGGCAGCGGTACGCCGAGCGGCTGCGCGACGCTGGTGTGTCCACCCGGCTGGAGCACTACCCGAGCATGATCCACGGGTTCTTCGCCATGCCGGGCACCTTCACCGACGGTCGGCGCGCGCAGGAAAGCGCCGCGGCCTTCCTCCGCGAGCGCTTCGGACTGCCGGCCGGGCCGGGCGGGGTGGATGAGCCGGCCGAGCCGGATGCCGCGACGGGTCCGGGGCCGGGCGATGGGTGAGCGGGTGTTTGCCGACCTGCCGGCCGTGTCGCTCGCCGACTACGCCGAGCGGGCCCGGGCCGTGCTGCCGCCGGACGTGTGGGACTACCTGGCCGGCGGCAGCGCGTCCGAGGTGACCCTCGCCGCGAACCGTCGCGCGCTGGACCGGGTCGCGGTGCTGCCCCGGGTGCTGCGCGGGGTGGACACCGTCGACCTCGGCACCCACCTGCTCGGCCGGCGGTACGCCATGCCGGTCGGGGTGGCGCCGATGGCGTACCAGCGGTTGGTGCACCCGGACGGAGAACTGGGTCTGGCGGCGGCGGCCGGCGCGGCAGGGATCCCGTACCTTGCCAGCACGCTGGGCAGCACCCCCATCGAACAGGTCACCGGGGTGGGCGCGGACGTCTGGTTCCAGCTCTACTGGCTGCGCGACCGGGCGCTCGTCCGCGACCTGCTGGACCGGGTCGTCGCGGCCGGGTGCCGGGCGCTGGTGGTCACCGTGGACGTCCCGGTGCTCGGCCGACGTCCCCGGGACCTGCGCAACGCGTTCCGGCTGCCGACCGAGGTGGTCGCCGCGAACCTCCCCGACGGTCGCGACGCGCTGGCGCACGCCGGTGCGCCCGGGGTGTCCGCGATCGCCGCGCACACCGCCGCGTCGTTCGCGCCGGCGCTGCGCTGGGCGGACCTGGCGTGGCTGCGCGAGCAGGTCGACCTGCCGCTGGTGGTCAAGGGGCTGCTGGACCCGCGCGACGCGACCGAGGCGGTACGGGTCGGCGCGGACGCGGTGGTCGTCTCCAACCACGGCGGGCGGCAACTGGACGGCTCACCGGCGAGCGTCACCATGCTGCCGCAGGTCGTCGACGTGGTCGGGGACGACTGCCAGGTGCTGCTGGACAGCGGCATCCGGTGCGGCACCGACGTGCTGCGGGCGCTGGCGTTGGGTGCGGCCGGGGTGCTGGTCGGCCGGCCGCTGCTCTGGGCCCTCGCAGCCGGTGGCGAACCGGCCGCCCGGGACGCGTTGGGGCTGCTCGTGGCCGAGTTGACCGACGCGCTCATCCTGGCCGGCTGCGCCGACGTGGTGGCGGCCGCCGAGCTGCGCACCCTCGGGGTCGGCTGAGCGATGGCCGCCGGCGAACCGGTCGACCTGAGCGTCGCCGACCTGCACCCCGCGCTGGGCGATCCGGCGCTGACCTCGATGAACTTCCTCAACGAGGTGTCCGAGCGCTACCCGGCGGCGGTGTCCCTCGCGGCCGGCCGGCCGTACGAGGAGTTCTTCGACCTCGCGGCGGTGCACCGGCACCTGGACACCTTCCACCGGCACCTCGTCGACGACCTGGGGCACCGACCCGAGCAGGCCCGGCGGCTGCTGCTGCAGTACGGCCGGACCAAGGGCATCGTGCACCACCTGATCGCCCGCAACCTCGCGGTCGACGAGGGGATCACCGTCGACCCGGAGGACGTGGTGGTGACCGTCGGCTGCCAGGAGGCGATGTTCCTGGTGTTGCGGGCGCTGCGGGCCGGGCCGACGGACGTGCTGCTCGCGGTCGCCCCGACGTACGTCGGGCTGACCGGGGCGGCCCGGCTGGTGGACCTGCCGGTGTGGCCGGTCGCGAGTGGGTCGGCCGGGGTCGACCTGGCCGACCTGGCCGCCCAGGTGCGCCGGGCGCGGGCGGCGGGGCTGCGGCCGCGCGCCTGCTACCTGATGCCGGACTTCGCCAACCCCTCCGGGGTCAGCATCGACGCCGCACACCGGCAACGGCTGCTGGACCTGGCCGGGCAGGAGGATCTGCTGCTGCTGGAGGACAACCCGTACGGTCTGTTCCACAGCGACGACGGGCCGCGCCCGCCCACCCTGAAGGCGTTGGACACCGGGCGGCGGGTCGTCTACCTCGGCTCGTTCGCCAAGACCGTGCTCCCTGGCGCACGGGTCGGGTACGTCGTCGCCGACCAGCGGGTTGCCGGCCCGGACGGGCGGGTCGGCCCGTTCGCCGACCAACTCGCCATGATCAAGAGCATGGTCACTGTGAACACGTCGCCGATCGCGCAGGCGGTGATCGGTGGCCGGCTGCTGGAGCACGGATGCAGCCTGGTGGCCGCGAACACCCGGGAGCGGTCCGCGTACACCCGGAATCTGCGCCACCTGGTGGCCGGCCTCACCCGGCGCTTTCCGGCTCAGCCGGACCGGCCCGCGGTGCGGTGGACGGTGCCGGCCGGCGGGTTCTTCGTGGTGGTGACCGTGCCGTTCCCGGTCGACGACGCGCTGCTGGACCGCTCGGGGCGCGACTACGGGGTGCTGTGGACGCCGATGGCGCACTTCTACGACGACAGCGTGCCGGTCCACGCGTTGCGGTTGTCGGTCAGCGCTGTCACACCGGAGCAGATCGACGTCGGGCTGGACCGCCTCGCGGCGCTGATCACCGACGAGTTGACTCGCCGGGCGGGTTGACACACCGCGTTCATCGGATGGCAATGCGCGACGACCCGCGTGCCGCCGTCCTGGTTGGACGGTCATAATAAGCCGCATGGTTGCCTGGGAGTACGCCCTGCTCGTCCGTCGCTATCAGGGACAGGGCCGCAATTTTCACGTCTCGTTCGTCTGGTACGCGCCGGACGGGTCACGCAAGGACATCACCGCCTACGGCGACACCGCCATCGCGCACCTCAACCGCGCGGGCCGGGAGGGGTGGGAGTTGGTCTCCGCCGCGGAGGACGTCAACAACGTCCAGGGCAGCACCGAAGTCCACCGCTACCACCTGAAGCGCCCGATGGACTGAGGCCCCCGCGTCGATCATGGGGTTGTGGTGGTGGACGAAAGTCGTGCACCAGCCCGGATCGGGCACCACAACTCCATGATCGACGCGGTCGAGGGCTAGCTCAGGTCGATGCCGGGGTAGAGGGGGTACGTGGCCAGCAGGTCGGTGGCCTGGCGGGCCACCTTGTCGGCCAGGCCGGCGTCCAGGTTGTACTTCGCCTTCGACGGCGTGCCGTCGGCGTTGGCGCCGGCGGTGGTCTGGGTCAGCACGGTGTGGATCAGCTCGGCGGTCTGGTCCATCTCGGCGGTGCCCAGGCCCCGGGTGGTCAGCGCCGGGGTGCCGATCCGGATGCCGGACGTGTACCAGGCGCCGTTCGGGTCCTGCGGGACCGAGTTGCGGTTGGTGACGATGCCCGAGTCGAGCAGGGCCTGCTCGGCCTGCCGGCCGGTGAGCCCGTAGCCGGACACGTCGATCAGCACCAGGTGGTTGTCGGTGCCGCCGGTGACCAGCGTTGCGCCCCGGCTCAGCAGCCCCTCGGCGAGCGCCTTCGCGTTGTCGACGATCCGCTGGGCGTAGTCGGCGAAGTCGGGCCGGCGGGCCTCGGCGAGCGCGACCGCCTTGGCGGCCATCACGTGCGGCAGCGGGCCGCCGAGCACCATCGGGCAGCCCCGGTCGACCTGGTCGGCCAACTCCGGCTGGCAGAGCACCATGCCGCCGCGCGGGCCGCGCAACGACTTGTGCGTGGTGGTCGTGACGATGTGCGCGTGCGGCACCGGGTCGAAGTCGCCGGTGAACACCTTGCCGGCCACCAGGCCCGCGAAGTGCGCCATGTCGACCATGAAGGTGGCGCCGACCGAGTCGGCGATCTCGCGCAGGATTCGGAAGTTCACCTTCCGGGGGTACGCCGAGTAGCCGCCCACCAGGATCAGCGGCTTGAACTCGCGGGCGGCCTCGGCCACCCGGTCGTAGTCGATCAGGCCGGTCGCCGGGTCGGTGCCATAGCTGCGCTGGTCGAACATCTTGCCGGAGATGTTCGGCCGGAAACCGTGGGTGAGGTGGCCGCCGGCGTCCAGCGACATGCCGAGCATCCGCTGGTTGCCCAGCTCGCGGCGCAGCGCGAACCAGTCGGCCTCGGTGAGGTCGTTGACCTGGCGGACCTGGGCCTTCTTCAGGGCGGGGGACTCCACCCGGTCGGCCAGCACCGCCCAGAAGGCGACCAGGTTGGCATCGATGCCCGAGTGCGGCTGCACGTACGCGTGCGCGGCGCCGAACAGCTCCCGGGCGTGCTCGGCGGCGAGCGCCTCGACGGTGTCGACGTTCTGGCAGCCGGCGTAGAAGCGGCGGCCGACGGTGCCCTCGGCGTACTTGTCACTGAACCAGTTGCCCATGGCCAGCAGGGTCGCCGGGGAGGCGTAGTTTTCGCTGGCGATCAGCTTGAGCGACTCCCGCTGGTCGGTCAGCTCGGCGCCGATGGCGTCGGCGACCCGCGGCTCGACAGCCCGGATCACCTCAAGGGCACTCCGGAATGCGGTGGACTCGGCGTTGCGGGACATGCGACCTCCAACAGACGTGCGGGAAGGCCCAGGCGCTCGGCAAACGTCCACGTGACGAGGCCGCTCCCCGATGGTTCTCCATCCCCACGCGCCAGTAACGGCCCGGGAGGATCCTACCGGGCCGGAGCCGGCCGTTCGGGCCACCCTCCGGGAGGCGACCCCGCCGACGTGATTGGGCGGTGCGTCGCGGGGCACACGGTAGGAGACCACCGCACCGTCACGGGTGCGGCCAGGGTTCGCACAGAAGGAGTCGAGAACATGACCACACCCACCTCCGACCGGCCGCTCGCCCTGGTGACCGGCGCCTCCAGCGGGATCGGGTACGAGCTGGCGGCGCAGTTCGTCGAGCACGGCTTCGACCTGGTGATCGCGGCCGAGGACGACGGCATCGAGCTGGCCGCGCAGAAGCTGCGCCGCGACGGCGGCCCGCAGATCTGGTCGGTCCGCGTCGACCTGGCCCGCGAGCAGGGCGTGTCGGAACTGGTGGCGGCCGTCACCGCGACCGGACGGCCGCTGGACGCGCTGGCGCTCAACGCCGGCCGGGGCGCCGGTGGCGCCTTCGTCGGCGGCACCGACCTCGCTGACGAGTTGGAGATCGTCGACCTCAACGTGCGCTCGACGGTGCACCTGGCGAAGCGGCTGCTGCCCGGGATGGTCGAGCGGGGCGCGGGCCGGGTCCTCTTCACCTCGTCGATCGCCTCCACCATGCCGGGGCCGTTCCAGGCGGTCTACAACGCGTCGAAGTCGTTCGTGCAGTCCTTCGCCGAGGCGCTGCGCAACGAGTTGAAGGACACCGGCGTCACGGTGACCTCGCTGATGCCCGGGCCGACCGACACGGAGTTCTTCGACCGCGCCGACATGGAGGACACCCGGGTGGGCTCGGGCAGGAAGGACGACCCGGCGAAGGTCGCCGAGCAGGGCTTCGAGGCGATGATGAGGGGTGATCAGACGATCACCGCCGGCTCGCTGATGAACAAGGTGCAGACCGCCGCCGGCAAGATCATTCCGGACAAGCTCAAGTCCGAGCAGCACCGCCGGATGGCCGAGCCGGGCTCGGGCAGCTGACCCGTGGCGCGCGACGAAGGGCCCGGCATCGTGCCGGGCCCTTCGGTGTGAGCGGGTGCCTCAGGCCGGCACCGCGTCGAGCGCCTTCTTGATCGCCTTCGGTGCGGTGGGGGTACGCGGCGCGTCCGCGCGCAAGGCGATCATCTTCTCGCCGATCTCCTGGAGCTGCTTGCGGCCCAGCGCGTCGCGGACCTTGGGGAACCACTCCTGCTCTTCCTCCTCGACGTGGTGGGTGACGTTCTCGATCAGCACTGTCGTCTTGGCGTTGAACCGCTCGTCGTCGGCGTCCATGCTGGCCAGCTCGGCGCAGAGCACATCGGCGACGTGGTGTTCCTCGTACGACTCGAGGATGTCGTCCTCCAGGTCGGGCAGCAGCCGCCGGACCTCCGGGTACATCACCTCGTTCTCCAGATAGGTGTGCACGGTCAGTGCCTCCAGGATCTGGTCCACCAGCTTCTGCCGCTGGCTCGCCGGCCCCTCCTCGGCGTCCTGGAAGGCAGTGAACAGGCGGCGCATTTCCTTGTGGTCCTCTTTGAGCAGGACGATGGCATCGGTCGACACCGGTATGACCTCCCTGACGAGTCTCGGCTGGTGGGGTTCCGGTACCCCGACACCGAATGCGGAAACAGGTGAAACCGCCTCAGACCATCGCCAGGGTGCGGGGGATCTCGTCGAGCAACTCCCGAGCCAGAAAGCCGATCCGGCCGTAGCGGGGGATCAGCCGCTGGCCGCTCACCGAGTGCGCGAACGAGCCCCAGCAGGCCGCCTGCGCCGGGTCGGCGCCCCGGGACAGCAGCCCCGCCAGCAACCCGGCGAGCACGTCCCCGCTGCCGGAGGTGCCCAGCCCGGCGTCGCCGCTCTCCTCCCGCCAACCCCGCCCGTCCGGAGCGGCCACGTGCCCGTACAGCGACACGACAGCCTCGTACCGCGCGGCCAACTCGGCCGCCTCGGCGTCCAGGTCGTCGCCCGGCTCCCGCCCGAGCAGGTGCCCGGCCTCGGTGACGTTGGGGGTGAGCACCACGGGCCGACCCGAGCCGACCAGCAGGTCCGGTGCGTGGCTGAGCGCACCGAGGGCGTACGCGTCGAGCACCAGCGACGTGTCGGGACGGGCCGCCTCCAGAACCAGGCCCAGCAGGCGGTTGGTCTCGTCGATCGCCTTCAAGCCGGGGCCGATCGCCACCACGTCGGCCTGCGCGACCAGGTCGCCGAGCTGCCCGTCGCGGTCGGCGGCCACCGCGCCGTCGGAGGTCTCCGGCAACCCGACCACCAGCGCCTCGGGCACCTGGATGCTCAGCGCGGCGGCGGTGGACTCGGCGGCGGCCAACTGGAGCACCCCGGCACCGGCGCGCAGCGCGGCCACCCCGGCGAGCAGCACCGCGCCCGGCGTGAAGCGGGAACCGCCGACCACCAGCACGGTGCCCCGGCTCTCCTTTCCACCGACCGGAACCGGCAGCGCCCAGTCCCGCAGCAACGCCGGGGTGATCACCTTCACCTCAGACCGGCTCGGCATGGATCTCGTCCTCCCTGGTCGGCTGGGCGCCCTGCTGACGCAGGTGCGCGACATCGTTGAAGGCGGTGAGGGCCAGGCGGTCCTCGCCGTCCGCCGACCACTCGGTGATCGAACAGTTGGCGATCACGTCCTGCCGGGTGAGCGCCATCAGCTCGTCCTCGGTCAACCCCTCCAGCAGATAGCGAAGCAGGAAGACCAGCGCGTCGTGGCCGAAGAGCAGCACCCGGCAACCCTCGTGGTCGCGGCGCAGGTCGCCCAGCAGCGTCCGCAGCCGCAGCGCCACGTCCGTCCAGGACTCCCCACCCGGCGGCCGGTAGTAGAACTTGCCCAACCGCTCCCGGCGCTCGGCCTCGTCCGGGTACCGCCGGCGCACCCCGTGCCCGGTCAGTCCGTCGAGGATGCCCAGCTCCCGGTCGCGCAGCCGCTCGTCGCGGTGCACGGGAATGTCGGTGCCGGCCAGCGCCAGCCGCGAGGTCTGCACCGCCCGCAGGTACGGCGACACCACAGCCACGTCCGGTCGCCCCGCGTCCGGCAGCTCGGCCAGCCAACGGCCGGTCGCCCGAGCCTGCTCCTCTCCGGTCGGGGAGAGTGGCACGTCGGCGTCGCGGTGGGTGAGGTCGATCAGCTCCGCGCCCGACGCCTCGGCGTGCGTCGCCGCGACGTTCGCGGTGCTCTCGCCGTGCCGGACGATCCACAGGGTTGCCAGTTCCGCCATGCGGCCCCCCTACCCGGCACGAGCGTTTGGTAATCGGAGCGCCGTCCGCCGCCTAGCGGCGGCTCTGCCAGGGGCGCAGCCCTGCCTGGGGTGTCGACTCGTCGCGCCGGCGGAAGAGGTACGTGAAGGACTGGGCGGCCAGGGCCAGGAGTACCGCTCCCGTCCAGGCCCAGGGGACCATCGGAGCGGAGTGGCGTACCGCGAGGACGCCCAGCACCGGCGCGGCGGCGACGAAGAGGGACAGTGCGGTCGTGCTGACGCTCTGTCGAAAGCGCGCCGAGATGGCGAAGGCCGACCGGTCGTAGACGAGCAGTGCGGCGCCGAAGAGGGCCGCGGCCGCCAGGGCCACGCCCACCGAGGAGGTGATCCTCGCGAAGGTGACCGGTAGGGCGATGAGGAAGGGGAAGACACCGCCGAACTCCGACAGCACGTTGCCCCACTTGGTGTACCGGCCGAAGCTGTTGGTTCGCAGCCGCGCCAGCTCACCGGAGGTGTTGGCATAGATGATCAGCGACGCGGTGGTGGCCAGGGCCGAGCACATCAGCAGCACCCGTACCCCGTCGGGATAGGCCGGGGAGGCGAACGACAGGCCGAGCACGAACGCGATCGAGGCCAGGATGCCGCTGGAGAAGGCGATCCCGGCGGCGCTCTCGTCGGACTGCAGGGCCGCGAAGTCCTCCTTCTCGAACCGGGACAGCTCCAGGGCCGGCCCGGCGGGCAGGTTCACCAGTCCCGTGATGACGTTCTGCTCGCCGGCCAGCAGGGTGGCGATCTGTGCCGACGCGGCAACCGGGATCAGATAGCGCTCGTCGGCGTCGACGTACTCCACCCGTGACTTGTGCTGGCAGTAGTAGCGGTCGCGTCCCGGGCCGAAGTAGTCCGGCACGATGGTGCGCACGACGAACCCGCGGGACAGCAGCAACCCGAGCATGGCCAGGTTCTCCGGGCTGGTCACCGTGGAGATGGTCGGGTGGGGCTGCGCCCCGACCGCCCGTGCCCGGGCCACGAAGTCGTCGAGAAGTGCCGCACCCACACCGGTGCGCCGCTGGTCCGGGTGCACTCCGAGCCCACTCAGGTAGAGGTGATGGGCGCTCGGCAATTCGTACTGGAGGAAGCCGACGATCTCCGTGCCGGCGCGGACCACCCGGACGTGCCCGCCCGCGACGCCGTTCTCGATCTCGCTCGGCGCCGCTGGCTCGTGCGCCGGGTCGTCGGGCGGGAAACAGAGCGCGTCGAGGGCGAGCAGGGCGGGGATGTCCTCGATCTTCGCGTCGTCGATCCGTACGGCGGGTGCCCCACCCGATCTGGTCTTCTGCTGGCGCACGACGCCATCCTGCCCGACCGGGTCAAGAAGTGCGATCGACGCCAGTCGGTGCCTGCTGATCACCTGACCACCGCGTACCCTCGGTGCGTGGCCACGACGGCGGAGGAGATTCAGGTGGGGGAGCGGCTGGTCCGCGTCTCCAGCCCCGACAAGCCGTATTTTCCCGAGCGTGGGCTGACCAAGCTGGACGTGGTCCGCTACTTCCTGGCGGTGGGCGACGGCATCCTGCGGGCGCTGCGCGATCGGCCGACCATGCTGGAACGCTGGCCGCGCGGTGTCTTCGAGGGCGCGACGATCGCCACCCGGCAGACCAACAAGGGCGACGCGTTCTACCAGAAGCGGCTGCCGGCGGGAGCGCCCGAGTGGGTGCGGACCGCGCACATCACCTTCCCCAGTGGGCGTACCGCCGACGAGGTCGCGCCGAGCGAGTTGGCGGTCGTCATCTGGGCGGCCAACCTGGGCACCCTGCGGTTTCACCCGTGGCCGGTCACCGCCGCCGACGTGGAACGCCCCGACCAGCTACGCATCGACCTGGATCCGATGCCCGGCGTCGGCTTCGAGCAGGTGGTGCCGGTGGCGCACGAGGTGCGGGCGTTCCTCGCCGAGCTGGGCATGACCGGCTACCCGAAGACCACCGGCGGTCGAGGGCTGCACGTCTACCTGTCGATCGAGCCGCGGTGGAGCTTCGGTGAGTGCCGTCGGGCGGTGCTCGCGCTGGGCCGGGAGATGCAGCGTCGGCTGCCGGACCTGGTCACCACCACCTGGTGGCGCGAGCAGCGGGACCGGCCGGTCTTCGTCGACTACAACCAGATGGCCCGCGACCACACGGTGACCTCGGCGTACTCGATCCGGCCGACGCCGGCCGCGCTGGTCTCCGCGCCGCTGGACTGGTCGGAGCTGGACCAGGTCCGTCCGGAGGACTTCGACGTGCTCAGCATGCCGGCCCGGTTCGCCGAGCGCGGCGACCCGCACGCCGGCCTGGACGGTGACCGGCACTCGCTGGAACCGCTGCTGGAGTTGGCCGACCGCGACGGGCTGGAGGCCCCGCCGGAGCGCTGAGCCCGCCGCTCACGCCCAGGGGCTGCCGGCCCCGTCGAACTCCTCGAAGACCAGCCAGGTGCGGGTGGACAGCACCCCGGGAATGCTCTGCACCCGGCCCAGCACCACGTCGCGCAGCGCGGCGTTGTCCGGGGCGCGCACCAGCGCGAGCACGTCGTGGTCACCGCCGAGCAGCGCGGCGTGCTCGATGTAGCGCACCCGGGCCAGCTCGGCCGACACCTCCCGCCAGGTGTTCTGCTCGATGGTCAGGGCGATGTACGCCGAGGTGCCCAGCCCGGCCGCCTCGGGCGCCACCTGGGCCCGGAACCCGGTGATCACCCCGTCGCGGAGCAACCGCTCCACCCGCGCGTACGCGTTGGTGCGGGAGATGTGGATCCGTTCGGCGAGGGTGCGCACCGACGTCCGACCGTCGCGGACCAGCTCGTCGAGGATCCGCCGGTCGACCTCGTCCAGGGCTCGGGCCGATCGTCCCGATCCCGTACCCCGGCTCGCTTCGTCGGCGGTCTCCTGGCTCACTGCTGGGCCCTCCGCATGCCAACCGTCCCGCCTTCCGTGTCGATCTTGAGTCAATCATCCACAAGCGGAAGCATAGGCTCACCACACGTCCCAGGAGGTTCCGCCGTGACGACCACTCCCCAGGCGGTCCGCAGGGCATCCCCGCGCGCCCGTCGAACGGTCACCCCGCCCGACCCGGCGCGCTCGTTGCTGCCAGACGCCGAGCCGGTCCGCCTGCTCGCCGAGAACGGCACGCCGCTGCCCGCCCGCGCCGACTACCCCGAACCACCCGCCGAGGTGCTGCGCGAGCTGTACCGCCGGATGGTGCTCGGCCGCCGCTTCGACACCCAGGCGACCGCCCTGACCAAGCAGGGCCGGCTCGCCGTCTACCCGTCCTCGCGGGGCCAGGAGGCGTGCCAGGTCGGCGCGGTCCTCGCGGTCCGCGACACCGACTGGGTCTTCCCCACGTACCGCGAATCGATGGCGCTGGTTGCCCGAGGCATCGACCCGGTCGAGGTGCTCACCCTGCTGCGCGGCGACTGGCACTGCGGCTACGACCCGACCGAGGTGCACACCGCACCGCAGTGCACCCCCCTCGCCACCCAGTGCGTGCACGCCGCCGGGCTGGCGTACGGCGAGGCGTACCAGGGTCGCGACACAGTGGCGCTGGCCTTCATCGGCGACGGCGCCACCAGCGAGGGCGACTTCCACGAGGGGATCAACTTCGCCGCCGTGTTCAAGGCGCCGGTGGTCTACTTCGTCCAGAACAACAAGTACGCCATCAGCGTCCCGCTGTCGCGGCAGACCGCCGCGCCGTCGCTGGCCTACAAGGGCGTCGGCTACGGCGTACCCAGCGAGCAGGTCGACGGCAACGACCCGGTCGCGGTGCTCGCCGTGCTCACCCGCGCGGTCGCCCACGCCCGCGCCGGCAAGGGACCGTTCCTGGTCGAGGCCCACACCTACCGGATGGAGCCGCACACCAACGCCGACGACGCCACTCGCTACCGCGACGGCGCCGAGGTCGACGCCTGGCGGGACCGGGACCCGGTCGCCCGGCTGGAGACCTACCTGCGCGCCCGCGGTGTGCTCGACGACGCGGCGGTCGCCGAGATCGCCGAGCAGGCCGAGGCGTACGCGGCGGACCTGCGGACCCGGATGAACGAGCAGCCCACCGTCGACCCGCTGAGCCTCTTCGACCACGTCTACGCCGAGCCCACCCCGCAGCTGATCGAACAGCGTGAGCAGGTCCGCGCCGAGCTGGCCGCCGCCCACGCCGAGGAGGGTGACGCCTGATGGCCACCACCATGGCGAAGGCGCTCAACACCGCGCTCGCCGACGCGCTCGCCGCCGACGACCGGGTCGTCGTCTTCGGTGAGGACGTCGGCGCGCTCGGCGGCGTCTTCCGGATCACCGACGGCCTCCAGGCCCGCTTCGGCGAGAACCGCTGCTTCGACACCCCCCTCGCCGAGGCCGGCATCGTCGGCTTCGCCGTCGGCATGGCCATGTCCGGCCTGCGCCCGGTGGTCGAGATGCAGTTCGACGCGTTCGCGTACCCGGCGTTCGAGCAGATCGCCTCGCACGTGGCGAAGCTGCGCAACCGCACCCGGGGCGCGCTGAGCGTGCCGATCGTCATCCGCGTGCCGTACGCGGGCGGGATCGGCGGAGTCGAGCACCACTGCGACTCGTCCGAGGCGTACTACGCGCACACGCCCGGGCTGAAGGTGGTCACCCCGGCGACTGTCGACGACGCGTACTCGCTGCTGCGCGAGGCGATCGAGGACCCCGACCCGGTGATCTTCATGGAGCCCAAGAAGCTCTACTTCGCCAGCGCCGAGGCGTCTCTGCCGACCCGCAACGAGCCGTTCGGTCGGGCCGTCGTGCGCCGGCCCGGACGCGACGCCACCCTGGTGGCGTACGGGCCGGCGGTGCCGGTCGCGCTGGAGGCCGCCGAGGCCGCCCGGGAGGAGGGGTGGGACCTGGAGGTCGTCGACGTGCGCACCATCGTGCCGTTCGACGACGAGACCATCACCGCCTCGGTCCGGCGTACCGGCCGGTGCGTGGTGATCCAGGAGGCCCCCGGCTTCGCGGGCGTCGGCGCGGAGATCGCCGCCCGGGTGCAGGAGCGCTGCTTCCACGCGCTGCACGCCCCGGTGCTGCGGGTCGCCGGACTGGACATCCCGTACCCGGCGCCGATGCTGGAGCACACCCACCTGCCCGGCGTGGACCGGGTGCTCGACGCGGTGGCCCGCCTCCAGTGGGACGACCAGCCGGACGCGCGTTGGGCGGCGGCATGACCATCGTCGAACGGACGCAGGTCTTCCTCCTGCCCGACCTGGGCGAGGGGCTGAGCGAGGCCGAGATCGTCGAGTGGCGGGTCGCCGTAGGTGACGTGGTCACCGTCGACCAGAGCGTGGTCGAGGTGGAGACCGCCAAGGCCGTCGTCGACGTGCCCTGCCCGTACGCCGGACGGGTGGTCACCCTGCACGGCGCGGCCGGCGAGGTACGCCCGGTCGGCCAGCCGTTGATCACCATTGCGCCGCTGGACGGGGGCGACGAGCCCGCCGGGCACGCCACCTACCGCGAGGAGGAGCGCGCCGGCTCCGGCAACGTGCTGATCGGGTACGGCACCGGGCACGGCAGCACCACCCGTCGTCGGCGTCGCCCCCGCCTGGCGGTGGCCCCCGAACCGGCTGACGCCGGCCCGACCGGCGCGGCTGCCGCGTCCGGCGAACCGGCACCGCCTACTGCCGCCCTGGTCATCTCGCCGATCGTGCGGCGGCTGGCCCGGGAGCACGGCGTCGACCTCGACACGGTGCGAGGCACCGGACCCGGGGGTGTGATCCGCCGCGCCGACGTGCAGGCCGCGCTGACCGCGCCCGCCGCCCGGCTCGCCGCCGTGCCGGACCCGCAGGTCGGGTCGGCCCCGGCCGGGGACGGCGACGTCATCGTCCCGCTGACCGGCGTCCGCAAGGTGATCGCCGACAAACTTTCCCGCAGCCGGCGGGAGATCCCGGAGGTGACCATCTGGGTCGACGTGGACGCCACCGGGCTGCTGGAGACCCGCGCCGCGATCAACGCCGCGATGCCCGACGCGCCGGTGAGCATCCTGGCCCTGCTGGCCCGGATCTGCCTCAGCGGACTGCGCCGGTTCCCGCAGCTCAACGCCCGGGTCGACACCGAGGCGCAGCGCATCGTCCAGTCCGCCGGGGTGCACCTCGGCATCGCCGCGCAGACCGACCGGGGGCTCCTGGTGCCGGTGCTGCGCGACGCCCAGCGGCTCACCACCGCCGAGCTGGCCGCCGAACTGGCGGCGACCACCGCCGCCGCCCGGGCCGGCAGCCTGCCCCCGGCCCGGCTGACCGGTGGCACCTTCACGCTGAACAACTACGGGGTGTTCGGCGTCGACGGCTCCACGCCGATCATCAACCACCCCGAAGCGGCCCTGCTCGGGGTCGGGCGGATCGTGGACAAGCCGTGGGTGGTCGACGGGCAGCTCGCCGTCCGCAAGGTGACGCAGCTCAGCCTCACCTTCGACCACCGGGTCTGCGACGGCGGGGTGGCCGGCGGCTTCCTGCGGCACGTCGCCGACTGCGTGGAGCGACCGGCGCTGCTGATCGCCGCCGTCTGACGCGTACCCCCTCGGCCCCGGCGCTGCTGATGCGGCGCCGGGGCCGGCGCACGTCCGGGGTCGCCGGCGGTGCCATCGAGGCCGGGGTTTCCCGGCGGTGCCATCGGGCCGGGTTTCCCGGCGGCCTCACCGGGAAGTCGGCCCCGCCGGAGCGCACCGAACGCGTCGAAGGGAGCCCGCCCGTGGCCGTGGCGAACGAGCTGCTACTGAACTCGGTCCGGGTACGACGGCCCGCCTCGGCCGGCGCGCCGCTGTACTGCGACGCGCTGGAGTACGGGCTCTCCGGTGACGGCGCGACAAACGACCAGCCGGCGCTGGCCGCCCTCGTGGACCGCCTCGGCGCCGGGTACGCCTCGGACGGACGGGCCCGGGTCATCTACTGCCCGCCGGGCATCTACTCGATCCGGGACGCGGGCACTGTGTGGCGCAGCGGCGTGTCGCTGATCGGGGCCGGCCCGGCGGCGACCCGGTTCATGCTCAGCAACGAGGGCAACCGGGCCGACCCGACGCCGTTGGCCTTCTGGACCACGGTGCAGCACGGCGCCGACCGGGATCGGCACATCGCCGACTGCACCTTCTCCGACTTCCAGATCGACGGCTCCGGCGTCGCCATGGCCGAGTACAACTACCTGGCCAAGGGCCTCGGCCTCCAGTACGTGGTGCGGGGCGTCTTCCGCAACCTCTACATCCACCACACCGCCGCCACCGGGCTGGGCTGCGACTTCCTCCAGGACTCCCTGATCGACGGCGTGGTGGTGGTCGGCTGTGGCCGACTGGACAACGGCGAGCAGATGGGCGGCGCCGGCATCGGGATCGGCATCGGCGGCTGGGGAGCGGTGGAACGGCTGACCATCGCCAACTGCACCGCCCTGGCCAACGGCACCAACGGCATCTTCCTGGAACTGCAGAAGGACTACTGGGCGCCGCCGCGCGGCTACCGCATCATCGGTTGCCACAGCCAGGGCAACCGCTTCGGCATCTCCGACTGGGGCGCCGACGGCCTGATCGTCTCCGCCTGCACCATGACCGGAAACCTGGAGACCGGGTTCGACGTGTCCGCGCAGGGCACCTCGTCGGTGGCCGGCCGGGGCGGGCTGCTCACCGACTGCGTCATCGACGGCAACATGTGCGACGGGGTCAGCATCGGCAACAGCCCCGGCCCGTACACCGTCCGGGGCAACCGGATCAGCGGCAACGGCCGGCACGGCTATCACTCGCACGACCTGGGGCGCGGCTACCGGGGCTCGATCCGGGACGTGGTGATCGAGAGCAACGAGTTCTGGGGCAACGGCCTCGACGCGATCCGGATCGACCACCAGATGACCGACGCGGTGCTGCTCAACAACCGGATCCGCAACAACGGACGGCAGTACGGCGAGGGCACCGGCGGTACCGGCGACGCCGTCCGCTACAGCGAGCGGTGCCTGGTGGACCGGTCGGCCAACTGGCCGCACGACGGGCACCGGGGCAAGGTACTGCGGGTCGGGAAGGCCGTGGCCATGGTGGCCTCCAACACCGGCGACGAACTCACCCTCGCCCCGGTCCGCCCGGACGCGTTCAGCGCGTGGAGCGGGGACGTGCCACCGCCGGGGTGTGGATACGAACTGGCCGCCGCACCGAAGGTGCGGGCCGGCATCACCGTCGACGCGCCGTTCGACTCGGCCACCATCCGGGGTAACAGGGTCTGGGACAACCACGACGACCCGACCCAGACGCACGGGCTGTGGATCACCGAGCGGGGCAGTTGCGTGGACTGCCGGGTCGAGGACAACGACCTGGCCGGCAACGCCGACGAGGGGATGCGACTGGACACCCCGCCGGTGGGCGGACGGTGGCGGGACAACCACGTGGACAGCGACTGGAGCTGACCGGCCGCCGGCCGCTGTCCGGAGGCCCCGCCGATGGCGCCGGCGAGATCTTGGAGCTGAACGACATGCGGCGGCGGCCGGAAGGATCCGGCCGCCGCCACTGTCGTGGTTGAGCTGATCAGCCGGCCAGACCGGCCACCGGGGTCGGGTCCAGCACCACCGTCGCCGAACCGGACTGAGCGGGTACGCCCGGGTCGGTCGGCGCGTCGGTGTACTCCGCGACGAACACCGCGGTCAGATTGTCCGCGCCGCTGTGCCCACCGTCCAGGAAGGTGGGGATGGACCCGGAGCAACCCGTCGAGGTGGAGAGCGGGTGCCCGTGCTCATCGTGCCCGAGCACGTAGGTGACCTTCACCCGGGAGCAGTCCACCGGCAGGTCGTCGGTGACCTTCACCTCGTACGCGACCGTCTGCCCGAACTGGAACGGCTGCCCGGCCTCCGGGGTGACGAACTCGACGATCGGCGCGGTCGGCCCGACCACCAGCGGCAGGGACGCCGAGGCGGACCGTCCGGTGCGGTCGGTGACCTTCAACGTCGGCGTGTACGAGCCGTTCTCCGGGAACGTCCAGCTCGCGTTCGCAGCGGTGCTGTCCACCGAGCCGTCCGCGTTGAAGTCCCACGCGTAGCTGAGCTTGTCACCGTCCGGGTCGGTCGTGCCGGCGCTGGAGAACGCGACGGTCAGCGGGGCCTGCCCGACGGTCGGCGTGCCGCTGATCTTCGGGATCGGCGTCCGGTTGCCGCGGACGAAGTCGATCCGGGACAGCTGCGCGTCCGGGTTCTCGGCGAAGTAGCCGTCGCCGTACTCCAGCACGTAGAGCGCGCCGTCCGGGCCGAACTCCATGTCCATCGGGTTGTCCACTACCAGCGACGGCGCCACCGGACGGATGTCCGTCACGTCGCCGTCCTCGTCGAGGCGGAGCTCCTTGATGTAGTCGCGGGACCACTCGTAGAACAGCGGCACCCCGTCGTAGTAGGCCGGCCAGCGGGTGCGCGACGTGCTGGTTCCGTCGTACTCGTACGCCGGGCCACCCATCGGAGAGATGCCGCCGGTGCCCAGCTGCGGGAACTCGGCCGAGGGGGCCGCCGCGTACCAGACCTCCGGCTGCTCGACCGGCGGCAGCACGCGCTTGCCGGTGTTGTGCGGTGAGTCGTTGACCGGGCGCTTGCAGTTGAACTTGGCGCCGGACTCGCCGGTGGCGAAGTCGTAGTCGCGGTAGGCGATCGTCGGCGTCACGCAGTACGGCCAGCCGTAGTTGGCCGGCTTGTCGACGAGCATCCACCGGCCGTGCCCGGCCGGCCCACGCTCCGGGTTCGGGCTGGAGGCGTCCGGGGAGTAGTCGCCCACGTACACGTCGTCGGTACGCCTGTCGACGGCGAACCGGAATGCGTTGCGCAGCCCCATCGCGTAGATCTCCGGGCGGGTCTGCGCCGTGCCGGGCTTGAACAGGTTGCCGGCCGGCACCGTGTAACCACCACCGGCCTTCACCTTGATGCGCAGCAGCTTGCCGCGCAGGTCGTTGGTGTTGGCCGAGGTGCGCTGGGCGTCGTACGCCGGGTGGCGGTCGGCCCGCTCGTCGATCGGGATGTAGCCGTCGGAGGCGAACGGGTTGGTGTCGTCACCGGTCGACAGGTACAGGTTGCCCTTGCTGTCGAAGTCGATCTGGCCGCCGACGTGGCAGCAGATGCCCCGGTCGGTGGGCACGTCGATGATCTGCTGCTCGCTGGCGAGGTTCAGCTTCATCCCGTCCAGCTTGAACCGGGACAGCCGCAACGCGCCCTTGAATCGCTGCCAGTCCGCCTCGGTGCCGGTCTCCGGCGCGTCCCCCTCGTTGACGCCGGGGGTCGCCGGGTCGTCCACCGGAGTGTCCATCGGCGGGGAGTAGTAGAGGTACACCCACTTGTTCTGGGCGAAGTTCGGGTCGATGGCGACGCCCTGCAACCCCTCCTCGTCGTGCTCGTACACCGGAATGTCGGCGGCGAGGGTGTTCAGCCCGGTGCGCGGGTCGTGGATGCGGACCTCACCGGTGCGGGAGGTGTGCAGCACCCGCAGGTCGGGCAGGACGGCGAGGCTCATCGGCTCGCCCGGGAAGTCGTTCAGTGTCACTTTCTGGAAGCTGCTGTCCGGCGGCGCGGCCGGCGCCGCGGACGCTGCCGACTGTGGCACGGCCAGACCGGCCGTCACCAACAGCAGGGCGGACGCGAATGCGGTCCTGTTCATCAGGTGAATCCCCCGGGGTGGTTTCAGTACCGAAGTGAGGCGAGATAGTCGAAGCCGACGCGAGCGGTGTCCAGGGCGTCGGCGGGGGAGCGCGGTGCGGTGCCCGCGTCGTCACGCTCCACGATGTACTCCTCGATGCCGGCCTCCCGCTCGTGGGCGAAGATGCGGCCGAAATCGATGACGCCGTCGCCGAGGTCGGCGAAACCACCCTCGACGTCGAGGTCCTTGACGTGCACCTGGCGGATCCGACCGCGGTTGGCCCGGATCACGTCGACCGGGTCGTGGGCGCCCCGCCAGGTCCAGTAGAGGTCGAGTTCGAAGTGGACCAACCGGGAATCGGTCTGCGAGCTGAGGATGTCGAACCCGGTCGCGCCGCCAGTCAGCGGCACGAACTCGAGCTGGTGGTTGTGGTAGCCGAAGTCCAGCCCCGCGCGTTCGGCGAGCCGACCGGCGCGGTTCAGGTCGCGAGCCAAGGCCCGGTAGACGGCGGGGTCCCGGATCGGCTGACCGCTCGCGTCCCGACCGAAGTACGGGTGGACGATCTTCTTGCAGCCCACCACGTTGGCGTCGGCGAGAGCCTGCTCCCAGGTCGCGGCGTCGAACGGCTGCGGGATGCCGACATGCCCGGAGGTGGAACGCAGGCCGGCCTCGTCGAGCGCGGCCCGGAACTGTGCGGCGGTGCGTCCGACGAAACCTGCGTGCTCCACTCGCCGGTAGCCGATCCGACGCAGCGCGTCCAGGGTGCCGGGCAGATCGGCGGCGAGCTGATCACGCAGCGTGTAGAGCTGAATGCTGATCCGGTCCACCGGCACCCGGCGGCGGCCCTGGGCCTGCCCGGTGGATGCGGCGGGCGCGGCGACGGCCGGGCCGCCGAGCAGGCCGGCGGCGCCGACAGCGGCCGCGGAGACGGTCGCGGCGCGCAGCACTCCACGCCGGCTGACCGGCTCGGACGCCGGGGTCGGCCCCGGTCGGTTGAGTTGTTGATCCATGGTGGTGGTCCCTTCCTGACGGCTGGTACGCCGTCGGCGGCGGTCGACCTGACTGCCGTCCGCCGGGCGCGCCGAACCGGCCGGAGGCGGGCTCCGGCTGGAACGGTGAGGGACGGCGCGGGTGCGGCCCGGACCCATCGGGGGGCGGAACGCGGCGACCCGGCAGAGGTGGCGGCAAGTTGATCGACGAATGGGCAACCCTCTATCTAGATCGAGACCTTACCCTTGCCTCCGGACGAAGGCAAAGCTTTGTCGCGTTCGCCGGAAGTTTCGCTTCAATTGACAAAAGTCCGCCCACGAGGTGCGCCACCCGGCCTGACCTTCTACTTCCCGCGCCGCCGCGCCGCCGCGCGCGCCATCAGCCCCGCCCGGCCCGGCCCGCCCCGGCGCCTGATCCACCCGGGGTTCATGGAAGTCGCGGCAGGGCGACCGGGATGCGGCGACTTCCTTGAAGTCGAGTCGATCATGAAGCCGGCCGGCCGTGCCACCGCCCCCGCCATTCGGACAGTCGACGTTGCGTCGCTCAAGCGGAGCAAAGCGCATGACACGGGTCGGTTGAACCCCTGTTCCGGCCAAGCGGAGCATTGTCGGAAAATGCGTCGATAAATGCGCCGCCGAGTATTTCCGAATGCCGCGAATGGTCCCCTCAAGCGGGCAAGAATGTGGCGGAGGGAAGTCGAAAACGGGGGGACTGAAACATGATGTCTAGGCGGCGATTGACGCTGTTGGCGGTAACCATCGCGGCGGCACCACTCGTCCTGGGTGCGTGCACCGCCGACCGGGGTTCGGCGACCGGCTCGGCCAAGAAGCACGCCGCCCCACCGGAGCTCGCTGTGACGCCGGGGGACAAGGCCCGGGACGTCCCGGTCAGCGCCGAGGTGGGCACCGTGGTCACGGGCGGGCGGGTCACCGGCGTACGCCTCACCGACGACAAGGGCAAGCAGGTCAACGCCGAGCCGCGCGAGGACGGCTCCGGCTGGGTGCCGAGCGCCCCGCTGCAACCACGACGGACCTACACCGCCGAGGTGACCGCGACCGGTGACTCCGGTGCCACCACCACCCGCACCACCACGTTCACGACGATGGCCAAATCGACCAGGCCGCAGATCACCAGCACCCTCTATTTCAACGGTAATCGGACGTACGGCACGGCGATGCCGGTAACGGTGGCGTTCGACCCAGGAATTCCGAAAGAGGCCAGGGCGGATGTCCAGCGGCGGTTGTTCGTAAAGACGAATCCGCCGCAACCGGGTGCCTGGTCGTGGCTTGAGGATGGAAGTCAGGTCTATTACCGGGCTCCCGATTTCTGGAAGCCGGGGACCACCATCAGTGTCCGGGCCGGTCTGGAGGGTCTGCCGATCGGAAAGAAACTGGTCGGCGACGCCGAGCGGACCGCGACCTCCAAGATCGGACGGCAGGTCTCGCTGGAGATCGACAACGCCACCAAGCAGATGACAGTGCTGCGCGACGGCAAGCAGGTCCGCCGGATCCCGGTGAGCCTGGGTAAGCCGAGCACACCGAGTTCCAGCGGCAAGATGGTGATCATGGAGAAGCACGAGCGGGTCACCTTCGACACCCGGGGTGAGCCGGACGGTGGCTACGTGGTCGACGTCGACGACGCCCAGCGCTACACCTGGGGCGGCGAGTTCATCCACTCCGCCCCCTGGTCGGAGGGGGACCAGGGCAACACCAACGTCTCGCACGGTTGTGCGAACGTCTCCGCCACCGCGGCCGACTGGTTGATGGGGGTGACGCAGGTTGGTGACCTGGTCACCGTCAAGGGCACCGAGGTGGAGCTACAGCCGGGCAACGGCTGGACCGCGTGGAACGTGAGCTGGGACGAGTTCGCCCGGGGCAGCGCCCTACCGGTGCCGCCCGGGCTCAAGCCCGCGCCGGTCGCCCCGGCGCACCCGGGCGCGGTGGCCGGCGGATCGCCCGCACCGGCGCCCTCGGTCAGCGGCCGCTGAGGCAGCACTGACGGCTTGACAGGGCTGGGCCGCCACGACGGCGGACCGGCCCTGTCGCCGCCCGCGCCCGTCACACCAGGGGTACCCGGCGGGACCGGCCCAGTCGCCGCCCCAGGCCATCACCCCAGGGGCACGCGAGCCACCCCGGACCCGGTCAGGCTGCCCAGCCAGAGGTGGTCGCCGTGCTGGCGTACCCCGGTGATCATCGAGTAGTGCCCGTTCGGACCGTGCAGCGTCCGGCGGACCGTTCCCCCGTCGTCGACCAGCGCGACCAGCCCGTAGCGGCGTGGCTGCGGCTGCATCGCGTCGGGCAGCAGGGCGGCGATCTGGCGCAGCCGCGGATGGGGCAGCAGCCGTTCGGCGATCGGCACACGCGGGCTGGGCAGCGCGATCCAGTACGTCCCGTCACCCACCGAGGCGAGATTGTCCGGGTACGCGGGCAGGTCGGCGAGGACCCGCACACCGCCGCTGAGCTCGACTCGCAGCAGGCGGTGGGTGCTGGTCTCCACCAGCATCAGCGCCGACTCGTCGGGGGTCAGCGCGATCCCGTTGGGGAAGTACAGCCCGTCGGTCACCACCTCGGTGCGGCCGCTGCCCGGATGGTGGGCCAGCACCCGACCGTTGGGACGGTGCTCCAGCAGGTCCCGCTTCCAGTGCGAGACCGGAAACCGGTCGGAGCTGTCGGTGAAGTAGATGGTGCCGTCACGGCCCACCGTCGCGTTGTTGGCCAGGTGCACCGGCGGTGCCGTTCCGGTCAGTTCGCGTACCGCGCCGTCCGGGGTGACCCGCAGCAACCCGCGGTACGCGTCGCAGACCACCAGGGCCTCGCCGGACGGGTCCAGCTCGATGCCGAGCGGACGGCCCCCGGTCTCGGCCAGCAGTTGGGGTGGGGTGCCGGCCCGCGCGTCGACCGGCCACCACCACAGCCGACCGTCCTCGTCGCCACTGATCACCCGCCCGGCGCCGTCGACCAGCACGTCCTCGGGGCCGACGGCGCCCGCGGGGAGGGGTAGCAACTCGGCCTCGTCGAGCCGGCGGTCGGTGGGGGCCCATGGCCCGGCCAGCGCCGGAGGGCTGGTCGCCGGCTCGCGGACGGGGCGGATCAGCCGGGGCGGCCGGGGCCGGGGGATCAACATCGACCTATTCTCCACCCGAATGCCGGCCGACCCCCGGGTTCCGGGCCCGCGCGGCGCGCCGCCCGAGCCCCTGACTCCACCCCGAGAGGGAGGTGGGGTACCTCGGGGTATGCCCCTGGGCGTACCCGGAATCACTCCGCGGAGGGGCGAAAGTGTCGGTGGTGGCGGCTAGATTTCTGGGCATGGAAGAGCACAGCGACCGGCTGGACGTGCAGGTCAGCGTGGGTGACCAGATGGTCCTCGTGCGGGTGGCCGGCGAGATCGACATCGCGACGGTGGCCGCGTTCCGGTCCGCGCTGTGGTCCGCGCCGGCCCGCCCGGTGCTTCAACTGGAGTTGTCCGGGCTGCGGCTGCTCTCCGCCGCCGGCGTTCGCACGCTGCTCGCCGCGCATCTGCGCGTGCGGGCCCGCGGTGGCGAGCTGGTCCTGGTCGACCCGAGCCCGGTGGTGGCGCGGGTGTTGCGCGTCACCGGGCTGCACCGCGTGATGCCGATTCTGGAGCTGACCTCGCCGATCGAGGCCGCGCGTCGCCCGGTGGTCGCGACCACGGACCTGCAACTGGCCGCCTGAACCCGGTCGACGAGGTGGGCCGCCACCGTCGCACCCGGGCGCGGGGCCGCCGGCGTGGGCCGGCGACCCCGACGATCGGTCAGTTCACTCCGAGCAGGTCGACGACGAAGATCAGCGTCTCGCCCGGCTTGATGACGCCGCCGGCGCCCCGGTCGCCGTACCCCAGGTGTGGCGGAATGGTCAGGCGGCGGCGACCGCCGACGCGCATGCCGGCGACGCCCTGGTCCCAGCCGGCGATGACCTGACCGCCGCCGAGCGGAAAGTCGAACGCCTCGCCCCGGTTCCAGGACGAGTCGAACTCGCCGCCGGTGGAGTGCGACACGCCGACGTAGTGAACGCTGACCAGTTGGCCCGGCTCGGCCTGCGGGCCGTCGCCCACGGTGATGTCCTCGATCACGAGGTCGGCCGGCGGTGCACCCTCGATCGGACCAACCTCGGGCTTGCCCGACTGGGCGCCTGCTGCCTGGGTCATGCGGGGATCTCCTGCCGTGTTGGGTGATGTGTCCGGTCACCGTCGATCCTGCCGTATCACCCGTCACCGATGTGTGGCGGACCCGCAACCTGCTCCGCGGCCCCCGTACGCCGGTCGTGCGCCGACGGTCCCGGTGGCGCTGCGGGCCCGGGCGGTGGGGCGACGCCATGGCGGGCCTCACCGGTGCCCGACCCGACTTCGTGCGACCGTCCGATGCCGGGTCGGGCGTTCACCTAGGCTCGGAAAGGGCCGGCCGGCCTGGTTGACGGGCGGTGCGCGGTGGTCGATGCGGAGGGCGTCGGTGGCTGAGGCGACGGTCGCGGTCCCGCTGTGGGCCTGGGCGGCGGTCGGCGCGGTGATCGCGGTGATGCTCGCCGTGGATGTGCTCCTGCACCGGGACAACCACGTCATCGAACTCCGTGAGGCACTGCTGTGGAGCGCCGTCTGGATCGGCGCGGGTCTGCTGTTCGGGTTGGTCGTCTGGTGGGGCCTCGGCGGTGACCCGGCCATCGCGTACTTCTCCGGCTACCTGCTGGAGAAGGCGCTCTCGGTGGACAACGTGTTCGTCTTCGCGCTGCTCTTCGGCTATTTCCAGGTGCCGTCGGGCTACCAGCACAAGGTGCTGTTCTGGGGTGTCGTGGGGGCACTCGTCTTCCGGCTGCTGTTCATCTTCGCCGGCGCCGAGTTGCTGGACCGGCTCGCCTGGGCCGGGTTCGTGCTGGGCGCGTTCCTGATCTGGACCGGTTGGCGGCTGGCCGTACGCGGAAAGCCGGAGGTCGACCCGGAACGCAACATCGCCGTCCGGCTGTTCCGGCGGCTGGTGCCCACCGACGCCCGCTACCACGGAGACCGGTTCACCGCCCGGGTGGGCGGCCGACGGATGGCGACGTTGCTGCTGGTCGCGCTCGTCGCCATCGAGGCCACCGACGTGGTCTTCGCCATCGACTCGGTGGCGGCGATCCTTGCCATCACCACCAACACCTTCCTGGTCTGGACGGCCACCGCGTTCGCCGTCCTGGGCCTGCGCAGCCTCTACTTCTGCCTCGCCGGCCTGCTGCGCCACTTCGGCTACCTGCGGTACGGGCTCGCGCTGCTACTGGCCTTCGCCGGGCTGAAACTGATTCTCGCCGAGACGCCGGTGGGCAAGCTGCCGGTCTGGTTGACCCTGGCCGTGGTTCTGCTGACCCTGGCGGTCTCCATCGGCGCCAGCACCCTGGCCGCCCGCCGAACCGCTGACTGAGCCGCCGGGCCGCTGACAGGGGCGGCCGGGCTCGATGCGGGCGGTCACGTCGAGGTGCGCGGGCTGGCAGTCGGTCGTCGCCGCGAATCGGCGTACCGCGGCGCGAACGTGCTCGCGTACGCCGGTGGCCGACGCGTCGGCGGTGAGGTCCACCCGGATCCACACGTCGGGGCGCGGTGGCGCGCCGGTGAGCACCACGCGGGCCCGGCGTACCCCGGGGTTGCCGGTCAGGTCGCGTACCAGTGCGTCGGCGAGAACGTCGGTGGCGAGCCGGGTCCGGCCCGGCCGGCGTCCGGGGTGGCTCAGGGTGCCGCGCAGCGCGCCGTCCGGGCCCCGCAGCTCCCGG
The DNA here is from genome assembly GCF_022230905.1 of Micromonospora salmantinae. Classification (NCBI taxonomy): domain Bacteria; kingdom Bacillati; phylum Actinomycetota; class Actinomycetes; order Micromonosporales; family Micromonosporaceae; genus Micromonospora; species Micromonospora salmantinae. The sequence continues at coordinate 147,563 of NZ_JAKKFG010000011.1, forward strand.
GTCAGCAGGCGCTGCCCGGCCAGCGCGAACAGCGCTCCGGCGACGGCCGCGGCCAGGGTGCTCCACGGCGCGGCGATCCGCCACCTGTCGACCAGCTCGGCGCTGAGCAGCACCGCCGCCGGGTCAGCGCCGGGCAACGTGCCGAGGCTGGCCGTCAGCGCGGCCCCGCCGCCCCCGACCAGCAGCAACGCGATGATGGTCCACAGCAGTCGGTGCCCGGCGTTTGTCACGCCGGCCGTCGCCGAGGCAGCAGCCGGACGTCGATCCGGGCGGGGCGGGGTGCGCTGAGGTGGCGCAGCTCCTGGCGCACGGCGAACTCGATCTCCGCCCGGGCCGCCGGATCGCCGGTCGCGCGGACCCGGGGGCGCCACTGGCCGCCGCGCCGTCGGACCCGGACCCGGGCGTGGCGGACGCCCGGCACCGCGCTGGCCGCGTCAGCGAGCCGCCGTTCCACACAGCGTCGGTGCAGGTGCCAGCCGTCGCGCTCGTCGGCGCGTAGGCGGACCGGCGTCCAGCGGCGCAGTTGGGCGACGAGGATGGCCAGGCCCAGCAGGAGGGCCCCGCCGGCCACGGCCCGGACGGTGGGGTCTCGCCACCGGGTGCCGCTGAGCGCGTCGAGCCAGCCGCTGGTGTCGAGCGGTGCCGGTCGGTGCACTGTGAGCAGCAACGCCTGGACGGCCGCCGCCGCGCCACCGAGAAGCAGGGCGGTTGCCAGCAGCAACGAGGCGACCCGGTTGGCGGTGCGCATCTCAGCCGTCCTCCGGTGTGGCGGTGCCGACGCCGGAGGAGTCGACGCCGGGGACGAGCAGGTCGTCCACGGTGACGGTCACCACCGCCACGCTGAGCCCGGTCTGGGCGGCCACCCGGTCGGTGACCACCGCCCGGACCGTCTCGGCGATCGTCGGCACGCTGTGCCCGTACCAGGTGATGAGGTGCAGGTCGAGTCCGACGGACCGGTCATCCAGGCGGACCGCCGCCGGGCGGACGACGGACACGCCCGGCACGAGGCTGGCCGCCTGCACCGCGATCCGCGCGACGTCCGCAATGTCGCCCGGGCGGCGTTCCGGACCGCTCGTCCCGGCGGCCGGTCCGGTGCCGGGGTTCGTCCCTGCGGACGGGCGGGTGGTCATCGGCGCCGCCGAGCGTCGGCGCGGCGGTCACCGAGACCGGTCACCGCGAGGTCGCCGTCGAGCACCCGGACGACCAGCCAGCCGAGCAGGCCGACGAGCACGGCGAGGGCGGCCACGCCGACGCCGGCGAGCGCCCAGACCGCCACGGCGAGGAACCCGGCGAGGAAGCCGAACTGCTGTCGCGACATGGTCACCTCCGGGCCGGTCCGGTACCGGCGGTCGGTGGATACACCTGGCGGCAGTCTCTGGAACGTCGGCGCTACTGTGATCCCGGTCACACAAGAAGTCGGTGGCCCATGATCGACCACCTAGACTCGGCCCGGCTCGACCGACCGGCGGATGGATCAGGCAGATGACGAGCATCGGGAGCGACGACCGCGGTTGGCTGCGGGCGATGCCCGCCGAGGCGGGGCGCGACGCGCTGCTCAGCCGCGCCGGCCATCGGGTCCTGCCGGCACGCCGGCTCACTGATCTGGTCCAGGGCCGCCCACCCGGCGTCACCGGCAGCCAGTGGACCTCGGCGAGCCGCGCCAGCTTCGACTTCGTGGTCCACGCCGCCGACACCGGCCGTCCGGTCGCCGCCGTGCAGATCGGCCCGGTGCCGTCTCCCGGCTCGGCGGAGCAGCGCGTCGAGCGACTCACGGACGCGGTGAGCGCGGCCGCCGGCCTGCCCGTTCTGCGGATCGGTTCGCCCACGTTGAACGCCGCCGAGCACGGCCGCCGCCTGGTCGAGTACGTGATCGACGCGCGCGCCTACGCCGCGGGCGGGCCGACCGCCGGCGGGACCGAACCGGCGCCGGTGGGCTTCCGGGACATCCTGGGCCGGCTGCCGGACGGACGTACCGGGCCGGTCAACGACCTCGGTGCGCTGACCCGCGCTGCGGCGGTCGAGGCGTACGTGGCCGGGCGGGTGGCCGACCCGATCGTGCGAGGACTGCACGTCCGCTGGGTGGACGGGCCGGCACAGGGGTGGAGTTGGGTGCAGGTACGCCCCGACGCGTGCCTCATCGAGCAGGTCTCGGTGACCGAACACCGCTTCTCCTGCGGCATCGACGCGGCCCGGCTGGCCGAGGATCTCGCCGCCGTCGCCGTGGGGGAACGACTGCGGGAGAACGCCGTCGCCGACCTGCTGTCACGCGCCGAGTGGACCGCGCAGATCGCCGCGCTGAGCCAGCGCCGCCACGAACTGGTCGGCGGGTTCGCCTTCGACCACCTCTGCGCCGACTGACCAGCGCCCCTTTTCACCTGCTGCTCCTGCTCCACACCGGCTCCGCGTCGGGTCGCGGCAATTTCCTGTGCGTCTGTTGAACCTTCCCGGCCGCCGCCCCGTACTCCTGCGCGAATGAACAGGATCTCCCCATCCGCGTCCACCGGGCGCGGGAGACGGTGCGGAAAGGGCATCGTCGGCCATCGACGCATTACCGGGTAGGTCACGGTGGGTCGCCACCGCGGCGTGCCACTCACATCCGTCGGTCCGCCGAGGGCAGAAATCCACTACCGGATCGAGAAGGAGAGCAATTCGATGCGCAGGTCCACTCGGGCGCGCCGGCCTTCCGGCAACGCGCGGAGCAAGCGTCTGCTGGCAGTTGTCGGCACGCTCGCGGTCTTCGGCGGAGTTGTCGCCGTGACTCAGATTTCGTCGGCCCAGGACCGGCGGACAAATAAGCCCCGTCCGGCTTCCGGGCAGTGCGTGGAGCCGAGCCCGGGCGCGACCGCGCCGACCGGTGGCGGTTCTACCAGCCGTACCTGGCAGAACGGTCGGTGGGTGCGTAATCACTGGGGTGACGGACAGCAGTCGGTTCCCGAGTGTGAGGACGGCAAGGACGGCACCGTGGGCACCGGCACCGCCATCGCCTGTCCGGATGTGGCGGCCAAACTGCCGCAGGTGCCGAACCGGGCTCGGGCCGAGGTGGACCGCAACCTCGCCCAGTTGCAGACCCAGATCGCCGAGGCGGACCGCCGGCTCGCCGCCGAGGGCAACAAGGGTGAGGCGTTCATCCGCAACGCGATCCTCCAGCCGTTGGCCGGCAAGCGCCGCGCCGTGCTGGACCGGATCACGACCGCCATCGACCGGGTCGGACCCCGGCCGCAGGGCCTCGCGCAGCTCGCCGAGTGCCAGGTGCAGCCCACCGGCGGCACGGGCGGCAACAACGGCGGCGGCACCACGCCCACCACCACCCCCGGTGGTGGCAACAACGGCGGTGGCAACAACGGCGGCGGGAACAACGGCGGTGGCACCGAGCCCGGCGCCGGGCTCGGCGTGCTCGCCAACGACTGCGACGAGAGCCGGCTCCAGCCGCACGACGGTTTCCAGAACGGCAACCGCTGCGTGAGCACCGAGTTCGGTGAGGTCGGCGCGGCGGCCAACAACCCGTCGCTGCTGATCACCCAGTTCCCCGAGCAGGTCGGCCAGAACCAGCCCTTCACCCTGCGGGTCAGTACCCGCAATCTGGTCCGGGACCGCTTCCTGGCCGCCGGTCAGGGTGGCTACTACGTGGAGAGCTCGCTCCTCAACGACCAGGGCCTGGTCCGCGGTCACTTCCACACCGCCTGCCGGATGCTGGACAGCCTGACCGCTCCGCCGGAGCCGCAGGAGGTGCCCGCGTTCTTCGTCGCGACCGAGGACGGCCGCGGTGGCGCCCAGCCCGACGAGGTGACGATCCAGATTCCGGGCCTGCCGGAGTCCGGTACCGCCCAGTGCTCCGTCTGGGCCGGTGACGGCTCGCACCGCCTGCCGATGATGGAGCGGGCCAACCAGACTCCCGCCTTCGACTCGGTGCGTATCGACGTCAACTGAGTTCACGTGCCAACGGCGGCCGGCCACCCGGGGCGACAACCCGGGGTGGCCGGCCGCCGCCTCGCTTCGGGTGCCTGGACAAACGACGGGGCCCCGCCGTTTCCGGCGGGGCCCCGTCGAGTCGCGTCAGCGGCTCTTGTACGCCTCGACGACCTCAACCGGGATCCGGCCGCGCTCGGAAATCTTGTAGCCGTTCTTGACGGCCCATTCCCGGATGGCCCGGTTCTGCTCCCGATCCATTCCCGCGCCGGTGGGTCGCCCCGGTCGCCGGACAGAACGGGTGCTCTCCACCGGACCGCGCCCGATCCGCCGACCCGCATTGATGTACGGATCGAGCGCCTTGCGCAGGACGCCGGCATTCTCGTCGGAGACATCGATCGTGTAGGCCACGCCGTCGAGACTGAACTCAACCGTCCGGTCGGCCTTCCCACCGTCGAGGTCGTCGGTCAGGACCGTGATTACTTTTCTCGCCATTGCCGATTACTCCCTGTGTGCGGCGGGATGTGTCCAAAGTCTGACCTACCACCCCGGTAATCCGCAACAATATGCCTTCCATTCATTCGGCGCGTCGCGATTCCGTTACCGAGCAAAACCGTGAATCGGTTCGGTGCGGAGGCTTCATTCCCCGAGGATGCCGCTGTGACCGGCGACGGCAGCCGCCTCGGCCCGGTTCGAGACCCGCAACTTGCGCAGCAACGCGGCGGTCATCCGTTTCACCGTCCGTTCGGAGACGTGCAGTTCTTCGGCGATGTCGACGGTGCTGCGGCCGGCGGCGATCGCTCGCAGCAGTCGCCGTTCCTCGCCGTCCAGGTCGACGGGCGCGGAGCGCGTGGGCCGCAGCATGGCGCGCAGCAGTTCGGCCGGCAGCACCGCCCAGCCGTCGAGGATCGCCAGCAGCGGGGGCAGCAGCTCCTCCGGTTCGCTGGTCTTCGGCAGGAACCCCTCGGCGCCGGCCCGCAGCGCCTCCACCGCTGGCCCGGGCTCGGCGGAACCGGACATCGCGACCACCCGTACCCGTGGGGTGGTCCGCCGGATCGCGGCCACCGCCCGGATACCGCCGGGCGGCGGCATGTGCAGGTCGACCAGGGCCAGGTCGGGGCAGCAGCTGTTGACGAGGGCCGCCGCCGCGGCGGCGTCGCCGGTCGAGGCGACCACCTCGGCGCGGCCGTTTGTGGTGATCGGGAGCAGCAACTCCAGGCCGCGGACGAAAAGGGGGTGATCGTCCACGACGACGAGTCGCAAGGTGGAGGCTCCCGGCATGTCTGCGCCGTTCCCCAGCGGGTACCGATCATGCGGGTTCGCACCGAACGAGGGGAGTCGGGTGGATGCGCGTACGGCACGGTTTGCGGGACCTGCTGCGAGGGTTGCGCCCCATTGAGCCGACACCCGGCGAGAGGCGACCGACGGCGGCCGATTCGGAATTGCTGCTGCGGGTGTTGTGCCACGAGTTCCGGACGCCGATCAGCACCCTGACCTCGCTGACCCGCGCGCTGGCAGACGAGCGTCGGGAGCTGACCGGGGACGACCGGCGGGCGCTCAGTGAGCTGGCCCGTGACCAGGCCGCCCACCTGCAGAGCCTGCTGCGCGACGCGACCGCCGGCACCGGCGTGCTGACGCCGACTCCGCAGCCGGAGCCGGCCGTCGCGCTGGCGGGCATCCTGCGGGAGGCCGCCGCTCTGGTGCCGGTCGGCCGTCGGCGGGCGCGGGCCACCCGGGGAGCGGCCTCCTTCCCGGTGCCGGCGGGACGAACTCGACAGGTGCTGGTCAACCTGGTGCAGAACGCGTTGCGGCACGGGCCGCCGGACGGACAGGTCGGGCTCTACGCCACGGTGCGCGGCCCCAGCCTGAGCATCCTGGTCACCGACGAGGGTCGGGTCGACGAAGCGCTGCTGGTCGCGCTGCGGCGTCCGGCGCCGGCCGTCGGGATGTCCGGTCTGGGCCTGTGGATCGCGCGGCAGCTCGTCGCGACCGACGGTGGAGCGTTGCGGGCGTACCGGCTACGGCCCCGTGGAGTGGCGCTGGAGGTGCTGCTGCCGATGGCTCGGCCGGTGCGCTGACCCGGGCGGGACACCGGTTGGCCCGCTCGGGTCATCGGGGCGGGAACGGCCTCGCTACCTGTTTTCCGGTACCGAGGAGGTTGGATGTTCAGCCACGTCAAGGATCTGCAGTTCGAAGCCAAGCCGGACGGCCCGGACGCGGCGTTCGCCCGGCGGTTGCAGGAGGTGCTGGGCGGCAAGTGGGGTGAGATGACGGTCGCCAACCAGTATCTCTTCCAGGGTTGGAACTGCCGGCTGCCCGGCAAGTACAAGGACCTGCTGCTCGACGTCGGCACCGAGGAGATGGGCCACGTCGAGATGATCGTCACGATGATCACCCGGCTGTTGGACAACGCGCCGCTGTCGCTGACCGAGGGGATCGCGGAGGATCCCGGAGGTGCCGCGACCTACGCCGGTGAGAATCCGGCGCACTTCATCCACGGCGGGGGTGGGGCCCTGCCCACCGACTCCAACGGGGTGCCCTGGAACGGCGCGTTCATCACCGCCAGCGGCAACCTGTTGGCCGATTTCCAGCTCAACGTCACCGCCGAGGCGCAGGGTCGGCTCCAGGTCGCCCGGTTGTTCCACATGACCGACGACCCGGGCGTCAAGCAGATGCTGCGCTTCCTGCTGGCCCGCGACACGATGCACCAGAACATGTGGCTGGCGGCGATCGAGCAGCTCAAGGAGGACGGGCTGGAGGAGATGCCGGTGCCGGAGGCCTTCCCGGACTCGGGTGAGTTCACCGAGGAGTACGGCTACACGTACCTGGGTTTCTCCTCGGGCACCGACGCCGCCCAGGGGCGCTGGGCGTCCGGGCCCTCGCCGGACGGCAAGGGCGAGTTCCGGTACGACGACAACCCGCGGGCGAACGCGCCGGAACCGGTGCTGCCTCCGGGTGACCCTCGGTTGTACGGCACCAACCCGGGGGTGGCCGGCTCGGTGGTGAACACGGTGAAGAGCAAGCTCACCTGAGGTGCCTCGTCGGGTCGCCCGCCGGTCCCGGGCGACCCGACGGACCGGGAGAAGAGTGGTCTGGGTCACAGGTCGGAACAAGGGGAACGCTTTGTTACTTGAGTGAGACACGCTCAACTCAACGCGATAGCAGGTGTTCGATGGCAACTCTTCCGGTACTTCCCCTGACCGACGCCGTGCTGCTGCCCGGCATGGTCATCCCGGTGACCCTCGACCCCACCACCCAGGCCGCGATCGACGCGGCGCGGGCGACCGGCGACCGCAAGCTGCTGGCCGTGCCGCGCATCGACGGCGAGTACGGTCCGGTGGGCGTGGTCGCCACCATCGAGAAGGTCGGCCGGCTGCCCGAGGGTGAGCCCGCCGCCGTCATCCGTGGCCTGTCCCGGGCCCGGATCGGCTCCGGCGTGCCCGGCCCCGGCGCCGCCCTCTGGGTCGAGGCGACCGAACTCGACGAACCCGCCTACGCCGGTCGGGCCCGGGAACTCGCCCGCGAGTACCGCGCCCTGGTGACCTCCGTGCTCCAGCAGCGGGGCGCCTGGCAGGTCATCGACGCGGTGGAGCGGATGACCGACCTCTCCGAGCTGGCCGACTCGGCCGGTTACGCGCCCTGGCTGACGCTGGAGCAGAAGACCGAGCTGCTCGCCGCGCCGGACGTCACCGCCCGGCTGGAGCTGCTGGTCGGCTGGGTGAAGGACTACCTGGCCGAGCAGGAGGTCACCGAGCAGATCAACAGTGACGTCCGCGAGGGGCTGGAGAAGTCCCAACGCGAGTTCCTGCTGCGCCAGCAACTCGCCGCGATCCGCAAGGAGCTGGGCGAGGACGAGCCGGACGGCTCCGCCGACTACCGGTCCCGCGTCGAGTCCGCCGAGCTGCCGGAGAAGGTACGCGAGGCGGCCATGCGGGAGGTCGGCAAGCTGGAACGGGCCAGCGACGCCTCCCCGGAGGCGGGCTGGATCCGTACCTGGCTGGACACCGTGCTCGAGATGCCGTGGGGCACGCGTACCGAGGACAACACCGACCTGGCCGCCGCCCGAGCCGTGCTCGACGCCGACCACGCCGGCCTGGCCGACGTCAAGGACCGCATCCTGGAGTACCTGGCGGTGCGTAACCGGCGTGCCGAGCGCAACCTGGGTGTCGTCGGTGGTCGCGGCTCCGGCGCGGTGCTCGCCCTCGCTGGTCCTCCCGGCGTGGGTAAGACCAGCCTCGGCGAGTCCGTGGCGCGGGCGCTCGGCCGTAACTTCGTCCGGGTCTCGCTCGGCGGCGTCCGCGACGAGGCGGAGATCCGCGGGCACCGGCGCACCTACGTGGGGGCGCTGCCCGGTCGGATCGTCCGCGCGTTGCGCGAGGCCGGTTCGATGAACCCGGTCGTGCTTCTCGACGAGGTGGACAAGCTGGCCGCCGGCTACGCCGGTGACCCGGCCGCCGCCCTGCTGGAGGTGCTCGACCCGGCCCAGAACCACACCTTCCGGGATCACTACCTGGAGGTTGACCTCGACCTGTCCGACGTGCTCTTCCTGGCCACCGCCAACGTGGTGGAGTCCATTCCCGGCCCCCTGCTGGACCGGATGGAGCTGGTCACCCTGGACGGCTACACCGAGGACGAGAAGGTCGCCATCGCCCGCGACCACCTGCTGCCCCGGCAGCGGGAGCGGGCCGGGCTGACCGTCGACGAGGTCGCCGTTGCCGACGAGGCTCTCGCGCTGATCGCGGGGGAGTACACCCGGGAGGCCGGCGTCCGGCAGCTCGAGCGGGCCCTGGCCAAGATCCTGCGTAAGGTGGCGGTGACGCTGGCGACGGACCCGACGCCGGCACGCGTGGGCACCGACAACCTCACCGGTTACCTGGGTCGGCCGAAGTTCACCCCGGAATCGGCCGAGCGCACCGCCGTGCCCGGCGTGGCCACCGGTCTGGCCGTCACGGGTGCCGGTGGGGACGTGCTCTTCATCGAGGCGACCAGCATGGAGGGCGAGCCGGGGCTGACCCTGACCGGCCAGCTCGGTGACGTGATGAAGGAGTCGGCGCAGATCGCGCTCTCCTACCTGCGCTCCAACGGGCGGCGGTTCGGCATCGACCCGAACGCTCTCGCGGGACGCCGGATCCACGTCCACTTCCCGGCGGGCGCGGTGCCCAAGGACGGTCCGAGCGCCGGCATCACCATGGTCACGGCCCTGGCGTCGCTGGTCACCGGTCGCCCGGTCCGCCCCGAGTTCGGGATGACCGGTGAGGTGACGCTCTCCGGCCGGGTGCTGCCGATCGGTGGGGTGAAGCAGAAGCTGCTCGCCGCGCACCGGGCCGGCCTCACCGAGGTGATCATCCCGGCGCGCAACGAGCCCGACCTGGACGACCTGCCGACCGAGGTGCGCGAGGCGCTGACAGTGCACACCCTGGCCGACGTCGCCGACGTGCTCGCCCTGGCGCTGCGCCCGGCCGACGTGAAGACGCTGGACGGTCCGGCGCTCTTCTCGGTCTGACGCTCCGACCGTTCGGGCCCCCGCCGTCTTCCGACGGCGGGGGCCCTTCGGTACGCGGGGGAAGGTCTACTGTCTCGTCTGCACCGTCAACCACCTCTCCGCCGCGAGGCGGCCCCCTGGAGGAACCCCAGTGAACGTGGTGCTCTGGATCATTCAGATCCTTCTCGCCGCCGTCTTCGCCGGCGTCGGACTGGCCAAGCTGAGCCAGCCCAAGGAGAAGTTGCGCGACGTGATGCGGTGGGTGGACCCGGTGCCGCCGTCACAGGTCAGGTCGCTCGGCGCGGTCGAGTTGCTGGCCGCCGCCGGGCTCGTGCTGCCGGCCGCCACCGGCATCGCCACAGTGCTCACCCCACTCGCCGCCGTCGGGCTGGTCATCGTCATGATCGGCGGCATCCTGGTGCACCTGCGCGCCCGCAAGCAGCAGACCACCCAGGACGGGCGTCGCACCGAGATCCAGGGCGCTGTCGCCTGCGCGGTGCTGCTCGTCCTCGCCGCCGTGGTGGCCGTTGGCCGTTTCGGCCCGTACGCTCTCTGATCCGCGTCGGCCAGCAGGCGACAATGCACAGTAGAGTCTGCCCGCCGCTCGAGGTGGCACTCAACGGGGGAGAGGCATGGAACCGATCGTGAGCGCACCTGGTGCGGTACCGCCGGCAGTGCCACAACGGTCAGATCCACCGGGCCGACGGTTGGGACGGCGGGTGCTCTTCGCCGGCGGCGCGGGCGCCGCGGTGGCGACGACGGTGGCCACCCTCGCCGGTGCCGAACAGGCGGGATCACCGCCCGTCACGACAGTGCGGGAGGCCCCGCTCAGCCTCCGGGACCCCCGGGTCGGCTGCCGGCTCGACGGCAGTGACGAGTCGGACAAGGTCACCACCGCGCTGAACCTGCTGCCGGCCGGTGGCGGGGAGATCTTCCAACCGGTGGGCGCACTCGGTCTCGGATCGGAGGTCCGCTTCCCGACGAGCGTGACCTGGACCGGCGAGAACATCGGCGCGGCGATCATCCAGCCGGCCCCGGGCTACACCGGTCGTCTGGTATCGAGCGGTAAGTACAACCAGATCTCCAACGTGCACTTCTACGGCATGCGGACCTCCGACGTGCTGTTGACCGTCCGCGGCCCCCGGTCGACCTTCCACCACCTGCACTTCGGCAACTCGGGCAGCCACGCCATCGAGTTCCTCGGCAAGGACGCGGACACCAGCGCCCACGCCAACAAGATCACCGATATCAACATCGAGGACTGCCTCGGCGTCGGCATCCTCGTGAACAAGGTCGCGTACGACAACGAGTTCCTCAACGTCTGGGTCGGTGAGTGCCAGACCGGGATACGGCTGCTGGACAGCGCCTGCTTCTTCGACAACCTGCACGTCTGGGGTTGCCGGGGCAACGGCGTGGAGCTGCGCGAACCCGCCCATCGAAACATCTTCCAGAACGTCTACCTGGAGTCGAACGGCACGAGTGGCACCGGCAGCGGCGCCGACCTGCGGCAGGTCTGGGGGACCCAGTTCATCGGCGGCCGGCTGTGGCGCAACGCCGCCAACGGTATCGAGGTCTCCTCATCCGGACGTACCCGGATCATGGGGCTCGACATCCACGACAACGGCGCGAACGGGATCCTCGGCCGTGACGCCGACCTGTGCCAGGTGATCGGCAACCAGTTCTACGACGACGCGACGCCCCGCCGCCAGGACCGACCAATCGTGACGGTCGGCACCAGCAACAACTGGATCGTCACCAACAACGTGATGCGGGCGTACGACCACCGGTCCGGTGGCGCGTCGCTGGCCGGGGCCAACAACGTGGTCAACGGAAACATCGGCTAGCGCCGGCGGGGCGGCGGGTGCTCGGCGTTTCTCCCGCCGCCCCGCCGGGCGTGTCGTCGGCGACCGTCGTGCCCCGGCGGTCGCCGACGGCGTGTTCAGCGCTCGTCGCCGCCGCGGTCGCGGCGCACGGTGGCCTTGCGGCCCTTGATCGTGCTGGAGCGCAACCCGGAGATGACCTCGTCGGCCACCCCCTGCGGCACCTCCACCAGCGAGAACCGGTCGGCGATCTCGATCGAGCCGATGTCCCGGCCGCGGATGCCGGTCTCCCCGGTGATCGCGCCGACCAGGTCCTGCGGGCGCACCCCGGCGCGTCGACCCAGGCCGACGAAGACCTGGACGGTGTTGCCGCCGCCGGAGCGTGGCCGGCCCCCGCCCCGCCGGTCGCCGCCCCGGCCGCCGGCCTCCGGTCGACCCTCGCGCGGCCCACGGACCGGAACCTGCGGGATCTCCTCCTCGTCGTCGGAGCCCGGCGACGTCACCTCGTGGGCCAGCTTCACGGCGGCGAGGGCGACCTCCATCAGGTCGAACTCGTCGGTCAGCGTCTCCACGATCACCCGGAACGGGTCGAGGTCGTCCTCCAGCAGGCTCTCCCGCAGGGCCGCCTGGGTCAGCTCCAGCCGGCGGGTACGCATGTCGGCCACGGTGGGGATCTTGTCGATGGTGATCCGCTGGCCGGTCACGCGCTCGATGGTCTTGAGCATCCGGTGCTCACGCGGCTCGGCGAGGGTGATCGCCACGCCCTCGCGGCCAGCCCGACCCACCCGGCCGATGCGGTGCACGTACGACTCCGGGGCGGACGGCACGTCGTAGTTGACCACGTGGGTCAGCTGCTCGACGTCCAGCCCACGCGCCGCCACGTCGGTGGCCACCAGCAGGTCGGCGGTGCCCGCCCGCAGCCGGCCCATGACCCGGTCGCGCTGCTCCTGGCTCATGCCACCGTGCAGCGCCTCGGAGCGGTAGCCGCGACCGTTCATCGTCTCGGTCAACCGGTCGACCTCTTCCCGGCTGCGGCAGAACACGATCGCCGCGGTCGGGGACTCCACGTCCAACACCCGACCCAGCGCGGCCGGCTTGTGCGCGCGGGTCACGATGTACGCGCTCTGCCGCACCCGGGGCGCCTCGCCCGCTACCTGCTGCTCCCGGCCGATCTCGATCCGCACCGGTTCACGCAGGTGCTGGCGGGCCATCCCGTCGATGCGCGACGGCATGGTGGCCGAGAAGAGCACCGTCTGACGCTGCGCCGGAGCGTGCTCCAGGATCGCCTCGATGTCCTCGGCGAAGCCCATGTCGAGCATCTCGTCGGCCTCGTCCAGCACCACCGTGGCCAATCCACCGAGGCGCAGGGTGCCCCGGGCGATGTGGTCGAGGGCCCGACCCGGGGTGGCCACCACCACATCGACACCGCTGTCCAGTGCCCGCAACTGCCGCCCGATCGGCTGCCCACCGTAGATCGGCAGCACCCGCGCGCCCAGGTCCTTGCCGTAGCGGTGGAACGCCTCGGAGACCTGTACCGCCAGCTCCCGGGTCGGCACCAGCACCAGCGCCACCGGGTCGCCGCCCTGGCGGTGTGCCGTCATGAGGTTCAGCAGCGGCAGCGCGAACGCGGCCGTCTTGCCGGTGCCGGTGGCCGCCTGACCCAGCAGGTCCCGACCCTCCAGCAGCGGTGGGATAGCCTCCCGCTGGATGGGGGTCGGCTCCTCGTACCCGAGGGCGGCGAGCGCGCCCAGCAGCTCGGCGCGGAGCCCGAGCTCGGTGAAGGCGCTCACCTCGTCGGTGCCGTCGGGGGTGGCGTCGATCGGTGCGTCGTGCTGTGCAGGTGCGGAACTCATGCGCCAAGCCTTTCATCACGCCGTCCGGGGCGTTGCGGCGACCGCCACAAGAGCTGTCCCCGAGCCCGTGCTGCGGCCGTTCCGCGGTCCCGACGGCGGCCTCGATCAGGCGTCGGTGGTCAGGATGGCCAGCACCATCACCGCGGCGAGGGCCACATCGAGCACCGCGCAGAACTCGGCGTAGCCGCGCGGCACCACCCGGCCGCTGCGGTGGTACGCCAGGTCCCAGCCGGCGTGCGCCAACCACCCGAACGCCACCAGCCAGTCGGCGGTCCGCCCGCCGGCCTTCACCGCGATCAGCGTCAGGGCGACCCAGCAGAACAGACCGGCGAGTTGGGTGGCGAGCACGCCCCGCCCGCCCAGCGTGCGGCGGGCCACGCCGATCACCAGGTAGCCGCCGGGCAGCACCAGCATGGTCCACGGGCTGAGCACGCTCGGGTCGACCCACATGTCCACGGTCATCAGCAGCGCCAACCCGGTCGGCCAGCGGTGGGCGAGCGCCACCACGACCCGGTGTCGGCGTACCGGCGCCAACGCCTCGTGTCGGTGTCGGACCGCCACCAGCACCATCGCGGGGATCATCAGCAGGTGACCGCCGAGCATCAGCGCGTCGGCGTCGATCAGGCCGGCCCGAAACGGCACGACCAGCAGCAGGAACGGAACGTACATCGCGGCGGCCATCTCGCCGACCGCGTGCCAGCGGTGCGCCCGGTAGCGCATCCCCACCGTCATCCCGACGGTCATGTTCGTGGCCATCACCAGTGCGGCGACCTCCGGCCGGGTCAGCGCGTCGCCGACGCCCAGAGCGGCGCCGGCCAGCTCCCACAACGGCCCGAGCAGCAGCATCCCGGCGACCATCGCCACTGCCATCTCGCCCAGGTGCCCCAGCAGCCGCCGTCTGCCGCTGGCCGGTGCCGCGGCGGTCGGTGCCGCGCTGGTCGGTGTCGGGGCCGAGGGGGTCGGCTCGTCGGTGGGCAGGGGCGCGGTCGACGGTACGGCGGTGAGGCTGTCCGCGTACATCCGGGTGTTTTCCATGCCTCGACCCTGCCGGTGCCCCCGGTGTGGCCGGCAGACCCGTTCGTCACGGGAAAACCGTGCGGACCGCACGGCCCGACCGTGACGGTTCGCATGGGTGGACCGTGCGCGGGGCGGTCCTAGGATCGGTGCGTGGCGAGCGAGGCGGTGACTCCCCGGGCGGACCGCCGGCTGCGTCGCGCCCGGCAGGCGACGCTGGTGTCGCTGGCCACCGGCGTCTGGGCGAGCGTCCTGCTACCGGCGGTCGGCCTGACCCGCGAGCCCGACCCGGGCCGGGTGACACTCGGCGCGGTCGGGATCCTCGCCTTCGTGATCGCCCAGACCGTCGTCCTGTACGCGGCCGTGACGCCGTGGCTCGACCCGCGCTGGCGGCGTCGGGCCGAGCTGAGTCTGGTCGCGGTGGCGGTGCTGACCGTTCCGCTGGTGGGTCCGGTGGCGGCCGGCAGGTGGCCGACCTGGGCCTGGCTCGGTGCGGCGCTGATCGGCATGACGCCGCTGCTGGTGCGGTGGCGGGCCGCGCTGGCGGTCGCGGTCGGCGTCCTGGCGGTGGCGGTGGCGGTGGCCTGGTGGACCGGTGGTTCCGTTCCGCGCCATCTCGCCGTGACCGGTGGGATCGGCGCGGCAGTGGCCGCCGTCAACGGGTTCCAGGTCTGGTTCTGGGACCTGCTCGTGGAGGCCCGGCAGGGCCAGGCCGCCCAGTCCCGGCTGGCCGCCGCCGAGGAGCGGCTGCGCTTCGCCCGCGACGTGCACGACGTCCTGGGGCACCGCCTCACGGTGATCGCGTTGAAGGCCGAACTCGCCGCCCGGCTCGCCCCGGTCGACGCGGAACGGGCCGGGCGGGAAGCCGCCGAGGTGCAACGGTTGGCCGCCTCCGCGCTGAGCGAGGTACGGGAGACCGTGCACGGCTATCGGGCCGTCGACCTCGACGAACAGCTCGCCGCGGTGGTGGGGGTGCTGCGCTCCTGCGGGGTGCGGTGCACGGTTCTGCCACTGCCGGCGGACCTGCCGCAACCCGCCGCCACCGAGCTGGCGGCGGTGCTGCGCGAGGCGAGCACCAACGTGTTGCGGCACAGCCGGGCCGACTGGTGCCGGATCCGCATCGATCGGGAGGATGGCGTGGCCAGGATGACGGTGGCCAACGACGGTGCCGACGACCGTGGCCCGGACGCGCACAGCCACGGCCTGCGCGGGCTGGCCGACCGGCTCGCCGCTGCCGGGGGCGAGTTGCGGGTACGCCGGGAGGACACGATCTTCACCCTCGAAGCCACAGTGCCGGCGCCGTCGTGATCCGCGTCCTGCTCGCCGACGACGAGGACCTGATCCGGGTAGCCGTCGCCGCGCTGCTCGCCCTGGAACCGGACATCGAGGTGGTGGCACACGCCGCCGACGGGCCGACAGCCGTCACCGCGGCGCTGGCGCACCGCCCGGACGTGGCAGTGGTGGACCTGGAGATGCCCGGCCTGGACGGCATCGCGGTGGCCGCCGAGCTGACCCGGGTCCGACCCGACTGCGCGGTGGTCGTGCTGACCGGGCACGGTCGTCCCGGGCACCTGCGCCAGGCGTTGACCGCCGGCGCCCGAGGGTTCCTGCCCAAGGGCTCGCCGGGTGGGGCGCTCGCCGACGTGATCCGCCGGGTGCACGCCGGAGGGCGCTACGTCGACCCCTCGCTGGCCGCCGACGCGTTGACCCTGCCCCCGTGCCCGCTGACCCCTCGGGAACTGGAGACGCTGCGGCTGGCGGAGGTCGGTGCCCCGGTCGCGGTGATCGCCCGTCGGGTGCACCTGTCCACCGGAACCGTGCGCAACCACCTCTCCGCCGCCGTGCAGAAGCTCGGCGCCGCCGACCGGGCCGAGGCCGTCCGCACCGCCCGGGACAACGGCTGGCTCTGACTTCGGTTGGCGTCCGCCGAGCAGGAGCGTCGCCGGCTAGCGTGGGCGCGTGCGTACGGTGGAACTGGTCTGCTCGCCCGGCCTGGAGGTCGCGGTCCGGGCGGTCTGGGGTCGGCTGGCCGCCGCCGGGTTGCCCAGCCTGGCCCGCAACATCCACCCGACCAACCGGCCGCACCTCACCCTCGCCGCCGTCGACGAGTTCCCGCCGGGGGTCGAGCACCGCCTCGCCGCACTGTTCGACGCCGCGCTGCCGGTGCCGGTGACGCTCGACCGGGTCGTCGTCCTCGACGGCAGCGCCCCACTGGTCTGGCTCGTCCGACCCACTCCGGCGCTGACCGCGCTGCACGCCGCCGTCTGGGACGTTCTCGCCGAGGCCGACGGACACCGCCCGTGGCATGCGCCCGACGCATGGGTGCCGCACCTGAGCCTGGCCCTGCGGTTCCGCAACGCGGACCTGCGGATGGCTCGTGCCGTCGCCGGGGGGCAGCGTCCGACGGGTGACTTCGACGCCGCCCGCAGCTACGACGGCACGGACCGGACGGTGAGCCCGTTGACCGGCCGCGGCTGAGGTCGTCACGCGTCGTCCGGAGCCTCAGTTGCTGCCCCCACCGCCGTCGCCGCCTCCGCCGTCGCCCCCGCCACTGAACTCGCCGCCGCCGCCACCGCCCGCACCGCCGGCGTAGCCGTGGCGGCCGTCGTTGAAGGGCAGGTCGCCGCGAATGCCGGGTGGCTTGGGCCGCCTGCCCGGCCCGGCGAGGTGTTGCAGGCAGAGCCGCCCGGAGACCGGGAAGCATTCGCCACGGCCTCCGCAGTCGGCCAGGTAGCGGTTGCCGTCGTGGATGTGCAGTTCCTGGTCCACCCGGAACAACAGGGGAAGGCCGGTCGGGCCACACCCCTCGTCACGCCGGCCATGGCCGAGCGTGGCGAGCAGGAGAGGCCCGCGATTGGCGTCGGTCCTGTCGCTGCTCGTCGCGGACGTCGGTCGGTGGTGCGTAGAGCGCCCGAACGCGGCGTCGCAGAAGGTGGCGTAGTCCCGCGCGTGCAGGGTCATCTCCTGCCACAGATCGTCCACGACCACCGACGGCATCGACAGCTTCGCGCCGGGCTGGCGGGCGATGATCCGGAACCACTGCCGGGTCGCGGTTTCGACGAGAACGAGGTCGTCGTCGCTGAGATGGGGATACCGGTTCCTGAGATGTTGACGCCCGCTGGCAGGAAACCGCAGTTCGGACACGGCACGGAGTCGGCGAGGGGTGCGGTCGCTTCTGAACTTCGTCCAGATCATCCGGTTACTTCTATCCGCCCGGCGATGCAGGCGCTAAGGCCCCGACTTGCCGAAGTGGCGCCGCGGCTCCTCCAGAGTAGGGCAGTAGGCAAGCGCCTCACCGACGCCTGTCAGGCAGGCTGTACGTGGTGGCCAGTGCGGCGAGGGCCTCGGCGCTGCGGCTCCCCGGCTCCGGCATGCCGACCAGGAGCTGCTGTCCGGGCGCATCACGGACGTCGAACGTCTGGTAGGTCAACTCGATCCGTCCGGCGGCCGGGTGCTGCACCACCTTGAACATCCTGGTAAGACCGCGCACGCTCTGGTTCGCCCAGAGGGTCCGGAACTCTGGCGAGCCCCGCCCCAGGTCGGCCACCAGCGACTGGATCTCCGGGTCGTTTGGAAAGAGGCCGGCATTGAGCCGCAGAGCGTGTACGACGTTCTCGGTAAGAGTTGGCCAGTCCGGAAAGACGGTGCGCGCCTGCGGATGTTGGAACAGCACCCGGACCATGTTGACAGTGCCCACGAAGGGTGACAGCAGTGCCGCCGCCACATTGTTCGTGGCCAGCACGTCGAACGCGGGGTTGAGCACGTAGGCGGCGGAGGTGGGGAACGCGTCCAACAGCCGCAGCAACTCGGGGTGAACCGAATCTCGAAAGCTCGTCGGACCCAGGCTGGGGTTCAGCCCGGCGAGCCGGAAGAGGTGGCCGCGCGCATCCAGGTCGAGGCGCAGGGCCCGTCCGATCGCGTCGAGCACCTGCGCCGAAGGGTTGCGCTCCCGGCCCTGTTCGAGGCGGGCGTAGTAGTCGACGCTCACGCCGGCCAGCACCGCGATCTCCTCACGGCGCAACCCGGACACCCGGCGGTCGCCGCCCCCGCGCAGTCCAACGTCCCTGGGGTCGACACGGGCACGCTGGGCTCGGAGGTAGTCGCCGAGCCCGTTGCTGGTGGCGACCATGTCCACCAGCCTAAAGCTCCGGTCCCCGCCCTCGACGGCCGCTACCGCGACGGCGGGCATCGCCGGCAGCCGTTCGCCAGCGGAACCGGACAGCGACGTCGAAACCGGGCTGGGTCGGTGTGATGGCCGGGGCGGACGGAGCCGTGCAGGTCCAGGGCGGCGTTCCAGGGTGCGGTGCACCTAGGAAAGGCCGCCCTTCCCGGCTCCCGGCCGCCGCAGGATGGTTGGACACGCGCTGCCTCGACGCAGGCACCAACCGAGACCAGGAGCAGCAGTGACCAGCCCATCCTCAAAGATCATTCTTATCACCGGCGCGAGCAGCGGCATCGGTGCGGCGACCGCCCGCAGGTTGGCCGCCGACGGCCACCACGTCGTGCTTGGCGCGCGACGGGTCGAGCGGCTCGCCGCGCTCGTCGATGAACTGCGCCATGACGGCGGCACGGCCGACTACCAGGAACTCGACGTGACCAGCAGGAACAGCGTGCTCGGCTTCGTCGAGGGCGTGCATGACCGGCACGGGCGCATCGACGTTTTGATCAACAACGCCGGGGTGATGGCCCTGTCCACGCTCGACTCCCTGCGGACTGACGAGTGGGACCAGATGATCGACGTGAACCTACGCGGCACGCTGCACGGCGTCGCGGCGGCCCTGCCGCTCATGCGGGCCCGCGGCAAGGGCCACATCATCAACGTCGGTTCCTCCGCTGCCTACCGTGTCGACCCGACGGCGTCGGTGTACTGCGCCACCAAGTACGCCATCCGGGCGCTCACCGAAGGCCTGCGTCAGGAGAACCGGGACGTCCGGGTGACCCTGGTCAGCCCGGGGTACACCCACTCCGAACTCACCCAGCGCGGCGGTGACCCGCAGATCCAGGCTGCCGCTCGGGCAGCGACCGAGGAACTCGGCATGCCAGCCTCGGCGGTGGCCGACGCCATCGCCCACGCAATCGCGCAGCCCGACACAGTCGACGTCAACGAGATCATCATGCGGTCCACCGCGCAAGGCTGAACACGCACGAGGAGGAGAAAGATCATGAGTGAAGCGCTCGAGATGACGACATTCCGGCTCGTCCCCGGCCTCACCGGCGCCGACTTCGTCAAGTCCAACAAAGACATCGACGACTACCTACGACGCCAGCCCGGCTTCCGCTGGCGCCGCATTATCGCGACCGATGATGGCACGATCACCGACATCGTCGCCTGGGACTCGGTGGCGGACGGCCGGCGCAGCGCGTCAGGGATCATGACCGAAATGGCCGACTCGCCGGTGCACGCGACCATCGACCACGCCACCGTCGACTTCCGGATCGTCCCGGTGTTGCACGAGGTCACCTGATCGTGGCGGCCGTCGGTTCGAGCCAGGCACCCGCACCGCTGATGCGCCGCCATCGCCGGGCATGATGAGGCGATGACCGCAGGTGCCGAGGGGCGGGGGATGGCCGAGGTGGCCGCTCTGCTGGCCGACGGCACCCGGGCCAGCATCTGTGTCGCGCTGCTCGACGGGCGGGCGTGGACCGCCGGCGAGCTGGCCCGGCGCGCCGGTGTCGCCCCGTCGACGGCCAGCGACCACCTCAACCGACTCGTCCGCGGTGGGCTGCTCGTCGAGGAACGGCAGGGCCGGCACCGTTACCTGCGGCTGGCCGGGCCGTCGGTGGCCCAGCTGATCGAGGACCTGGCCGGCCACGCCCCAACGACGCCCGCACCGACCGGGTCGCTGCGGGCGGCGACCTCCACCGCCGCCCTGGCGTACGCCCGGACCTGCTACGACCACCTGGCGGGGCGGCTCGGCGTGCTGATGTACGACGCGCTGCTGGCCGGCGGACGGCTGGACCAGTCCAGCGGGTTGGCGTTGACCTCCGAAGGATGGGCGTGGGCGACCGAACTGGGCGTACCGGTGCATCTGCTGCGCACCGGTCGACGCCCGGTGGTCCGCGACTGCCTGGATTGGACCGAGCGCCGCCCGCACCTGGCCGGAGCACTCGGCGCGGCGCTCTGCCGCCGCTTCACCGATCTGGGCTGGATCAGCCAGGGCGCCGGCCGCGCCATCCGTCTCACCCCCACCGGCCGCGTCGCCCTCGCCGAGACCCTGGACGTCCCCGACGACACCCTCGCCCCCGCTTCTTTCCCGGCACCCACCAGCGGCCGAGCCTGACGCGCAGCGGCAGCCGTCGCCAGTGGCGGTCGAGCAAGAGGACCACGCCGATCTTGCACTTTCCGTTGCTGAGATGCGTGGATATGCCCCTTGCGTCGGGACAGAAAATGCAAGATCGCGGAGCAGGGTCAGCGCGGGGCGGGGCGGGATCGTTCGGTGTGGGGCGAACGGTTCGCGCCCTACGGTCGGGCGGTGACTGACAACTGGCCGTACATTGCGCCCGCCCCGGGAACACCGGCGTGTGGGCCGCCCTCGTTCGAACCGGAACGCGGTTGGTGGGTGACCCGGCACGCCGACGTACGCGCGGCGCTGACCGACAGGGCATTCCAGGTGCCGGCCGTCGACACCGGTCCGCCCGGCACCCTCGCCTGGCTGCGCGCCACGGTCAGCCGGTTCAGTTCACCACGACAGCACGCCGACCGTCGGGCGGTCGCAGTGAGCGCGCTGGCCGCGCTGGCCCCGGACGACCTGCGACAGGACGCGGCGCGGCTGACAGTGGCCGTTCTCGACCGCGCCGGCGACCGCGTCGACGTGATGCGGGAACTGGCCCGGCCGGTGCCGCTGCGGGCGTTGGCCGATCGCCTCGGTTTCGCTGATCCGGCAGCCGCCGGGACGGCGGTCGCTGTCGTCGCGGCGGCGTACCACCCGGGGGTGGACCCGGCCTCGACCTCGCGGGCCGACCGGGCGGTGACGACGCTGCTGGCACTCGCGCCGCAGGGTCCGCCGGAGGTACTGGCGAACCTGATCGGTCTGCTGGTCCAGGCGTGCGACGCGACGGCCGGCCTGATCGGCGCCGCCGCCCATCACCTGGTGCCCCCGGCCGGCCCGCGAGCGGCGGCCACGGTACCGACCGCCGACCTGCTGGCCGAGGTGCTGCGCCTCGACCCGCCGGTCCGGGCCACCCGACGGGTCACCGTCGACGAGGTACGGCTGGGCGGGCGGGATCTGCCGGCCGGAAGCCCCGTGCTGCTGCGCTTCGACGCGGCCAACCGTGACCCGCAGGCGTTCACCGAGCCCGCGACGTTCCAGCCCGGTCGGCCCGGTGCCGGGCTGTTGACCTTCGGGACGGGGGAGCGGGGTTGCCCCGGCGACCGGCACGCCCTGGCGCTGGCCAGCGGGGTGCTCGACGTGCTGCGGGAACGCTGCCGGCGTGCTCCGACCCCGGTGCGCCACGAGCCGCACCCGACCCTGCGGGTGCCGACAACTCTGGAGGTTAGCGTCCGATGATCGAACGTCGTGCGGCGTTCCACGCCCTGCACCGCGCCGGCCGCCCCCTGCTGTTGCCCAACGCGTGGGATCACGCCTCGGC
Source organism: Micromonospora salmantinae (assembly GCF_022230905.1). Classification (NCBI taxonomy): domain Bacteria; kingdom Bacillati; phylum Actinomycetota; class Actinomycetes; order Micromonosporales; family Micromonosporaceae; genus Micromonospora; species Micromonospora salmantinae. The sequence goes on from NZ_JAKKFG010000011.1 coordinate 169,228, forward strand.
GGCGGCGCTCGCCGCGCGTGGACATCCGGCCATCGGCACCACCAGCCTCGGGGTCGCCGCGACCGCCGGCCTGCCCGACGGGACCGCGGCCACCGCGGGGGAGACCCTCGCCCTGGCCCGCCGGTTGGCTCGGATGCCGGTGCTGCTCAGCGTGGACGTGGAGGCCGGGTTCAGCGACGACCCGGTCGAGGTCGCCGAGTACGTGGCGGAGTTGGCCGGGGCCGGCGTGGTCGGGATCAACCTGGAGGACGGGCGTGCCGACGGCACTCTCGCCGACACCGAGGTCGCCGCTGCCAAGATTGTGGCAGTGAAGGCGGCGGTGCCGGAGCTGTTCGTCAACGCCCGCACCGACACCTGGTGGCTCGGGGTGGACGACCCACTGCCGCAGACCCTCGCTCGCGCTCGCGCCTACCGGCTGGCCGGTGCCGACGGGATCTTCGTGCCCGGGACCGTCGACCTGGCCACCCTGCGCATCCTCACCGAGCGGATCGACGCTCCGGTGAACGCGCTGTACCAGCCGGGCGGCCCAGGGCTGGCTGAGTTGGGCGGGGCCGGGGCGGCCCGGGTCAGCACCGGCTCGCTGCTGTTCCGGGCCGCGCTGGGCGCCGCGCTCGCCGCCGCCGACGCCGTCCGCGACGGCGGGTCCACCATGCCGGGGGGACTGCCGTCGTACGCCGAGGTGCAGGCCCTGGTGCTGACGGACGGCGACTGACGATGGCTGCCGGCGCTCCGTTAGGGGGGAGATAGGAGGAATGTTCGGTCCGTTCCGGTCCCGATGATTACGGTGTGTTTCAGGGCGAACCACCCAGTGCCGTGACCGGAGAGAGGGACCCGTCATGCGAGTGCCCAGCCGTAGCCCGGGACAGCAGCCCGGTTCGCCTCCGTCGCCCACCGCTCCGGCCCGCCGTCGACCCTCCGGTGCGACCCCCCGCCGCGTTTCCGCCCCCGCCCCCGACCTGCCCGCCTACCGGGCCGCCGTCGCCGAACTGCTGGTCGAGGTCGGCGCCCTGGCCGACGCGGCGAGCACCCGGGCCCGGCAGGTGCTCATCGACGAGCGGCTGCGGGAGCCGGCGCTCGCCGCGGTCCTCGACGCCACGCCGCAGGGGTTGATCGGCGCGCGCGAGACGCTGCTGCTGGAGATGGCCCGCTACCAACCGAACGACCGCACCTCGGCAACTGACCTCCGCGCGCTGGTCCGGATCTACCTGCTCTCCCGCATCGACGTGCTGTGGTGGCAGGACGCACCGACCTTCGTCACCGACGACCAGGTCAACGGCAGCCCCGAGCTGGTCGACCTGGAGTGGCTGCGCCGCCGCGACCTGCTGCGCTTCCGCTACCAGGAGCAGCCCGCCACGATACTGGGCCGGGCCGCCCGCGGGCTGCGTCGCCGGCTGCGACCCGACGCCACCCCGCGTACCGCGGGGCTGCTGTTCCGCCGCGCTCGGCGCGAGGTGGTGGCGCTGCTCAACGACATCGGACGGGAGTTCACCGCCGTCGCGCCGCCGGCCACCCCGCCGCTCTGGGTGACCAGCCTGGTCCGCAGCGCCGAGCACCAGTACCGGCTGCGCCGCCTGGGCTACGCGGCGATGCTGCCCAGCGGGCACTGCCTCGGCTACTCGGCCGACGTCGAGCTGGCCTGGTTCGAGCGTTTCGGCGCGCGCGAGGCCCTGGCGGAGCTGCTGCTGAGCCGGCAGGAGGCCGGTGAGCTGAACGTGATCGACGAGGGGCAGGCCTGGCACGTGTGTCTCGCGCCCACCGCCCGGCGTCGCCTACGCCGGGCGTACGAGGCCGAGATGGGGGTCTGAGCCGGTGTGCGGCATCGCGTTGAGCATCGGTCCCGAGGCCGACCCCGCGACCTTCCGGCGGATGCTCGCCGCCCTGGCCCCGCGCGGTGAGGTCACCGAGACCCGGTCCGAGAGCGGGCTGCTCGCCGGCACCCGCCGGCTGCGGGTCGTCGACCGGGACCGGGCGGTGCAACCGTGGACGTCGACCGACGAGCGGTGGCTGCTCTGCTTCAACGGCGAGATCTTCAACTACCGGGAGCTGCGGGCGCAGCTGACCCGCCTGGGGCAGGCCTTCCGCACCGAGAGCGACACCGAGGTGCTGCTCGCCGCGTTCCAGCAGTGGGGCGAGGCGGCGGTCACCCGACTCCGTGGTGAGTACGCCTTCGCTGTCGTCGAACGGGCCACCGGCCGGGCGTACCTGGCCCGCGACCCGCTCGGGGTCAAGCCGCTGTACTGGTCCCGTCGACCCGGTTGCCTGCACCTCGCCTCCGAGGTGAAGGCGCTCGTCGGGCACGGCGCCCCGATCGCCGAGGTGCCGCCCGGGCACCACGGCTGGGCGGAGGTGGACGGGCAGGTGCGACTGAACCCGTACGTCGACCTGCTCACCATCGGCGACGGCCTGCCGGTCATCGACGACCCGGACGAGGCCGCGCTGCTGGTCCGTGCCGCGCTCAGCGACGCGATCCGGATGCGGGTGGAGACCGACCTGACCGTCGGGGTGGTGCTCTCCGGTGGGCTGGACAGCTCGTTGACCCTGCGGCAGGTGCGCGACATCCACCCGGACTGCGTCGCGGTGACCGTCGGCGTGGCCGACAGCCCCGACGTGGCGTACGCCCGGCGGCTCGCCGCCGACCTCGACGTGCCACACGTGGTGGTCGAGCTGCGACCGCGTGACATCCGGCTCGCCGACGTCCGCGAGGCCATCCGGATCTCCGAGCTGACCGAGTACGGCGACATCATCAACGCGGTCGTCTCGGTGCCGATCTTTCGGCGGCTCCGCGACCTGGGCATCAAGGTGGTGCTGACCGGCGACGGCTCCGACGAGCTGTTCGGCGGGTACCCGATGTACCGCCAGGTCGCCCCGGCGGCGGCCCGCCGACTGTTCCTGCACCGGATCCGCAACCTGTGCCGCACCGAGTTGCAGCGCGTCGACCGGGCCGCCATGGCGTACGGCGTGGAGGCCCGGGTGCCGTTCCTCGACCTCAGCGTGGTGGAGCTGGCGATGCGGTTGCCGGTGGATCTGAAGCTGCGACACGGGCAGGAGAAGTGGATCGTCCGGCGGGCGTTCGCCGACGTGCTGCCGGACTACGTCCTGCGCCGTCCGAAGAACCCGATGTCGTACTCGTCGGGGTTGCACGAGCGGGTCCGGCTGTACAAGCCGCTCTTCGCCCGGCTGCACCGCTCCTTCGGCTACGACCTGCAGGAGCCGGTCCGGCGGGACTTCGACACCGTGCTGAGCCGCTGCGGCAACGACCTGGACCGGGCCATCGCCGACGGGCTGACCCGACCCGACTACACGGTCCTGGAGCACGCCCGCGACCTGGTCGGCGCGGCCAAGTGGAACGCCGCTCCGATGGTCCGCCGGCTGGTCGGCCCGCGCCCCGCCCGCCACTGACGGCCGCCCCCGCACGCCACGCTTGACTCTGACACGGTGTCAGGGACGAGTGTGGGGGGACCATGTTCACCATCGGAGACTTCGCCAGACTCGGCCGGGTGTCGGTGCGGATGCTGCGCCACTACGACAGCATCGGCCTGCTGCCCCCCGCCAGCGTCGACCCGCACACCGGCTACCGCTTCTACCGCGCGGACCAGCTGCGCCGGCTCAACCGGGTGATCGCCCTCAAGGAGCTGGGCCTCACCCTCGAACAGGTGCGCGCGATCGTCGACGACGCCGTCGACGTGGCCGAGCTGCGTGGCATGTTGCGGTTGCGCCGGAGCCAACTGGCGGAACAGTTGGCCGCCGACACGGCCCGGCTCACGGCTGTCGAGGCGAGGCTCCGAATGATCGAGTCGGAGGGTCGGATGACCACCCAGGACGTCGTCCTCAAGGAGATCGCGCCGGTCCGCGTCGCGGAGCTGACCGCCGTCGCGTCCAGCTACCGGGGCGAGGACATCGGCCCGGTGATCCAACCGCTCTACCCGGAGCTGTTCCGTCGGCTGGACGCCGCCGGGATCACGCCGACGGGGCCGGGCATCGCCTGGTACGAGCCGGCCGACCCGGGCGGCGACGCCGTCGTCGTCCACGCCGGTGTGCTCGTCGACGCCGAGCCGTCAGCGGCGTCCGACGTCACGGTGCGCGACCTGCCGGAGCTGCGCAACGCTGCGACGATCATCCATCGCGGTGCGATGGACGACGTCGAGCCGAGCATGCAGGCGCTCGCCCGGTGGATCGAGGAGAACGGCTACCGCACCGACGGCTTCGCCCGGGAGGTCTACCTCGACTACTGCCCGGACACCCCGGAGAAGGGCGTAACCGAACTTCAGGTCGCCGTGTACCGCGACTGAGCGCTCAGTTCACCAGCAGCAGCGCGCCGACCGCGGCGAGCGTCGCGGTGACCGCGAGCAGGGTGCTGGTCAGCACGAACCGGGTCACCGGCACCGCCACCCCGGCCGCCCGGCAGCGCTCGAACCACAGCAGGGTGGCCAGTGACGCCCAGGGGGCGGCCAGCGGGCCGACGTTGGTGCCGATCAGCAGGGCCAGCAGGCGGGTGTGGTCACCGGTCGGCAGCACCGACTCGCCGGCCAGGTAGGCGGGCAGGTTGTTCACGGCGTTGGCGAGCAGCGCTCCGGTGCCACCGGCGCGCAGGGCGCCCAGCGCGCCACCGTCGGCGCCGACCAGGGTGCCGACCAGGTCGTCCAGCCCGTGCCGGCCGAGGGTCTGCACCACCAGGAACAGGCCGGTGACGAAGAACAGCAGGCGCACCGGGACCAGCTCCGGGCGCAGCGTGGCGGGGGAGCGGACCAGGAAACCGACAAGCACCAGCGCGAGCCCGACGGTGGAGGCGATCTCGATCTCCACGCCGGCGAGGATGCCGGCGACGAAGATCAGGCAAGCGGCGAGCGCCGTACGGTGCAGCACCGGGTCGGCCGGCACGTGCCGGGTCGGCGGGACGAAGCGCCCACCGGCGGGCCGCTCCCGCCGCCACCACCCGAGCCAGAGCAGCGCCATGGTGACCACGACGGAGGTGAGCTGCGGCAACGCCATCCGGGCCGCGTACGCCAGGGGTGCCAGCCCGACCCGGTCGGCGGCGAGGAGGTTGGTCAGGTTGGACACCGGCAGCAGCAGGCTCGCCGTGTTCGCCAGCCAGACCGTGGTGACGGCGAGCGGGGCGGCGGGGATCCGCAGGTTCCGGGCCAGCGCGAGCAGCACCGGGGTGAGCAGCACTGCGGTGGTGTCGAGGTTGAGCACGAGGGTGGTCAGCGTGGCGAGACCACCACAGAGCAGGAACAGTACGGCCCACCTGCCCCGGGAGACGATGGCCAGTCGGCTGGCCAGCACGTCGAAGACACCGGCCACGGCGGTCAGCTCGGCGAGCACGATCACGGTGCCGAGGAACAGCAGCAGCGGCAGGATCCGGTGCAGGGTGGCGGTGGTCTCCGCGCGGGGGAGCAGCCCGCTGAGCGCGCAGGCCGCCCCGACCACGAAGAGGACGGCCGCCACCAGGTCCAGGGGGTGGGGCCGGCGCCGCGTGGTCGGCTCGGGCGGGGCGGCAACTGTCACGTCTGTTCACGTTGGCACAGCGTCTGGCCAGCCGGTTCGCAACCCCCGTCCTGGTGACGGGCCCCACCGTGCCCGCCCCCGACGAGTCTGGCGTCGCACCGGGCCGGGCCCGGCCCCCGAGGATCGGAGACCGGGCCCGGTGTGGTGCGCGGTGCCTACCAGCCCAGGTAGCTGGGCTGGGTCTGCACGTTGAGCTCCTGGTAGCGGGTCAGCTTGGCCGACCAGGTACGCCAGTCGTTCAGCTCCAGGACGTCAAGGCCCTTCACCATGTCGTTGGAGTAGATGTGGCCGTTGTAGTAGTACGCGGACCAGGTGCCGCCGCCGACGAACGTGTCGGCCGAGAGCGGGCCGCGCTCCCAGAAGGCGATCTCCTTCGGGTTGGCCGAGTCGGTGAAGTCGAACACCGAGATGCCACCCTGGTACCACGCCTGGACCATGATGTCCTTGCCGAGCACCGGGATCAGCGAGCCGTTGTGCGCCACGCAGTTCTCGGTGTCGGCGTTCGCCCGGGGGATCTTGTAGTAGCTGCGGAAGGTCATCGTCCGGGCGTTGCCGCGGCCGGCGATGTCGTAGATGGCGTCCGCGCCGCGGTTCGGGCCGACGGTCTCGTTGCAGGTCGCCGCCCCGCCACCACCCAACTCGTCGGTGAAGATCACCTTGGTGCCGGAGTTGTTGAAGGTGGCCGAGTGCCAGAACGCGAAGTTGACCTCGTCCCGGACCCGGTTGATGACCCGGGGGGCCTCGCGGTTCTTGATGTCGAGCAGGATGCCGTCACCCATGCAGGCGCCGGCGGCCAGGTCCTTCGACGGGTAGGCGGTGATGTCGTGGCAACCGGTGGTCGCCGAGCCGGTCTGGCTGCCGGGGAAGCCACCGTCCGGGAAGAGGTTCGGCGTCGCGACCACTGCCGCGTCGGTCGGCTTCTTCACCGGCACCTTGATGATGGAGATGGAGTCGTGCGGCGGCTGGCAGTCCGGGAATTCGGCCCGCGGGCTGTACGACGAGACGTACAGGTAGACGGCCTTGCGGTCCTTGCCCGGCACGAGGGTGTGGGTGTGGGAGCCGCAGGCCGTCTCGACGGACTTGATGTAGCGCGGGTTGGCCTTGTCCTTGATGTCGAAGACCTTGATGCCCTCCCACGAGCCCTTCACGTCCGCCCCCTGCGTGGTGCTGTTGCAGGAGTCGTCGCTGCGCGACGAGTCGGTGGAGAGGAAGAGCAGGTCACCGTGGACGGAGATGTCGTTCTGCGACCCCGGGCAGAGCACCCGGGCCTTGACCGTCGGAGCGCTGGGCCGCGAGATGTCGTAGATGACGAAGCCGTTGTAGTTGCCGGCGAACGCGTACTTGCCCTGGAAGGCGATGTCGCTGTTCGTCGCGTCCAGTGGGGCGACCTTGGGCACGTTGGCGATCTGGCGCAGGTTGGGGCTGCTGACGATCTCGTCGACGCCGGGGATCGTGTTGGTGAGCGCGGGGGCCTTGGCAGCCTGCGGCACCGTCTGGGCGTTGCTCGCCGGGGCGACGAGGGCGCTGGCGACGAGGAGGCCGGTCGTGGCGAGCGCCACGACACGCAGTCGTCGTAACCGTGGCTTGTGGAATCTGATCATCGGCGGGGCCCTTCGCAAGGGGGAGACGATGGTTGACACGTTACCGTCCGACGAAGAACGTCGATGTGAGCTGGATCACATGAAAGCGGGTTCTTCAATGGATAACATCGCGGTGACCTCGACTGCAGGGAGTGGCCCATGACCAATCGGCGCGCACGCATCCTGGCGGTCGTCACACTGGTTCTCGTGTTGCCGCTGGTGGTGTTCATGGTGATCCGCCTCGACGGCGACACCGGTACGAGCGCACCGCAGCCGGTCTCCGCGCCCGCCACCTCCGCCGCGTCACCGACGGTCAGCCCCGTCCCCACCGACCTGACCGTCATCGCGCCCGGCCGTCCGGGCGAGACGGCGGCCACCCGCCCGGCGCACGAGGTCCGCGACGCCGGTCCCGCCCCGCACAACTCGCTGGACGTCTGGTTCGTCCGGATGATGATCCCGCACCACGCGCAGGCCCTGGCGATGGCGGAGCTCGCCCCCGACCGGGCCGCCGACCCCGACGTCCGGGCCATCGCCGAGCGCATCCGGGCCAGCCAGGGGCCGGAGATGGGCATGATGCGCGGCTGGCTGCAGACCCGTGGCCTCCCGGCGGAGGTGCAGGGGCACGACCACGGCACCATGCGCGGCATGCAGTCGCCAGAGGCGCTGCGGCAGCTCGCCGCGGCCCGTGGCGCGGACTTCGACAGGCTCTTCGTCCGGATGATGACCGAGCACCACCAGGGCGCCATCGAGATGGCCACCAACCTGCTCACTGTCGGCTCCGACCTGACGCTCAACGAGTTCGCCAACTCCGTCGCCACCGAGCAGACCGTCGAGATCGACCGCATGCGCGAGATCCTCGGCGGCTGACCCCCGGGCGCGGGGCGCGAGGGCCGAGCGTCGCGGCACGTACGCTGGGTGACCGTGAGACGCACAGTATTCGGTCGCCCGCTGCGCGGCGTCGCCTTCGACGTTGCCGTCGCCGCGCTGGTGGTCCTCGTCTCCCTGGCCGCGGCGGTGAACCAGCCGGGCGGTTGGGCGGCCACGGCGGTCGGCCTGGGGATGGCGGTGGCGCTGCTGTTCCGCCGCACCCACCCGAGCGCGGTGACGGTGGCGGTCGCGGCACTCGCCCTGATCCAGGTGATCGCCCGCTGGGGTCCGCTCATCTACGACGTGGCCGTCCTGATCGCGCTGTACAGCGTGGTGAAGTACGGCCGGCGGCTGCGCGACGGCGTACTGGCCGGCGCGGTCGCGGCCGTCGGCGTGCTGCTGGCCGCCGCACAGACTCCCAACGTCATCCAGTGGTGGGTGACCGCGCTGTGGTACGCGTTGGTCACCGGCGCGGTGTGGCTGGTCGCGCTGAACGTGCGGACCCGCCGGCTCTACGTGCTCAGCCTGGAGGAGCGGGCCACCACCCTGGAACGCGAGCGGGAGGCCGAGTCCCGGGCGGCGGTCGCCGAGGAGCGCACCCGGATCGCCCGTGAGCTGCACGACGTGGTCGCCCACAGCATGGCCGTGATGATCGTCCAGGCGGACGGGGCCCGGTTCATGCTCGACCGTGACCCCGCCCAGGCTCGCACCGCCGTCAAGGTGGTCGCGGACACCGGCCGGCAGGCGCTGGAGGAGATGCGCCGCCTGGTCGGCGTTCTGCGCGACGCCGGCCCGGCCGGTGCGGACGGTGCCGACGGGCTGGCGGTGGCGGCCGACCCCGAGCACCGACGCCTCGCGCTGGCCGAGCTACCCGACCTGCTGGCCCGGTTCGACGACGCCGGTCTGCACGTCCGCAGCACCGTCACCGGTGCGCCACCGGGCCTGCCGCCAGGCCTGGAGCTGACCGTCTACCGGGTGGTGCAGGAGGCGTTGACCAACGCGCTCAAGCACGCCGGCGTCGGCGCCGGCGTCGAGGTCGTCCTGTCGTACACCGCCGAGGCCGTCGTGGTCCGGGTGGTCGACGACGGTCGCGGCCGCCCGCTGGTCAGCCCGGCGCCGTCCGGCGGTCACGGCCTGCTCGGCATGCGGGAGCGGGTGACGGTGTACGACGGCAGCCTCACCGCCGGCCCCCGGCTGGCCGGGGGCTGGCAGGTCGAGGTTCGGCTGCCACTACCGTCAGAGCCGACAACGGAGGTGATCGCGGCATGACGGTCCGGGTAGTGATCGTGGACGACCAGGCGCTGGTCCGCGCCGGGTTCCGGATGGTGCTGGAATCCCAGCCCGACCTGGAGGTCGTCGGGGAGGCGATCGACGGCGCCGACGCCCTGCGGGTGCTCGCCCGCACCGAGGCCGACGTGGTCGTGATGGACATCCGCATGCCCACCATGGACGGGGTGGAGGCGACCCGTCGACTCTGCGCCGAGCGGCCCGCGGGTGGCCCTCGGGTGCTGGTGCTGACCACCTTCGACACCGAGGCGGACGCTTTCGCGGCGCTGCAGGCCGGGGCGAGTGGCTTCCTGCTCAAGAACGTCCCGCCGGAGGAGTTGCTGGCCGCGATCCGGGTGGTGGCCCAGGGCGACTCGGTGGTGGCTCCGTCGATCACCCGGCGCCTGCTGGACCGGTTCGCGGGGCAGCTCGGCGCCGCCCCGAGCGCCGACCCGCGACTCGCGCAGCTCACCGAACGGGAACGGGAGGTGCTGCTGCTGGTCGCCCAGGGGCTGTCCAACGCGGAGATCGCCGCCCGGGTGCACGTGGCCGAGGCGACGGTGAAGACCCACGTCGGGCGGATCCTGGCGAAACTCCAGCTGCGCGACCGGGTCCAGGCAGTGGTCCTGGCGTACGAGAGCGGGCTGGTCACGCCCGGCGGATGACACCGCGTACGACCTGGGTCGTAGCGACCGGCGGGCGCACCGCGACCCGGGGCGCACGCAGGTCGAGCGCGCAGGTGGAGATCGACAGACCGGTGCCGGCCATAGCGTCGGAGGGGTCCGATCCGCCACCTGCACCGGGAGCCCCGCATGATCCGCCTGACCCTGCGTTCGCTGCGCGCCGAGGCGCTGCGCATGCTGCTCTCGGCGCTCGCCGTCGTGCTCGGCGTCGCGTTCGTCGCCGGCACGATGATCTTCGTCGACGGGATGCGGGCCGGGGCCTACGACCGGGCCGGCACCTTCGACCGCCACACCGACCTGGGGGTCTACACGGCCGGCCGCCAGGTGTTGCCCCCGGCACTGATCGACCGGGTGCGGGCGGTCGACGGGGTGGCCGCCGCCGCCGGTGAGCTGACCAACACCGCCGGGATCGTCGGAGCCGACGGTCGGCCGGTGCTCGGCTTCACCATGCTCGTCGCCATCCCCACCGAGGACGCGCTGCGCTCGTACGACGTGGTGGCCGGCCGGTTGCCCGACCGGGCCGGGGAGGTGGTGCTCGACGCGCCGACGGCGGCCGAGCAGGGCTTCGGGCTCGGCGCCACGGTCCGGATCGGCGCCACCGGTGGGGCGGCGCGCCCGTACACACTGGTGGGCACCGTCGACGTGGCCGGCACCGCCCGCGACGTCGGCGGTCCGTTCGTCGGCCTGGTCGGGCCGGACGCCCTGGCCCTCACCGGCGAGCGGGGTTACGGCCGGATCATGGTGGCGGCCCGGCCGGGCGCCGACGTCGCGGCGCTGACCGAGAAGGTACGCGCCGTGTCCGGCGCCGAATCCACGGTGAAGAGTCGCCAGCAGATCCTCGACGAGGCCGTGGAGGACGCGGTCCGCAACGTGGACCAGTTCCGCATGCTGCTGTTGATCTTCGTAGGGGTCGCGATCGTGGTGGCCGGCTTCGTGATCGCCAACACCTTCGCGATCGTGCTGGCCCAGCGCACCCGACGGACCGCGCTGCTGCGCCTGATCGGCGCCACCCGGGGACAGGTCTTCCGGTCCACAGTGCTGGAGTCGGCGATGCTGGGTCTGGTCGCCTCCGCGCTCGGGGTGCTGCTCGGGGTGGCCCTCGCCGCCGGGTTGCGGCTGCTGCTGTCCCGATTGGACGTGCCGGTCACCGGTGGGCTGACAGTGACCGGTTCGACAGTGCTCACCGGCCTGCTGCTGGGCACCGGGCTCACCGTGTGCGCCGCCCTGCTGCCGGCCTGGCGGGGCACACGGATCGCCCCGGTGGCCGCGCTCACCGACGCCGCGGTGCAGCCCGGCCGGGGTGCTGGTCGGGTTCGGCTGAGCATCGGCGCGGTGGTCCTCGCCGTCGGTGTGGCCGCGCTGGCCGGTGCCGCCAGCGCCGCTCAGCTTCTACTGGTGGCGGTCGGTGGGGTGCTCACCTTCTTCGGGATCGTGCTGTTCGGGCCGGTGCTCGTCCCCGCGCTGGCCCGGGTGTTCGGCTGGCCGGTTCGACGAGTGCTCGGCACCATCGGTGAACTGGCGGTCAACAACACGGTGCGCAATCCACGGCGGGTCGCCGCGACGGCCACCGCGCTGGTGATCGGTATCGGACTGGTCTCGGCGTTCATGGTCGGCGCGCGCAGCACCAAGGACGGCATCGAACGCAGCGTGGACGCCCAGATCGGAACGGACTTCGTGGTCAGCGGAATCGGTCAGGACCTGCCGGCCGCGCTCGTCAGTGAGCTCGCCTCCCGTCCCGAACTGGGTGTGGTGCACGAGCAGCGCAGCACCGTCGTCGACGACGTCGAGATCCGCGCGGCCCACCCGGCGCTGGTCGGCCGGACGCTGAGCGGAGTGCTGGCCGGGGACGCCGAGCGGGTCGGGCCGGGGCAGGTGCTGGTGCACAGCGAGTTGGCGCGGGCCCGTGGCTGGCAGGTCGGCTCCCCGGTGACCGTCAGGGGGAAGGCGTTCCGGGTGGCCGCCGTGGTGACCGACGACACCCCCGGCGGTGAGGTGCCCGCAGGTCACGTCATCGACGTGTCCGACCAGGACTTCGCCGCGCTCTTCCCCACCCGGCGCGGCTACCTGGCCGAGATCGACCCCGCCGCCGGGGTGAGCCCCGAGCGGGCCCGCGACGCGATCACCGCGGTGCTGGGCCGCTACCCGACGGTGAACCTGATGGACCAGGGCGCCTACAAGAAGATGCTCACCGGAACTGTGGACATGCTGCTCGCCTTCGTCACCGCGCTGCTCGGTCTGGCCGTGGTGATCGCCCTGGTCGGCGTGGCGAACACCCTGAGCCTGTCGGTGGTCGAACGGACCAGGGAGAACGCCGTGCTGCGGGCGGTCGGGCTCACCCGAGGGCGGATGCGCGCGGTGCTGGCCGTCGAGGCGGTGCTGATGGCGCTGGTCGGCGCGGTGCTCGGGGTCGGGCTCGGCACCGGAGTCAGCGCGTCCACGATGGCCCTGCTGGACCGCCTCGGCGGCGACTTCCACGTGGTGCTGCCGCTCGGCCAGCTCGGGCTGATCCTCGGTGTCGCGGTGCTCGCCGCACTGCTCGCCTCGGTGCTGCCGGCCCGCCGGGCGCTGTCCCGCCCGGTCGTCGAGGCGCTCGCCGACCAGTGACCTGGTCGCGGCCGGACCGGCCGGGTCCGACCCCGCCGACCGGACGGACATCCGCTGGCCGGTCCCGCCGTCTTCCCCGGCGGCGGGACCGGCCAGCGGTGCCGGGTCTACAGGCGCTCGACCATCGGGCCGACGCACCGGTTGCGGGTGTCGAAGACGTAGCGGGCGTGCCTGACCACGAGGTCGTAGTCGAAGGCGTCATGGTCGGTGACCACCACCACCGCGTCGGCCGCGCGCACCTCACGCTCGCTGAGCCCGACCACTGTGATCCCGGCGGGGATCTGGTGCGCCTCGGCGTACGGCTCGACGGCGTGCACCTCGGCGCCGAGGGCCTGCAACCGACGGGCCACGTCCACGGCGGGGGAGTCGCGCATGTCGCCGGTGTTCTTCTTGTACGCCAGACCGAGCAGCAGCAGTCGGGCGCCGCTGACAGCCCGACCGTCCCGGTTCAGCCCTCCCATGATCCGCTGCGCGACGTGTTCGGGCATCTCGTGGTTGACGTCGTTGGCCAGCTCGATGAACCGGAACTGCCGACCGAGGCGGCGCTTGACCTGCCAGGACAGGTAGCACGGGTCGATCGGCAGGCAGTGCCCGCCGACGCCGGGGCCGGGCCGGAACGGCATGAAGCCGAACGGTTTGGTCGAGGCGGCGTCGATCGCCTGCCAGACGTCGATGTCGAGGTGGTGCGAGAGCATGGTCAGCTCGTTGATCAGCGCGATGTTGACCTGGCGGAAGGTGTTCTCGATCAGCTTGGTCAGCTCGGCGACGCGGGTGGAGTCCACCGGCACGGTGCGTTCCACGAGGCGCTGGTAGAACCCGTCCACCCGGGCCAGCGCCGCCGGGTCCACACCGGAGACCACCTTAGGGGTGTTCTCCAGGCGCCAGGTCGGGTTGCCCGGGTCGATCCGCTCGGGGCTGTAGCCGAGGTGGAAGTCACCGGGGCTGGTCAGGCCGCTGGCCGACTCCAACAGAGGACGCAGCAGTTCCTCGGTGGTGCCCGGGTAGGTGGTCGATTCCAGGATCACCGTGCAGCCCGGGCGTACGTACGGGCCGATACCGATGCCGGCCTGCTCGACGAAGCTCAGGTCCGGGGTCCCGTCGCGCAGCGGGGTCGGCACCGTGATGACGCAGATGTCGAACCCGTCAGCATCGGTGTACTCAGTGCTGGGGTGGTAGCGGCCGCTGCCCAACGCGCGGCCCAGCCGGTCGGCCGGAATGTCCTCGACGAACGACTCGCCGGAGGCGAGACGCTTCACCCGGTCGGCATCGACGTCGAGACCGACCACGTCCAGCCCCGCCTCGACGGCCCGCATGGCCAGCGGCAGTCCGACGTACCCCTGACCGATCACGACCAGCTTTTCAGCGCTCACCCAGGCTCCCGCAGCAGATGGTGTAAATAGCCTGCTGAGAGCCTAGAGGCGTCTTCGGCGTCGTAAGTCCGTTTTGGGGATATCGGTGCTGGTGAGACTGGAGGGGGATCGGCGACAGCGGTCGGCTCAACCGTCCGCCGGCACCTCCGGCTCGAGCGGCGGGCTGGAGGTGGCGGGTGGATCAGGAGGCGCGCTGGTCGTCGGCGGCGCGGCCGTCGTGGGTGCCGCGCTGGTAGGCGGCGCCGTGGTGACGCCCGCCGTCGGCGTCGGCGAGTTGGCGGTCTGACTCGGCTGCACACTCGGCGTGACGGAGAGCGAGGCCGACGGGGAGTTGCCGGGGACGTGCGGCCGGTCCGGCCGGCCCGGCTCGACGCTGGTGATCTGCTCGTTCGCCGCGGGCAGGTCGACGGGACCGCTCGGCGCGGCCGTCGGCGAGGTGGCCGGCAGATTGACCGCCGGGTCCTCGATGTTGCGCGTCGCGGCCAGCGCCGCGCCGAGCCCGACCAGCGCGACCAGCATCGCCGCCGCCGCGCCGACGAGCGGACCCCGCCGTCGCTGGCGCCCGTCCGCCACCGCCGCGCCGGCCGGCACGTCCGTGCGGGTGCCCGGCCCAGCGTCGCGCAGCGCGACCGGCCCGGCCATCGCCGTCGGCGGCTCGCCGCCGGTGACCGCCGTCCGAGCGGCCTCGGCCATCGCCGCTCCGCTGGTGAACCGCTCCAGCGGATCCTTGGCCAGGGCCCGCGACACCAGGGCGCGGACCGCCTCCGGAATGTCGTGCGACAGCTCCGGCGGCTCGTCGTCCAGGTGCCGCACGGCGACCTGGAGCGGATTGTCACCGGTGAACGGCGGACTGCCGGTCAGACAGCAGTAGGTGACAGCGCCCAGGGCGTAGATGTCGGTGGCACCGCTGACCGGCCGACCGGCGGCCTGCTCGGGAGCCATGTAGAGGGCGGTGCCGGGCACCGCGTTGGTGCTGGTGATGCTGGTGATGTCGGTGGAGCGGGCCACGCCGAAGTCCACCAGGACGACGGTGCCGTCCTCCTGCACCAGCAGGTTGCTGGGCTTGACGTCGCGATGCACGATGCCGCCGCGGTGCGCCGCGTTGAGCGCCGCGGCCGCCTGGGCCACGATCGACATCGTCTCGGCCACGTCGAGCCGTCCGGCCGCCTCGATCCGCTTGGACAACGGCTCGCCGGCGACGAACTCCATGACGAGGTAGTCCGCCCGCCCCCCGTCGGGGAGGTCGTCCGCACCGCAGTCGAAGACCTGCACGATGCCGGGGTGCCGCAGCGCCGCCATGATCCGGGCCTCGGCGCGGAACCGGGCGATGAAATCGGGATCGGAGACCAGCGCCGGCAGGAGAACCTTGACCGCGACCTGTCGGCCGAGGATCAGGTCGGAGGCACGCCAAACGTCGCCCATGCCGCCCGTGGCGACACGTTCGTCCAAGCGGTAGCGACCGCTGAGCACGACCTCCGATGACAACACCGCATTACCGTACCTAGAGTGGCGCGGGGCGGCGCGCCGCGGCAGGGCCGCCGGGCGGCTGGTTCAGACTGGCTGATCCGGCCTGACCTGTGTGGACGCTCGCTCTTCGTGACGCTGCGGATGTGTGGTGTCACAAAAAGCGACTATTTCCGTCGCTCGGGTCGTCGGCGGTGGCCAGAATCCGCCTCCAGGCACGGTTGGCGTCTGCTGCGTACCGGCCGTTACGGCGACGCGCCGTCGGGCCGGGTTGATAATTGTCACTCTTCCGTGACACGACGCCGACTTGTCGCGTCGCGAGCCCCCTCCTAGCGTTAGCCCGGCTCGGGCCCTCCCGGCTACCTCGGCGCGCAGCGCGCCGATCGACCACCCTGGCGTTGGCCCCCGGACACGCCGCCCCGACAATCGTTGTCGCGGGCACAATCAGAGCGGTGGAGGGCGGTGTGGTGCTGGTGCTGATCGGGCGGACGACTCGTGCCGCGTGGCGTGCGCCAGCCCGGTTGGTCGGGCCGACACGCCCCGAACGATGCGTGGGCCGCGGATGACCGCCGACCTGTCGGAGGTGGTGACCGCCGCGCAGGCCGGGGACGAGGAGGCGTTCCGCTTCCTCTACCGCAGCCTCCAGCCCGGGCTGCTGCGATACCTGACCGCGCTCGTCGGCGCCGACGCCGAGGACGTCGCCTCCGAGACCTGGCTCCAGATCTCCCGTGACCTGCCCGGCTTCACCGGGGGCGAGTTCCGGGCCTGGGCGGTCACCATCGCCCGTAACCGCGCGATGGACCACCTGCGCCGGATGCGCCGCCGCCCCTCGCTCCCGGTCCCGGTGCAGGCGCTCGTCGAGCTCGCCAGCGACGCGGACACCGCCGAGCGAGCCAGCGAGACGATCGGTACCGAGACCGCCCTCGCGCTGATCGCCACCCTCCCGCCCCGGGAGGCCGAAGCAGTCCTGCTGCGGGCCGTGATCGGGCTGGACGCGGGATCCGCCGGCCGGGTACTGGGCCGCCGGGCCGGCGCCGTGCGGACCGCCGCTCACCGTGGCCTACGCCGGCTCGCGGTCCTGCTGGAGCGGCAGACCCCGGCCGAGTCCTCGGCCGGGGTCGAGGGGGTGCCACCGCCGCGTGCGGGCAGCGGCCCCGCCCTGCGGGCATCGCACGTCGAACCGGCGGACGGCTGACGTGAGGGGACTCCCGATGAACCCGTTCCGGCGGGCCGACCACGCCGACAGCGAGCGGCTGCTCGACTCGGCCTCCGCCCGGGGGGACGCCACCCTGGACCAGAACCCCTCCGCCGCGCGCACCGAACTGGACGCGGACTCACCTGAGGCGCACCTGAGCGCCCCGAACGTGCCCCCGGTCGAGCCGGTCGCCGCGCTGCTCGCCGTGGCTGCCGGCCCCGTCCGCCCAGGCGAGTTGGCCGGGGAGGACGCCGCGGTGGCCGCGTTCCGGGCCGCCCGGGCCAACCCGGCACCGGCTGTGCCGCAGCGGCCACGCCGTCGCCGGACGACCACCGGCGCGGTGGCCTGGATCGGCGCGGTGGCAGCCACCGCCACCGCGGGGGCCGCCTTCGCCGCGGTCACCCGGGACCGGGGGCCAGAACCGGTCGCTCCGGCACCGTCGCGCCCGTCACCCTCGACGCACCAGGGCGCATCCCGATCGAGCGAGCCCGGTCGGTCGGTGGGCACCGGCGCCCCGTCGCCGGGCGCGCCGCCGCCCGTCACCGCCACGCCGCCGGCCAGTCCCGCTACCGTCGGCGAGGTGCACGGACTGTGCCGCGCATGGCGGGCGAAGGCACCCGAGCAGCGGGAGAAGGCGCTACGCACGCCGGCCTTCCAGAAGCTGGTGACCGCTGCCGGCGGCCCCGCCGAGGTCGAGGCGTACTGCCAGCGGCTGGTACCCGAGACGAAGCCGTCCGAGCCGGCGAAGGTCACGCCCTCCGAGTCGGCGAACGGCAGGCCGTCCCCATCCGGGAACGCCCCGCCGTCACCGCCGGGACCGGGCCACCGGGCCGGCGGCTGACCGGTCGGCGGTGGGAGCGGTTTGGTTCCGCCCTGCTTCGGAAATTCGTCTGTTAGACAGAGGTTGGTGGCACCGTGCACGCCCCCGACGGTGTCGGTGGGTGGGTTTACGGTGGCACGGTGTGCCGGACCCGGCACAACGGAGAGGGGGCCCGACCCTTGGCGACGTCATCCGACCTGGACCGCAGCGCCATCCTGCGCGAGTCCGCAGCCGCAGTCCGACACCTCGCCCGGATCTGCTTCAAGACCGGCCCACCCACCCACACCGGCGTCGAACTGGAATGGACCGTGCACGACGCCGCCGATCCCGCTCGACCGGTCGACGCGACGCGACTGCGGGCGGCGCTGGGGCGGCACAGCCCCGCCACGCTGGATGCCACCAGCCCAGCCGAGCCGCTGCGACACGGCGGCATGGTCACCCTGGAGCCGGGTGGCCAGTTGGAGATCTCCACCCCGCCCCGCCCCTCGGTCGCCGCGTTGATCCGCGCCACCGAGGCCGACATCGCCCAGGTCACCGACCTGCTGGCCGCCGCCGGGCTGATCCTCGGCAGCAGCGGCATCGACCCCCACCGACGGCCCCGCCCGGTGGTGGAAACTCCCCGTTACCGCGCGATGCGCGGAGCCTTCGACCGCCACGGCCCGGCCGGCCGCACGATGATGTACAGCACCGCCGGCCTGCAGATCTGCCTCGACGCCGGTGAGCCGGACCAGGTCGCTGACCGCTGGGCCGCCGCCCACGCGGTCGGGCCCCCACTGCTCGCGGTGTTCGCCTCCGCCGCTCGACACGCCGGGCGGCGCACCGGTTGGGCCTCCGCCCGGATGGCCGCCTGGCTGGCCATCGACCCGGCTCGGACCCGCCCGGTCTGGTCGCCCTCCCGGGCTGGGGACGATCCGACCGACACCTGGATCAGCTACGTGCTCGCCGCGCCGCTGCTCTGTCTGCGCCGGCGCAGCGCCGACTGGGCCGCGCCGCCCGGAGTGACCTTCGCCGACTGGCTCGACGGCGCGCTGCCACAACCGCCGACCACCGATGACCTCGACTACCACGTCAGCACCCTCTTTCCGCCGGTGCGCCCGCGCGGCTACCTGGAGCTGCGCTACCTGGACGCCCAACCGGGTGGCGGCTGGCGGCTGCCACTGGCGGTGCTGACCGCCCTGTTCGGTGACCCGGGCACCGTGCGCGAGGCGTACACCATCGCCACGCCGGTGGCGCACCGCTGGTCGCCCGCCGCTCGGCACGGCCTGGCCGACCCGGCGCTGGCCGCCGCCGCGGCGGCCCTGCTCGACCTGGCCCTGAGCAGCATGCCCCGACTGGAGCTGCCGGCCAGCACTCACGACGAGATCCGGCGAGGGGTACGCCAGCGGCTCGCCGCCGCAGAGAGGAGAGACCAGTGAGCGCGAGGAGTGAGCCGGGGTTGCGAGCCTCGCAGTCGCCAACGGAAGGCGGTTCAGTGAGCGCGAGGAGTGAGCCGGTTCTGCGAACCTCGCGGGCGGGCCGGGTCGACGGCGAGCAGTTGCGCGACCACATCGCTGTGGAGTTGGCGCGGGCCCGCGCCCGTACCGCGTTGCTGACCGAGGTGGTCGACGACGTCGACCTGACGCGCCAGCACTCACCGCTGATGTCGCCGTTGGTCTGGGACCTCGCCCACGTCGGTAACCAGGAGGAGCTCTGGTTGGTGCGGGACGTCGGGGGCCGGGAACCGGTCCGGTGTGACATCGACGAGTTGTACGACGCGTTCAAGCAGCCGCGCCGAGACCGCCCCGCGCTGCCCCTGTTGCCGCCCGCGGAGGCGCGCGCCTACCTGGCCACCGTTCGGGACAAGGTGCACGACCTGCTCGACGCGGTGACCTTCACCGAGCGGCCGCTGGTCGCCGACGGGTTCGCCTTCGGCATGATCGTGCAGCACGAGCAGCAGCACGACGAGACCATGCTCGCCACCCACCAGCTGCGCTCGGGGCCGGCGGTGCTGCACGCCCCGGCGCCGCCCGAGCCGTCGGTCCGGGTCGGCGCGGAGGTGCTGGTGCCGGCCGGCGAGTTCACCATGGGCACCGACACCGATCCGTGGGCGTTGGACAACGAACGTCCGGCGCACCGGGTCGACCTCCCGGCGTACGTCATCGACGCCGCCCCGGTGACCAACGGCCAGTACGCGGCCTTCATCGCCGACGGCGGCTACACGGATCAGCGCTGGTGGAGCGCGGCGGGCTGGGAGCATCGGGTTCGGGAGCAGCTCAGCGCCCCGATGCACTGGCGTTCCGACGGCGACGACTGGTCGTATCGGCGCTTCGGTCAGTGGGCGCGGGTCCGCGCCGACGAGCCGGTGGTGCACGTGTGCTGGTACGAGGCGCAGGCGTACGCGGCGTGGGCCGGCAAGCGGCTGCCGACCGAGGCGGAGTGGGAGAAGGCGGCCCGGTGGGATCCGACGACCGGGCGGTCGCGCCGTTACCCCTGGGGGGACGACGACCCGACCGAGGCGCACGCCAACCTCGACCAGCGCCATCTGCGGCCGGCGCCGGTGGGCGCGTATCCGGCCGGCGCGTCACCGTTGGGTGTGCACCAGCTCATAGGGGACGTCTGGGAGTGGACCTCGACCCCGTTCGACGGGCATCCGGGGTTCGCCGCGTTCCCCTATCGCGAATATTCGGAGGTCTTCTTCGGCGGCGACTACCGGGTGCTGCGCGGTGGCTCGTTCGGCACCGACCGCTCCGCCTGCCGGGGCACCTTCCGTAACTGGGACTATCCGATCCGCCGGCAGATCTTCAGCGGGTTCCGCTGCGCCCGGGACGCGCGACCGGACGAGTCGTACCGGTGAGTCGCCGCACGACCGGCGGCCCGGCGGCGGGCCGGGGGCGCTGATGTGTCGCCACCTGGCCTACCTGGGGCCGCCGGTCACCCTGGCCGAGCTGTTGTTCGACCCTCCGCACTCGCTGGTGCGGCAGTCCTGGGCGCCCCGTGACATGCGCGGCGGCGGCACGATCAACGCCGACGGGTTCGGTGTCGGCTGGTACCCGGGTGAGGGTGAGCCGGTGCGCTACCGACGGGCGCAGCCGATCTGGAGCGACCCGACCATCGCCCAACTGGCGGCGGTGACCCGCAGCGCGGCGGTGGTGGCGGCGGTGCGCTCGGCCACGGTCGGGATGGCGGTGCTCGACGGCGCGGCGGCGCCCTTCGCCGAGGGGCGGTGGCTGTTCAGCCACAACGGTGTGGTCCGCGGCTGGCCGGACGCCGTGGTGCCGCTCGCCGCCGGTCTGCCGGTGCGTGACCTGCTCACTCTGGACGCCACCACCGACTCGGCGCTGCTCTGGGCGCTGGTGCGGCATCGGTTGCGCGCCGGTGCCGACCCGGTCGAGGCGGTCGGGCGGACGGTGACCGACGTCGCCGCCGCCGCCCCCGGGTCGCGGCTCAACCTGCTGCTCACCGACGGGCACCGGGTGGTGGCGAGCGTGGCGGGGCACGCGTTGTCGGTCCGCGAGACACCGGGTTCGGTGCTGCTCGCCTCCGAGCCGCACGACGACGATCCCGGGTGGCGGTCGGTGCCGGAGGGGCACCTCGTCGTCGCCACCGCGGGTGAGGCGCGGGTACGTCCACTGCCTGCCCCGGTGAGCCGCGCCGGGCAGGCACGCACAGGCTGATCGAACGAGAGGAGCGAACCGATGACCGCGGAACCCCTGGAGGTCTACCTCGAAGAGGGTGACCTGGAGCGTGGCCTGCGCGACGACGTCCGGGCCGGGCTGAGCGCCGGGCGGAAGTGGCTGCCGCCGAAGTGGTTCTACGACGCGCGGGGCAGCGAACTCTTCGAGGAGATCACCCGACTGCCCGAGTACTACCCGACCCGGGCCGAGCGGGCCGTGCTGGCCGCGCACGCTCCCGACATCGCGACGCTGACCGGGGCCAAGACGCTCATCGAGTTGGGCTCCGGTTCGTCGGAGAAGACCCGGCTGTTGCTGGACGCCTTCACCCGCCGCGGTGGGCTGGGCACGTTCGTCCCCCTCGACGTGTCGGTCAGTGCGCTGCGCGGGTCCACCGCCCAGATCGCGGCCGACTATCCCCGCCTGCGGGTGCGGGGCATCGTGGGGGACTTCACCCGCCAACTGGACCGGCTGCCCACCGGCGGTCGGCGGCTCGTGGTGTTCCTCGGCGGCACCATCGGCAACCTGTTGCCCGCCGAGCGGGCCGACTTCCTGACGGCGATGCGCGCCGCGCTGGAGGTCGGCGACTGGTTGTTGCTCGGCACGGACCTGGTGAAGGACCCGTCGGTGATCGTGCCGGCGTACGACGACGCCGCCGGGGTCACCGCCGAGTTCAACCGCAACGTGCTGCACGTGATCAATCGGGAGTTGGGCGCCGATTTCGACCCGGCGGCGTTCGAGCACGTCGCCGTGTGGGATCCGGACCACGAGTGGATCGAGATGCGGTTGCGGGCGACCCGGCCGATGAGCGTGCGGGTGCTGGGGCTGACAGTCGATTTCGCGGCGGGGGAGGAGCTGCGTACCGAGGTCTCGGCGAAGTTCCACCGGGAGGGGATCGCCGCGGAACTGGCCAGCGCCGGCTTCGCCACCGCGGAGTTCTGGACCGACCCGGACGCGCTCTTCGGCGTCACGCTGGCGCGGGCGCGGTGAGCCTGTCCACCCGGCTCGGCCGGGCCGGGCGGTGATCCGATAGGCTGATCACGCGAAGGGGAGTAGCCCCCAATGTCGTGGTCGACATACTGGTGCGTTCCGCATCCGGCCACGCGGCCCCGGTTTTCCCGGGGCGGGCGAGACCTTCGACTCAGGCTGTTGCAGCCGGGTCGAGGGCGCCCCTGTACCTCCTCCCGGCGTGAACGGGAAGGACGTCATGGAGGGATTTTTCGCCGCGCTGGTCGTCAGCTTCGGCGTCATCTTCGTCGCCGAGCTGGGGGACAAGTCCCAGCTGATGGCGCTGACCTTCGCCACGCGGTTCAAACCGATTCCGGTGCTGATCGGCATCACGGTCGCCACCGCGGTGGTGCACCTGGCGTCGGTCGCCATCGGCGCGGGTCTCGGGGCGGTGCTGCCGACTGAGTGGATCTCCCTGGTTGCCGGCGTGGCGTTCCTCGGGTTCGGCGCGTGGACGTTACGCGGGGACAAGCTCACCGAGGAGGAGAAGCGCAAGGCGGAGAAGACCAACAAGACCGCGCTGGTGGCGGTGTCGGTGGCGTTCTTCCTCGCCGAGCTGGGCGACAAGACGATGCTCGCCACGATCACGCTCGCCACCAAGTACGGCTGGTTCGGCACCTGGCTCGGCTCCACCATCGGCATGGTGGCCGCGGACGCGTTGGCAATCCTGGTCGGCCGGATGCTCGGCCGGCGGCTGCCGGAGAAGACCATCAAGTACGGCGCCGCGATCCTCTTCGCGATCTCCGGTCTCTGGCTGATCCTGGAAGCGGTGAATGAGCTGACCTGAGCGCCGACTAGCTGCCCGGAGGGCGGGTAACGGCCCGGGGTGGAGCCGGCCGAGTTGTTGCGCCAGGGCGACCAGGTGCTGGTTGCCGTGGTGGAGGTGGCCGGCGCGCTGGTGATCTTCGTGGGCGCGGTGTGGGCGGCGGTGCGGTTCGTGGTCGAAGGGCTGCGACACCGCAGCGCCGCCCGCTTCACGCCGATCCGGCTCTCGCTGGGCCGCTTTCTGACCCTCGGCCTGGAATTCCAGCTGGCGGCCGACGTGCTGCGCACGGCGGTGTCCCCGTCGTTCACGCAGATCGGCCAACTGGCCGCGATCGCGACGATCCGAACGGCGTTGAACTACTTCCTGGGCCGCGAGATCCGTCAGGAGCAGCGTCAGGTGGCCGAGGGGGAGCGTCAATCGTGACGGGCACCCTGGTCACGGTGGTCACCGCCGTGGCGCTGGTCGCCGGAGTGCTCACCACGCTCACCACCGGGGCGCTGCGCAGCGGCGTCCGGGTACTGCTGGACCTACTCACCGCGGCCGGCCTGCTCCGGCTCGCCGGCGAGCCGGGTTGGAACGGCCTGGCCGGCGCGGTGGCGATCATCGCCCTGCGTCAGCTGCTCGGGGCGGCGCTCAGCGGCCCACCCCCATGGTCCGGCCGACAATCCCCGGCGCGCTGCGCCGCGGACGATCACCACCTACCGTTGGCCTCGACAGGTGAAACGGGAAAAGCGGGAGGATGATCACATGAGCCGGCACGACGAACCGAACGAGTACGGCTACGCCGGCGGTGCCACCGCCCCGGAGCCGCCGCCCGGCGGTAAGGCCGATGAGCAGGATCGCGTCGAGGCGGTGGCGGTGCCGGGCGACGACCTCACCGGGCCGGCGGCCGAGGCGCTGGTCGAGGAGACCGAGGACCTGCCGCCCGCCGACCGTCGCCACTGAGCGCAAGCCCGCGCCGTTGGTGCGGCGGCGCGGCACGACGGTGACCCGCGCTCGCCGCGCCGCCACTCGGCGGTTCGCGTCAGCCGTGGCGCGTCCGCGTTGTTCAGCGTGCGTCGGGGTGTTGGTAGACGTCGGGTACGCCGTCCCCGTCGGCGTCCAGCCGCTCCCGCTGCGCCACCCTCCGGTACGCCGCGTTGCGGCGTCTGAGCACGGCGGCGGCCAACCCGGCGGAGATCACCGAGCCGAGCAGCACGGCAGCCTTGACCCGGTCGTCGGCAGTGCTGCCCGCCCCGAACGCCAGGTCGCCGATGAGCAGCGAGACGGTGAAGCCGACGCCGGCCAGCAGGGCGATCCCGAGCAGGTCGACCCAGGTGATGTCCTCGTCCAGTTCGGCGCGGGTGAACCGGGCCAGCAGGTACGTCGAGCCGAAGATGCCGATGCTCTTGCCGAACACCAGGGCGGCGACGATGGCGATCACGATCGGGTCGCTCAGCAGGGCGCCCAGGTCGGTGCCGCGTAGGGTGACCCCGGCGGCGAAAAGGGCGAAGATCGGCACCGCGAAGCCGGCCGACACGGGCCGCCAGCGGTGTTCCAGGCGGGCGGCGAGCCCACCCTCGCCCGCCTCTGCGCTGGCGCTGGCCGGCTGGCCGCCGTCCGCCCGTCGGCGGGCGAGCACCGGGACCGTGAAGCCGAGCAGGACACCGGCGACAGTGGCGTGCACGCCCGAGGCGTGCATCAGTGTCCAGGCGGCGATCGCGAGGGGGATCAGCGCCCACCACCAGGTGCGCCCCCGCTGCACCAGCACCGCGAAGAGCCCGATCGGCGCGAACGCGGCGAGCAGCGGAACGGGATGAAAGTCGGCGGTGTAGAAGATCGCGATGATGGTGATCGCGAACAGGTCGTCGACCACCGCGAGGGTGAGCAGGAATGCGCGTAGCCCCTGGGGCAGATGTGAGCTGACCACAGCGAGTACGGCGAGCGCGAATGCGATGTCGGTGGCGGTCGGAATGGCCCACCCGCGCAGGCCCTCCCCGCCCCCGCTCAGCACCACCGCCACGTAGATCAGCGCCGGCAGCACCATCCCGCCGAGCGCGGCCGCCATCGGTAGGGCGGCTCGGCGCGGGTCGCGGAGGTCACCGGCGACGAACTCCCGTTTGAGCTCCAGGCCCACCACGAAGAAGAAGATGGCCAGCAGGCCGTCCGCCGCCCAGGTGGCCAGGTCCAGGTCGAGGTGCCAGGGCGCGCCGGGCCAGGGCACCACGTCGCCGAGGCGGGTGTACGAGTCGGACCACGGGGAGTTGGCCCAGACCAGCGCGATCACGGCACCTGACAGCAGTAGCGCGCCACCGACGGTCTCGGTGCGCAGCACGTCGGCCAGGTGCCGGGCCTCCGGCCAGGACGATCGGGAGAACAGCCGGATCTTCGGCGGACGCGGGTCGGCTGGCGGGGTGGGGGAGGTCAACTTCGGGCTCACCTACAGGAGTCGGGACGGCAGGAATCCACTCGCCGACCAGACTTCCCGGCACACCGCTGTCGACCCTATCCGGAGGTGCGGTCGGCGGCGACCGCTGGGCCGATCGGACGCCGTCCGATCGGCCTTCGACTTTTTTCCCGGTTGTCGCCGCTGCCGAATGGACGTTTGTCGGGTTGGTCATGCGGGCGCACATCTCGCCGCCGGAATATAGGTAACTCCGGACATAAGCCGCATGAGCCGCTTTAATGGTTTCACGAGTTTAGAGACGACCTTGGGGGTTTTCGTGAAGTTATTTGCCGTAACCGGACCGGCACGGGGGCGCTCCTGATGGACCTGCTCCGCCAATTGCGCCACGTGCGTCGGCACTGGTGGGTCGCGCTGGTCACGGTCATGGTGGCTCTCGGCGTCTCGGCGTTCCTGACCGTACGGGCCCAACCCCGGTACGTCGCCTCGGTGACCTTCTTCGTCACCACCCCCAACACCGGCGTCACCGACGCCTACCAGGGCGGGCTCTTCCTCCAGCAGCGCGTCAAGTCGTACGCCGACCTGCTCAGCAGCGACCGGCTGGCGCAGAGCGTGGTGGCCGAGACTCCGGTCGGCCTCACCGCCGACGAGGTGCAGCGTCGGGTGAGCACCTCCACCGAGACCGGCACCGTTCTGCTGCGGGCATCGGTCACCGACACCGACCAGACCCGCGCTTTGCGCGTGACGGAGACCCTCGCCAACAAGTTCGTCGAGCTCGTACAGAAGGTGGAGACGACGCCGGAGGGCAAGGCGCCCATCAAGATCGAGGTGGTCAGTGGCCCGCGGGTCAGCGCCGACCCCGTCTCGCCGCAGCCGGTTCGCAACCTCACCCTCGGTGGCCTGATCGGCCTGATCCTCGGCATCGGTCTGGCGATCCTGCGCGGCGTCGCCGACGTCCGACTGCGCGACGCCGCCGGCCTGCAACGCGCCACCGGCAGCCCGCTGCTCGGTGAGATTCCGTTCGAGGCCAACGCCCGCAGCGCTCCGCTCATCGTGGGCGACGCCGCGACCTCGGCGCGCGCCGAGGCGGTCCGCAAGTTGCGGACCAACCTGCGCTTCGTGGACGTCCACGAGCCGGCCCGGGTCATCGCGGTGACCAGTGCCCTTCAGGGCGAGGGCAAGACCACCCTCTCCTGCAACCTGGCCATCGCGTTGGCCGAGGCGGGCTGGCGGGTGCTGCTTGTCGACGCCGATCTGCGCCGCCCGAAGGTCGACGACTACCTGGGCCTGGACGCCGGCGTCGGCCTCACCGACGTGCTGGTGGGCGACGTGAAGGTGGGCGACGTCGTGCAGCGCTGGGGCGACAAGTCCCTGCTGGTGCTGCCCAGCGGGTCGGCCCCGCCGAACCCGAGCGAGCTGCTCGGCTCCAAGGCCATGTCGGACCTGTTGCTGGCGCTGCGCGAGTCGGCGGACATCGTGATCATCGACACCGCGCCGCTGCTGGCGGTGACCGACGGCGTGGTGGTGGCCGTGCAGGCCGACGGCGCGCTGTTGGTGACCCAGCAGGGCCGTACCTCGCGGACCCAGGTCGCCGCGGCGGCCCGGTCACTGCACTCGGTTTCGGTCCGGCTGCTCGGCTGTGTGCTGAACATGGCGAAGGTGGCCAAGGCCGAGGCGTACCAGTACGAGGCCTACCGGGTGGTGGCCTCGACGGCCGAGACGTCGGTGCCGGCCGACCGGGCCGCGTCCGGCCGGCACAGCGCGACCGCCGACGGGGTCAACGGGGTCCCCGACCACACCCAGGAACTCACCCGGCTGCCCCGATGAGTGCGGCGAGGGGTCGCAGCGACCGTTCGATCTCCTCGGCGCAGCGTCTGAAGTCGGCCGCGGTACCGCCGATCGGGTCCCGAAGGTCGTCCTCGTCCGGGGCGGCGGGTTGCAGCCGTCCCCGGGCCTGGGCGGCGGCGGCGATCGCCGCCCGCAGCGGGTCGTCGGCCGAGTCGGTGGGCGTCTCGGCCGCCGCGGCCAGCCGGCCGAACTGGCGCAACGTGAACGTCCGGTGCAGCGCGCCCGGCGCCAACGCGGTGCAGACCGAGCGTTGGCGTCGGGTCGCGGTCAGCACGAGCGTCGCGTCGACCAGATACTCGGGGCGCAACCCCCGGGTCCGGAACGCCGCCGGGTCGGTGCCGCTCTCGGTCGCGACCTCCAGGGCGTACGGGTGCATGGCCAGCCCGTCGATCGCGTCGGTGCCGGCGCTGGCCACCTCGACGGGTCGGTCGGCCAGCAGCCGGCGGGCCAGGTACTCGGCCATCGGTGACCGGCACAGGTTGGCGTGGCAGACGAACAACACGCGATCAGCCATCGGTGCCCCTCTCATCGGTACGGACACCGCAGCGCGCACCGCGAGGGCGGTGCGTCGACGCCGGTGGCCGCGCGGGGAGGGGTTGTCGGCATCGTACGCGCGCCGCACGCCGGCCGGTCGTGGTGCCGCGCCGGTCGCCGGCGATCCCTGTGGGGCGGGGGCGCACCGGTGAAGATCGGCATCCTGTCGTACCACTTTCCGCCCGAGCCGGCGTTCATCCCGGGGAGCCTCGCCGAGGAGTTGGCCGCGCGTGGGCACGAGGTACGGGTCCTCACCGGCTTTCCGGACTACCCCGGTGGCCACGTCTATCCCGGCTGGCGACAGCGGTGGCACCACGAGACGCACAGCCAACGGCTGAGTGTTCGACGGGTGCCCCGGTACCCCGGGGCTGCCGCGTCCGTCGGTGGCCGGATGGCCAGTTACCTCTCCTTCGCCGGCAGCGCGGGGCTCGTTGCACGCCGGTTCCTGGGCGACGTGGACGCGCTCTACGTCTTTCAACTGCCCGCCACGACGTTCGCCGCCGCCGCGGTGCTCCGGTTGCTCGGGCGGGTGCCGGCGGTACTGCACGTGCAGGACGTCTGGACCAGCGACGGCGCGGACGAGGGGGGTGAGGGGCGCTGGGCGGCGCGGATGGGCAGCACGATGACCCGGATCTACCGGACCGCGGCGCGAATCGCGGTCGCGGCGCCGTCGATGCGGGACCTGGTGGTCGCCGCCGGCGCCGACCCGGCCCGGGTCCGGCTGGTGCTGAACTGGACCGACGAGCGGATCTTCTACCCGGCGACACCCGGCGCGGCGGCCCGCCAGTTGGTCCGTCGCGACGGTCGGTGCGTGGTGATGCACGCCGGGACCATCGGGGCGCGGCAGGGACTGGAGACAGCGGTCCGTGCGGCCGCGGCACTGGACCGGACGATGGATCTGGTCCTGGTCGGTTCGGGCGCGGCGGAGCGGCGGGTGCGGGGGCTCGCCGCCGAGTTGGGCGCGGAGAACGTCCGTTTCCTGGAGCGGCGGTCACCGGTCGACATGCCCGAGCTGTACGCCGCCGCCGACTACCAGCTGGTCATGTTGCGCGACCTTCCGGAGCTGCGCGGCACGGTACCCGGCAAACTCCAGGCCGCGCTCTCCTGCGCCGCGCCGGTGATCGCGTCAGCGGGTGGGGACACGGCCGAGCTTGTCGAACGGGTTCGGGCTGGGTTGTCCTGCCCGCCCGAGGACTGGGCGGTATTGGCCGACAGGTTCTGGTTGGCAGCCACCATTGCGCCGCCGACCCGCACCGAGATGGGTCGCCGGGGGCGGGCCGCGTACCTGCGCGAGATGTCGCTGCCGGCCGGCGTGGACCAGATCGAACGGCTGTTGCACGAGGCGGCCGGACGGGTCACTGAGCCCGCCACGGCACCACGAAGAAAGCTCGCCTAAAGGGCGAGAAATGCAATAACGGTACGAACTTCCCTCAGGCGTGCTAAGAACGTCAGGGAATCGACCTTCTGTCCGGTTCCGCGAATGGGAGTTAGGTGTGACGGTGAGCGAACGTCCGATCCGGCGGCGGAGCCGGTCCCGGCGTCGTCGGCGGGCCCGACTGCGACGGGCCCTCCTTGGCGCCCTGGTGGTGGGCTCGCTGCTACTGGCGACGGCCGGGTGGATCGGCTTCCGCGGCTGGCAGGCGCGCACTCACCTGCTCAACGCCGCTGGCCTGGCCCGAGAGTTGAGCGCCCAGATCGTCGGTGGGGACACCGACCGCGCCCTGCGGACGCTCGCCGCCCTCCAGGAGCAGGCCGGCGCGGCCCGCTCGGCAACGGCCGACCCGGGTTGGCAGCTCGGACGGCGTACGCCGATCGCCGGCGACGACCTCGACGCCGTCGCGCAGATCGCCGTCGCCATCGACGAACTGGCCCGGCACGCGTTCCCGACCCTGCTCCGGACGGACCTGGCCAGCCTGGTGCCGACCGGCGGCGGGGTGGACCTCGCCCGGCTCGCCGCCGTCTCCACGGAGCTGACCGGGGTGCACGAGTCGGTGCAACGTACCCGCCAGAACCTGGCGGCGGTGCCAGCCGACAGCCTGGTCAGCCAGATCCGGCAGGCGCTGAGCGATCTGCGCGACGAGATCGACCGGTTGGCCAGCCTCACCACGGCTGCCGACCAGGGTGCCCGCCTCCTCCCGCCGCTGCTCGGCGCGAACGGCCCACGCCGCTACCTGCTCGTCTCGCAGAACCTCGCCGAGTTGCGCGCCACCGGCGGCATGTTCGGCGCGTACGCGATGATCGAGGCGGAGAACGGCAAGGTCAAGATGGGCAAGCAGGGCAGCACGTCCTCGCTCGGTCAGTTCACCCCGGCGTTGAAGGTGCCCGCCGAGACCAGGGCCCTCTGGACGGACCTGCCCGGCATCTACCCCGCCGACGTCAACCTGTCCCCGCACTTCCCGACCGCCGCCACGCTGTACCGCGAGATGTTCCGGCGCAAGACCGGCACCACTGTCGACGGCGTGCTCGCCGTCGATCCGGTGGTGCTGTCCTACCTGCTCAAGGCGACCGGCCCGGTGCTGGTGCCCGGCGGCGTCCCGCTCGCCAGCGAGAAGGTCGTACAGACCCTGCTGAACGACAGCTACCAGCGCCTCGACGTCAAACAGCAGGACGAGTTCTTCGCGGCGTCGGCGTCGGCGGTGTTCGACGCCTTCTTCAAGAAGAATGTCAACCCACGGGTGTTGTTGTCCGCATTTGACCGTGCTATCACTGAACGCCGGATATTGTTCTGGAGTGCCCGACCTGAGGAACAGCGGACATTCGGCGAAAGCCGGATGGCCGGGACGCTTCCGGAACAGGACACCGTGCCGACCGTCGGCGTGTTCCTCAACGACGGCAGCGGCGCGAAGCTCGGCTACTACCTGCGGCCGACGGCGAACCTGACGGTCGGCGAATGCCGATCGGACGGTCGCCGTGAGCTCCGGCTGCGGGTGACCCTGCGCTCAACGGCGCCGAAGTCCGGACTTAGCAAATCCGTGCTCGGCCTCGGCCTGGCTGGCGATCCGTACACCGCCCGAACGTTGGTGTCGATCTTCAGTCCGGCTGGTGGAGCGGTGCTGGAGGCCCGACTGGACGGGGCCGAGACGGCGCTTGGCAGCGGCACCGAACGCCGCCGCCAGGTAGCCACGGCCAGCGTCGACGTCGGCCCCGGCGCCGAGAGAGCGCTGGAGGTCACCGTGCTGACGGCCAAGACCGGCGTCGGGCAGGCCGAGCTGTGGCTGACCCCCACCGCCAGCCCCTGGACCACCCAAGTTCATTCCGCACCAAGCTGTGATCAGTAGGAGGGAACCAATCATGCGGCTATCCCGCATCATCATGGCGCTCACGGTCGGCCTGGCCGTGGTGGCCGTGCCGACGGCAGCGGGGGCGGCACAGCCGCAGCCGACGCCCAGCGCCACCACCGACCCGCCGCAACCGCCGCCGTACCCGCCGACCGCCGCGTCGCTGACCGTCAACCGCCCGACGATCTTCCTGGGCGAGACGGTGGTGCTGACCGGCACCAACTTCGGCCCGAACGAGACCGTCGACATCACCGTGACTGTCACTCCGCAGGCCGCTCCGGCCGGCGGTGCGGCTCCGGCTCGCCGCAGCGACGGCAGCACCGTGGCCATGGCCCCGGTGGCCTACCAGGCGAGCGCGCCTCTGCACTTCACGGCGTACACCGACGGTCAGGGTCGCTTCACCAAGAGCTACAAGCCGTCGGTGACGGGTCTGCTGACCTTCACCGCCACGGGCCGGGAGTCCGGCCGTACCGCCACCACCGAGCTGCGGGTGCTGCACAAGAAGCAGCCGCTGCCCGTCACGGGTGACAGCCTCGGCACGCCCATGAAGCTCGGTGGCGGCCTGGTCGGCGCCGGAGCGGTGATGCTGCTGCTGACCCTGGCCTGGCGTCGCCGCCAGCGCTTCGGTGGTGCGGCGCACTAATCCACACCACCGGGCTGCGCCCGGTTAGCACTCAAGCTGGCGCCCGTCGGAACACTCCGACGGGCGCCAGCCTGTTCAGACGTCCAGCGCCGTCGCGTCGAGCCTCAGCCCGGCCCGAACCTTTTCGCCGGCGACAGTCTCTTCCCAGGCGGGGTGGGTCACATCCGCGAATGGCCGTCACCGCGATCACCGTGCGGGCGCCGCCCGGTCTGTGCGCCCGCCATGTTCCGATGGGCACGATGTCCGCCTTGCCGCCTTTGCGCAGGTCGCTTCATTCGTGATGGACTCGGGTTTCGTGAAGTCGGGGTGTCCGGTTTCCCGGAATGCCCCGACTTCCGGGAAACCGAGTGGATCAAGCGGGCGGCGGCCGGTTCGACGCCGTGGGCCCGGCGCCGGATGGGTGGTTTGCCCGTTGGTGGGTGTTTGTGGGGTGTGACCGGGCGCACTCGTGGGCCGGAATCATGGCCGGGCCGGGGTCGTTACACACCCTGACGATCGCAGCACCACCGACCCGCCGCCGGACCCCTGACGGCTGGTCGCACAGGCCGGAATGCCAGCCTCCACCCGGTCGTTACAGTCCCCACGAACGACCACCGGGCACCGCCTCGATGAGGGTGCCGGCAGATGGGCCGACCCCGGAATGACCCCGGCCCCCCGGTCGTTACACAGGGACCCGGCGCCACGAGCCCCGCTCGCCAGGTCGCCGACCTAGACGCCCGACCGGGCGTCACCCCCAAGACTTTCCCCCTTGTTAATGCAGCGCCGGACGAGGTGCTCACACCCATCACCGCCGTCCCCCTCTTTGGCGGTGCGGGTGTTCTACCCCCGAAGGAGCTACCCCTCATGAACACGATCATGCGTAAGAGCATGCTGTCTGTTGCTGGTCTCGCGTTCGCCGGTGGTGTGTTCGCCGGCCCGGTCGCCCACGTGGCCAACCCGGTCGACGCCAAGCCCGTGGCGGTTGCGGTGCAGGCCGACAAGCCCGACATCAGCAAGCTGATCCCGCACGGCACGCAGGGCGAGCAGTCCCGGATCACCCTCAACGATGAGCAGACGGCGAATGTGAAGGCGATCATCGCGGCCACGAAGAAGGCCGGTCTGCCGGAGCGGGCCGCGGTCATCTCGATCGCGACGAGCCTGCAGGAGTCGAAGCTGGAGAACCTGGGTCACCTGGGTGACCGGAACGACCATGACTCGCTGGGCCTGTTCCAGCAGCGCCCGAGCTCGGGTTGGGGCACCCCGGAGCAGATCACCGACCCCGAGTACTCGACGACCGCGTTCCTCAAGGGCCTCAAGCAGGTCGACGGCTGGCAGGACATGCCGCTGACCGACGCCGCCCAGACCGTACAGGTGTCGGCCTACCCGGACGCCTACGCCCAGTGGGAGCAGCAGGCCGCCGACCTCGTCGGCCAGCACTGGAACAGCTGACCCACGGCACCTGCGGAAACCCGCGCACCTGAGCACCACCGCACGACACCGACCGCTGGCCGGCACCCGCAACCCGGGTGCCGGCCAGCGGCGTACCCCGGTCAGTTCTTGTGGTTGTGGCTCCGCCAGATGTCGAGCAGCGCGGTGATCAGCGCGAGCGCGATGATGCCGGTGGCGAGCATGAGGGACTGTTCGAAGGCGTTGGTCCAGTCGCCGCGGCTGTCGGCCAACGTGGAGAAGAACAACGAGCCGACGGCGGCGATGCCGGCGGCGGCGCCGATCCGCTGGCCGGTCTGGAGCATGCCAGCGCCGCTGCCGGCCTGCCCGACCGGCACCTCGGAGAGGGTGATCGTCTGGTTGGGGGCGATCACCAGCCCACTGCCGATGCCGGCGACGAGCAGTGGGCCGGCGGTGACCCAGGGCGCGGGGGCGCCCGGGAAGAGGTGCAGTGCGATCACCGTGGCGGCCAGTCCGACCACCACGGTGAGCAGTCCGATGGCGACCAGTGGTCGGCCGAAACGGTTGACGATGCGGCCACCGAGCACGGCGGCGGCCGCCGAGCCGAGGGCGAAGGGGGTGATGGCCAGGCCGGCGACGAGGGCGCTGTAGCCGAGCCCCATCTGCAGGAACAGGGTGAAGATGAAGAAGATCGCGGTGAAGCCGCCGAAGTAGACGAGCGCCAGGATCGAGCCCAGCGTGTACGACTGGAAGCTGAACAGTCGGAGGTCGAACAGGGGTTGGTGGTGGCGTGCGTACCGTCGTTCCCAGAGCCCGAAGGCGACCAGCACCGCCAGGCCGACCGGGATGAGCGCCCACTTCCACGGCGTCCGCCACTGCTGCTCCTGCACCAGTGGCAGCAGGACCAGGACCACACCGACGCCGAGCAGTAGGACGCCGACGGGGTCGAGTCGATGCCAGCCGGGTTGGCCGCCGGCTCGGCCGGGCAGCAGCCGCCAGCCGAGGATCACCGCGAGGACACCGACCGGCACGTTGACGAAGAAGACCCAGCGCCAGCCGTGTTCGTCGCCGCCGATGGCGATGAGCAGTCCGCCGAGCAACGGCCCGACGGCGGTGGAGATGCCGATGGTGGCGCCGAGCAACCCGAACGGCCGGGCACGTTCGGGCCCCCGGAACAGTTGCTGGATCAGCCCGATGACCTGCGGGTTGACGACGCCGGCCGCGGCGCCCTGCAGCAGTCGGGCGATGACCAGCCAGGTCGGGGAGGTGGCGAGGCCGGCGAGCGCGCTGGTGATGGTGAACAGCGCGATGCCGAAGACGAACGCGTTGCGCCGACCGCGGGCGTCGCCGAACCGGCCGGCGGGCACCAGCGCCAGGCCGAAGGTGAGCGCGTACCCGGAGAGAATCCACTGCAGGTCGCTCGACGACGCGTGCAGCGCCCGGTCGATGGAGGGCACGGCCACGTTGACGATGCTCACGTCGAGCAGCGTCATGAACGCGGCGACGAGTCCGACGCCGACCGCCTGCCAGCGTCGGCGATTCTCGGCCGCTGTCACCGGCTGCGGCGTCTGCGCCGCGCTCATCGCGCCCCCCGTCGACCCTCGGTCGTCAATGGTTGACCGCTACCCGGGTCTTCGGGGGGGCGAACCGTGTCGGGTGGTTCCGTCGGTCACGCCATCTGGCGGGCGCAGAACCGGGGACCGAAGTCGAGGCCGGCCATCGGTGAGTCCTCGCGGTGCAGCAGGCCCTTCTCGGTGAGCAGGTGCAGGGGGCTGCCCACCTGCTCCTGGGTGAGCCCGGATTCCTCGGCGATCAGGTCCGGGTACGGCACCTGCCCGCGTGCCTCGAGGGTGGTGACCGCCTGGTACACCCGTTGCTCGGCCTCCGACAGTTGCACCTGCTGCATGGTTCCTCCTTGTGCTCGTCCGCCACCGCGGTGGCGGTTGCCGTGCGCCGGTTACCCCCTCGGTGCCCGAAGATGCACACCCGATCGGGCGGTCGCGACGGCGGGCGGGTCCGGCGGTGCGGCCGGGGAGGTGCCCTAGGCTGCTTCCGTGATCGTTTGGGATCTCGTCGTTGTCGGCGCCGGCCCCGCGGGGCTGTCCGCGGCGCACGCCGCTGCCTGTGCGGGCGTCTCCACTCTTGTCGTCGAGCGAGCAGTTCACCCGCGGTACAAGACCTGCGGCGGTGGCCTGATCGGCACCTCGCTGGCGGCCGTTCAGGATCGGATCGAGGTGCCCGCGCACGACCGGGTGGACCGGGTGACGTTCACCCGCGACGGCCGTCGGGAGTTCACCCGCCGCAACGGCAGTCCGGTGGTGACGATGGTGCGCCGTGAGGAGTTCGACGACCGGCTGCGCGCGGCGGCGGTCGCCGCCGGCGCGCAGCTGCGGGAGCGGGTCGCGGTCCGCGCGATCGAGCAGGACCCCGAGGGGGTACGCCTGCGGCTGGCCGACGGTACGACGATCGCGGCTCGTGCCGTGATCGGGGCGGACGGCTCGTCGGGGGTGACCGGTCGGCACGTGGGGGTGCGGTACCGGCAGGTGGATCTGGGTCTGGAGTTGGAGATTCCGGTGCCGCCCGCGGAGCAGGAGCGCTGGCGGGGCCGGCTGCTGTTGGACTGGGGCGACATGCCGGGCTCGTACGCCTGGGTCTTTCCCAAGGGTGACCGGCTGACCGTCGGTGTGATCGCCGCGCGGGGGGCGGGGGAGGGGACCCGCGAGTACCTGCGGCGGTTCGTCGACCGGTTGGGTTTGACCGGGTTGCCGGCGGAGCACGACTCCGGTCACCTGACCCGTTGCCGCGCGGAGGATTCACCGTTGCGCAACGGCCGGGTGCTGGTGGTGGGGGATGCGGCGGGGCTGCTGGAGCCGTGGAGCCGGGAGGGCATCAGCTTCGCGTTGCGCTCCGGGGAGTTGGCCGGAGCGGCGGTCGCGGACGGTGACCTGGCCGGGTACGAGCGGGCGGTGGCCGAGCGTCTGCTGCCGGAGATGCGGGCGGGGTTCCGGCTGCTCGACGTGTTCACCCGACGCCCGGACGTGTTCCACGCCCTGTTGGCGACCCCGCCGGGCTGGCGGATGTTCGTGCAGTTCTGCCAGGGGCGGGCGAGCTTCGACGAGATGCTGCGCCGCCGCCCGATCCGGGCGGCCCTCGCGGTGCTGGACCGGTTGTCCCATCCATCGCGCCAGGCCACCACGGCTCACCCAGGATCCTAGGACGCCTTACGGGGTGTGCCCGCGCCTACTGGTGTCGACCGGCCCGGCCGCCGGACAATCACACTGGAGCAAGAGGAGGCGCTGATGACCGAGCAGCCGTTCACCGACGACGAGTACGCGTTTCTGCGCCACGCGCGGTTCGGGGAGTTGCCGCCCGCCGTCCGTCCCGACGAGCGGGTGGCCCTGACCGAGACCGATCCCGGGCGCGACCGGCCGGAGGAGTCCGAGGACCCGATCCGCTGGAACGTGCAGGGCTGAGAAACGCGCGACGGGCCGCAGGTGTCGCCACCCACGGCCCGTTGGTGATGCGCTGCGGTCAGAAGACCGGCACGCCCTCGCGTACCAGACGCCAGTTGGGCTGGAAGAAGTCGGCCGGGTCGATCGTCCCCTCGGCCTGTGCCCAGTCGATGAGCAACTGACGGATCTCCTGCTGCGCGTTGTAGACCTGGGTCTTCACGATGCCGGGGAAGTTGCCGCCGCCGCTGCGCCGGTAGTTGTTCACCGCCACCACGAACTGCGCGTTGTCCGCCACCGGGGTGTCGGTGCCGGCCAGCACCAGCCGGGTGATCCGCTGCCCGACCGGCTTGGAGATGTCGATGTCGTAGTCCAGGCCGGAGAAGACGTCGTAGTTGTAGTCCGGCACCGCCGGGTCGCTGATCTGCTCCGGGTCGACCGGGGCGCCCGGCGCGAACGTACGGAAGTACTTCGCCGAGTACTCCAGATAGGCGCGCACCTCGGCGCCGCTGAGCACGACCGCCTCGAGGGTGTTGTCGTACACGTACAGGCCGGCCACGTCGCGGATCTTCACGTCGCCGGCCGGGAAGACGGCGGTCCGGCTGAACGGCGCCGCGATCGACAGCACCGGCAGGTCCGCGTACGCCGTGCCGGCCAGCGCCGCGCCGACCACCTCGGTCTGCACGTGGTTGATGAAGTCCAGGATCGGCGTGTCCTTGTACCGTGACTCCGCCGCCGACAACTCCACTGTGGACGTGGCGACGACCTGGTTGACGTACGCCACGGTCTTCTGGTGCTGGGCCCGCACGGCGGCGAGCACCTTCGGGTCCTCGACCACGGTGTTGGTGTTCAGCATGGTGGCGGCCTTCTTGGTGATCGCCCACCGGCCACGCTCACGGGTGAGCGTGAAGTCCATCCGGGTGAGCCGCTGGCCCCACTTCGACGGCTCGGAGAGCAGCACCTGCGTGCCGGTGCGCTCGTTGGTGACGAACCGCTCGACCACCTCGTTGTGCGCGTGACCGAAGAGGATCGCGTCGATCCCCGGCACCTGCTGGGCGATCAGCGCCACCGGGTTCTCGTTCGGCAGCTCGGGGCCGTAGCTGGACGTGCCGCTGTCACCGCCGTGCGCCGAGATCAGCACGAGGTCCGCGCCGCGGGCCCGCATGATCGGCACCCACTTCGCGGCGGTCGCGACCATGTCGTCGAAGCGCAGCTTGCCCTCGACGTTGCCCTTGTCCCAGATGGCCACACCGGGGTTGGTCAACCCCAGGATGCCGACCCGCAGGGTCGGCGCGGCGAAACCGAGGGAGACCTTCTTGATGACGTACGGCAGGAAGGCCGGCTTGCCGGTCTTCGCGTTGACGGCGTTCGCGGCGAGGGCCGGGAAGCCGAGCTGACGGATCCACAGGTCCAGCAACGGCAGCCCGTAGTTGAACTCGTGGTTGCCCAGCGTCACCGCGTCGTAGTCGATGACGTTCATGGCCCGTGCCATCGGGTGCTTCTCCCCGGTGGCGGTGATCGGCTCCTGCTTGGCGTAGTACGTGGCCAGCGGCGTGCCCTGGATCGTGTCGCCGGCGTCGAGCACGAGCGTGGCCTTGCCGCGCCGCTCCCGACGGATCTGGTTGATCAGGGTCGCCAGCTTCGCCACGCCGATGTCGTTCTGCTTGCTGTCGTCGTACTCGGCGTCGCGGTAGTAGTCCCAGTTGTAGACGTTGCCGTGCGTGTCCGACGTGCCCAGGAGGGTGAGGTCCCAGGTGCGCGGCCGGGCCGCGCCGGCCGCCTGCGCGGGCGCGGCGGCGATCAGCGGGGTGGTCGCCGCGGCCGCCGCGGCGACGAGCACCTGGCGGCGCGACGGGCCGGAGGGAGAGGTCATGACGTGCCTTTCCATGGGGGTGGACGCGCCTCGTGAGCGCCTTGCGCACCATAACCAGCACCCGGCACTCACGCCACGGCAGCCCAGATCAGCGCAGCGGTTTCCGCAGGCCGACGCAGGGTAGGGCCGTCAGGGACGGCATTCGCGGGAGAGCCCCGCTTCCCGCGCGCAGCGAGGAGATTTCAGTGAGCGAGGACCAGCACACCCAGCAGGACCCGACCAGCCAGTACGGCCAGCAGTCCGGTCAGCCCGCACAGCAGCAGTCAGCGCCCGGCTCGACCGGGGAGATGACCCCGAAGCCGGACCACGGGGAGGAGTCGTACCGGGGCAGCGGCAAGCTCGACGGCAAGCGGGCACTGATTACCGGCGGTGACTCGGGGATCGGCCGGGCGGTCGCGATCGCCTTCGCCCGGGAGGGCGCGGACGTGCTCATCTCCTACCTCGGCGAGGAGGAGGACGCCGACGCCCGGGAGACCATCCGGCTGGTCGAGGCCGCCGGCCGGCGGGGTGTGGCGGTACGCGGTGACATCACCGACGAGGCGCACTGCCAGGAACTGGTCGACCGGGCGGTGCGCGACCTGGGCGGCCTCGACATCCTGGTGAACAACGCGGCGTACCAGATGTCGCAGGACAAGGGGATCCTCGGCATCAGCACCGAGCAGTTCGACCGGGTGTTCAAGACCAATCTGTACGCGATGTTCTGGCTCTGCAAGGCCGCCATTCCGCACCTGGCCGAGGGGTCGGCGATCATCAACACGTCGTCGATCCAGGCGTTCGACCCGTCGCCGCAGCTGCTGGACTACGCCACCACGAAGGCGGGGATCGCCAACTTCACCAAGGCCCTCGCCGCCGACCTGGCCGAGCAGGGCATCCGCGTCAACGCTGTCGCACCGGGGCCGGTGTGGACGCCGCTGATCCCGTCCACCATGCCGGAGGAGAAGGTGAGGCAGTTCGGCACCGACACCCCGGAAGGGCGTCCCGGGCAGCCGGCTGAGCTGGCACCCGCGTACGTCTTCTTCGCCTCGCAGGAGTCCAGCTACGTGACGGGCGAGATCCTGGGGGTCACGGGCGGTCGACCGACCAAGTGACCCGCCGTCGGGTGGGCGCCCGCTCGGGATGCCCACCCGACGCTGCGGCCCGCTGGTCAGCGTGGCCAGGCGGCGAAGCGTTGCCGGATCTCGGCGACGTCGGCGGTGCCCAGGCCGTACCGGCCGAAACGCTGGTCGGCGAGCCGGTCCAGGTAACGGCCGGCGGCGCGTACGTCGTCCGGGTCCAGCGCGGGGTCGACCTGCCGTGCCAGCATCAACAGCTCGGTCACGTCGTAGTGGTCGAGAGCTGCGGCCACGTCGATGAAGTCGCGAACCTCCCGCCGGTTGACCAACGCCGCGATCTTGTTCGCCACCAGGTCACGAACGTCCATCACCGGGCCCAGGTCCATCACCACCGGGCTCTGCTGGCGGTCCAACCGGGCGAGGCTGAGCCGGATCTGCCGTCCGTCGCGGCTCACCACGAAATCCTTCATGTCCTGCTCGTACCCGTCGAACAGCTCGGCCAGGTCACTGTCCGGGTCGGCGTCGCTGACGATGAACCCGGCCCGCTCCAGGGCCACCCGGACCCCGGCGGACGCCGCCGCTGCGGCACCCTCCACGTCCGCGAAGAGGTCCACGTCCTCCGTCGGTCGGGCGACCAGCCCGTGCGCCGCCCACGCCACCCCACCACCCAGAACGAACCGGTAC
The DNA here is from genome assembly GCF_022230905.1 of Micromonospora salmantinae. Lineage (NCBI taxonomy): Bacteria > Bacillati > Actinomycetota > Actinomycetes > Micromonosporales > Micromonosporaceae > Micromonospora > Micromonospora salmantinae. Next base: position 209,136 of record NZ_JAKKFG010000011.1, read on the forward strand.
GGCCCGGCGGCGGCAAGCGCCACCCGGGCCACCTCCCGGTAGAACTCGTGCAGATGAGGCTCGATCACGCCGCGCGCAGGCCGCGGTGCCGGCTCTCCCACGCCTGGCGTACGCCCCGAGGCAGGTTGAGCAGTCGCCACACCCGACGCAGCGTCCGCCCGTTGATCAGGGCGCGCAGATCCTCGGCCCGAGTGGTCTCGCGAAGCACGTTCTCGTACATCCAGAGCAGTTGGTCGGGGTCGCCGAGGTCAAAGGTGCGCTCGGCGTTCCACATCAGCCGTACCGGCAGCTCCACCACACCTCGGGTGGGGCCGGCAAGCTCGGCGAGCGTCCGCGCCACCACAGCGGGGCGACCCGGGCGGGCCAGAAAGGCCACGCCGGTCGCGGTGGGGGAGACGGCCTGCATGGTGTCAGGGTAACGCCCACCAGAGCCGGTGTCGCTCAGGTCGATCCCAGCGCGCTGCGCGCCGACATGCCCGGGTCAGGCCGTCTGTCCGGTTTGTTGGCCTTTGCGCGGTCAGCCCAATACTGATCGACTCGGGTTTCATGAACCGAGTGGATCACGCCCGGCCAGGGGTGGTTTGGGTCGCACGAGCCACGCCGCATGGGTGGTTTGCCCGTTGGTGGATGGTTGTGGGGTGTGGCCGGGCGCACCCGTGGGCCGGAATCATGGCGGGCTCAGGGTCGTTACACACCCTGACGATCGCAGTACCACCGACGCGCTGCCGGACCCCTGAGGGCTGGTCGCGCAGGGTGGAATGCCAGCCTCCACCGGGTCGTTACAACCCCCACGAACGACCGCAGGCACCGCCACGACGAGGGTGCCGATGGATGGGCCGACCCCGGAATGACCCCGGCCCGCCGGTCGTTACAGAGGGACCCGGCGCCACGAGCCCCCCGCTCGTCAGGTCGCCGACCCTGACGCCCGACCGGGTGTCACCCCCCAAGACTTTTCCTCTTGTTAGTGCAGCGCCGGACGAGGTGCTCACACCCATCACCGCCGTCCCCCCGATCGGTGTGTGTGGGTGTTCTACCCCCGAAGGAGCTACCCCCATGAACACGATCTTCCGTAAGAGCGTGCTGTCTGTTGCTGGTCTCGCGTTCGCCGGTGGTGTGTTCGCCGGCCCGATCGCCGCCCACGCCGCTACCCCGGCCGTGGATGCCAAGGCGGTTGCGGTGGCCGTGCAGTCAGCGGCGTCGAAGCCGCAGGGCGAGCAGTCCCGGATCCCCCTCAACGACGAGCAGACCGCGAACGTGAAGGCCATCATCGCGGCCACGAAGAAGGCCGGCCTCCCCGAGCGGGCCGCGGTCATCTCGATCGCGACGAGCCTGCAGGAGTCCAAGCTGGAGAACCTGGGTCACCTGGGTGACCGGAACGACCATGACTCGCTGGGTCTGTTCCAGCAGCGCCCGAGTTCGGGTTGGGGCACCCCGGAGCAGATCACCGACCCCGAGTACTCGACGACCGCGTTCTTGAAGGGTCTGAAGCAGGTTGACGGCTGGCAGGACATGCCGCTGACCGACGCGGCCCAGACGGTGCAGGTGTCGGCCTACCCGGATGCCTACGCCCAGTGGGAGCAGCAGGCCGCCGACCTCGTCGCCCAGCACTGGAACAGCTGACCCCACACCACAAGCACCCAGCACCACCGCACCACCGCACCGACCACTGGCCGGCACCCGCACTCGGGGTGCCGGCCAGCGGCGTCCCCCGCGAAGTCGGAGTGTCCGTGGACTGACAGATGCTTGTAATCACCCTCAGGATTGTGATGATCTCAAGTCGCTAACGTGAATGAATAGGCGGTGAGGTTCACAGTGGATGCGACTGGTGCTTTCGACTGTTTCGTTCAGCCGCCTACCGGCGTTTGCTAACTCGATGGCGTTCGACGCCGAGCGTTACGACCGCGAGGTCATCAAGCCGCTGCGTGGTCGACACGGGCGACTTCCCGTCGGCGACCTCCTTCTGCGTTACGCGGTGGAGCCAGACTGGACAGTTGACCAACTTGCCGTCCATCTCAAGCAGCTACGACAGTTTTGGCAGGACCGCGCCGTGGGGCCGGACAGTCGGGCGGAGATCTGTCGGCTGCTGATTCGGGCCGACGAGGAACTCAGCCGTAACGTCGGTGACCTGATGAGCGACCCCACGTGGTGGCAGGACCAGGCGACGGCGACGCAGGGCGGCGTGGGGCGGACGACGCGGATACGCCCACCGAATCTGGTGCGGGCGGAGCCGACCCGGCATGCCGAACCACCCACTGAGGTCCCGGACGACGCCCCTGGGTGGCGGGCTGAGGCACGTGAGTTCATCCGTGCCCGCCTCGATGACTCCGGCGCCGTTGACGCGCGTGAATCGACTCGACCTGTCGCTCGACGCAGCCGGGTCGCCAAGAGCGGCGGCTCCGCGGAGGATCTGCCGCAGGTACCGAACGAGACGTCAGATGCGGCGGCCGCGAGGCGGCAGGCAGATCAACGTCCGAACTCGGACGACTTGGCGCGCCTGGTCCAACCAGCCGAACTCACGATCGAGGCGCTCGGTGCCCGCGACGACAGTTGTCAGGTACGGGTGTCCTGGCCGGCGACGGATGCCGAGCGGTTGAGGATCCGCTGGGCCGAGACGCCACCACCATGGGCATCCGGGAGCGTGCTTCCCGTGCCGACGCTGATGGCCTTCGGCACCGAGCTGGCCGGTACCAGGCAGGTGCACGACGGCGAGGCGGCGCTCCTCGCCGAGGTGCCAGTGGGCTACCACCTCTACGTGCCGTACGTGGTGGAGCGGGACCAGGCTGTGGTGGGTCGATTCGTTGCGCTCGGTCTGGCTGAGCCAGTCCGGAGGCTGAGGGCCGAGCGCCGCGGGGACGACGTCATCGTTACCTGGGTCTGGCCGGAGGGATCGCGGCTGGCAATTGTCGAGTGGACAGCGCCGGGCGGCGTACGACAGGACCAGATCACCCGCGCCGGGTACGCGGGGTCCAACGGTTTCCGAATACCCGCTGCCCTGGATCCCGGGGTGGTCCGGGTCTCGGTGCTCACCGCCGTCGCCGCCGACGAGGCATGTTCACGAGGCCGTGAGGTCGAGCTACCGCCCCGGTCGATACCGGTCTCGTACACCCTGACCCGGCACCGACTGTGGAGGTTCGGCCGGCGGGATCTCGCTGTCCGGCTGCGGACGGAGACGGATCTCGCCGACCTCGTCGTCACAGTTGTGCTCGGCACGGATCTCGCGATGCCGCCGTCCGCGGCTCACGGGACCGTGCTCGTCGAGCACGAGGGTGTCGACCTAGTCGCCCACCAGGCCCGAGAGCTGACCATCCCCGTTCCGGTGCTGCCCCGGCGTCAGGATCCGTACTGGGTTCGGTGTTTCCTGCGTGGTCCGGTACCGACAGTGCTCACCGGCCCTCCCGTCGAATCGATGAGGTTGACATAGTGGCCAACGTCGCCTGTCCGTTCTGTTATCAGCGCATCGACGGCTCAGCGCTGTGGTTCCAGTGCTTGGGCAAGGGTGACGCCGATCGGAAGGGTTGCCCGCCCGGCACCGACACGGTCCGCCACAACATGACCGGTTTCACCGAGACGATGCGTCCGGTCTTCCCACCCCCACGCAACCAACGGCTCCGGCTGGCACGGATCGCCTGGTGCCCGGACTGCGGTGGCCGTACGGGGATTCGCGCCTGCCCCTCCTGCCACACCCCGGTGCCGGCCAACTTCGGGGAGGCGTCCAGCCCGATGATCGCCATGTTCGGTGGGAAGGGCACCGGCAAGACGGTCTATCTGACCGTTCTCGCCCACGAGATGCGCTATTCCGACCTGCGTCGCCGGTTCGCCGCGGATATCAGGATGACCGGCGACGGGCAGGGTGGCTTCAAGTCCCCGCTGGCGTGGCTGGAGCAGAACGTCGACAGGATGTTCACCGAGCACAAACTGTTCGAGGCGACTCCGCCCGCCGTCGGTGGCCGGCAGAATCCGCTGGTGTTCGAGTGGCGGGGTGAGCGCCGTCGGTGGCGGCGGAAGCCGGTCTACCGCACCAGTTACCTGTCGTTCCACGACACCGCAGGCGAGGATGTCGGCACCCTCAGCGGCGCCAACGACCTGGCCTACATCGGTGCCGCTGACGGTCTGATCCTGCTGCTCGACCCCTTCATGCTGCCCGAGGCGCGGGAGCGGCTTCGATTACCGTCTTCGGCGATCCGCTCGACCGAGGACACCATCGCGGTAGTCGACCGGCTCACCCAGAGTCTGCGTTCCAGCAACGGGGTGGGCGGCAGTCAGCGGATCACCAAGCCGGTCGCCGTCGCGTTCGCCAAGATGGACGCCTTCTTCGACGTGTTGGGTCGGGATCACCCGCTGTGTAATGAGCCGCGGCGCGGGCCGGCGTACGACGAACAGGTGGGTCGGGCCACCCACGAGCAGGTCGCTGCCCTGCTCCGGGACTGGCGGGGCGACGACATCGAGCAGCACCTGCGGATGAACTACACGACCTTCCGCTACTTCTTCGTCTCCGCGCTGGGAGCCCCACCGGATTACGACAACGCCATGGTCGAGCCCGGTGGTGTTCGCCCGTACCGAGTTGACGAGCCGTTGCTCTGGTTGCTCAGCCTACGCCGTTTCGGCGTCGTACCGAGGCAGCGCTGAATGACAGGGCGGTTCGAGGCGCTGATCTGGACGGACTGTCGCGAGGGCCAAGGGCTCCGCGGGACACCCGGCCTCCAGTTTCAGTCGCGATCGGCGGGCGCGGACCGGAACGCGGAGGCAGTGGTGCAGCGGAACCTGCTCTACGAACCACCGCCGCGGTTGATGGGGCAGCGTCGTCCGGTCAGCGACTACCCCGCTTCGTTCGCACATGTCTGGGACGGGCTGTTGGCTACCGCCGCCGGGGTCTACCTGGGGCGGGAGAGCGTGGGCGGCAGGGAGGGCAACCAGCTGACCCATGCCATCGTCACCGACGACCCTGCCGCGTACGGCCTCGTGCGCCCGGCCCAGATGTTCGGTGCGCCGTTCTGGACCGCTGAGCCGGCACTGACCACGCGATGCCCGGAACTCCAACCGGGCTGGCATCCGGGTTCCTTCGGCGCGGTGGAGGCGCAGGCTTTCGTTCGCAGCGCGCCCGACGGTGACGAGTTGCTCGCGGCGCTGTTGTCGACCCTGCGCCCGCCAGCCGATCAGCGTGGCCGGCGCGTCCTCTTCGTCGCCCGCGAGCCGGCCGAGGTGATCCGATGGATAACAGCGGTCACGCTGTTGATACCGCAGCGGGAAGCCCTGCGGATCGGATTCAAGGTGTTCACGCTCAATCCCGCGTACGCGCCGCATCGAATCCTCGCCGTGCACCCCGACTGGGGTGGGGCCGAGGCCGCCCTCGACAACGATCAGGGCTATGCCGTGTTCGACCTGGTCCGGCACGACTGGAGTCGGGTCACGCACACACAGGCGGCGCGGCAGTGGACGGAGCTGTTCCTCGCCGAGGACCCGATGGACGTGGTGGACGCTGTGGAGGTCGCAGCGGCGGCCGGGATGGACGGTGACGGCGGCACCGCGGTCGCTCTCGCCGCCATCCTCGGCCGCCGCCCACCTCCTGAGAAGGTTGCCGGGCTGGTCAGTTGGCTGCGGCACGGACCGCCACAGTTGGTCAGGCGTTACGGCGGCGGCATTGTCGACCTGCTGGTGGCCGCGGCGTCGCAGTGGCCGGTGGAGGTGCTGCGCAGCCTCGACGAGGTGAGCCGTGCCGCCACATTCCCGCACCGGGCGGCGGAGGTGCGGCTCTCGCTGATCGACGCCGAGGTACGCGAGGCGACGGTGGCCGGCGTCGTCCGTCCGGAGCCGGTCGCCCCGGTCAACGGTGCATGGACTCCAGCCGAGCACGAGCGGTCATTCGTCGCGATCACCAGGGAGATGCGCCTCGCCGAGCCGCCCCTGTTCGAGACCCTGCTCCGACTGTGCGGGCGCTTCGGGCTCCGTCCGGCACTTGCCGATCTGCAACCCGGCCTGGACCGGTTCGTCCTGGACTGGGCCAACAACCCGGATCACGCGTACAGGGTCGCGTTGTGGGCCTGCGGGGACGAGATTCAGCGGCTCCTGCGACACGAGCTCGGCGAGCGCTTGGCGGACGAGCCGGACCGGGCCTACGAACTCGGCGACAAGTGGTGGGACGTGCTGCTGCGTGAACCCATGCGACTCGACGAGCCGTTGGACGCGGCGGTGGTGGAGGCCGCCCTGCGCCATCTACCTGCGCGGCAGCAGATCGACCTGATCGAACAGTGCCTGCGCACCGCGATGGCCGCCACTCGTCCGGCGGCGATGGTGAATCGCACCGCCTCGGTCATTTGGACACACCGTGCGGTCAGCCGTGCCGAAGCGCACCTGTTGACGCATCTTCTGCCCCGCGACACACCACTAGACCCGCGGGTGTTCGCGCCGCTGCACCGGAAGGTTACCGACTACCGATCGGAGCGGGAGTACGTCGACGCGGCGCTCGTCGTGATAGCGCACGGCCTGTGGGCGCCTCAGGTGGACACGCTCCGCGCCATCGCCGCGCAACGCGCACTGGTCTTCGTGCTCGACAAACTGGCGGACACGACGTTCGACCCGGTGGCGCTCGTCAAGGCTCTAAACGACGTGCCACCACACCTGGTGCGGGCACAGATGCCGGACCTGTGTGAGGCGATAACGCAGGCGCCGGTGGTCGCGGTGGCTTTCACCGTGCTCACCCACATGCACGTCCAGCAGCTCACTGAACCGTGTTCCCGCAAGCTGCGCGGTGAGTTGATGAACAACTCCAACCCCGCACACGTCGCCCTGGCATTCGTGCTGCTGAACATCGAGTCGCAGTCGGCCGCGATGGCCTCGATGATCCACGCGGGCACACACGCCGACCTTGATCGGTTGGTGCGCACTGTGGTTTCCCGCTGTTCGGAGAAGCGGTTCCGGGAGATGACGATGCACATCGACGGCTTGGGCCCGATGTGGTCAGCACTGTGGAAGACCTTCTCGCGCTCGCACCGACGTGGGCTGGTCCGGCGTCTCCGGCCGGGCGGACGGGGGTGACTGATGTCTGGCCTGATCGCCGTTCCGCTCCTCCTGCTGGCACTGCTTATCGTCGTGACGGCGTACAGCCTGGTCGTGATCATTTTGACGCCGTACGTCCTTTATGTCCTGTCAGCTGGTTACCTCGCCGGGCTGGTCCTCGCCCTGGTCGAGACCGCCCGGATGTACGGCGGGCTGCTCGACCCGCCGCGGGTGCGCAGCCCACGGGACCAGTTCACTGCGGTGCGACGTCGCGGGTCATTGTCGTATCACCGTGACTTCGCCTGGTCGCACTATGCCGTCTGGCAGGCGGGGTACGACCTGTGGGCCGTCGTCGAGCGCTGCCACCGGCACGTGACCCGCTCGTGGATCTCCACGTGGCGATCGCTGCCCCGACTGCCCCGGTACCACAAGCGTTTCCTGGACAGTTCCCCGGACGGCGTTGGCCCGGACGGGTCGACCCGGACCCGAACCTGGACGGTGCTGCTGACCTGGCCGGTGCTCGCCCTGCCTGCCGCGGGGCTCGTCGGCCTCACCGTGGGTGTCGTCACCAGCATCGCCGTGCTGAGTGTCGTCGTTGTAGTGGTCGTCGTGCCGACCTGGGTCCTCGGTGCCGCGGCGACCGCAGGGTTGCGCGCTGCCGACCGGCGATGGCGGGCCTCCTGGCACACCGAGACCTGCTGCCCGCACTGCTACTACCTGGTCGACCTCCCGGTTTTTGCCTGCCCGACGGAGCACCCGTCGACCGCGCCGTCTGGGTCCGATCGACACCGGGCTCTGCGGCCCGGCGCCCAGGGACTGTGGCGGCGGCGGTGCGGCTGCGGAACGTCGATGCCGGTCCGCCAGGCGTCGGCGGGCGCACAGCTCACGGCGCTATGTCCCAAGTGTGACACGGCGCTCGCCGCCGGCACCGGACGAGCCACTGAGATCAGAGTCGCCCTCTTCGGTGCGCCCGACGCGGGGAAGTCGACGCTTGTCGACGCCATGGTGGCCGCACTTGTCGCCCGTTTCCCCCCGGAGCGCTGCGCGATCGTGCGACGGCGGGACCGACGCGGTGGGCCGGAAGCCGTCGGCGTGACAGTGCAGGCCCACCGCGCTCCGCAACGGGTGCAGGTGTTCGACGCGCCCGGACCGGCACTCGTCGACAGGGAAACCTGTGCGACCTACGGTTACCTGGACGAGACACGGAACTTCGTCTTCGTCCTCGACCCCCTGTCACTGCCGGCGCTGCGCGAACAACTGGCGGGGCTGCCGCCGCACCTGGTGCCGGTCGTGCGGGTCGCCCGGCACGATCTGGTGGACTCGTACGAGGCAGTTGTCATCGGCATGCGGTATCGAGGGGTCGACACGAGCCGGTGCCGGCTCGCGATCGTGGTGTCCAAGGGTGATCTGCTCGGCCTGCTGCCGGTCGGCGCACCGCTTCGGGCGGGTTCGACGGATGTCCGGCGATTTCTGGTCGAGCACGGCCTTGACAGTCTCCTGACGTCAGCCAGCCGAGACTTCGGCGAGGTTCGCTACTTCCTGCACGGCCAGACCGACCCGCCGTCGCCCGACCCGCTGATGTGGCTGTTGCGCGGGGAGCGCGCCCTGCGCCCGGAGGTGACGAATGCGCTCCGCTGACCTGCCCACCTCCTATAGGGCGACCCGATTGTCGATTCTGGTGTTGATGTTCGCCGTCATGATGGCGTTGGCGGCATGGTCTGTGTGGGTCGGCCTGCCACAGGCGGTAGCCCACACCACGGCAGGCGTGCTTCGGGCCTCCTGGTGGGTGTGGAGCCCGTTTAGCTAACCGCGGGAGCGTCGTCCTTCGTCCAGCAGGCGAGCCTGCAACCGGTGGCGGTTGGCGTTCGGCTCGTCGCCGACCCGCTCCCACAGGTCGGCGAGTTGGCGGTGCTCTCGTGCCAAGCGCGTGCTCAGCGTGGCGTTCGCCGCGTCGTCGCGGAACAGCCGACCCCGTATCTCGCAGCTCTCGGTGAGCGCCTCGATGGCCGCTCCGACGTCGCCGGCCTCCAGGAGCAGCCCGGCCTGCTGCCTCAGCACCGTCGCCAGGTCCTCCCTGTAGCGGGCCGGGTCGGCGGTGGCCAGTCGGCGGTGGATGACCACCACGTCACGGAATGCCAGAGCGGCCTCGTCGTGCCGTTCGAGGTCGTGCATCAGGACGGCTCGACAGTGCTGGGCCGTCGCCAGCGCCGCGAGGACATCGCTGCTCCCCTCCGCCGCGAGGGTGCGGTAGATCGCGACGGCCTCGTCCGCAGCCGTCAGCGCCACCTGCGGCGAGCCGACCTCTCCGAGGTCCATGGCCTGTCTCAGCAGGGCCTTCGCCAGGGCCGGGGCGCGGCGGATCTGGTCGCCGGTGACGAGTTGGCGGTGCAGGTCCACCCGCTCGTCCTCCGCCGCGAGAGCGGACGCGGCATCGTGGCGAAGCCGATGCATCGCGGCCAGTGCGCCGAGCGCGTCACTGAGGTGAACGAGGACGGCTGCCGGGGCGTGCGCCGATTCTTTGCGCGTCTCGGTCGTCCGGTCACTGCGGCGTCGTTCCGCGTCGAAAAGCGTTCGCGCGTGCCGTACGGCCGACTCCGCCGCAGCAAGGCCCTCCTCGATGCGGGTCAGCTCACCGAGGAGCCAGGCCTGCCGGATCTCACTGGCGCACACCGGGGTGAGATGGCTGTCCGGCTCGTCGAGGTGAACGTGGTGATGGTGCGCCACTGCCCGGTTCGTGGCGCTGAGCGCCTGCACTGTCAGACCGGCACGGTGCAGGTGGTCGGCCTGGGCGTCCAGGGCCGAGGTCAGCCGCTGCACCAACCGCGCGGAACTCGACTGCCCGGCGATGTCGACGATCCGTTGCCACAGGTCGACCTCGTCGGTCAGCACGTCGAGCACGTCCGCGCCCGATCCGTGGGCCAGCAGTACTCGACGATGATGGCCGAGAGCTTCCGCCAGCCAGGGCAGGTAACGGTCGATCTCGCCCAGCCGACGGGCACCCTGAACGAGCTTGGTGGATTCGGCCGCTGGCTGGTCGGCGAAGAGGAACCCGGGGTCGGGCATGCCCTCGGCCACGGCCCGCACCATCGGGGGCGGGGTGCGGGGATCCTGCACCAACGTGCGGAGCCGGGCCGCCAGGGCCGGCGGTGGGGTCGCGGCGGTGGCCTTGAGCGCCTGCAGCAATGTCACCAAGAGGGCCGGCTGGTCGCGTACCACCTGCCAGAGCGGTTCGGCGAGGTGTGGGTGGCGGTGACACGCCGAGCCGAGCACCGTCATGGCTCGACCCGACTGCGCCGGTGTACAGAACGGGATGATGCCCGTGACCAAGGCGGGGTTGCGCGATGCGGCGGTCACCGCGAGGTCGTGCCGCACCGCGTCGGGCTCGACCGGCCCCCAGTATTCGCCCTCGGCGCCCGGATAGAGCTCATGCAGCCAGGTCGCCAGGCGGTGCACGGTGGCCCGGTCGGTGGCGTCCTCCGGGCGGACCCGCCGGACGACTTCGTGTGCGTCGGTGATCCGCTCCGCGCCGTAGAGGGCGGCCGCCCCCACGTACTCGTCGAGTTGGCCCGGTCGGGCATAGGAGATCCGGGCGGCCACGGCGGTGCCCTCGCCGTACCGGCGCTCTTGGGCGACCAACGCGGCCACCACCTCCGGTACGGAGACGGGGGGCCGCTCCGCCCCGGTGCGAACGAGGAGTCGCAGCGCGGCCAGGTGAAGCGTGACGGGGGCGGAGTAGTGGTCATCGTCGGCGCTGGGCAGGCTCATCGAGGCGGCGTGGCGCTGCCAGTAGTCGGTGCCGGAGTTGGTGTCCAACCGTGTCGCGAGGTCCGTCAGAGCGTCCCGGAGGGCGGCCTGCCGGGCGTTCCCCGCCGCCCAGGGCGCCTGCAACTGCTGGACCGTCCCCTCCCCGAACAGGAGATTGGTACGGCGCAATTCCTGCCACCAGTCGCCGGCGGAACGGGCGAGCAGGAGCAGACGCAGCGGTCTCACGCCGTGGGCCGCACGGGTCAGCTCTCTACGCACCGTGTCCAGTCGCGTCTCGGCGTGGTCCACCACGACCAGCCCGCCGTCCTCGATGTCGGCCGTGTCGGCGCCGGACACCGGCGCATCCCGCCAGCGTCCCGAACGGCTGTCGAGAAGTTCGAGCACCAGCCTGGTCTTGCCCTGACCAGCGCCGCCAGCTATCACCCGCACCGCCGAGCCGGGGCTGTCACACCATCGCCGCAGATCGGCCAGGTCGGCCGCACGACCGCTGAAGCGCACCACCCGGTGGTGTGGAGCGAGCAGGTCCGCCGGTGCGCCCGTCGCCGTGGCCTCGTCGCGCGTCGCGGGACCATCGGGGCCCGCATCACCCGGTTCCGGGTCGAGGTCTGGGGCGGCAGGGCCGGTGTCAGCCAATTCCGCAGGGCTGGTGGGCGGAGCTGCGGCGGGCGCGCTCGGCCGGGCCGCGATACGGTCCAGCCGGGCCCTCCCGATATTGTTGATCACCGCGAACGGGCGGCTGTCGGTCGTGATCCCGGCCCGACCGGGGCCCGGGGTGAGCGCGGTGAAATGCTCGCGAGCCACCCCCACCCGGGCCTGCACCGCCTGGGACAGCTCGTCCAGCAGCTCCCCGGCCCGGAACAGATCGGGACGCTGCAGCGTGTCCAAAAGCAGAGGTTGGACTCCGTCGACGAACCGGTAGCGCCCAGCCTGCCCGTCCACCACCCGCAGCAGGCCGCTGAGCAGCACCTCGGCCAGTTGCGACGGCGGGGCGGAGCGGAACATGGCGTGTTGGATGTAGCGGATCACCGGCAGCACCGGCTCGCTCATCGCGACGTACCCGGCAAGGCGGAACGCCTCGGGTGATGCCGACGAGCGGAAGTGCCGTACCCGGTCGGTCGGGCTGGGCGTCGCCCGTTCCCGGACCGGGATGTTGGGTACTCGTTCGCCGGTGACCACGGTCACCGCTGCGGTCACCGCCGTCACGCCCGAGAGGAGCCGTGTCCAACGGCCGACCCAGCGCGGCGAGACCTCCAGCACCGGCACCACGGTGCCGTCGGGGGCGGGCAGGCCGTCGAAGGCGGCGAATCGCAGGTCGGTGTTGGGTGCGCCCGGGCGTGGAGCGCTGAGCGCCCCCACCATGGTCCGTCCGCCGGTACGGGACCACATGCGTTCCGGCAACGGTTGAAGGATCGACACCGGACCGTGCCGGGCCCAGCGATGCAGGAACGCGCCCGCCGCGCCAGTGTGCCAGATCCGGTCGACGCAGTCGCTGATGACGATGACGATGCGCCGTCCGGTGGGGTCGATCAGTTCGGCGGGGCGACGCGTCTCACCACGCCAGGTCGACAGCGCGGCGTCGACGCCGGCGTCGTCGCCGTGCAGCCGCCACCTGCTGACCTGGCGAAAGACCCCCGAGGAGGCCAGGGTGTCGGCCACGCTGGTGGACAGGTCACGCCACAGCGTCATGGAAGCGGTGCTGTCCACCACCACCGCGGCATCCAGCCACCGCTCCGTCGACGGTGTCAGCACCGCACGCCAGGGTTGGTCGGCCAGCATGTGTTCGGCGACGGCGCGTACCGTCGCATCCTCGTCGAGGACGTCGAGCCGCCGGTTTGGCACCCGCCGCATCAACGGGCGCAACGTCCGCTGGAATCTCAGTCGGTCGGCGAGCGCGATCGAGCGGGGTACCGCGACTTCGGCGGCCGTCGCTGTTCCGGTCCGGGTCGGGGGTATGTGCAGGCTGGTGGGTGTCGGCGCACGGGGCGGAACCGGCGCGGGTGCCGGTTCCGCCCCGCTGAGCGGTGCCGACACGTCGGCGACCGCGTCGTCAGCCGGCCCGGGCCCGGCCGCGGTGTCCGCTTCCGGCCCGGGCTGTACGGCGGGGGCGCGTGGTCGCAGATGGTGCCCCAGCCAGAGCGCCTCCGCGAGTTCTCGTGCGGTCGGATCACCACCCGCCGCGACAATGGCGTCGCGGAGCAGGTCAATCGTCATCGGACCGGCGGGACAGGTGAGTCATCACCTTCTCGGCCAGAAGCACCCGGTCGACACCGCCGGAGCGGCCTGCCTGGTCAGTCAGGTAGATCGCGTTGAGCAGTTGGTCCGTGGCTAGGTCGCCCGGCTCCCGACGGGTGAGGAAGGTGTCGATCAGGTCGGTGCTGCCCTGGGCGAGACCGTCGAGGTGCGCGTCGACGATGCTTGTCAGCTTGTCCCCATCGGGCTGCGGAAGGGTGACCTGAATGCACCGCCGGAGGAACGCGGGTGGGAACTCCCGTTCGTCGTTGCTGGTCATGACGATGACCGGAAAGGCGCGACAACTGACTTGCCCTTGATGGACGGGCACTCGTTCGGTGCTGTCCGCGGTCATCACCTGGGCGTCGGCGGTCCGGTCCGCGTGCCGCACCAGCTCGGCGATCTCGTACGCGCCGTCCTCGACGATGGTGAGCAGATCGTTGGGGAGGTCGAGGTCGCCTTTGTCGATCTCGTCGATCAGCAACACCCTGGGCTTCGCCGAAGGCAGCAGGGCGGTGCCCAGCGGGCCCAGCCGGATGAAACGGCCCAGGTCCTCACCGTGGTCATGTCCAGCGGTGTCGTCGGCATGCCGTTTGGTCTGGTAGAGCCGTGCCAACGGGTCGTACTGGTAGAGGCCGTCCTTCAGGGTCACCCGGCTGGTGATGTTCCAGCGCAATGGTCGGCCGAGCTTCAGCTCGTGGGCGACCGCCGTCGCAAGCGTCGATTTTCCGGTGCCCGGGTGGCCCGTCACCAGCAGTGGACGACGCAGGTACAGGGCGGCGTTCACCAGTTCGACGGTATCCGGATCCGGCCGGTAGTTCGCGCCTCGACGGATGTCCGCCTCGGTTTCCTCGACACGTGGCGCGGTGGGGGTGGCGGATTCGTCGAAGACCCGCCATGGCGGTGGAGCGGGCAGCCGATCGATACCGTCGTGGGGGACTCCGGTGCCTTCATAGATCCACCAGCCCGGTTTCTCGGACACGCTCACTCCTAACTCCTCACTCCGCGAAACTCAGGCGGGTCGGGCGTCGCCGAGGTTCGTCCCACAGCAGGGTCACATCGCGGCCACAGTGTTCGTCCTCGTCGTCGAGTTCGGCGGCCTCCACCCGTAGGTCGCGGACCCGCGCGGGCAACTCCTCGCTGCGGATGTCGCCCAACCGGGTAGCCATGGTGTCACTGAAACGCCTGCTGGCGCAGATGGTCTCGGTTTCGGGGCAGGCACAGGCGGCTCGTTGCCACAGCAGGACCGGCAGGCCACTCGCCACTGCGGAGGCGATCCGGTCCGGCTCTGTCCAGCGGCCCGCCAGGCCGAGCGCGAGTGGGCGTTTCGCGGAGCGCAGCCATGCCTTGAACTTCCGCAGTTCCCCGGTGCGGTTGGAGCAGTCGAGCCAGCTCATCGTGGCGTTCAGGTGGCCGGGGCGATCGCGAAGCTGTCGGGTCCGTTCCTCGATCATGCGCGGATCGGTGGTGTCGAACCATTCCAGGGCGCGGACCACGACCGGCCGGCTCCAACCGAGCGGCACTTGGTCGTGGTCGTCGAGGGCACGCCAGGAGTCGACGGGCCAGCCCAGGTGACCACGGGGCAGCACGAACTCGACGGCGATCGTCTCGTACGTGGCGTGCATCATCTTCCGGTACGCCTCGGGCAGGTGCTGCTCGATGGTCTCCTGGATCTTGTCCTCGGTGACCGTCTCCTCCAGGGTCCGTTCGTCCAGTCCACCGTCGGGGTTGGTGGCGGTCCAGATGGTGACGTGGTGTGCCTTGCGTCCTTCCGCCGACGGCGCGATCCGGACTACCACCCACCCTGGCCGGGTACCGGCGTCTTCGGTTGCCGGCTCGACCGATGTCGCGTCGCTCGCGCTCCAACCGTGTCGTCCCACCCATTCGTGCAGAGCCGTACTGTGGTCGGGGGATTTCAACCCGATCCGTCGCAGCAGGGTGACCACGAGGTCGACAACCTCCTCCTCGGGGAAGGTGGTGTTCACCGCCAGCCACTCGACCATGGCGAGCACGCTGCTCAACGGCTGCTGCGGCGGGTCGGGGGAGAGCCGGGTGGGGTGCCCCAGCACCTCCATCGGTAGCCGGCGCATGTCGGGAAGCTTCAGGTCGTCCAGGATGGCCCGCAGCTCCCGGTACGCGATCGAGTCGAATGGGCCGAGGCGCATACGATCGATGATGAACGGCCAGTGGCGGCCGATCTCGTCGAGCGGCAGCACCACGCCGGTCCGCATGTCCGGGTCCCGGTCGGCGGAGATCACCATGCCGACCACCTCGTAGGTCCCCTGCACGTAGGCGGCCGAGCCGCTGTAACCGCGCTCCAGACGGGTGCCCCTGGTCTCGCTCGCGGTGGTCTGGCACGCCTGCCCCGCCAGCCGGGGGTACGCGTCAGCGTGGAAGTGGGCGATCTGGCCGGTCTTCCGGTAGCCGTCGGGGAAGCCAAACGCACCGAGCTCCTGTCGCGCGAAGATCTCCACCCCGTTCAGTGGCGCGAGCCTCGCAGGCTCTACCTCGACGGGCTCGGTCAGGCGGATCACCGCGACGTCACCCTCGTCGACCTCACCTGGTGACCAGGGCCCTCGGAACACCACGGCACCATCGAGTCCGCCCGGGCTGGGCTGCAGAAACGACACCCTGACGGCCATTGCGTCACCCACCACATGCGCGCAGGTCAGAATGTGTTGGGCGTCAATCAGGAAGCCGCTGCCAGATCCGCCAGCAGTGTCGACTCTCACCTGCCACCGCGGCGCGGCACTCACAGTGGGGCGACCTCGCTGCGCGGGGCACCGCCTGACCAGGTGAGCTTGACCGTGAGGTGGGCGTCGACGCCTGTCTTGGCGAAGACGGCGCCGGCCTGAGCATTGAAGTTGACCCCGAACTCGATCTCGATGTCATCCGGGCGATGGACGGCTTCGCGGAAGGTCGCGAGCGCCTTCTGTGCCGCTATGTTGATCTCTCGCAGGCCCGCCTCAAATCGCTTCCGCGCCTCGACGATCTGGTCCGCACCGAGCCCCGCCTCGCCGAAACCGGCCTCTCGTCGGTCGATCTCGAAGACGACCTCGTCGCCGTCCTCGGTGCGGACACGCATCAACTCGGTTGGCATCAAACCTCCCGTGACAGCCAGGTTCGGTTGAGCATCAACCACTGTGTACTCCGCCGCTGTCGGGTCGCTGACTTAATCTGGTTCCCCCTTGATCCGGCCTCGAGCGATCCTCCCGCTCGCGAACCTGTCTCAGTTGACCTATCTTCATAGGGTCGCTCGCGTGGGGAGGGGGTGTCGGGGTTGGGGTTACGGACCTTTATCGAGGGTTGGCCGGTCTACCGCCAGCTCACCGGCACGGACCCGCTGGGCCGGGGCGCGGCGGCGAAGTCCGACGGGTCCCGTGCGCTCACCGCCCGCACCGACACCGCCGATTCGATGGCCCGTTCGGTCTGCCCGTACTGCGCTGTGGGTTGTGGTCAGCGGGTGTTCGTGAAGGACGGGCGGGTCAGTCAGATCGAGGGTGATCCGGACAGCCCGATCTCGCGGGGTCGGCTCTGCCCGAAGGGTTCGGCGAGCAAGAGCCTGGTCACCAGCCCGCTGCGGCAGACCACGGTCCGGTACCGCCGGCCGTACTCGACGCAGTGGGAGGATCTGGAGCTCGACACCGCGCTCGACATGATCGCCGACCGGATCCTCGCCGCCCGCGAGCAGACCTGGGAGGACGTCGACACGCAGGGTCGAGCGCTCAACCGGACGTTGGGTATTTCCAGTCTGGGTGGGGCGACGCTGGACAACGAGGAGAACTACCTCATCAAGAAGTTGTTCACCGCGATGGGGGCGCTCCAGATCGAGAACCAGGCCCGTATTTGACACTCCGCCACCGTCCCCGGTCTGGGGGCCAGCTTCGGTCGTGGCGGTGCGACGGATTTCCAGCAGGACATCGCCAACGCTGACGTGATCGTCATCCAGGGTTCGAACATGGCTGAGGCGCACCCGGTGGGTTTCCAGTGGGTGATGGAGGCCAAGCGCAAGGGTGCGAAGGTCTTCCACGTCGATCCACGGTTCACCCGGACGAGTGCGGTCGCGGATGAGTACGTGCCGATCCGGGCGGGCACCGACATCGCGCTGCTCGGCGGGGTGGTGCGCTACATCCTGGACCACGAGTTGGACTTCCGGGAGTACGTGCTCGCGTACACCAATGCGGCGACGATCGTCAGCGAGGAGTTCAGCGACACCGAGGACGGCGACGGCTTCTTCTCCGGCTTCGACCCGGAGACCGGCACCTACGTGCAGGACAGCTGGCAGTACGAGGGGCACGAGGGTTCGTCCGGCAGTGGGCACACCGCCCAGGAGCGGGACAGCGCCGCGGGGTTGACGCACGAGTCGCACGGCGCGCCGGTGGGCGGGCAGACCCGGCGCGACGAGACGTTGCAGCATCCGCGCTGCGTCTATCAGATCCTCAAGCGACACTTCTCCCGTTACACCCCGGAGATGGTGGAGCGGGTCTGTGGCATTTCGCAGGCGCAGTTCCTGGAGTTGGCGCGGGCGTGGACGCAGAACTCCGGTCGGGACCGCACCGGCATGCTGATCTACTCGGTGGGCTGGACGCAGCACAGTGTGGGTGTGCAGTACATCCGCACCGGTGCGATCATCCAGTTGTTGCTGGGCAACATGGGTCGCCCGGGTGGCGGGGTGATGGCGCTTCGTGGCCACGCCAGCATCCAGGGCTCGACCGACATCCCGACGTTGTTCAACCTGTTGCCCGGTTATCTGCCGATGCCGCACCACGCCGAGCACCCGAGCTTCGACGAGTGGGTGGACAGCATTCGCCACCCGGGGCAGAAGGGGTTCTGGGGTAACGCGCGGTCGTTCGCCGCCAGCCTGCTCAAGGCGTACTGGGGTGACGCGGCGACGCCGGAGAACGACTTCTGCTACGGCTATCTGCCCCGGCTGACCGGTGATCACGGCACGTACCAACAGGTGCTCAACATGATCGACGGGAAGATCAAGGGGTACTTCCTGCTCGGGCAGAACCCGGCGGTCGGCTCCGCGCACGGTCGCGCGCAGCGGCTCGGGATGGCCAACCTCGACTGGTTGGTGGTCCGGGACCTTTTCATGATCGAAAGCGCGACGTTCTGGCAGAACGGCCCCGAGGTCGCCACCGGGGAGATCGTGCCGGAGGAGTGCCGCACGGAGGTGTTCTTCCTGCCCGCCGCGTCGCATGTGGAGAAGGAGGGCACGTTCACCCAGACGCAGCGGTTGTTGCAGTGGCGGGAGAAGGCCGTCGAGCCGCCGGGCGACGCCCGCTCCGAGCTGTGGTTCTTCTATCACCTGGGCCACAAACTGCGGGAGAAGCTGGCCGACTCGCCGCTGCCGCGCGACCGCGCGCTGCTCGACCTCACCTGGGACTACCCCACGCATGGTCCGCACGCGGAGCCGAGCGCCGAGGCGGTGCTGCGCGAGATCAACGGGTACGACGTGGCGACCGGCCGCCCGCTGTCCGGTTTCGCCGAGGCCCGTGCGGACGGCTCCACCGCCATCGGTTGTTGGATCTACAGCGGGGTGTACGCGGACGGGGTGAACCAGGCGGCCCGGCGCAGGTCCCGGCACGAACAGGACTGGGTGGCCGCCGAGTGGGGTTGGGCGTGGCCGGCGAACCGGCGCATCCTCTACAACCGTGCCTCCGCCGACCCGGACGGCAACCCGTGGTCTGAGCGCAAGCGGTACGTGTGGTGGGACGCGGAAAAGTCCGAGTGGACCGGCTACGACGTGCCGGACTTCGAGAAGACCAAGCCACCGTCGTACCGGCCGCCGGCCGGCGCGTCCGGGCCGGAGGGCATCGCGGGCGACGACCCGTTCGTCATGCAGGGCGACGGCAAGGGCTGGCTGTACGCGCCCAGCGGTGTCCTGGACGGGCCGCTGCCGACGCACTACGAGCCGGTGGAGTCGCCGGTGCGTAACCCGCTCTACGGTCAGCAGGCCAATCCGACCCGCAAGATGTACGCGCATCCGGTGAACTCGGTGAACCCGAGCCCGCCGCAGGAGCACGCTCAGGTGTTCCCGTACGTGTTCACTGTCAGCCGGCTCACCGAGCACCACACCGCCGGTGCGATGAGCCGGACCGTGTCACCGTTGGCCGAG
Source organism: Micromonospora salmantinae (assembly GCF_022230905.1). Classification (NCBI taxonomy): domain Bacteria; kingdom Bacillati; phylum Actinomycetota; class Actinomycetes; order Micromonosporales; family Micromonosporaceae; genus Micromonospora; species Micromonospora salmantinae. The sequence continues at coordinate 228,244 of NZ_JAKKFG010000011.1, forward strand.
CTGCAACCGGAGATGTTCGTCGAGGTGTCCCCGGCCCTGGCCGGCGAGGTCGGGTTGACGCATCTGGGCTGGGCGCACCTGGTCAGCGGCCGTGCGGTGATCGAGGCGAAGGTGCTGGTGACCGACCGGCTCACCCCGCTGCGGGTGGAGGGTCGGATCATCCACCAGGTGTGGTTGCCGTACCACTTCGGTTTCGAGGGTCTGGTCACCGGTGACTCGGCCAACGACCTGTTCGGTATCAGCCTGGACCCGAACGTGCTGATCCAGGAGAGCAAGGTCGGCACCTGTGACGTGCGGCCGGGCCGTCGTCCCATCGGCCCGGCGTTGCTCGAGCTGGTGGCCGACTCCCAGCGGCGCGCCGGGATCGTCCCCGGCCAGCACGCGCCGGCCGTGACCACCGACGATGAGGGGAAGGAGCACGGTGCTTCCTGACCCGAACAGCCTGTACGGTCCGCTGGACCCGGCACCCGATGCGGGCTATGAGAACGCGCCGCCCCGGATGGGGTTCTTCACCGACACCAGCGTCTGCATCGGCTGCAAGGCCTGTGAGGTCGCCTGCAAGGAGTGGAACGGCGTCCCGGAGAGCGGCCTGGACCTGCTCGGCATGTCGTACGACAACACCGGCGCGTTGACCGCGAACTCGTGGCGGCACGTCGCGTTCATCGAGCAGCCCCGCCCGGCCGGGCACGGCGCCGCACCGGCGGATGTCCTCGGCGCGCCGGTCGACGCCGACGCGGCCCGGCCGGTCGACGGGGGGCCGCAGTTCCTGGGGATGCCGGGGGCCCAGCCACCGGGCCGGGGCACGGGCGTCGAGGAACGCACGGATTTCCGGTGGTTGATGATGTCGGACGTCTGCAAGCACTGCACGCATGCGGCGTGTCTGGACGTGTGTCCGACGGGTTCGTTGTTCCGCACGGAGTTCGGCACCGTGGTGGTGCAGGAGGACATCTGCAACGGGTGTGGGTACTGCATCTCGGCGTGCCCGTACGGGGTGATCGATCAGCGTAAGGACGACGGTCGGGCGTGGAAGTGCACGCTGTGCTACGACCGGTTGGGCGCGGGGATGACTCCGGCGTGTGCGCAGGCGTGCCCGACCGAGTCGATCCAGTACGGGCCCCTGGACGAGCTGCGTGAACGTGCCGCCGCCCGGGTGGCGACGCTGCACGAGCGGGGGGTCCCCGAGGCCCGCCTGTACGGGCACGACCCGAACGACGGCGTGGGCGGTGACGGGGCGTTCTTCCTGCTCCTGGACGAACCCGAGGTGTACGGGCTGCCGCCCGACCCGGTCGTGACCACCCGTGACCTGCCGAAGATGTGGAAGCGCGCCGGCCTCGCCGCTCTCGCCATGGCGGCGGCGACTGTCGCCGCGTTCGTCGGAGGTTCCTCATGACCCCACCGGGCCCTGTGGGCGACCGGTTCCGTCGCTTCCGGGAGCGCCTCGCCGCCGAGGGCGGCGACCGACCACCGGTGAGCGACGACCGCCCCAGTACCGCCAGCGGCAGCACCGAAGCCGGGGGCCGGACGGGCCGGCGGGGCGGGCGGCGTGGCGGCGGTGAGGAACTGCGGGTGCCGGAGGCCGAGTTCACGTCCTACTACGGTCGGCCCGTTCTGAAGGGACCGGTCTGGAAGTGGGACATCGCCGCGTACCTGTTCACCGGCGGGTTGGCAGCCGGCTCGTCGCTGCTGGCCGCGGGCGGGCAGCTCACCGGCCGGCCCGCGCTGCGTCGCGCCGGTCGGGTGACAGCCCTGGCCGCCGTCAGCGCCAGCGCCGTCTTCCTGATCAGGGACCTGGGCCGGCCGGCGCGGTTCCACCACATGCTGCGGGTGGCCAAGCCGACCTCGCCGATGTCGATGGGTACCTGGATTCTCACCGTGTACGGGCCGGCGGCGGGCGTTGCCGCGATCGCCGAGGCGGCCGGTGTGCTGCCTCGGCACGGTCTGCTCGGGCTGGCCGGCCGGGCGTTGCCGCCGATCGGGCACGCCGCCGGGCTGCTCGCCGCCGGTACCGCGCCGGCGCTGGCCACGTACACCGGGGTGTTGCTGGCCGACACGGCGGTGCCGTCCTGGCATGAGGCGTACCCCGAGTTGCCGGTGATCTTCGCGGGCAGCGCGTTGGCCAGCGGCGCCGGCGTGGGTCTGCTCGCCGCGCCGCCGGCCCAGGCCGGGCCGGCCCGCCGGATGGCGGTGGCCGGCGCGGCCCTGGAGCTGTACGGCGCGCATCGGGTGGAGACCCGCCTCGGCCTGCTCAGCGAGCCCTACCGGTTGGGTCGGCCGGGCCGGTTGCTGCGTGCCGGGCGGCTGCTGACCGCCGGCGGGGTGGCGGGTGCTCTGCTGGGCCGGCGCAGCCGGGTGGTCGGTGCGCTCTCGGGGACCGCGCTGCTGGCCGCGTCGGTGCTGACCCGGTTCGGCATCTTCTACGGTGGCGTCGCCTCGGCCCGCGACCCCCGCTACACGGTGGTGCCGCAGCGCGAACGGGTCGAGGCGCGGCGAGCCGGCATGGATCTTCCAGCTGATCGGGCGGTCCCGCCCGCGGTGTGATCGAATGTCCGGTGGAGGCGTTCAGGCGGCTGGTGCCCCTCCCGGTCTTCAAAACCGGAGTGGTCCGGGACCCGGGCCAGGCGGGTTCGATTCCCGTCCGTCTCCGCCACACCGCTTGCAGGAGATGACGTGATGGGCGACGGCCCGGTGGACCCGCGACGTCGGGTGCCCCGTACGGACACGCTGCTCGCCGACCCGGTGCTGGCCGCCGCCACCGTGACCCTCGGCCGGGAGCGGGTCAAGGCGATCGTCTCCCACGCGCAGGGCCGCGCCCGCCGCGGTGAGCTCAAACCCGACGAGGTACGCGACGCGGCGGTCGCCGCGTTGCCCACGCCCGGCCCCCGGGTGGTGCTCAACGCCACCGGTGTCGTGCTGCACACCAACCTGGGCCGGGCGCCGTTGTCGTCCGCCGCGGTCGCCGCGGTGGTGGCCGCCGCCGGGCACACCGACGTCGAGTTGGACCTGGCCACCGGCCGGCGGGCCCGCCGCGGCCGGGGCGCGCTCGACGCGCTGGCCGCCGCGGTGCCCGACGCGGGCGCCGTGCACGTGGTCAACAACGGTGCCGCCGCGCTGGTGCTGGCCGCCACCGCGTTGGCCGCCGGCCGGGAGATCGTGGTCAGCCGGGGCGAGCTGGTCGAGATCGGCGACGGTTTCCGCCTGCCCGACCTGCTGGAGAGCACCGGCGCGCGGCTGCGCGAGGTGGGCACCACCAACCGCACCACCCTCGCGGACTACGCCGCCGCGCTCGGCCCGCAGACCGGCTTCGTGCTCAAGGTGCACCCGTCGAACTTCCGGGTCACCGGCTTCACCTCCGCCGTCGGGGTACGGCAACTGGCCACGCTCGGGATGCCGGTGGTCGCGGACATCGGCTCCGGGCTGCTCGGCGCGGACGCGCTGCTGCCCGACGAACCGGACGCGGCCAGCACCCTGCGCGCGGGCGCCGCGCTGGTCACCGCCAGCGGCGACAAGCTGCTCGGTGGGCCGCAGGCGGGGCTGTTGCTGGGTGACGTCGAGGTGATCGAGCGGTTGCGTCGGCATCCACTGGCGCGGGCGCTGCGGGTGGACAAACTCACCCTGGCCGCGCTGGCCGCCACCCTGAACCAACCGGACACTCCGACCCGGGTGGCGCTGCACACCGACCCGGGTGCCCTGCGGGAACGGGTGGAGCGGCTGCGGGACCGGCTCGGCGCGGACGGCCGCAAGGCGGAGGTGGTGCCGGCCGTCGCGGTGGTCGGTGGGGGCGGCGCCCCCGGGGTGGAGTTGGACTCGTGGGCGTTGAGCCTGCCCGAGCGGTACGCGGCGCCGCTGCGCACCGGTGACCCGCCGGTCCTCGGCCGGGTGGTGCGCGGCCGGCTCCTGCTCGACCTGCGCTGTGTGCCCGCCGACGCGGACGAGTCCGTCCGCGAGGCAGTGCTGCGCGTACCCGGCGAGGACTGAGCGTGTTCGTCGTCGCGACCGCCGGGCACGTCGACCACGGCAAGTCGACACTGGTCCGGGCGTTGACCGGGATGGAGCCCGACCGGTGGGCCGAGGAACGCCGCCGGGGGATGACGATCGACCTGGGTTTCGCCTGGACGACGCTGCCGTCCGGCGGCACCGTCGCCTTCGTCGACGTACCCGGGCACGAGCGGTTCGTGCCGAACATGCTCGCCGGGGTCGGCCCGGTCCCGGCGGCGCTGATCGTGGTGGCCGCCGACGAGGGCTGGATGCCGCAGTCCGCCGAGCACCTGGCCGCGCTCGACGCGCTCGGCGTCGCGTACGGCCTGCTGGCGGTGACCCGCGCGGATCTCGCCGATCCGGGGCCGGCGACGGCCCGCGCCCGCGCCGAGATCGCCGAGACCAGCCTCGGCGCGGTGCCGGCGGTGGCGGTCAGCGGCCTGACCGGTGCCGGCCTGCCGCAGCTGCGGGCCGCCCTGGGCCGGCTCGCCGCCCAACTGCCCGCGCCGGTGGTGGACGACCCGGTCCGGCTGTGGGTGGACCGCAGCTTCACAGTGCGGGGCAGCGGCACCGTCGTCACCGGCACCCTCGGCGCCGGGCGGCTGCGGGTGGGCGACGAACTGGAGTTGGCCGGCGCCGACGAACCGGTCCGGGTCCGTGGCCTGCACTCTCTCGGCGAGGCCCAACCGGAGGCGGCGGCGGTCGCCCGGGTGGCGGTCAACCTGCGCGGTACGCCCCGCGACCGGCTCGGCCGGGGCGACGCGTTGCTCACCCCGGGCCGGTTTCACCACACCGACCTGGTCGACGTCCGGCTCGCCGGCGACCCGGCAGCCGACCTGCCGGCCACCCTCACCCTGCACGTCGGCTCGGCGGCGGTGCCGGTACGGGTGCGTCCGCTCGGTCCGGACACCGTCCGGCTGCGGTTGGCCCGCCCGCTGCCGTTGCTGGTGGGTGACCGGGCGCTGTTGCGCGACCCCGGCCGCCACCACGTCAGCGGCGGGGTGCGGGTGCTGGATGTGGCACCTCCACCGCTGGGCCGACGGGGTGCTGCCGCCGCCCGCGCCCAGGTCCTGGCCGAGCTGGACGGTCGACCCGACCTGGCGGGGGAGCTGCGCCGTCGCCGGCTGATCCGGGCCGGCGCGTTGATCCGGATGGGTGTGCCGGTGCACGCCGAGGCGGTGCAAGACGGGCCGGCGTACGCCGAGGCGGTGGCCGGTGACTGGCTGGCCGACCCCGCACACTGGCGGCGGCTCGGTGAGCAGCTGACCGAGGAGGTCGCCCGGCACGCGCGGGAACACCCGTTGGAGCCCGGGATGCCGGTGGACGCGCTGCGTCAGCGCCTCGCCCTGCCCGAGCGGGTGCTGGTCGAGGCGCTGGTCCGGCCGCCGCTGCGGATCCACGCCGGTCGGGTCGGGGCGGCGGGCGCCGACGCGCTGCCCGAACCGGTGGCCCTGGCCGTGCAACGGGTCCGCGCCGAGTACGGCGACCGGCCGTTCCGCGCCCCTGAGGCGGACCGCCTCGTCGACCTGGGCCTGGGCCCCCGGGAGATCGGCGCCGCGGTGCGGGCCGGCGCCCTGCTGCGGCTGGCCGACAACGTGGTGCTGCTGCCCGACGCGCTCGACGACGCGGTCCGCGTGTTGGCCGGGTTGCCGCAGCCGTTCACCCTCTCGGCGGCCCGGCAGGCGTTGGACACCACCCGCCGGGTGGCGGTGCCCCTGCTGGAGCTGCTGGACCGGCGGGGCGCTACCCGCCGACTGCCCGACGACGCCCGGATCGTCGTCAGCTGAGCGCCGCGACCTGGCCAACCACGTTCAGTCCAGGTCGGACATGTCCAGCACGAAGCGGTAGCGGACGTCGTTTCGCCGGAGGCGGTCGAGTGCCGTGCCCACCTGCGCCGAGGTGAGTACCTCGATGTCGGCGGTGACGCCGTTGTCGGCGCAGAACTGGAGCATCTCAGCTGTCGAGCGGCGGCCGCCGCTTCCGGCGGAGCTGAGCTTCTTGCGGCCGACAAGCAGGTCGGTGGTGTCGACGGTCACCGGACCCAGGAATCCGAGCAGGCTGAGGGTGCCGTCCATCGCCACCAGCTTCAGATACGGGGCGAGGTCGTGCGGTGCGGAGATGGTGTCGATGAGGAGGTCGAAGGTGTCGCGGGCCGCAGCCATCCCCCGGGGATCGGTGGAGTCGACGAAGTTGTCTGCGCCGAGCCGGTGGGCGTCGTCCCGCTTGTCCTGGGTACGGCTGATCACGGTCGTGGTAGCGCCGAGTGCCACGGCCATCTTGACCGCGAGGTGGCCCAGGCCGCCGAGTCCGGCCACGGCGACCCGAGTGCCTGGGCCGACGCGATGGGAGCGCAAGGGCTCCCAGACGGTGACGCCGGCGCACAGCAGCGGGGCGGTTGCGGCCGGGTCGAGGCCGGCGGGGAGCGGGTAGGCGAAGGTGTTCCGCACGACGTATTCGCGGGAGAAGCCACCCAGGGTCGTCGACCCGTCCCGTCGGTCTCTGCCGCCGTAGGTCAGAGTCGGGAAGGAGTGGCAGAAGTTCTCCTGTCCGGCTACGCACATGGCGCAGGTGCCGCAGGAGTCGACGATGTTGCCCACCGCGACGCTCTCGCCGATCGAGAAGTTGGTCACCTCGGGGCCGGTGCCGGTCACCACGCCGGTGAATTCGTGACCCGGCACCAGGGGTGCGTTGGTGTGCTGGTCGTAGTCGTGCAGGGCGTGCAGGTCGCTGTGGCAGACGCCGCAGTAGTCGATCCGCACCGCGATGTCGTCTGGGCGTAGGTCACGGCGCTCGATCGGGGTACGCCGCAGCGCCGTCGGGCCGGTAGCTCGCCATCCAATGGTCCCTCGCATGATCGACTCCTTTAAACAGACTGTTCGGTCTGTCTTAGCCTAGGTCGGACGGCGAGCCGAAGCAAACCAACCGTTCTGTTTGCTAGGGTGGGAGCATGCCGGAGCAGCCCCTGACCTCGCGAGGCGCCGCGACCTACCAGCGCATCCTGGACGCCGCCACCGAGGAGTTCGCCCAACACGGCATCGCCGGGGCACGCGTCGAACGCATCGTGACGGCGGCCCGCACCAACAAGGCGCAGCTCTACGCCTACTTCGGGGACAAGGAACGACTCTTCGACGCGATCTTCCTCAGCTCGCTGGAGCGCATCACCAACGTCGTGCCCATCGACGCCGACGATCTCGCCGACTGGGCCGTTCGCCTCTACGACGAATACCTGCGCCGCCCCGACCTCATCCGCCTCGCGACCTGGACGCGGCTGGAACGCCGGCCCGCCGGACACCTCGTCGAGACCCACCAGCACTACGACGATCGCAAGCTCACGGCCATCGCCGAGGCCCAGGCCGCCGGGCGGATCCGCGGCGGTGACCCGTTCGACGTCATGGCCCTGGTCATCGCGATGTCCATGGCCTGGTCGCCGGTGAGCAACGTCTATGCGGCCAGCAGCCAGGAACCCGACGACGTGCATTCCCGGCGTCGTGCTCTGCTTCGCGATTGCGTCCGACGAGCCACGGTGCCGACGGACCAGGATCAACCTGACCGCTGACCGCCGCGACCGATCCGGTGCTGACACGCTTGCGCCGCGATGCGACGCTGGGCTGATGGTCGAGGTGTCCCCGTCTCGGTCGCAACCCTCGCGCGGCCAGTGGCGTGTCGTCGTCCCGGCGGCGCTGCGTTGGGGGCTGCCGGTGTTGTGGGTGCTGTGGGCCGGTCTGGCGTGGTGGGTGGAGCCCCACGAGTCGACCAGAGCCCAGCTCGATCGGGATCTCGCGGCTGGCCGGGTGGTGACCTATCAACGGGCGAATGGCTGGGCCGGCGACGACGCCTACTGGGGAAGTCGACCTGAGCTACGGCCCGCCGAGCAGGGTTGGATGATCGCGTGGACGCTGCCGAGCGGTCAGACCCGGTACGCCCCCGTCCAACCGCCCGAACCGCAGTCGTACCCCGCTGAGCCGGGCCGGTCGGCGCACATCGGCCTGGATGCGCGGCTCGCCGCCGTAGCCGACCCGTGGCACGCCGGCGACGACACCGCGCACCGGATCGCGAACACCGCGGGCCTGCTCGCCGGTGTGTTGACTCTGCTCTGGCTGGGCCGGTTGATCGGCGGCGCGCCACCGCTGGCCGGTACCCGATGGTTCTGGTTCTGGATCGGGCTGCTGCCTTTCGGCACGGGTGTGCTCGCCTGGACGTACCGGGAGCTCTGGCGGCCCCCGCCAGCACCGGTCCCCGACCGGGGCTCGGGCTGGCGTGGCTTCGGTTGGTTGATCCTCGCCGGAATCGGGATCGGCCTGCTTGTGTCGGTGGCCCGTTGGCTGCTCGGCAGCACGGCGGTGCCCGGCTAACCGGCCCCCGAGGCGGCGATGGTCACCTACGGTGACGCCATGGACCCTTCGGCGGTCTGGCGGGACCGGCAGCACCGGTGGCGGATCGAGGCGTACCGCGCGCCGGACCTGCGCTTCGCCATCTACGCCACCAACGGCCCCACCGAGTCGGTGCCGCTGTGGCTGTTCGGGATGTCGGCGCTGGCCCGGTGGCTGATGACCCACGCCATCTCTCTGGACGACCTGGAGGTCGACTGAGCGGGGGCGCGGTCGCGAACCGGGCCCGCGCCGCGCCCCGCTGCGGTTGAGTGACCTCAGACGGCGGACGGGGGTACGCGATGGGCGGTCAGCTCGGGCAGTTGGCGTTGGTGGCCGTGCTGGTGCTGGTCAACGCCGCGCTCTCCGGCAGCGAGATGGCGCTGGTGACCCTGCGGGAGGGGCAGTTGCGGCGGCTGGGTCGGCGCAGCCGTGCCGGCGACCGGTTGGTGCAGCTGTCTCGCGACCCGAACCGTTACCTGGCCACGATTCAGCTCGGCATCACCCTGGCCGGGTTCCTGGCCTCGGCGGCGGCAGCGGTGTCGTTGGCCTCTCCGTTGGTCGGGCCGTTGGGTTTCCTCGGCGGGGCGGCGCGTCCCGCCGCGGTGCTGCTGGTGACGGTGCTGCTGACGTTCGTCACGCTGGTGCTCGGGGAGTTGGCCCCGAAGCGGCTGGCCATGCAGCGGGCCGAGCGTTGGGCGCTGCTGAGCGCCGGCCCGTTGGATCTGCTGGCTCGGCTGTCCCGGCCGGCGGTGTGGCTGCTCAGCCGGGCCACCGACGCGGTCGTGCGGCTCGCCGGTGGGGACCCGCGGGCGAACCGGGAGGAGACGACCGAGGAGGAGCTGCGGGAGATGCTGGCCAGCCAGCGCGGCCTGTCGGCCCAGCAGCGGGAGATCCTGACCGGCGCGTTCGACATCGCCGGCCGGACGCTGCGGGAGATCCTGGTGGCCCGGCGGGAGGTGACCACGCTGCCGGCCGGTCTGGCCGCCGACGAGGGGGTCCGACAGTTGGCCGCCGCCGGGCGGTCCCGCGCTCCCGTCACCGGCCCCGGCGGCCTGGACGAGGTGCTCGGGGTGGTGCACATCCGCGACCTGGTGCGGGCCGGCACCGCCCCGGTGGGTGAGCGGGTCCGGGCGCCGCTGCTGTTGCCGGTGACCCTGCCGGTCGCCGACGCGATGCGTCAGCTGCGCCAGGAGCATCAGCAACTGGCCCTGGTGGTCGACGAGCACGGGGGCATCGACGGCATGGTCACCATGGAGGATCTGCTGGCCGAGGTGGTTGGCGAGTTGTACGACGAGACCGACCGGGACGTGCGCGGGGTCGTCCGGGAACCGGACGGGTCGCTGCTGGTGCCCGGTGACTTTCCGCTGCACGACCTGCCCGACCTGGGGGTGCGGCTGAGCTTTCCGTTGTCCCGGGACTACACGACGGTGGCTGGTCTGGTGCTGGCCCGACTGCGGCACCTGCCGGACTCCCCGGGTGAGACGGTGCGGCTGCCCGGGCTGACCCTGCAGGTGGTGGAGGTCGCCGACCGGGCGGTGCGCAGGGTGCGGCTCTGCGGGTTCGTCACCGAGCGCTGAGCCGTCACCCAGAAGACTGACACAATGCCCAAATCGACAAAGCGGGAACGCGGTACGCCTACGGTGCCAGACGTGAAGGACCGAGGGTTGCGTACGTTCGTCACGGTGCTGGCCGGCCTCGCGGTGATCTACTTCGGCAGCGCCGGCCGCAGCCCCGAGGAGGGCCGTGGCATCTCCGGCGGGGTGGTGGTCCTGGCGTTGCTCGCCGCGCTGCTGGTGTGGCACCTGACCCGCCCGGGGGACAAGACGGTCAAGTGAGCGCCTCAGCGGGCGGCGACGCGGGTGACCTCACCGGCGGACTCCTCACCCAGCGCCACCCGCACCAGCGCTGACGCGAGCCGGCCGAAGTCCGGTTCGTCGACGAGACCGGCGAGCCGGTCCGGGGACCCCGGCAGACCCAGCCGCTTCGCCCCGGCCAGGGCCCGACGGTCGGCGTACGGGCGCACGTCCGACCAGACCGTCTGCGCCTCGCGCAGGTAGATGTCCGCGCCGGTGGGGCCGATGCCGGGGAACTCGGTGAGCCGCCGCCGCAACCCGGTCGGGTCGCCCTGGGCCTCCCGGTGCAGGCGTCGCAGGTCACCGTGCCAACGGTCCAGGCACAGCCGGGCGCCGGTGCCGAGCATGGTGGCGGTCCGCTCGTCGTAGCGGCGGTAGTGGCCCCGGCCCAGCGCGTCGACGCGCTCCTGCCAACTGGCCGCCTCCATGGCCTGTGGAGTGCGGTAGCCGGCGGCGAACAGCTCCCGCGCGGCGTCCACCGCCACGCACGCGCGGATCCGGGTGCTCAGCAACGTGGTCAGCACCAGCAGCTGATACAGCGGCCCCGGCCGGTCGGAGAGCCGGATGCCGGCCTCCTCCGCGTACGTGCGGCCACGCCGGTCGAGCAGCACCCGCACCACAGTTCGATCATTGCCCACCCCGTCGGGTTACCCACTTGGGGACTCGGTAGCCGTCGCACCGCTGACAGTGGCCGGAATGCCACCGGGGCGGGCGGGTATGCCGAGGCGTGGAGGCGGTCGATGCCGCCTGCCGTACCCGGAAGGGAGACACCCGTGGTCAATCCGCAGCAGGAAGAGTTCCGGCGCAACGCCAAGGGCGCCACCAGCCAGGACAGCAAGGGGCCCAAGCCGACCGGGCACCCGCTCAACAGTGGGACGTCGCGCGGGGACGCCGGTCGACCGGTGCCCAAGGGGCAGGTGTCGCCGTACGGCCCGGCCGGCGAGCCGGTGGCCGAGGACGACAGCGACACCCGCTGACCGATGGGCTAGCGACCGCGGGCTGGCGGCCGCCGCAACCTGTTCCAGGTGGCGGCGGCCGCCAGTCCGTACGCGAGGTGCGGGATGATGTCGGAGATCCAGTCGGAGCGCCGCCACGTACGCGGGTCGCTGATCCCGAGCACGGTGATCGACCCGTCGGTCATGGTCATCACGCCCGCGCCGAGCAGACCGGTGGCCACCGGCAACGGCTGACGTCGACCACCGGCGTAGAGCGCGAACCCGACGCCCGCGGCGACGCCGAGCCCGTAACCGATCAGCGGCCCGAGGCCCGAGCGGCGGTTGGCCGCCCGGGCCCCGTTCCCCAGGTCCACGTGCGCGATCCCGGCCAGCCGGTCGACGGTCTCCTGGGGGACGTCGCTCTCCGGCCGTCCCCGTAGCGCCATGTCGAGGTAGCTGACCACGTTCAGCGCGGTGCTGCCGACGGCGCCCGCGATCGCGCCGTCGGCAACGTCGACAGTCCTCACTTCGGGTCGCCCGGTTCGCGCTCGCTCTTCGGGCCGTACGTCCGCTCACCGCGCACCACGCCCCGTTGACCGCGATCCTCCTGGAGGATCCGGTTCGCGACCTGGTTGGCCTTGCCGTCGGGTACTCGACGCCCGGAGTCGTCGATCGCGTTGCGCAACCGCGCGCGCTGCTTGTCGTACGCGTTACTGCCCGGCCGTGGTCCTGGCATCTGTGCCTCCTTCGTCGGTCTGGGCACCTGGTGCTGCCCACCGTCCGCTGGGCGTACCGCGGCCGTCTACCCGTCTGGCGGCGGACCAACCCCGGCGCCGCTACTGGGGCGCGCGGACCACTACCACCGGGCACTGCGCGTGGTGCAGCATCGACTGGCTCACCGACCCCAGCAGCAACCCGGTCACCTCGCCGCGCCCGCGCCCACCGACGACGGCGAGTTGGGCGGAGCGGGACGCCTCGGCGAGCACGGTGCCGGGTCGGCCGTGCACCACCTGGCAGGTCAACCGCAGACCCCTGTGGTCCTCGGTGAGCCCGGTCAGCCACCCGGCGAGCATCCGCTCCTGCTCGCCGCGCAGCTTCGCCTCGTCGTACACCAGGGGTTGCATGTCGCCCGGGCCGCTGCTGCCGGGGTGTCGGTAGGCGTGCACGGCCACCAGCGGCACGCCGAGCGACACGGCGGTCTCGGCGGCGAAGTCCGCCGCCCGCCGGGAGGCGTCCGAGCCGTCCACCGCGACCAGGACCGGCTCGTCGGGTCGTTGCGTGCCGCGCGCGACCAGCACCGGGCAGTCGGCGTACGCGGCGACCTGCACCGCGACCGAGCCGACCAGCAGGGCGGAGAACCCACCCAGCCCGCGGTCGCCGAGCACTATGAGCGCGGCGGTGGGGGATTCGCCCACCAGCACCGCTGCGGCCTCACCGTCGATGATCTCGCCGGAGATCGACATCCCGGGCACTGTCGCCTCGGCCTCGCGCACGGCGGCCTCGACGAGTTCCTCGGCCTGGTGGCGCAGCCCACCGCCGGGCGGCGCGTCCGGGGCGGGGGAGACCGGTACGTGCAGCAGCGGCCAGATGAAGCCGTGCACGACCCGCAGCGGTCGGTGCCGGCGCGCCGCCTCGGTCGCGGCGAGACGCACGGCGCGCAGCGCCGACTCCGAGCCGTCGACGCCGACCACCACCGCCGCGTTGTTCGCCGAGTTCACCGCCCACCTCCCGCTCGCGGCCAGTATCGCGGGCCCGGACGCCCTCGCGCCGCGATACCGCTGAGCACGTCCCGGTCGGTACGCTGGCGACGACCGGGGAGGGAGCGCCGCCGATGGGTGAACCAGACCAGCCGAGCACCGCTCGCATGATCGACTTTTGGCTCGGCGGGCAGCATCACTTTCCCGTGGACGTGGCCGCCGCGAACGCGTTCGAGCAGGCGTACGGCCCGTGCGCTCCGGTGTTCGGCGAGCTGCGGGCGTTCCTGGGCCGGGCGGTGCGGGAGATGGCCGAGCAGGGCGTTGACGGGTTCCTGGTGTTCGGCGCCGGGGTGCCGACGATGGGCAACGTGCACGAGGTCGCCACCGAGGCGACAGTGCTCTACACCGACGTCGACCCGGTCACCATCCGACTGGGGCAGAGCATCCTCGCCGGCAGCGACCGGGCCGGCTACGGCTTCGGCGACGCGACCGACATCGGCACCATCGACCCGGCCCAACTGCACCGTTTCGTGCCGGGCTGGGGTCGGCGGCCGGTCGGGGTGGTCTTCCTCGGCCTGGCCGCGTTCCTCGACGACGCCACGCTGACCCGCACCCTCGACGAGTTGTACGCTGCCGCGGCGCCGGGCAGCCTGCTCGCTGTGGACTTCGACACCGAAGAGTTGGCCGGTCATCCGCAGGCGCTGGCCATGATGGGGCCGCAGTTCCGGATGCGTCCACCGGCGGCGTTCGCGCCCCTGCTGGGTCGGTGGGCGCCGACGGCGGACGGGATCGTCCCGGTCGCCGAGTGGCGGCCGGACGGCCCGCCGGCGCGGGTGCCCGACGCGTTTCACGGTGTGCTCGCGACCCGCGCGGAGGACTGACCGCGCCGCTCGTCTGTCCGGGGGCGTCCGTATGATGCTTGCCCTATGGCAAGCTTCTGGGGAGGGCGACGATGGTAGACGCGCCGGACGTGGTGTCGCGCGCGTTGCGCGAGGCGCCGCCCGACCAGCTGGCGGAGGCGGCGGACCGGGCGATCCGGTCCACGATGGGCGCGCTGCGCACCGACGTCTTCGTCGCCGACTACCGGATCAGCGGCCTGTGGCCGGTGCTGGACCCGGACCTGCCGGCGGGCGGCTTCCTGGCCTGCCACACCATGGCGCAGCGCTGCTTCAGCAGCCAGCAGCCGGTACGCGACGGTGATGGCCCCTGCCGGCTCTACCTGCCCTTGACGGTGTGGGGGGAGCGGCTTGGTGTGCTGCTGATCGAGCTTCCGACCGTACCCAACGCGACGGTCACCGGTCGGGCGACGGACATCGCCGGCGCTCTGGCGGTGGCGATGCGCGCGGCGGACCGGGAGACCGACCGTTACCGGCGGGCCCGCCGTCGGGAGCGACTGACGATGGCCGCCGAGATGCAGTGGGACCTGCTGCCCGGTCGTGGTGTGTCGCACCACGCGTTCGATCTGGCCGGCCAGCTGGAACCGGCGTACACAGTCGGCGGCGACCACTTCGACTGGTCGTTGGACGGCGACCGTCTCACCGTGACGGTGCTCAACGGCGAGGGCAGTGGGCTGGCGGCGTCCCTGTTGACCGCCGTCACTGTCAACGCGATGCGCAACGCGCGGCGCTCCGGTGGCGGCCTGGTGGAACAGGCCGAGCTGGCCTCGGACACGGTCTTCTACCAACACCGGGGCGCCCGGTACGTGGCCACCCTGCTGTTGGAGCTGGACACTCGCCTCGGCCGGGTGCGTGCCGTCGACGCGGGCTCCCCCCATCTGTTGCGGATGCGGGGGTCCACTGTCGAGCCGATGAAGCTCGATCAGCAACTGCCACTGGGCATGTTCGCCGAGACCCGCTACGAGCTTCAGGAGGTGCAACTCGCCCCGGGTGACCGGCTCTTCGTGGTCAGTGACGGGGTGTGGGCCGCCGAGCCGCCGGGTCAGGAGCCGTACGGGCAGCGGGTGATGGCTCGGTCCCTGCGCGCCACGCGGCTGCAGCCGCCGGCCGAGGCGGTTGGTACGGTGATGCGCGAACTGCACGCCTATCACGCGGATTCCGATCTGCGCGACGACGCCGTCGTGGTCTGTCTGGACTGGCACGGTCCGCGCGAACGGGGCACGGGGTGAGATTCGCCGCCGCGTTGCCGGGCGGGCACCAGCGCGACGACGGCAGGGGACATCAGGTGGAGCGACCTGCGGATCTCGCCGCGGCGATCGACGCGGCCGCCGGGACGCTGATCGCCGTGCTGGAGTCTGCCGCGTCGCGGCATCAGGTGCCGCCCACCCAGCTGAGAGTGCTCACGCTGATCAGCGGTCGGCCGGAGACCAACGTCAACGGTTTGGCGGAGTTGCTGGACGTGGTGCCCTCCTCGGCGAGCCGCCTGTGCGACCGGCTGGAGGCGACCGGGCTGTTGCGTCGGGTGGCCGATCCCCGTGACCGGCGTGAGGTGCGGTTGGTGCCGACCGCTGCGGCGCTGACCCTGTTGGGGGAGTTGGCCGAGCGGCGGCAGCGCGCGGTGCAGGCGGTGTTGGACCGGATGCCGGTGCGGATGCAGCACGAGCTGTTGCTGGCGCTCGCCGGGTTCGCTCGGGCGGCGACCTCGGTTCCCGAGCAGCAGACCGAGCCCGCCGTCCAGACGGCCTGAGCGCCGTCCCCCCCTTCCACTAGTATCCTAGGACGCTTTAGGCGTGGTGATCCACGCCACAGTGCGGCACAGCCGCACCGACAGCCCGCGGCGGCGCCCTGCCAGCGAGAGGAAGCCCGATATAGTGGCAGCGCACCTACCCGGCCCGCGATCATCGAGATCGCGGGCCGCATCAGGGGAAGGGGCCCCGCCCGGGGCCGCAGGGGAGAGCCGGCGCTGGTCGGCCCGACAGCGCGTACGACCCTCAGCCGCGCCCGGCGCCGGCCGGGGGCCCGCGTGCCGTGGAGGAGGATCGGTGTCGCGTCGGCCGGCTCGGGCGGAGCAACCGCGGGACACCGGTGACGAGACTCCCGGCAACCAGGTCCTCACCCTGCCCAACCTGATCAGCTTCGGGCGGCTGCTGGGCGTGCCGCTCTTCCTCTATCTGTTCCTGGTGGTGCGGGCCGACGTGGCCGCGGTCGTGGTGCTGGCCATCGGCGGCACCACCGACTGGGTCGACGGCTGGATCGCCCGCCGCCTGCACCAGGTCAGCCGCCTGGGCGAGCTGCTCGACCCGCTCGCCGACCGGCTCTACATCCTCGCCACCCTGGTCGCCTTCACCGTGCGGGAGGTGGTGCCGTGGCAGTTCACCGCGGCGCTGCTGGCCCGTGAGGTGCTCCTGCTGGCCTCGCTGGCGGTGCTGCGTCGCTACGGGTACGGGCCGCCGCCGGTGCACTACGTGGGCAAGACCGCCACGTTCCTGCTGCTCGCGGCGTTCCCGGTGCTGCTGTTGGCCAGCGCGGCGACCGACGTGGCGACGGCGACGAGCGCCATCGGTTGGGCGTTGGCCTGGTGGGGGCTGGTGCTGTACTGGGTGGCCGGCGGGATGTACGTGGTGCAGGCGGCCCGGCTGGTGCGCGCGGCGCGCGGTCCGGGAGCGGCGGCGTGAGCGCGCCTCGGCTGGGCAAACCCGGCCAGGACCGGGTGTACGCGCCGGATTTCCTCACCGAGCTGTTCCGCAACCCGCTGGATCCGGGGTACGCGGACGCGGCTGCGGCGCGTCGGCGCTCGGCGGAGTCGGCTCCGGCGCGGGGGTGGCGGGCCCTGCCGGCGCGGTCGGTGAGCCTGGTCGTGGTGGTGATGCTCGGTTTCCTGTTCGCGGTCGCGTACCGGCAGACGATGGCGGACGAGCCGGGGCGCAGCCAGGCCCGTTCGGGTCTGGTGGCGCAGATCAAGGAGCGGGAGAGCCAGACCGATCGGTTGTCCACGCAGGCGGACCAGCTGCGCGAGGAGGTCAGTCGGCAGCGGGACGCGGCGTTGAGCGGGTCGGCTGCCGCCCGGTTGCGCAACCTGGAGGCGAGCACCGGGCTGGGTCGGGTGCGCGGTGATGGTGTGGTGGTGCGGTTGGCGGACGCGCCGGACAAGGCGGACGCGGTCACCGGTGCCGGCGCTGGGCCGCCGCGGGTGCTCTACAGCGACCTTCAGGGTGTGGCGAACGCGTTGTGGAGTGCTGGCGCGGAGGCGATCGCCATCAACGGGCAGCGGTTGACGTCGACGTCGACGATCCGGTCGGCGGGTGAGGCGATGCTGGTGGATTTCCGGCCGGTGACCGGGCCGTTCGAGGTGTCGGCGATCGGGCCGGGTTCGATGCGGCGCAAGTTCGAGGACAGCCGGAACGCGGCGCTGATGCGGAAGGTCGCGCAGGGGACGGGGTTGTCGTTCGGTGTGCGGGAGGCGGATGACCTCACCCTGCCGGCGGCGCCGGAGCCGCAGCTACGCTACGCCAAGCCGTCGGTCAGTCCGAGCCCTTCCGCGTCGGGTGTCCGTTCCGGCAGTCCCGGGTCGTCCGGTCCGGCGACGACAGTTAGCCCCTCCGGAGGTGGCCGATGATCGCGGTGTTGGCGTTGCTCGCCGGTGTGGTGTTGGGCGTGTGGCTTGATCCCACGGTGCCGGCGGCGTTGCAGCCGTACCTGCCGATCGCGGTGGTGGCCGCGTTGGACGCGGTGTTCGGTGGGGTGCGGGCCCGGTTGGACCGCATCTTCGACGACAAGCAGTTCGTGGTGTCGTTCATTTCGAACGTGCTGGTGGCTGGTCTGATCGTGTATCTGGGTGACCAGTTGGGGGTGGGTGGGCAGTTGTCCACCGGTGTGGTGGTTGTGTTGGGTGTGCGTATCTTCGGCAACGTGGCGGCGATCCGTCGGCACCTGTTCCGGGCGTAGGTTGGGTTGCGATGAGTGACGAGCAGACCGACACGGGGACCGGGTGGCCGCAGCCGGCGGGTCCGGTGCGGCCGGCTGGGCCGGCGGGTGAGCCGGATCCGCGGCCGGATGCGCCGGATCCGGATGAGTTGAGCCCGTTGGCGCCGCAGGGGCCGGCGCAGCCGTCGGATGACGAGCCTGCGGCGGAGCCGGGCGTGGAGCCGGTTGATGATGGTGCGACGGTGGACCTGAGCGCGGTGTCGCGGTCGGGGGAGCCGGTCGCGGATTCCGACGGGTTGGCGGAGCCGGTGGGGGAGTCGGTGGCGCCGGTGGTGGCTGGTCGGTCCCGGGTGAGTACGGCCGGGGTGATGATCGCCGCGTTGTTGGCGTTGCTGGGGTTCACGTTGGTCGTGCAGTTGAAGACGACGTCGACGGACCCGACGCTGGGTGCCACCCGGCAGGAGGACCTGGTCCGGATCCTGTCGGATCTGGATGCGCGGGAGAACCGCCTGCAGCAGGACATCCGGGCTCTGGAGGACAGTCAGCGGCAGTTGCGCTCGGGTGAGCAGGGTCGTCAGGCGGCGTTGGATGAGGCGACGCGGCGGGCGGACGAGTTGGGCATCCTGGCGGGGACGTTGCCGGCGGTAGGCCCGGGGTTGACTGTGCAGTTCGACGCCGGGGTGAAGCCGATCTCGGCGAACCGGGTGTTGGACGCGGTGCAGGAGCTGCGCGGTGCGGGTGCCGAGGCGATGCAGATCTCCGGTGGGGATCGGGCGACGGTGCGGATCATCGCGTCGACGTACTTCCTCGACGATAGGGACAACGGGTCGTTGATGGTGGAGGGGCGTCGGTTGTCGGGGCCGTACACGATCACGGTGATCGGTGATCCGGCGACGATGCGTACGGCGTTGAACATTCCTGGTGGGGTGGTGGCGTCGGTCCGGGGTGACGGCGGTAACGTGACGTTTGGGGAGCGTGAGGTTGCCGAGGTTTCGGCGCTGCACGTGCCGATCAAGTTGGAACACGCCCGTCCGGTCTCCTGACCGGCGCGGCCGCGCCGGACCCGGGTGGTCCGGGGCACCGATGGATGAAGGACGCGTCTGGTGATTCCCGAGGATCTGCGATACACCGCCGAGCATGAGTGGGTGGCGGGTGACGGCACGGCTTCGGTCCGGGTCGGCATCACCCACTTCGCGCAGGACGCGCTCGGTGACATCGTGTACGTGCAGTTGCCCGAGGCGGGTGCGGTGGTCGCGGCCGGTGACTCGTTGGGTGAGATCGAGTCGACCAAGAGTGTGTCGGAGATCTACGCGCCGGTGGCCGGTACGGTGGCGGCGCGCAACGACGCGTTGGCTGACACGCCTGAGCTGATCAACACTGATCCGTACGGTGAGGGTTGGTTGGTGGAGATCACGCCGAATGATCCGACTGCGACGGATGGGTTGCTGACGGCGGCCGCGTATCAGAAGATCACCGAAGGCTGAGTGTGCTTGATCCGGTGCGTGGGATGTCTGCGCGCGTCCGGTTGCCCTGCATTTCGGCGCTGGCTAGGCTCGCCCAGTCGACCGAGAACCCAATAGTTGAGCGTTGCGGAATTGCCTTCCCGGGCACGGGGAGCCAGCCGCCGGGTGTTCAAGTGCCCGGCGGCCAGACCCGCCATTACCCGACGCCGACCGAACAGATCCGTGAGGTGGTCCCATGACGCGGCCAGACGACGAGTTCCCCCCACTCGACGTCACTTCGACGCTCAATCTCGGTTCGCTCGACGAAGTGCTGGAGGGGCCGGATACCGATGTGGTGCCGAGCCGGATGTCCGGTTCGTTGCCGCCGGGTATGGCGCTGCTGGTGGTTCGTCGAGGTCCGAATGCGGGTGCCCGGTTCTTGTTGGACCACGATGTGACGACCAGTGGCCGGCACCCGGACAGTGACATCTTCCTGGACGACGTGACGGTGTCGCGTCGGCATGCGGAGTTCCACCGTGATGGTGGGACGTTCACGGTGCGGGACGTGGGCAGCCTGAATGGCACGTACGTCAATCGTGAGCGGGTTGAGGCGGCCACGTTGAGCAATGGTGACGAGGTCCAGATCGGTAAGTTCCGGGTGGTGTTCATCGCCGGTCCGCGCCCGGAGGAGGAGGCCGGCCGGGGGTGAACGAGCCTGCGGCCTCCATGTCACCCGGGGCGGCTCGGTCTGAGCCGCTGATGAGCATCGGTGAGGTGCTTGGGCAGTTGCGGGTGGATTTTCCGGATACCACGATTTCGAAGCTGCGGTTTCTTGAGGCCGAGGGTTTGGTCGAGCCGCAGCGGACGGCGGCGGGTTACCGGAAGTACAGCTGGGACGATGTGGCGCGGTTGCGGTTCGTGTTGACCGCGCAGCGGGACAAGTACCTGCCGTTGCGGGTGATCCGGGAGCAGTTGGCCCAGTGGGATTCGTCCGGTGAGCAGCCGGGGCGGTCGCGGCCGGCGTTGGTGGCGGTTGGTCCCGATGGTGCGGTGCCGGGTCGTGAGTTGGCGGAGCCGGCCGAGTCGTCGCAGGTGCGGCTCGGCCGGGTGGATCTGGTGGCGCGTAGTGGGATCGACGAGTCGACGTTGGTGGAGTTGGAGCGGCTCGGTGTGCTGGTGTCGGATCCGCCGGGGTGGTATGACGCGGATGCTCTGATCATCGCGTCGGCGGTGGCGGGGTTGGCGGCGTACGGGTTGGAGCCGCGGCACCTGCGGGGTTATCGGACGGCGGCGGACCGGGAGGTCGGTTTGTTCGCGCAGTTGGTGGCGCCGTTGGCGCGGCAGAGTGATCCGGCGGCGCGGGCGCGGGCTGCGGAGACGGCGCGGGAGTTGGTGGCGTTGTCGGAGCAGTTGCACGCGGCGTTGGTGCGGGTGGGGCTGCGGTCGACGTTGGGTCGGTGAGGGTGCCCGGTGGGTGGCGGCTGAGCGGAAAGATCTCTTCCGGGAAGCGTGCCGTAGGCTTGCCGGGGTAACCCCTTTTCGGCGCGGGCGTGGTGCTGTAGCGCATGGGACGGCCGTGTTGCGGTCCGTGTACCGTGCAGGGAAGGGCGCGGTGCGGCGTAGGTGACAACGACACGGAGGCGGCGGTGCGCGAGCTGAGCGTGGTCGGAGTTCGGGTGGAGCTGCCCAGCAACCAGCCGATCGTCCTGCTCAGGGAGGTCGAGGGGGACCGCTATCTGCCGATCTGGATCGGCGCGGTCGAGGCGACGGCTATCGCTTATGAGCAGCAGGGGGTCAAGCCGGCCCGGCCGTTGACGCATGATCTTCTGCGGGATGTGTTGGCGGCGTTGAAGGCGCCCTTGCAGGCGGTGGAGATCACCGAGCTGAAGGAGAACGTCTTCTACGCGGATCTGTTGATCGGCGATGGGGTGCGGGTGTCGGCGCGGCCGAGCGATTCGATCGCGTTGGCGTTGCGGGTTGGTGCGCCGATTCGTTGTGCGGAGCAGGTCCTCAGCGAGGCGGGGATCGTTATCCCTGATGAGCAGGAGGACGAGGTGGAGAAGTTCCGCGAGTTCCTGGAGCAGGTGCGTCCGGAGGATTTCGCGGGCTGAGGTGTGCCTGGGCTCGGTTGGTGATCTTTCTCGGTGGCTGCGCGGCGTGTCGCGTCGGTTCCTCCGTGGTAACCCCTGACGGTGGCGATAGGGTTTCCATGTCGAGGGGTGCGCGTCGGAGGAAACGATGCGTCGCCACACTGACGGGGAGGTTGTCCGGATGCACGAGCCGCGGGATTCCGATCCGGGTGCAGGGTTCGACGAGTCGGGTGCCTCGTCGCCAGGTGTGGCGGCTGAGGGTGACGGTTCGGTTGGCTACCGGGGTGTGACGGCCTGCCATGCGGTGGGCATCAGTTACCGGCAGTTGGATTACTGGGCGCGGACGACGCTTGTGGTGCCGAGCGTTCGTGACGCCTCGGGTTCGGGGACGCAGCGGTTGTATTCGTTCCGGGACCTGGTGGTGTTGAAGGTCGTGAAGCGGTTGTTGGATGCGGGGGTGTCCCTGCAGAACATCCGTAAGGCGATCGAGGCGTTGCGGTCGCGTGGTGTGGAGGATCTGGCGGGGATCACGCTTATCTCTGATGGGACGACGGTGTACGAGTGCCGGTCTCCGGAGGAGGTGGTCGATCTGTTGCAGGGTGGCCAGGGGGTCTTCGGCATCGCGATCGGTGGGGCTTTCAAGGAGATCCAGGGGTCGTTGTCGCATCTGCCGGCGGAGCCGGCGACGAGCGGCCCGGTGGAGCCGGCGGTGGCGTCGGGGCCGGATCCGGTGGGTGACGAGTTGGCGGCGCGGCGGGCGCGGCGGCGCGCCGGCTGACCGTTCGGTCTTTCGATTTTTTTCGGTTGTTTTCTCGCGACAGTCGGTGACGGTGGCAGGCATCTATCGGCCGTGCCAGTCCACTGTGGATACCGTGGGTGTTGTGCTGGTGGCCCATTGTGGAGATACCGATCGGTAGTGGTGACGCACCGTGTCGGCGTGTTGTCGGGAATCCGATAAGGGGGCGCTGACCGGGGGCGGTTGACACGCTATGGTCCCTCACGGTTCTGGACCCTTCACCCCCGGAAGGAACGACCGTGACGGTTACGGAAGAGACTGCTCCCGCCTCGCACTACGACCGCATTGGCGGCGCCAGTTCGGTCAAGGCGGCGGTTGAGCTGTTCTACGACAAGGTGCTCGCGGACCCGGAGTTGGCGGGCTATTTCGTTGGCGTGGACATGGCGGGTCAGCGGCGGCATCTGGCGTTGATGTTGACTGTGGTGCTGGGTGGCCCGAACGAGTACACGGGTCGCGGGTTGGCCGAGGCGCACCAGCCGTTGAACATCACGGTGGGGCACTACGCGAAGGTGGGCGAGCACCTGACGGTGACGCTGACCGAGCTGGGGGTGCCGGCGGACGTCCTCGCCCACGTGCAGACAGTGCTGGGGCAGGTGCAGGGCCAGGTGGTGGCTGCCGGGAACAGGTCGGGCGTCTGAGCGTGGACGCCGCTCGCCTCAAGCAGAGCTGGTCGGTGGTCGCCGGTCACGGCGACCAGGTGCCGCTCTACTTCTACTCGACGTTGTTCCTCGCTCATCCCGAGACGCGGCAGATGTTCCCCACGAACATGGCCGGTCAGCGGGACCGCCTCGTGACCGCGTTGGGTCACATCGTGTCCAACGTGGACCAGGTGGATCGGCTGGTGGGTTTCCTGCAGGATCTCGGCGCGGATCACCGCAAGTTCGCGGTCCGCGCGGAGCACTATCCGGCGGTCGGTGAGGCGTTGGTGGCGACGTTGCAGCATTTCCTCGCCGAGCAGTGGACCGACGAGTTGGCTGCGGACTGGACGGCCGCGTACGGGTTGGTCGCCCAGGTGATGATGGAGGCCGCGCAGGCCGCTGAGGCGGTCAATCCGCCGTGGTGGGTGGCGGAGATCGTGGCGCATGAGCGGCGGGCGTTCGACGTGGCGGTGTTGACGGTGCGTCCGCAGTATCTGTTGCCGTTCACGCCGGGTCAGTCGGTCGGGGTGTCGCACCCGTCGGTGCGGTCGTGGCGGTACTACTCGCCGGCGAACGCGCCGCGGGCGGACGGCACGTTGGAGTTGCATGTGCGGGCCGCGCCGGGGGGCGCGGTGTCGTCGCGGCTGGTGTACGGGTCGGCGGTGGGGGATCGGATCCACCTGGCGGCGCCGGTGGGGGACCGGTTGGGATTGTGGTCGGCGGGCTCCAGTGACCTGTTGCTGTTGGTCTCGGGTACCGGCTGGGCGCCGGTGAAGGCGTTGGTGGAGCAGGTGGCCGCGGAGGGTTCCCGTCGGCGGGTGGACCTGTACGTGGGGGCCCGGTCCCGTAGCGAGTTCTACGACAGCGACGCGATCGACAAGTTGGCGTCGTCGTATCCGTGGTTGACGGTGACGTACGT
Organism: Micromonospora salmantinae; assembly: GCF_022230905.1. Lineage (NCBI taxonomy): Bacteria > Bacillati > Actinomycetota > Actinomycetes > Micromonosporales > Micromonosporaceae > Micromonospora > Micromonospora salmantinae. Next base: position 251,779 of record NZ_JAKKFG010000011.1, read on the forward strand.
GGTCGGTGCCGACGTGCACCGGCCGGGGGAGTTCGTGCAGGCGGTGGACCGGGCGTTGGCCGACGGTGACTGGCGGTCCCGGCACGTGTTCGTGTGTGGGTCGGACGAGATGGTGTCGCACGCGGTGCGAACGTTGGTGCAGGCGGGTTTCCACGCGGGTCAGGTGCACCACGAGGGCCTGGGCGCGCAGTGGTACGGCCCGGCGTGGCGGACGGCGGTGCAGCAGTCGGCTGCGGGTGACACTTCGGGAGGTGGGCACAGGTGAGCGCGATCAGTGAGCTTGCGAGCCCGGCGGTCGCGAACGGAGGTCTGCACAGGTGAGTGCGACGCCGATCAGTCGGTATGACGGGGTGCAGGTTTCCGGCGGTGTGCAGGTGCGGATCACCGCCGACCGGGTTCGGCGGTGGGAGTTCGGTGCGGCGTCGTTCGCTCGGCGTGGTTACGACAACGCTGACGTGGACCGGTTCCGGGTGCAGGTCGCTGACGAGTTGGACCTGTTGGCGACGCAGATCGCGACGTTGCGGGCGGAGAACGAGCGGCTGACCGACCGGGTGGAGTTGCACCGGCACGGGGTGATTCCGAGTACGGGGGCGGCGGCGAAGGTCCCGGCGGCGCGGGAGGTGAATCTGCTGTCGGCGGCGCAGCGGGAGGCCGAGCAGATCATCGCGCAGGCGCATGACTACGCGCGTCGGGTCGCCGAGTACGCCCGGGTGCAGTACGAGAGTTACCTGCACGCGGCGGAGGCGGAGGCGAAGCAGGAGGCGGAGCGGGCGGTGGCGGAGTACCGCAGCGCGGCGGGGTCGAGCTTCGACGACACGGTGGCGACCCGGGAGGCGTTGCGGATCTTCGGTGAGATGATGGTGTCGCACATGCAGGCGGCGGCGCGGCATCTCGACGACGGCAGTGAGCAGTTGGCGCGCACGATGGATCGGATCGCGGCGGAGACGCCGGGGGCGCCGTTCGTGGGTGGCGTGGTGGGCCAGTCGGCGTTGCCGCGGCACCAGCAGCGCTGAGTCGCCGGGTGGGGTGCGCTGACGTGGACCCCGCCCGGCGCGTTGGCGGCGGTGGCATAGTCGGAGGGGTCAGGCGGGGCTGACGGGTGGCCCGCCCCTGGGAGAGGCGCCGTCGTGTCGGTATCACCGTCCCCGTCCGGCGGGTCAGCGGACCCGCTGGCCCCGTTGGAGGCGTCGGCGTGGGCGCTGGCGGCCGCGGTCGGCACCATGAGTGACGCCCTGTCGGCCCCGCTCGCGGAGGTCCTCGCGGCGTCGCCGCACCGCAGCGCGGTGCTGGAGGCCGCGGGTCTGCTGCCCTCAGACGGCGGGACGCCGGTCGCGCACCCGTCGCTGGTGCCTGCCGACGGGCCGACCGGGCGCAGCGCGGTGCAGGCGCGGTTGAGTTCGCTGCGGCAGGCGGTCGCCGCGGCGGCGCAGGAGCCTTCCGGCGGGGGTGGGGCCGGCTGGGCGCAGGTGGACGACGAGGTGTTGCTGCATCAGGGTCGGGCGTCGGCGGCGACCGGCCGGGCGTTGGCGACCCGGGTGGTGCCCGAGTTGCCGGGGCTGGCGCAGCGCTTGGACTCGGCGGACGCCCGGGTGTTGGATGTGGGCACCGGTGTGGCGGCGTTGGCCGTCGCCCTGGCCCGCGCGTTGCCCCGGGTGTCGGTGGTGGGTATCGACGTGCTGCAACGGGCGTTGGACCTGGCCGGCGGGGAGTTGGCCGAGGCGCGCGATGTCGCGGATCGGATCAGTTTGCGCCGGCAGGACGTCGCGGAGGTGGCCGAGCCCGGCGGGTACGACCTGGTCTGGGTGCCGGCGCCGTTTCTTCCCCAGCAGACGTTGGCGCTCGCGCTGCCCCGGCTGGTGCGGGCGCTGCGACCCGGTGGCTGGCTGGTGGCGGGCACCAATGCGCCGGCCGGGGACCCGTTGCGGGCGGCCGTCGACCGGTGGAACGCCGTGCGTAACGGCGGCAACGCCTTCGACGCCGACCGGATGGCGGAGGTGCTGGCGGGGGCCGGGTTGGGTGAGGTTCGGCGTTTTCCGACCGTCCCGGGCGGGCCGGTGTTGGTCGCCGCGCACCGCCCGGGCGGCTGAGGGCGACAGTCGGTGCTGCGGGTGGTCAGCTGAGCCGTTGTTCGAGGTGGAAGGTGACCTCGGTGCCGGCGGCGCTCTTGCCGATGGTCTTGCACAGGGCGGCGCGGATGGGCAGCCAGTGGGGGCCGGCGCCGGAGGGCATCAGGGTGGCGTTGAACGGGTGCCCGTCGATGGTGCCGGTGACCTTGACGGCGCGTCGGGTGCCGAGCAGGTCCGCGGAGTCGGGAACTGTCACGTAGGTGGCGAACGCGCCGTCTTTCTCGATGGGCGCGGTGAAGCGGTAGTCGAGTGGTTGCGGGTCCATGGGTTCTCCTGGGCGCGACGGGTCGGTCAGCTGGCGGCGGCGCGGATGGCCTCGACGATCGGGGTGGGCCCGTCGACGAGTTCCAGTGTCGCGCCGGTGGTGCGTGGTTCGTCGAGCAGTGCGGCGAGGACGTGGGCGACGTCGGTGCGGCTGATCGCGCCACGTCCGGCGTGTGGGGTGAGGGTGACCCGCCCGGTGGGTGGGTCGTCGGTGAGCCGGCCGGGTCGCAGCACCGTCCAGGCCAGGTCGCGGCGGCGCAGGTCTTCCTCGGCGGCGCGTTTGGCGCGCAGGTACGCCGTCCACACGTCGTCGGTGCCGGGGGCGGGTGGTGTGTCCACCCCCATGGAGGAGACGAGTAGGTAGCGGTGGACGCCGGCGCGGGCGGCGGCGTCGGCGAGCAGCGCGGCGGCGGCCCGGTCGACGCTGTCCTTGCGGGCGGCGCCGCTGCCGGGGCCGGCGCCGGCGGCGAAGATCACCGCGTCGGCGCCGTGCAGGTGCTCGGCCACCTGCGCGACCTCGGTGTGTTCCAGGTCGCAGACGACGGGGGTGGCGCCGGCGGCGCGCAGCGTCGCGGTCTGCTCGGGGTTGCGGATGAGGCCGACGGCGGTGTCGCCGCGCCCGACGAGGTGGCGTTGCAACAGGAGGGCGATCTTGCCGTGGCCTCCGGCGATGACGACGCGCATGGGCCCAACCTACCGGCGCCGCGGGTGCCGGCGGCGTCACCGGCTTGACCTTGACCTTCGGGGAACCCTGAGCCTGGTGGGTGCCGGTCGCCGTGACCGGCTGCGAGGAGGATGTCGACGTGGGGCTGATGACCATCGGGGCGTTCGCCCGGGCGGCGAGGCTGACACGGAAGGCGTTGCGCCTGTACGACCAGGTGGGGCTGCTGGTGCCGGCCGCTGTCGATCCGGAGTCCGGTTACCGGCTCTACGACCCGGCTCAGCTGCCGGTGGCTCGGCTGGTCGCCCAGTTGCGTCGCCTCGGTATGCCGCTGGCGACGATCCGGGTGGTGTGCGGCCTGGAGCCCGCGGCGGCGGCTGAGGCGGTCACCGCGTACTGGCGGCAGGTCAGCGCCGACACCGCGGCCCGCGCCCGGCTCGCCACCCTCCTCGTGGACCACCTGTCTGAAGGGGGCGCCACCATGTCTGACCCGAATCCCACAGTTGCCGTCCGCTGCGCCGCCGGTTGTGACACCGGGCTGGTGCGCGACAGCAACGAGGACACCGCGTACGCCGGCGAGCGGTTGCTCGCCGTGGCCGACGGTATGCGGGGGCCCGGCGGCGCGGCCGCCAGCGCCGCCGCCGTCGACGCCCTGAGGCCGTTGGCGCTCACCGACGTGCCGGCGGCCGACCTGCTGACGATGCTGGCCGGCGCGGTGAGCGACGCCGACCGCGCCGTGCACGCGTTGGCCACCGACACCGACCAGCCGGTCACCACGCTGACCGCGCTGCTGCTCAGCGGTTCCCGGCTGGCGCTGGTGCACGTCGGTGACACCCGGGCCTACCTGCTGCGCGGCGGTGAGCTGTCGCTGCTCACTCAGGATCACACCTGGGTGCAGGCTCAGGTTGAGCAGGGCCGGCTCGACCGGGATCAGGCCGCGACGCATCCGCAGCGCGCGGTGCTGGTGCGTGCCCTCGGTGGCGGCCGGCAGGTCGAGGCGGATCTGGCGGTGCGTACCGCGTTGCCGGGTGACCGGTACCTGTTGTGCTCCGACGGGCTGTCCGCGGTCGTCGACCGGGCCGAGTTGGGGTCGGCGTTGGCAGCGACGGACGATCCCGGGGACACGGTGCGGGCGCTGATCGGTCTGGCGCGGGCCGAGGGTGCGCCGGACAACGTCGCCTGCGTCGTCGCCGACGTCGTCGCGGTATAGCCGAGGTCACCCGCGCCGGGTGGGACCGCCTGCCCGGCGCGGGGCTCGGCGTTGGTGAACCGGTTGAGGCAGCATGGAGAGGTGATGGAGAGCTTCGACGCGTTGACCTCGCTGGTGGCCGGTGGTGGGGTGGTGGTGCTCAGCGGCGCCGGCCTGTCCACCGAGTCGGGAATTCCGGACTACCGGGGGCCCAGCGGGGTGGCGCGGCGGCACACGCCGATGACCTTCCAGGCGTTCACCCGCGATCCCCTGGCCCGGCGGCGCTACTGGGCGCGCAGCCACCTGGGCTGGCGGCTGATCGCGGGCGCGGCGCCCAACGCCGGGCACCGGGCGGTGGCCGGGCTGCAACACGCCGGGCTGGTCGACACGGTGATCACCCAGAACGTCGACGGTCTGCACGGTGCGGCCGGCAGCCCGTCGGTGATCGAGCTGCACGGCCGCCTCGACGAGGTGACCTGCCTGGACTGCGGCAACCTGACCTCCCGGGAGGAGCTGCACCGGCGGCTGCGCGAGGCCAACCCGGAGTTCGTGGCCCGCGTCGCCGCGGTCAACCCGGACGGTGATGTTGATCTCCCTGATGAGCAGGTGGCGGCGTTTCGGCCGGTGGACTGCGGGATCTGCGGCACCGGGATGCTGAAACCGGACGTGGTGTTCTTCGGTGAGACGGTGCCGCCGCAGCGGGTGGCGCGGTGTTTCGCGGCCGTGGAGCAGGCCCGCGCGTTGCTGGTGCTCGGGTCGTCGTTGACGGTGATGTCGGGGCGCCGGTTCGTGATTCGGGCCGCGAAACGGGGCATCCCGGTCGCGATCGTCAACCAGGGGCCGACCCGGGGTGACGGCCACGCCACAGTGTGCGTCGACGCGCCGCTGGGCGTGGTGCTGCCGCAGCTGGCCGCGCGGGTCGGCGCCGGGGCACCGCTGGGGGTGTGACGGACCTACCCGCGCGGGTGAGCACGAGGCCCGGGGGTAGGACATCCGCCGGAAACACCAACGCTGGTAGCGTTGACCACGCCGGTAACACCCACGTGGGAGAGACCGCCCGACAGCACGCAGGGCGGCGCCGAAGGGGCAAATCCTCCCCGGAACCTCTCAGGCAAAAGGACCTCGTGGGCAGGCACTGTGGAGTGCCCCTGTGGGTGCGACAGAGGGGGAGGCCGACACGTCGACCTCGCCCCGGGAGTGCCCCCTATGACCGTAGAGCAGTTCGCCACCCGTCACATCGGTCCCGGCCCCGACGATGAGCGTCGGATGCTGGAGGTCGTCGGGCACGACTCGATCGACGAGCTGATGGACGCCGCGATCCCCGAGGTGATCCGCTGGCACGGCACCCTCGACCTGCCCGACCCGGCCACCGAGGCCGAGACGATCGCCGAGCTGCGGGCCCTTGCGGCGCGTAACACCGTCGCCGTCTCCATGATCGGGTTGGGGTACCACGGCACGCACACCCCGGCGGTGATCCGCCGCAACGTGCTGGAGGACCCGGCCTGGTACACGGCGTACACGCCGTACCAGCCGGAGATCAGCCAGGGCCGCCTGGAGGCGCTGCTGAACTTCCAGACCATGGTCACCGACCTGACCGGCCTGACCACCGCGAACGCCTCCATGCTCGACGAGGGCACCGCGGCTGCGGAGGCGATGACCCTGGCGCGGCGGGCCTCCAAGAGCAAGAGCGGCGTGTACGTCGTTGACGCCGACGCGTTGCCGCAGACCATCGCGGTGATCACCAGCCGGGCCGAGCCGCTCGGCATCGACGTGCGGGTCCTCGACGTGCAGCGCGACGAGTTGCCGGCGGAGTTCTTCGGCCTGCACCTGCAGTACCCGGGGGCGTCCGGGGCGGTGCGCGACCACGCCAGCCTCGTGGCGGCGGCGCACGCCGTCGGCGCCCTGGTGACCGTCGCGGCGGACCTGCTGGCGTTGACGCTGCTGCGCGCACCGGGGCAGATCGGCGCGGACATCGCCGCCGGCACCACCCAGCGTTTCGGCGTACCGATGGGCTTCGGTGGGCCGCACGCCGGTTACCTGGCGGTGCGCTCGGGCCTGGAGCGGATGCTGCCCGGGCGCCTGGTCGGGGTGTCGCGCGACGCGGACGGCAACCCGGCCTACCGGTTGGCGTTGCAGACCCGTGAGCAGCACATCCGGCGGGAGAAGGCGACCAGCAACATCTGCACCGCGCAGGTTCTGCTCGCGGTGATGGCCGGCATGTACGCCGTCTACCACGGCCCGGACGGGCTGCGCGACATCGCGACGCGTACCCATGCGATGGCGGCGCGGCTCGCGGCCGGGTTGCGCGCCGGTGGGGTGGACGTCGCCGACGTCGCGTTCTTCGACACCGTCACCGCGACCGTGCCGGGGCGGGCCGCCGAGGTGGTGGCCGCCGCCGCCGACCGTGGTGTCAACCTGCGGCTGGTCGACGCCGACCGGGTGGGGGTGTCCTGCGACGAGACCACTACCGACGCGCACCTGGCGCAGGTGTGGGAGGCGTTCGGGGTGCCCGCCTTCGACGCCGACGTGGACGCCGCCCTGCCGGTCGACCTGACGCGCGGCAGCGACTTCCTCACCCACCCGGTGTTCCGCAGCCACCACTCCGAGACGGCGATGTTGCGCTACCTGCGGCGGCTGTCGGACTTCGACTACGCCCTGGACCGGGGCATGATCCCGCTCGGGTCGTGCACGATGAAGCTGAACGCGACCACCGAGATGGAGCCGGTCAGCTGGGCGGAGTTCGCGAACATCCACCCGTTCGCGCCCGACGCGCAGACCGTCGGGTACCGGGAGATGATCGGTCAGCTGGAGTCGTGGCTGGCCGAGGTGACCGGCTACGACGCGGTGAGCGTGCAGCCCAACGCCGGTTCGCAGGGTGAGCTGGCCGGGTTGCTGGCGATCCGCTCGTACCACGCGTCGCGGGGTGAGACGCACCGCGACGTGTGCCTGATCCCGTCGTCGGCGCACGGCACGAACGCGGCGTCGGCGGTGATGGCCGGCATGCGGGTCGTGGTGGTGGCCTGCGACGACGACGGCAACGTCGACCTCGTCGACCTGGACGCGAAGATCGACAAGCACCGCGACGCGCTCGCCGCGATCATGGTGACGTACCCGTCCACGCACGGTGTGTACGAGACGGGCATCGCGTCGCTGTGCGCGAAGGTCCACGACGCCGGCGGGCAGGTGTACGTCGACGGGGCGAACCTCAACGCCCTGGTCGGGTTCGCCAAGCCCGGCAAGTTCGGCGCGGACGTGTCGCACCTGAACCTGCACAAGACGTTCTGCATCCCGCACGGCGGCGGTGGCCCCGGGGTGGGTCCGGTGGCGGTCCGCGCGCACCTGACGCCGTTCCTGCCCGGTGACCCGCTGGGCGCGCACGTGGACGCCACGCCGGCGATCTCGGCGGCGAAGTACGGGTCGGCGGGGATCCTGCCGATCCCGTGGGCGTACCTGCGGATGATGGGCGCCGAGGGGCTGACCCGGGCCACCGGTGTGGCGGTGCTCGCGGCGAACTACGTGGCGGCGCGGCTGCGGGGGCACTTCCCGGTGCTGTACGCCGGCAACAAGGGCCTGGTGGCCCACGAGTGCATCCTCGACCTGCGGCCGTTGACGAAGGCGACCGGGGTGAGCGTCGACGACGTGGCGAAGCGGCTGATCGACTACGGCTTCCACGCGCCCACGATGTCGTTCCCGGTGGCGGGGACGCTGATGGTGGAGCCGACCGAGAGCGAGGACCTGGCCGAGCTGGACCGGTTCTGCGACGCGATGATCGCGATCCGCGCGGAGATCGAGCAGGTGGGTTCCGGGGCGTGGCCGGTAGGGGACAACCCCCTGGCCAACGCGCCGCACACCGCGGCGATGGTCAGCGGTGACGAGTGGTCGCACGCGTACCCGCGGTCGGTGGGCGCGTACCCGGCCGGGGTGGACCGGGCCGGCAAGTACTGGCCGCCGGTGCGGCGCATCGACGGCGCGTACGGCGACCGGAACCTGGTCTGCTCGTGCCCGTCGCCGGAGGCGTTCGAAGACTGACAACGCCGCAGCCGGTCGAGCACTGACGACGGCGCGCCGGGGCGGGCGGTACGGCCTGCCCCGGCAGCCGCTGCGACCTGGGCGGGGACGTCCCTTACCGGGGGACTAGCCTGGGTCGACGGCGGCTAAAGGTGACGCTGAGTGGTCGGTCAGGCCACGAGGGCGTGGCGGGCGGGGCCGCGGTGCGGTGCGATGCTGCTGCCGTCGGGAAGCAGTTCGCCGGTGTCCTCGAAGACGATGACACCGTTGCAGAGCAGGCTCCAGCCCTGCTCACGGAAGCAGGCGAGGACCCGCGCGGCTTCCCGGTCGGTGGCTTCAGCGGAGGGGCAGGTCGGTTGGTGCTGGCACATCGGGTTCTCCGGACTGTGGGGGCACTGTGTCATGGTTCACATGACCAGTGACGCACAGTACCAAGCGAAAGTGTCCAGCATCGAGCAGGTGCCCGCCTGGTGCACGGGAAATCCACTGAACGGATGAGGAAGGTTGGACCGTACGGCGTGGAAACGCTCCCATACGTGGACGCCGCGGACAGCGGCCCGGCTGCGTCAGCCGCGGACAGCGGCCCGGCTGTGTCGGCTGCCTACCGCAGCGCCGCGTCGATCGATGTACCCGCCGCGCCGGCCGCGTGCCGGGATGCGCTGACCGAACGCGCCCGCCTGCACTGGTCTCGCGGCGACGGCGGTGACCCCGCGGCCCTCGCCGAGGAGTTCCTCGCCGCGCACGGCCTACCCCTGCACGACCTGACCCGACCGGCCACCGGCCAGCACGGCACCGGGGTCTGCGGCGCGGCGCTGTACCTGTCCGCCGCCGCCGGGGCGCTGCTGGCCGGCGCCCCCACCGGGGCACCCGAACCCGCGCCGGCCCTGCCCGACCTCGCCGTCGTCGTCTACCAGCACGGCCCCACCCGGGTCACCCGGCCCGGCCCACCGTCGTCGTGGCGGCTCGGCGAGTGGGCCGAGAGCTGGACCCCCGGCCAGCACGCCGCCGCCGTCGACGCGGTCCGCGCCGCCATCGGCCGCGGCGACGTCTACCAGAGCAACCTCGTCGGCCACGCCGCCGCCCCCTACACCGGCGACCCGTTGCCCGCCCTGAGCCGCCTCGGCGCGCTCCCCGGCGCCCGCTACGGCGGCGTCCTCACCGGCGACGGCTGGGCCATCGGCTGCGCCTCCCCGGAAACCCTCGTCGAGGTCACCGACGGGCAGGTGATCACCCGACCGATCAAGGGAACCCGCCCGGCCACCGCCACCGGCCGCGCCGAACTGCTCGCCAGCGCGAAGGAACGCGCCGAACACATCATGATCGTCGACCTGGCCCGCAACGACCTCGCCCGCATCGCCCGCACCGGCACCGTCACCGTCGACGAACTGTTCGCCGTGCGCCGCTGGTGCGACCTGTGGCAGGCCGAGTCGACAGTGCGCGCAGCCGCCGCCGACGGCCTCGGCCTCGCCGACCTGCTGCGCGCCACCTGCCCGGGCGCCTCGGTCACCGGCGCCCCGAAACTCGCCGCCCTGACCCAGATCAGCGCCCTTGAACCGGTCGGGCGGGGCGCCAGCATGGGCGCGTTGGGCTGGGTCGCCCCGGGCCACGTCGACCTGGGCCTGACCATCCGCAGCGCCGCCGCCGACGGCCAGCGGCTGCACACCTGGGCCGGCGGCGGCATCACCTGGGACAGCGACGCACGCGCCGAGGTCGCCGAGGCCGCCGCGAAGACCACCCCGATCCGCGCCACCCTGGCCGGGCGCTGACCGCGGCACCGCACGGCGATACGCTGAACCCCATGACCATGCGGCCCATCCGGATCATCGGCGACCCTGTCCTGCGCACCGGATGCGAACCGGTCACCACCTTCGACGCCGAGTTGCGCGCCCTCGTCACCGACCTGATGGACACCCTGCTCGGTGCCCCCGGCCGCGCCGGTGTCGCCGCACCGCAGATCGGCGTCAGCGCGCAGGTGTTCGTCTACGACGCCGACGGGCACCGTGGCCACCTCATCAACCCCACCCTGGAGCTGTCCGACGAACTCCAGGACGACGAGGAGGGCTGCCTGTCCATCCCCGGGCTGTACTTTCCGACCGTGCGGGCCCTGCACGCCACCGCCCACGGCGTCGACCAGCACGGCGAGCCGCTGACCATCGCCGGCAGCGGGTTCCTGGCCCGCGCCCTGCAACACGAGACCGACCACCTGGGCGGGCGGCTCTACGTCGACACCCTGCGCGGCGACACCCGCCGCCGGGCCCTGCGCGAAATCCGAGCCGGGCGCTTCGACTCACCCAGCCGCCGCGGCTAGCTCACCCACTGGTCGTGGCCCAGTTTCGCGACCAACGCCACCACCACCACCAGCAACACCACCCGCACGAACCCGGAGCCGCGGCGCAACGCCATCCGCGCCCCCAGCACCGCGCCGGCGATGTTGCACACCGCCATGCCCGCGCCCAGCAGCCACCACACGTGCCCGGTCACCCCGAACACCACCAGCGCGCCCAGGTTCGTCCCCGCGTTGACGACCTTCGCCATCGCCGAGCCGTGCACGAAGTCCGCGCCCACCAGGGCGGTGAACGCCAACACCAGGAACGTGCCGGTGCCCGGGCCGATCAACCCGTCGTACAGGGCGATCCCCACCCCGGCCACCGCGATCACCACCGCCACCCGCAGCGGAGTGCGCTTCGCCGGCACCGCCACCACCCCCATCCGGGGACGCAGCAGCACGAACACCGCCACCGACACCAGCACCACCAGCACGACCGGCCGGTACGCCGACGCCGGCACCGACCCGGCCAACGCCGCGCCCACACCCGCGCTGAGCACCGCGAACCCCGCCGCCGGGCCCGCCACCCGCCAGTCGACTTTCGTCCTGCGGGCGTACGTCGCCGCCGCCGTGGCCGTACCGAAGATCGCGGCCAACTTGTTCGTGCCCAACGCGGTGGCCACCGGCAACCCCGGGGCAGCCACCAACAACGCCGGCAGCAGCAACAACCCGCCACCACCGACCACGGCATCGACCCACCCGGCCATCGCGGCGGCGGCCAGCAGGGTACTCAGCGTCACGGCGTCCACGGGCGGCAATTCTTGCCCACCCGACGCGCCGCGGCGGCACCCGAGTGGCCAGCCTCACCCGGTCACCGACCCCGCGTACGCCGCAACCACACCCCCAACGCTCCGACCGCCACGAACACCAGCACCGAACACAGCAACACCTTCACCACCCGGCAACCATGCCACGGGCACGTAAGGTGCAGGAGTGCGCCTGGCCACCTTCAACCTGCTGCACGGGCGGTCCCTCACCGACGGGCTCGTCGACTCCGACCGACTCGCCGCCGCCATCGGCGCCCTCGACGCCGACGTGCTCGCCCTGCAGGAGGTCGACCGCGACCAACGCCGCAGCGGCAACCTCGACCTCACCGCCATCGCCGCCCGCGCCCTCGGCGCACCGCATCACCGCTTCACCGCCGCCGTCGTCGGCACCCCCGGCGAACAGTTCCGGCCACTGCGCCACGACGACGACGGCCACGGCGAGCCCTGCTACGGCATCGGGCTGATCAGCCGACACCCCGTACGCAGCTGGCAGGTCACCCGACTCAAACCGGCGCCGGTGCGCTCACCGGTCTACGTGCCCGGCCCCCGCGGCGGCCTCATCCTGCTGCACGACGAACCCCGCGTGGTCCTCGCCGCCGTCCTGGACACCCCGCACGGCCCCCTCACCGTCGCCGCGACCCACCTGTCCTTCGTGCCCGGCTGGAACGCCCGCCAACTACGCCAGACCGTCCGCGCCCTGCGCGCGCTACCGGGGCCCCGCGTCCTGCTCGGCGACCTCAACCTGCCCGCCGGCGCGGCCCGGCTCATCTCCGGTTGGCACCCCCTGGGCCGACGCCCCACCTACCCGTCCGGGCAGCCCCGCGTCCAACTCGACCACATCCTCGCCGACCGGCACGCCCTCGCCGACCTCCCGCCGGTACGCGCCGTCACCGCGCCGGCGTCCACCATCTCCGACCACCGCCCGCTGCTGGTCGACCTCGGCTGAGCATCATCGCCCAACCGGCCACATCGCGGCTCACCAATGTCTAGGGTGGGCTCACCGACACCACCGCCGTTGCGCCATCGCCACCCCCGACGATCACGGAGCTGACCATGAGCGACACGCCGGACACGATCGTGCTCATCCACGGATTCTGGGTGACCCCCCGCAGCTGGGAAAACTGGGTCACCCACTACCAGGACAAGGGCTTGCGGGTGCTCACCCCCACCTACCCCGGTCTGGAAGGCGAGGTCGAGGCGATCAACGCCGACCCCAGCCCGCTGGAGACACTGACCGCGCCGCAGGTCATCGCGCACCTGTCCGAGGTGGTCGCCGCGCTGCCCACGCCGCCGATCCTGATGGGCCACTCCGCCGGCGGGGCGTTCACCCAGGTGCTGCTCGACCGGGGGTACGGCGCCAGCGCCGTCGTGCTCAACTCGGCACCCACCGAAGGGGTCCGCAACATCCCCTTCTCGCAACTGCGCTCCACCTTCCCGGTGCTGCGCAACCCCGCCAACCGGCACCGCGCCGTCGGGTTCACCTTCGAGCAGTGGAACTACGCGTTCACCAACACCTTCGACGAGCAGACCGCCCGCGCCCTGTACGAGCGCTACGCCATCCCCGCCGCCGGCGGCATTCTCTGGGACAGCGTCCTGGCCAATCTGCTGCCCGGCCCCCAGGACATCGCCGTCGACTACCACAACGACCAGCGCGCGCCGCTGCTGTTCATCTCCGGCTCGGAAGACCACATCATGCCGCCCAGCGTGCAGCGCGCGAACGCCGCGCTCTACCAGGGCGACACCATCACCGAGGTCGAGCTCTTCGAGGGGTACGCGCACCTGCTGCCCGCGCAGCAGGGCTGGCAGCGCATCGCCGACGCCGCCCTCGACTGGGCCCTGCGGCACGCCCGGTGAGCACCGCACACCAGGTGCGGATCACCCATATCGGCGGCCCCACCACGCTGATCGAGGTCGGCGGGTGGCGGCTGCTCACCGACCCCACGTTCGACCCACCCGGGCGGCGCTACACCTTCGGCTGGGGCACCTCCTCGCGCAAGCTCACCGGCCCGGCGATCCCCGCCGCCGACCTCGGGCCGGTCCACGCGGTCCTGCTCAGCCACGACCACCACGGCGACAACCTCGACGACAACGGTCGAGCACTCCTCAGCGGTGCGGGCGCAGTCCTCACCACCGTGCCCGGGGCACGCCGGCTCGGCCCCCACACCCGGGGCCTGCGCGCCGGGCAGAGCACCCGCCTCACGCACCCCCGACGACCCACGATCGAGGTGACCGCCACGCCGTGCCGGCACGGCCCGCCGCTGAGCGGCCCGATCGTCGGCACCGTCATCGGCTTCGCCCTGCGCTGGGCCGGGCAACAACACGGCGCGCTCTGGGTCACCGGCGACACCGTTCTGACCCGCCGGGTACGCCGAGTCGCCACCCGCATCGGGGTCGGCACGGTGCTGCTGCACCTAGGTGGGGTGCGATTCCCCATCACCGGGCCGTTGCGCTACTCGATGACGGCCCGGCGAGCCGCGAAACTGTGCGCCGAGCTTCGGCCCCACACCGTGATCCCGGTGCACTACGAGGGCTGGCAGCACTTCCAGGAACCCCGCGAGGCCATCGAGCGGGTGTTCACCGCCGCACCGCCTCCGGTGCGCGACAGCGTCCACTGGCTCCCACCGGGCGAACCCGCCACCATCGACGCCTGACAACGGCGGGGGAGCAGACCGCCAAGTCGCAAGATTCCCTCAAGATCATTGCATCGACGAACTTCGACAACCATGCTGGTCGACACGCGCCACGATCAACTCGTCGGAGGCCACATGAGACGCCAGCGACCCACCCTCATCGCCGTGTCCACCCTCATCGCCATCACCCTCACCACCGCAGCACCCACCCCCGCCACCGCCGCACCACCCGACCAGGTCACCGCCCTCACCGCCCACCAGGCCGACGGATACACCACCCTCGCCTGGCACCCCGTCGACGGCGCCACCGACTACCAGATCGAACGCACCCCCGTCGACGCCAACGGCACCCCCACCGCCGCACCCACCATCGTCGGCATCTGGCGACCCAACCGCCAGATCAACCAACAGGCGCCCACCTTCGCCGACGCCGGCTACAACCCCGGCGACACCTTCCAATGGCGCGTACGCGCCCGCACCGGCACCACCGAACAGCCCTACTCCGACCCGGTCACCGCCACCACCACCGCACCCTGGGGCAACCCCACCACCCCCGGCGACCAACTGCGCACCGGCTGGGAGACCACCCACGCCGCGCAATACACAAACGACACCGACGAGTACGCCTACACCACCGCCATCGACGCCCTCAGCGACCGCGTACGCGTCGTCGAACTCGGCCGCACCGTCCAGAACCGACCCATCAACATGCTCGTCATCGGCCACCCCACCCCAGCGGCCACCCCGCAAGCCGTCGCCGCCACCGCACCCGTGGCCATCAACTGCAACGTGCACGGCAACGAACCCGGCGACCGCGAAGCCTGCCTCATCATGGCCCGCCAACTCGCCTTCAGCACCGACCCCCGCATCACCGACCTGCTCAGCCACACCACCGTCCTGATCGTCCCCACCATCAACGGAGACGGCCGCGCCAACAACACCCGCGGCAACTCCACCGGCCAGGACCTCAACCGCGACTACTCCCTGATCCGCCAACCCGAGACCACCGCGTACATCAAAATGGTCCGCGACTACCGACCCGTCGCCGGCTACGACGGCCACGAGTTCGGCAACTCCCGCGCCGGCGACCTGCCGATGCTGCCCCCACGGCACCAGAACGTCGCCCAACCCATCTTCGACCAGTCCCAGGACATGATCGAAGGCCACATGTACGCCAAAGGCGCCGAAGCCGGCTGGTGGGCCTGCCCCTACGGCTGCGACGGCGGCGGCAACGTCGGCCTCAGCGAGGAAACCATCCTGCGCAACACCCTCGGACTCAAGAACGTCACCAACTCCCTGCTGGAACTACGCAGCTCCGGCGGCCAGACCCGCCCCGACGAAGGCAACACCGCCAACAACCGACGCCGCAAGACCTACTCCGCCCTGTGGACCTTCCACCAGTTCCTCGACTACCACCGCGCCGACCGCGCCGACATCCTGAAGGCCCGCAGCGAAGCCATCGAAACCCAAGCCGCCAACACCGGCCGGCTGGTCTTCCGCGGCTCCCGCCCCATCCCCGCCCACCCGGCACCGCACCCCGGCGACAGCCCACCACCACTCGACGCGCCCCCCGCCGACCTGATCCTCGACAACCCGCCCTGCGCCTACAAACTCACCGACGCGCAGTACAACGGCGCCCGCACCGACGGACCCGGCGGCATCGGCACCACAGTCGCCCAGCGCATCGCCGCCCACGGCTGGAAAGTCATCACCATCGGCGACGACCACTACGTCCCCCTCAACCAACCCGAACGCGGCCTCATCCCCCTGCTCCTCGACGGCAAGGGCGTGGAGAAACTGACCGACGGCGAACGCGTCCACCCCACAGTCACCGGACGCCGCAACGGACCCCTGACCGTCACCGGCTTCACCTGCGCCGACGACGCCACCATCAACGGCCCGGTCACCGTCCGGGCCGGCGCGGCACTCGTCACCACCGCAACGACCATCAGCGGCCCACTCACCGCCACCGGCGCCGCCGGCATCCTCCTCGCCGACAGCACCATCAACGGCCCGGTCCGCATCGCCACCACCGACACCATCTCCATCATCGACGCCACCATCGCCGGCCCCGTCGACCTCTCCGGCAACACCACCGGCACCGACGCACCAGTGCTGGCCGGCAGCACCATCCGCGGCCCACTCAACTGCACCGGCAACAATCCCACCCCGACCAACCTCGGCATCGCCAACACCGTCCACGGCCCCCGCACCACCCAGTGCGCGGCACTGTGACCGACACCTAGCGAGCCACCACGCCGGCGGCGCGGGCCCAACCCCGCGCCGCCGGCACCTCACCAGCAACCCCCGCACCCGTGGAGGCCGCCGTGTCGCACCCCGCCACCCCACAGCGACAACCCCGACGATCCCGCGGACGGCACGGCGCTCGGCGCGTCCGACGGGCACTCGGCCTGCTCCTGCCGACCCTGCTGCTCGCCGCCTGCACCGGCAACCCCGCAGCTCCCCGCACGAACGCCGCGCCCGCGAGCACCGCACCCCAGCCCACCGGGCCACTCTGCGCCGCCCTGCCCACCGGCACCGACCCCGGCAACCCGAGCTTCCTCGCCGGGCAACCCGTCGACCAGGCGCTGCGCTGGATCCCCACCCTCACCACGTTAGAGGCGGCCCTGCGCACCAGCGGCGTCCTCACCGACCTGCCCTCCGGCGACGGCGTCACCGTCCTGGCACCCTCCGACGACGCCTTCGCCGCCACGTTCTCCGAGGACAACTGGGACGACCTCATGACCCACCACACCGACCAGCTCCGCACCCTGCTGAAAGCCCACCTCATCACCGGAAGCCACCCGATCGCCGACCTCACCACCGCCGGCACCGCCACCACCATCGACGGCGTCACCGTCACCGTCACCCGCACCGGGCCCACCGCCCGCCTCGGTGACCGCGCCGACACCGTCTGCGCCGACTACCAGGCCACCAACGCCCGCATCCACATCATCAACGCCGTCCTCGGCCCACTGCCCGTCACCGCCGACGGCACCGGCCACCGCGCACACTGACCACGCTCACCCCGGCGGCACCAGACCCGCCAGCGCGCGGTTGGTCCGGTTGGCGCGGACCGCGTCACGCTGCTGCCCGGCCGTCACCTCGATGTACGTCTGCGACGACGCCAACGACGCGTGCCCCAACAACCGCATGATCTCCGCCGCGCTCGCACCGTCCTCCGCCAACCGGGTCGCGAAGGTGTGCCGCAGCGCGTGCAGCCGCGCACCACGCGGCACCCGGTCACCGATGCCGGCCCGCCGGTAACACGACTCGACGAGATACTGCAGGCCACCACGGCGCAACGGCTCACCACGCCGGTCCACCAGAAACGGCGAGTCGGGGCGTACCGACCGCGAACCGAAGCGCCGCACCCGACTGTCCAGGTAGTCCCGCAACACCCGGTCCAGATCCGCCTCGATCGGCACCACCCGAGGCCGCCCACCCTTGCCCGCCACCTCGACCCGCCGCTCACCCGACCGACCGCCGAGCGAGTCGACGCGCAACGCCAGCAGCTCCGACAGGCGCAGCCCGGCGCAGAGCGCCACCGCCAACACCGCCACGTCCCGCTCCGGCCACGGGTCGCGTTGCCGACCGTCGTCGCGCGCGGCGGACGCGAGCAGCACCTCGGGGGTGTCCGCGCCGCGCAGCGGCTTCGGCTGGGGGAGTAGCGCCCGGGGCCGCCCGACCGCCGGCATCGGGTTGCCCGCCACGAACCCGTCAGCGACGAGGAACGTGAAGAAGGTGTTCCAGGTGGACCAGGCCCGGTGCACCGACGCGGGCGCCCGGGGGGCGGCGAACCGGGCGAAGGCCGCGCGCATCACCCTGGGGGAGAGGTCGGTGATCGACAGCGCGTCCAGCGGTAGGGGAGAGGTGGCATCGTCCGCGACCAGAGCCGCGACCGTGCGCAGATCCCTGCGGTACGCGGCCAGGGTGTGCGGGGAGGGCTTGCGGGTGGCCCGCGCGGTCAGGAACTCCTCGATCAGCACGGCGAGCGATTCGTCCTGTTTGTCATGCATAAGGGATATTATGCAGCATTTTCACGTATCCGGGAAGCGGTGAGCAAGGGGGAGAGGGCCTCAGCCCGGACCGCCACGAGTACGGCCGGAGCTGATCGAGAAGCACGTATCGTGCGCGGCATGACGTCGCCCGCCGCCACCTGTCCCACCTGTGGTCGACCGGGCACGCCCATCGTGTACCGGGACCTCGACGGTCCGACAGATCTGGTCTGCTCCGAGGGGCACCAGTGGCGGGCCGCTGGCCGAGCCGGGTGGGCTCCCCATGCGTCGCCCGCCGCCGTCGACAGCGACGGGCAAGGCCCCACCACCCGGACGGAGCCCATCGACGTCAGCAGGGACGGGCGGACCTGGCGGATCGGCACGGCCGGCGACGTCGGTTGGCTCGCTGGGCGGACCGCGCAGGGCCTGTCGGTCACCACGGCGATCCCGCCCGTGTTCGAGGCGTACGGCACCTTCCACCCGCCCGCAGGGGTCGGTGTCAACGCCCATGAACGCGCGGTGGTCGACGAGCTGGCGGCGTGCACGCCGGATCAGCCCTGGTGGCTGGGCTTCCTCGACACCGGCGCCCACGACGTGGTCTTTCCGCACGTCCCGAGGGTGTCCCTCTACTGGGACTGGTCGTACGTGCTGGTCGAGGCCGGGCCGGAACAGGCCCTCAGTTGGCGGGCCGGTCACATGCGCGGCGACGGGGCGCTGCCCGACCTGTTCTTTCCGGCGGATCGCTCCTGGCTCGTCTCCGCCCTGTGGGACGACACCTGGACCGACATCGGCGCCAGCGGTGCGGTACTCGCGGCCCTGCGACGCAACCCGCTGGTCAACGCGCGCCTCGTCGGGCCGGATGAGGACGCGTGTCCGCCCGGCCTGACGCGCGACTGACCCCTGTCGGGCGACGGCGAGGGGACCCCCAGAACCCGTTACTTTACATAATGTGCATTATCGAATCAGTATTCGGGTCGCGGGTGAAGGGGGCAGCCGTCAGAACTCTTCGACGGCGGTGTCGGCCCACCGGGCCCAGGCGTCGCGCCAGCGCCGGTCGACAACCTCCCGCTCGCTGATGGGGGCACCCTGTCGGGGCATGAGGTGTTGCCGTTCGCGCCAGGCGCGTTGAGCCGGGTGGCTGGACACACCTTCGCCCAGCCCGGTGGCGTACAGCAGGATCTCGTTGATGGCGCGGTCACGCAGGGTCGGGTGATCATCGAACCAGGTGGTGTCGTCGGCGAGGCTGGTGACGTGGGCGACGATGTCGCTCACCGCACGCTCGGCGTCGGGTTTGTCCTGATCGGTGAGTTGCCTCTGTCGGCGTACGGCGGCCTGCCAGAGCGTTGACCAGTACGGGGGCAGCTGCGGTGGTGCTCCCCCGTCGGCCATCCAGGCGTTGTGATCCCGACGGGTACGCAGGGCGGCGTCGATGAGCGCCCGGTGTGGTTCCCGGGCCAGGCCGGGCGGCAGGGCGACCGGTTCCGTGGGCGGTGTCTCCGCCGCGGGTCGGGTGCCCAGTGCGTCGAGCAGTGGCGTGAGGTCGGTGACCGAGCGGAGGTGGACGGTGGCGGGGTGCCAGTCGCGGGCCGTCACGGTGATCTCGACACCGTCGCGTTCGCAGCGGGTCGTCCACCACCGGTGGCCGGCTCGTACCGTGCGGCCGGGAACTGGCTGCTCGTCGACCAGGACAGTCGTGTCGTTCTCGGTCCATTCGACGTCGGAGAATCGGTCTCCGGCGAGTCGCATGTCGTGTTCGAGGTGCGTGCGTAACGGGCCGGCGTTGACCGGGAGGTCGGCCCAGCGGGCGGTGTCGACGCTCGCCCACGGTCCGGCGGTGGAGTCGCCGTGCACGATCCGGACGACGGTGATCGTGCCGTTGACGGTTTCGGTGCCGGCGAAGCATTCGGCGGCCGGGCGGTCGGGGCCGGTGAGCGCAGCGACCGGTGTCGCGCTGTCCAGTAGTTCCCGGCGGACGCGTTCGGTCTGTTGTACGAAGCGTTCGTCCGGGCCGGGCGACGGGTCGCGTTTCATCCCGGCCTCCTCGTCGGTACGGGCTGTCCCCTGCTGCCGTTCACCATGGTGCCAGTGCCGTGTGCCAGTGGGCGCGATCGCGAAGGTGCTGGCCGGGCTGGGTGTGGCCCGGCCAGTAGTAGCCGTCGTACTCGTCGTAGTTCTGGTGGAGTAACCGCCGTTGTCAGCGATCTCGACGTGCCAGTGAATGTCCCACGGGCCGCGGGAGTCGTGCACGAGGGTCATGCCGGTGGTCAGTACGGCACCCCGTATTGATTGGCACCGCTGAAAACATTAATAGTTGTGAATGCGCTTGGACAAGGCCCGCTCCCCCCAGTTCGGGCTGTCAGCCGCGCGTACGGCGTAGCCAGTCCTGGGTGAGCGATCGCAGCAGGGTGGGTTGTTCGTACGGTAGGTAGTGTCCGGCCGCGTCGATCACGGTGTAGGTGCCGCGCGGGTAGCGGCGCATGGCGCGGAACTGGTCGGCGTACCCGACGATCCGGTCCTGTCGGCCGGTGATCACGCTGACCGGGCCGTCGAAGACGACCTCGGTGTTTTCGTCGGGTAGCGCGTAGTCAGGGCCGCTCTGCAACTGCTGTTGGAAGGTCGGGTCGCCGGGGCCGCCGGAGGTCAGTGCCGCGAGCACCGTCGCGACGACGGTTGGGGTGCGGTGGCCCAGGGCGGCGTCGAGGTGTGCGTGCAGTTCGGTGGGAGCGGTGTCGAGCCAGCCTGTGGGTGCGTCGAGTGGTGGTTGGTCGGGCAGGTCCCGGCTGGGGCGGGCGATGGTGACGCCGGGACAGAGTAGGAGCAGGCCGGCGACGAGGTCGGGTCGTTGGCGGGCGATGCCGGCGGCCAGGTACGCGCCGTAGGAGCCGCCGGTGAGCAGGACCGGTGCGTCGACGTGGTGGTCGAGCCAGGCGCAGACGGTGTCCAGCATCGACTGGGAGGTGGGTGGGCAGTTCGCGGGGGTGTCTCCGTGGCCGGGTAGGTCCAGGTAGATCTCTCGTAGGCCGGCGTCCGCGAGGGCGGGGCTGAGGGCGGCGGCTGTGGCGGCGCGGCTCATGCTGAACATGGGTAGGCACACCACGGCTGGTCCGGTGTCCGCTGAGTGGTCGTACGCCAGGTTCATGGAGGCGTCCTCGCTGGGGATGGCTGTGTGCTCCAACATCTCATGCCCGGTGAGGTCGGGGCGGGTTGCCGGACGTGAAAGCGGTGTGCGACATCGGCGTGGGCTGTCTACAGTGGTGCGCTCTGGCCGCCGCCGTTCGCCGCGAACGGCGGGGTCGCACATCATCACGGGGGAACACCTTGACGAGTAAGCCTGTCCGTATTGTGGTTGGCCTGGTCGCGACCGTTGGCCTCGTTGTGGGCTGCCAGCCTGCCGAGAAGGAGAGCGCGGGGGCCGCCGCGCCGGCGCCGACAGTGGCGCCCAGCCCGACCGTCGACGTGGCGGCGAACAGCAAGCAGGTCTGCGACGCCAGTCTCAATTTTGTCAAGAAGCACTACATCGCGATGGCCGACGACGCGATCGCCGCCATCGACAAGCCGGTCAGCGCGAAGGAGGCGGGCGTGAAGGTTCGCGGCCACTACACGGCGCTGTTGCAGGACCTCAAGGCGGCGGCGCCGAGCGCTGCCGATCCGCAGGTGCGGACCGCGTTGGAGACCCTGGCTGCCGGGGTGGAGAGGCACCTGGCCGGTCCGAAGGCCGCCGAGATCGAGGCGCCGGATCTCGACCCGCCGCTGAAGGCGTTGGACACCGCCTGCGGTCGCTGACCGTTGTGGGCACCGGCCGGGTCGGCCGGTGCCCACGAACGTCGTGCGCCGGGGGTAGGGCTCAGATCCAGGGCACCTGTGGGGACGGGTAGAAGTCGACCTGTTGCAGTCGCCAGCGGGGTGCCTGCTTCCCCAGTCGGGTTCGGAACGATTCCCAGTCGTGGCTGGCGGTGGTGGACCAGCCGAGTTCGGCGATCGCGGGTAGGCGGGGGAAGGCCATGTATTCGATGTCGTCCAGGGTGCGCAGCGTCTCGGACCACAGTGGGGCCTCGACGCCGAGGATGGCGTTCTCGCCGACGCCGGTGACCCGGGTGGCCGGGTCCCAGCCGTAGGCGTCGGACACCTCGATCAGGCCGGCCCAGCGCAGGCCGAGGCGGGTGTTGGCGTCGTACTTCATGTCCAGGTATGCCTTGTTCGCCGGCGACATGATGATCTTGTTGCCGCGGGCGGCGGCCGCGGCGAGGCTGGCGTTGGTGGTGCCGGTGCCCCAGAACTGGGCGACGACGTCGGTGGACAGGTCGGCCTGGGTGATCTCGTTCCATCCGGAGGCGCGCTTGCCGTACTTCGCGACCAGGGGCAGGACGCGGTTCATGAAGGTGCGGTAGTCCTCGTCGGTGGTGGCGTGGGCTTCGTCGCCGCCGATGTGCAGGAATGGTCCGGGGGTGATGGCGGCGAGTTCGCGGATGACGTCCTCGACGAAGCGGTAGGTGAGTTCGTCGTTGATGCAGAGGGAGCTGTAGCCGACCGCGATGTCGGTGCGCGGGGCCGGTGCGACGCCGTCGCAGTTGAGTTCGGGGTACGTCGACTGGGCGGCGTTGGTGTGCCCGGGCATGTCGATCTCGGGGATGATCGTGATGTGTCGTGCGGCGGCGTAGGCGACGACGGCCTTGTAGTCGGCCTTGGTGAGGTATCCGGGGCCGACGCCGTCGACTCCGGTGCCGGGTCCGCCGCCGACGGTGGTGAGGCGTGGCCAGGAGTCGATCTGGATGCGCCAGCCCTGGTCGTCGGTGAGGTGCAGGTGCAGGTAGTTGATTTTGTACTGGCTGAGCAGGTCCACGTAGGCGGTGATGTCGTCGACGGTGTGGAAGTGGCGTGCGAGGTCGAGCATCGCGCCGCGGTAGGCGAAGCGTGGGTAGTCGATGATTCGTCCGCCGGGGACTGTCCAGGTGGTCCGCTGCCGGTCGGGTGCCTCGATGTCGGCGGGGAGCAGTTGGCGCAGGGTCTGGGTGCCGGCGAACAGCCCGGCGGGGGTGTTGGCGCGGATTGTGACGCTGCGGCGGGTGACGTCGAGTTGGTAGCCCTGTTGGCCGATGCGGTCGTCGGCGCCGCCGATGAGCAGGGCGATCTCGGGTAGCGGGGTGGAGCGTACGGGCAGGACGGGCAGGGGGTGGCCGGTGGCGGGGCGCAGTGTGGTGGCGAGTTGGTGACCGATGCGCCGGGCGGCGGCTGAGCCTGGGGTGGTGCGGATGACGGTCAGGGGGGTGATCCGGAAGGTGTTGTGCGCGTCGGGGTGGGTTTCGACGGGTGCGGGGATGACGTCGCTGAGGTGTCGGGTTGGTGCGGTGGGTGTCGCGGCGGCGGCGGGCGTTGCGGGCAGGATGACTGGTAGTGCGAGTGCGGCTATGGCCAGCAGCCGTGTGGTGGTGTGTCGGCGACGCACGGTACCTCCAGGCCTCGTGATGATCGACCTTCGTCGATTAGAGTCGCAGGCTACCGGCGTTTCACCTGTACTGTAAACCTTCCTTAACGTAGGGGTTCGTCGAGACAGTGTTGTCGCCGACCTCACGTACGCCGCACGCTGGGGAATTCCTGGAGTGGGTCGTGCCGTTGTCCGTTCGGAAGATCAGGTTCGGATGATCGAATGGGAAGTGCCATGCACGTGCGCTCAGACGCGGTAGTGCTGTTCGGCGTCACGGGAGACCTCGTCTCGAAGAAGCTGTTTCCGGCGCTGTACGAGTTGACCCGGCGCGACCGCCTCGACGTTCCGGTGATCGGCGTGGCCCGCTCCGCCTGGGATGATCAGCAGTTGGTCACCATGGCCCGCAAGTCGGTCACCGAGGCCGATGACGAGATCGACGACGAGACCTTCGATCGGCTGGCGGACAACCTCTCGATGATCTCCGGCAACTACGCGGACCCGACGACGTACCAGCGGCTGGCTGAGCGGCTGCGCGACGCCGAGCGGCCGGTGTTCTACCTGGCGATCCCTCCGGCGGTGTTCGGCTCCGTCGTCGAGGGCCTGGCGGCCGTGGGCCTGGCCGACCGGGGTCGGGTGATCGTGGAGAAGCCGTTCGGGCGTGACCTGGAGTCCTCCCGCGAGCTGGATCGCACCCTGGGCGCGGCCTTCGCGCCGGAGCGGGTGTTCCGCATCGACCACTACCTCGGTAAGGAAGCCGTCGAGGGTCTCTACGCCTTCCGGTTCGCCAACCGGCTGTTCGAGCCGCTGTGGAACAACGAGCACATCGACAACATCCAGGTGACCCTCGCCGAGGGTTTCGGCACCCAGGGCCGGGCCGGGTTCTACGACACGGTGGGCGCGACCCGGGACGTGCTGCAGAACCACATCCTTCAGGTCGTGGCGCTCATCGCGATGGAGGCGCCGGCCAGCGATGACACCACGGCGTTCCGGGAGGCGGAGGCCGCGGTGCTGCGGCAGATTGCACCGCTGTCGCCGGAGTCCACCGTCCGGGGGCAGTACGCCGGCTACCGCGACGAGCCGGGCGTGGCGGCGGACTCGAACACGGAGACGTTCGTGGCGACCAGGTTGACCGTCGACTCCCCCCGCTGGGCGGGCGTGCCGTTCTACCTGCGCACCGGCAAGTCGCTGCCGGGGACGGCGACGGAGGTGGTGGTCGAGTTCAAGCAGCCGCAGCGCTCGCTGATCCCCGCCGAGCGGGGCACGGCGAGGGCCGCGAACCTGCTGCGGTTCCGCCTGGGGCGTGGCGACGGCATCACCATGTCGATCCAGGCGAAGAGCCCGGGTGCCGAGGTGGCGAGCCGTCCGGTGGATCTGTCCGTCGACTTCGGCTCGGCCCTCGGTCGCCGGCAGGAGGCGTACGAGCGGCTGCTCGACGACGCGATGGACGGGCAGCACCTGCGCTTCGCGCGTGCCGAGACGATCGAGCAGGAGTGGCGCATCGTCGAGCCGATCCTGGATCTGCCGACGGCGGTGCAGTCGTACGAGAAGAGCAGCTGGGGTCCGGCGGACGCCGAGGCGCTGGCCGGCGGCTGGCACCTTCCGGACCTGCGGTAGCCGCGGCCTGAGCGGCCGGCGGCTCCCTGACGGAGCGTGCCGCGCGGACGCTGACTGACCGCTCAGCTCAGCGAGACGACCGTCCGGCGACGGTGAGGTTTGCCGCTTACGAGTGCTGTGGGCACGTTGGGTGCGACGTTTCTCGTCCTCGTCGGAGAGGAAGCAGCGCATGCTTTCCGCACTCGATCGTCGGCACACCGTCGCGCCGCCCGGCTACAGCCGGTGGCTCATCCCCCCGGCGGCGTTGGCCATCCACCTCTGCATCGGTCAGGTCTACGCGACCAGCGTCTACAAGAACTCCCTGATCGCCCACTTCGACACCAGCCAGACGGCGATCGGGGTGATCTTCAGCATCGCGATCGTGATGCTCGGGTTGTCCGCCGCGGTCGCCGGGACCTGGGTGGAGGCGAACGGGCCGCGTAAGGCCATGTTCGTCTCGGCCTGTTTCTGGGCGGCGGGTTTCCTGGTGGGCTCGCTGGGCATCGCCACGAAGCAGCTGTGGCTGCTGTATCTGGGCTACGGGCTGCTCGGCGGCATCGGGCTGGGCATCGGCTACATCTCCCCCGTCTCCACGCTGATCAAGTGGTTCCCGGACCGGCCGGGGCTGGCCACCGGGTTGGCGATCATGGGCTTCGGTGGTGGGGCGATGGTCGCCTCTCCCCTGTCGCGGCAACTGTTGTCGTTCTACGACGCCGGCTACGACCCGGCCAACGCGGGGTCGACGGCGTCGGGCAGCGCCCTGGTGTGGCTGTTCGTGACCCTCGGCCTGGGCTACTTCGTGATCATGATGTTCGGGGTGGCGAACGTGCGGGTGCCGGCGCCGGACTGGCGGCCGGCCGGCTTCGACCCGGCGAGCGTGGCGGCGAAGCCGCTGGTCACCACGGCGAACGTGTCGGCGGCGAACGCGGTGAAGACCCGCTCGTTCTGGCTGCTGTGGGTGGTGCTGTTCTGCAACGTGACCGCCGGCATCGGCATCCTCGAGCAGGCCAGCCCGATGATCCAGGACTTCTTCCGCGACAACGGCACCTCGGCGGTGACCGTCGCGGCGGCCGGCGGGTTCGTGGGTCTGCTGTCGCTGTTCAACATGGCCGGCCGGTTCGTGTGGTCGTCCACTTCGGACGTCATCGGCCGCAAACCGATCTACCTGGTGTACCTGGGCGTCGGCATGGTGCTCTACGCGCTGCTGGCGCTCGTCGGGCAGACCTCGACGGCCCTGTTCGTGCTGTTGGCCTGCGTGATCCTGTCGTTCTACGGCGGTGGCTTCGCGACAGTGCCGGCGTACCTGCGGGACCTGTTCGGCACCTTCCAGGTCGGCGCGATCCACGGTCGGCTGCTGACCGCGTGGTCGGCGGCGGGGATCGCCGGTCCGCTGATCGTCAACGGGTTCCTCGACGCGCAGGGCGAGCCGGGCTCACTGACGGCCGCGGCGTACCGGCCGGCGCTGTTCACGATGGTGGCTGTGCTGGCCGTGGGCTTCGTGGCGAACCTGCTGGTGCGGCCGGTGCCGCAGCGCTACCACGAACCGTCGACGGAGCAGAACGCGCAACAGGGCGCGGATGAGAACGCGGATCGGGACGTGGACGAGGACACGACGGCGCAGAGGAGTGGTACGCGATGAGTGCGGACAGCCGACCCGGGCAGCAGGCCCGGTTGTGGATCTCCTGGTTGGTGGTGGCGGCGCTGCTCGGCTACGGAGTCGCCCAGACCGTCGTCACCGCGGCGAAGCTGTTCACCCACTGAGCCGGATCCGGCGGTCTCCGACCGCGTGAACGCCCGGCGGTCTTCGGCCGGGTGGACGCGTGGTCAGAGGCCGCCGGAGACGCGCAGCACGGTCCCGGTGGCGTACGAGGCGTCCGGGCCGAGCAGCCAGGCGATGGCGGCGGCGATCTCGTCGGGTTCGCCGGCACGGCCCAGGGGGATGCGACCGACGGCGGAGTCGGCACGGTCGGGCACCCCGGAGTCGGCGTGGATGTCGGTGCGCACGATGCCGGGGGCCACGGCGTTGACCCGGATGCCCTTCGGGGCGAGTTCCTTGGCCAGGCCGACGGTGAGGGTGTCGGTGGCGGCCTTCACGGCGGCGTAGTGCACGTACTCCCCCGGGCTGCCGAGGGTCGCGGCCGCCGAGGAGACGTTGACGATCGCCCCGCCGTCGGTGAGCCGCCGGGCGGCCTGTTGGGCGCAGAGGACGTAGCCGACGAGGTTGACGTCGACGACCCGGCGCAGATCCTCGACGCGCAGCTCGGTGAACGGCCCGATCAGGCTGGTGACGCCGGCGTTGTTGACCAGGCCGGTGAGCGGGCCGAGCTGCGCGGCCGCGTCGAACAGGGCGTGCACCTGCTCGGGGTCGGTGGTGTCGGCGCGTACCGCGACGGCCTGTGCGCCGGCGGCCCGCACGTCGGCCAGGACGGCGGTGGCGGCGGCCTCGTCGCGGCGGTAGCACAGGGCGACGTGGTGACCGGCGGCGGCGAGCCGGCGGGCGGTGGCCGCGCCGATGCCCCGGCCGCCGCCGGTGATGACGGTGACGGGTGCCACTGTTGCCTCCCGGGGAGTCTGACGGCTGCGCGATGGTCGTGCCGACGCTACCGTGACCGGCGCGGGTCGGTCGTCGGGAGGACCCGGTGACGATCGGCGCGCGCCGCTTCGTCGACGATCGGATGTGCTCGACTGTGAACGCGGACCTGGCGGCGCACGCGCGCAGGGTGCTGGTGCTCGCGCCGACGTCGACGGCGTTCGGGCCGATGCCACGGCTGTCGGCGCAGGTGGGCGGGTCGCGGGTGGTGGTGCTGACGCCGGACGCGGCGGCGCGCACGGCGATCGGCCGCAATGCGCTGGACCCGGCCCGGTGCGCCGCGACGCGGCCCAGGCGGACCCAGGCCGACGAGGTGGCGGGGCTCTGGGCGTGATCGCTTACGCTCACCGCGCTGTCGATCAGACGATGGAGGTGTGCGGTGGCGGATGTGGGTGTCGGCGACGTGGTGCAGGATTTCGAGCTGCCGGATGAGACGGGCACGCCGCGGCGGCTGTCGGAGTTGTTGGCGGCCGGGCCGGTGGTGCTGTTCTTCTACCCGGCGGCGATGACCCGGGGGTGCACGGCGGAGAGCTGCCACTTCCGCGACCTCGCGGCGGAGTTCACGGCGTTGGGCGCGACGCGGGTGGGCATCAGCCGCGACCCGGTGGCGAAGCAGGCCGAGTTCTCGAAGCTGCACGGCTTCGACTATCCGCTGTTGTCGGACGCCGACGGCGCGGTGGCGCAGCAGTTCGGCGTCAAGCGGCGGGTGCCGTTGGGGCCGTTGAGCATGAAGCGCATGACGTTCGTCATCGGCGCTGACCAGCGGGTCATCGAGGTGATCCACAGCGAGGTCAGCATGAACGAGCACGCGGACCGGGCGCTGCGGGCGCTGGGCGGCTGAGCGAGGTGTGAGCCCGGTGCGGCGGGTGTCGCAGTCGGCTGCTATCAAGACAGCAATCAAACAGGTGTACGGAAGAGGGTTGTGATGGATGCCGGCCAGGGTTTGTCCACTAGCGAGGTGCAGAGCATCCGGGAGTCGTTGGCGGCCGGGCGTAAACCACGGGTGGTGTTCACCGCGTCGGCGGGGCAGATCGCCGGTCAGGTCGGTCAGGTGATCGAGCTGACCGACCCGGAGGTGTCCGACGAGTTCGTGGTGGTGCGCTTCGGTCGCGACGAGTTGCCGTTCTCCCCCGCCGACCTGGCCGTGGCGCCCAAGGGCGTCACCCGTCGGGTGGTGGAGCCGAAGCCGGAGCCCGAGCCCGAGCCGCCAGCGGTGGCCGCGCCGGAGTTCGTTTTGGACACGCCGCGGGTGCCCGCGCAGCGACAGGAGGAGCCGAAGGTGGAGCAGACGGAGAAGCCGCCGGCGCGGCGGGCGGTCAAGGCCGTCAAGCCGAAGGGCCCCGCGGGCCTCACCGTGACCTTGGCGTACGCCGACGGTGAGTGGACCGTCGCCGCGCAGCAGGGCAGCAAGGCCCTGGCGAAGCCGTACGTGGTGAAGCCGGCGGAGGCGTTGAAGATGGTGGCCCTGGTCGACGTGCCGGGGGTGCAGGAGGCGGTGGAGCAGATCCTCGGCACCGAGCGGGCCGAGGCGGAACAGCAGGCCGAGAAGCTGCGCGCCGAGCTGGCCGAGATCGAGGCGCGGCTGGCGGAGCTGCGCGAGGCCCGCTGAGGCGGGTCAGTTCCGGCTGTGGTGGCGCAGCAGTCGGGTGAGCAGTCGCGTCAGCTGCTCGCGCTCGGTGGCGGACAGCGGGGCGAGCAGGTCGGCTTGGACGCGCTCGAGGGTCGCGCCCATCCGGCGGGCCTCGTCGGCGCCGGCGTCGGTGGCGCTGATGACGTTGCGGCGGCGATCGGCCGGGTCGGGGGCACGCACCACGAGCCCTCGGCCGGCCAGGTCGTTGATGGCGGCCACCACGTCGCTGCGGTCGATGCCGCAGCGCCGGCCGAGGTCGGCCTGGCTCGCAGGCCCGTCCTCGGCCAGGGTGGCGAGCAGGCGGTAGTGGTAGCCGCGCAGGTCGTGCGCGGCGAGGCCCTCGCTGAGCAGGCGGGCGGCGTGACCGGCGGTCTGGTTGAGCAGCCAGCTCGGGGTGGTGCTGAGCCCGGCGGGTGACTGCGGGGCCGCGTTGTCCATGTGACGCAGTCTACCAGGTATCGTTGGCGCGACCCACGATCGGATGTTACGTTGGTGGGACCAACGTTGGTTCTGCCAACGTGTCGAAGGAGGCGTCATGCCCACCATCCCCACCCTCAACGGCCAGGTCATCGGCCACGCCCACTACGCCACCCGGGCCCTGCTCGAACGGGCCACCGCTGCCCTCGGCGTCGAGTTCAACCAGTTGCTCGCCCTCAATGTCCTCGCCAACGGCCCGGCCGAACGCGCTCACCTCACGCACCGGATCACCAGCACCCTCAAGGTCGACGAGCAGGAGGTGCAACGGGTGCTCACCACCCTCGTCGACGCGAACCTCGCCCAGGCCGACCACGACGCCGACGCCCCACGGCTACGGCTCACCGACGCTGGTCACGCCGTGCAGGCCCGCATCGCCGACGCCGTCGCGAACATCAGCGCGCGCCTCTACGCGGACATCCCCGCCGACGAGGCGAGCGCCGCCGCCCGCGCGCTGTCCCTGGTCACCCAGCGCGCCAATGCCGAACTGGCCGCGACCCCGACCTGACGGGCAAGAGCGCGACGGTGCGCGGGTCCGGTCCTGCCCCGCGCACCGGGCCGGACCCGGCCAACCTGTCAGTGGCCCACGTGCAGGATCCGGCCAACCTGTCAGCGGCCCACGTGCCGGGTCCGGCCGGTCAGAAGTAGTCGAGTAGCTGCGCCGGGCCGCCGACGCCCAGCAGGTCCAGGGCGGCCGGGTCGGCGTCACCGGCACCATGCAACAGGCCGGCCTGCGCGACCGAGCGCGCCTGCGCCGCCCCGGCGTAGAGCAGGGCGAAACCGCGCACGTCCAACCGCAGGTCGGCCTCGCCGTCGACCCGGGTCAGCTCGGCCGCGCCGTCGGCGACGGTCAACCGCCAGGTACCGGTGTTCCACTCGGCGAGCGCGTCGGTGAGGCCGAAGTCGACGACGCCCCGGGCGTGGACGGGCCACCCCCGCGCGCTCACCGCGCGGACGACGTCGACCGGTCGGTGCATCCACAGGTCCCGCTCGTGGTCGCGGGCCGACTCCAACGGCAGGTGAGGGCTGACGGCGTCGCCGTCGAGGGGGCACAGCCGCACTGTGGGCGCGACGCTTGCCCAACTGCCGAGCACCCCGACGATCTCCCGGGCGGCCTCGGGGGTGACGGCCAGGGCCTCGTCGACGGTGAGCACGGAGTCGGCGCCGTAGCCCCGGCCCCGCTGCCAGGTGGCGTAGCCGACCAGGTCGCCGTCGCGCTCGACGAGGGTGAGACCGTCGCCGGGCAGACCGCGGTCGGCGGCGAAGAAGTCGTACAGCTCACCCCGGCGGGTCAGCATGCCGTTGCGGTGCCGGGTGACCCGCTCGTACAGGTCGGTGACGGCGGGCAGGTCGGCCACCGTGCCGGCCCGCACCACCAGATCCGGGCAGGGCCGGTGCCGGGGCAACGCGGCGGTGGCCAGATCGACGGTACGCAGCACACCGGCGGCCTCCCACCCGCAGGCCCGGTACGGGGCGGCGACGGTCGGGTAGAGCGCGCTGACCGCCGCCCCACGCTCGCGCGCGCCCCGCAGCAGGGCGGTGAGCAGGGCCCGAGCCGCGCCCCGACCACGGGCCTCGGGGGCGACCGCCACCCCGGCCACGTCGGCGGCCGACACCGCCCGGCCCGACCACCACTGGTCGTGGTGCAGGTCGACTGCCTTGCCCACGAGCCGACCGGCGTCGTCGAACGCGCCGTACCGGGTCAGGCCGGCGGGCGTGGCGGTGGTCTGCGCGGGCCGCTGCGGGTCGGAGCCGAACGCGAACCGGCCCAACTCCCAGGCGGCGTCGAGGTCGTCGGCGGTGAGTTCGCGTACGTGCACAGTGGCGGGCATCGGCACACCGTAGCGAGGCCGCTCCGCACCAACAGCCGATTTACCGCACCATGATCAACCCGCCACGCGATCTTGCAGTTTCTGTCGCGGCATACGGGGCATTCCACGCATCACGGCGACCAAAACTGCAAGATCGGCGGGGTGTCGGGTGCGACACCGCGTTGGTCAGTGCTGCGGGATGTTGGCTACGCCGATGCGCTTGCGGAACACCCAGTAGGTCCAGCCCTGGTAGGCGAGCACCACCGGAGTGAAGATCACCGCCACCCAGGTCATGATCTTCAGGGTGTACGGGGTGGACGCGGCGTTGGTGGCCGTCAGCGTGCCGGCCGCGTCCAGGGTGGAGGGCAGTACGTTCGGGAACAGCGCCGCGAACAGGGTCGCCACGGCCAGACCGATCGCCACGGCGGTGCCGGTGAACGCCCATCCCTCCCGGCGTACCCGGGCGGCGGCCAGAGCGCCGAGCAGGGCGAGGGCCGCGCCGACGGCGAGCACGACGGCGGCCGCGCTGGAGCGGATGCTCAACGTCCAGGTCAGGAACCCGACCGCGAGCACGGCGGCGCCCACACCCAGGCGCACGGCGAGCGCGCCCGCGCGCTCGCGGATGTCGCCGGTGGTCTTCAGGGCGAGGAACACCGCGCCGTGGGTGAGGAACAGCGCGAGGGTGGTCGCGCCGCCCAGCAGGGCGTACGGGTTGAGCAGGTTCAGCAGGCCGCCGACGTACTCGTGGTCGGCGTCCAGTGGCACGCCGCGCAGGATGTTGGCGAAGGCGACGCCCCACAGGATCGCCGGCAGCAGCGAACCGACCACGATCGCCGCGTCCCACCGGCGCTTCCAGGACGCCTCGGGGCGCTTGTGCCGGTACTCGAAGGCGACCCCCCGGGCGATCAGGGCCAGCAGGATCAGCAGCAGCGGCAGGTAGAAGCCGGAGAAGAGGGTGGCGTACCACTCGGGGAACGCGGCGAACATGGCGCCACCGGCGGTGATCAGCCACACCTCGTTGCCGTCCCAGACCGGGCCGATGGTGTTGATCAGGACGCGGCGCTCCCGGTCGTCGCGGCCGAGCACGGGCAGCAGCATGCCGACGCCGAAGTCGAAGCCCTCCAGGATGAAGTACCCGGTGAACAGCACGGCGACGAGGAGAAACCAGATGGTGGTCAGTTCCACGATGGGCTCCGGGATCAGTAGGCGAAGGCGAGCGGGCGCTCGGCGTCGTCGGTGTCGTCGGTGGGGGGTTGCTCGCTGACGTCCGGCACGCCGGCCTTGGCGTAGCGCAGCAGCAGCTTGACCTCGATCACGGCGAGGGTGGCGTAGATCAGCGTGAAGGCGGTGAACGAGGTGAGCACCTCGGCCAGCGAGACGCTGCGGGACACCCCGTTGCGGGTGAGCATCTCGCCGAAGACGATCCACGGCTGACGGCCCATCTCGGTGAAGATCCAGCCGAAGGAGTTGGCCAGCAACGGCAGCACCGGCATGGCCAGCCCGGCGCGCAGCAGCCACTTGCTGCTCGGGGTGCGGCCCTTGCGCTGACTCCAGAGCACCAGCAGGGCGATCGCGCCGGCCGCCATCCCGAAGGCGATCATAAAGCGGAAGCTCCAGTAGGTGACCGGGATGATCGGGGTGTAGCTGCCCGCGCCGTACTGGGTGGCGTACTGGGCCTGGAGGTCGTTGATGCCGTGCACGGTGCCGTTCGGGTCGCCGGTGCCCAGGTAGGACAGCAGGTACGGGATCTTGATGGCGAACACCTCGCGGCTGCCGTCCAGGCTGCCGATGGTGAGCACGGAGAACGAGGCGGGGCTCTCGGTGGTGTAGAGGCCCTCGGCGGCGGCCATCTTCATCGGCTGCACGTCCGTCATGATCTTGCCCTGGATGTCGCCGGTGAACAGCACGGCCGCGGAGGCGACCAGGACCACCCAGGAGCCGAACTTGGTGGCGAAGCGGTACGCGCCGGCGTCGGCGGAGTCGCGGTTGCGGATGACGTGCCACAGGCCGACCGCGACGATCAGCGACCCGGCGACCAGGAACGAGCCGGCCAGGGTGTGCGGGAAGGTGATCAGGGCGACCTTGTTGGTCAGCACGGCCGGGAAGTCGGTCAACTCGGCGCGCCCGCTGTCGGGGTTGATCCGGTAGCCGACCGGGTTCTGCATGAACGAGTTCGCCGCGAGGATGAAGTACGCGCTGAGGTTGGTGCCGATCGCGGCGGCCCAGATGCTGGCCAGGTGCGCCCGCTTGGGCAGCCGGTCCCAGCCGAAGATCCACAGGCCGATGAAGGTGGATTCGAGGAAGAACGCGACGAGCGCCTCGATGGCCAGGGGTGCGCCGAAGACGTCCCCGACGAAGCGGGAGTAGTCGCTCCAGTTCATGCCGAACTGGAACTCCTGCACGATGCCGGTGACCACGCCCATGGCGAAGTTGATCAGGAACAGCTTGCCGTAGAACTTGGTGAGCTTGAGGTAGCGCTCGTTGCCGGTGCGGTGCCACATGGTCTGCAGGATGGCTACCAGCACGGAGAGGCCGATGGTCAGCGGTACGAAGAGAAAGTGGTAGACGGTGGTGACACCGAACTGCCAGCGGGCAACGTCCAACGCGTCCACCTGAAAACCCCCAGCCATCCGTACTACGAGACGTAGTAAATACTACTGCTCGTCGTAGAAGGTTGGACGGCCCGCACCCTCCCGGGACCAATGACCCTGATCACCCGACCCGCCCTCGCGGCCCCGCCGCCGCGTGCGACGATGGCGCGCTGATGAACACCGCACACACCACCTGGCGGCCGCCGCTGATCTGGCGCGCAGCCCTGCTGCTGGCCCGGGGCCTGGTCGGCCTGCTCGCCCGCCTCGAGGTCACCGGCGACGTCCCGGCGTACCTGCGTCGCGGCCCGCTGGTGCTGGCCGCCAACCACATCAGCCCGTTCGACCCGGTGGTCATGGCCGCCGCCTGCCGGACCCGTGGCGTCGCCCCGCGCATCATGGCGACCGCCGGGCTGTTTCGCGTCCCCATGTTCGGCGCCGCCATGCGCCACGCCGGGCACATCCGGGTCGACCGGGGCACCAGCGCCGTGCACCGGGCCCTCGACGACGCCGCCACTGCCGTCGCGCGCGGCTCGGTGATCCTCATCTACCCGGAGGGACGCATCGGCCTGGACCCCGGCCTGTGGCCCGAACGCGGCAAGACCGGCGCCGCCCGCCTCGCCCTGGCCTGCGGCGCCCCGGTCGTCCCGGTCGCCCAGTGGGGCTCGCACGAGGTACTGCCCTACCAGGCGCCGCGCGGAATGCTGCGTGGCATCGCCCGCTCGCTGTGGCGTCGACCGGTGATCCGGGTGCACTTCGGCACCCCCGTCGACCTGGGCGAAACGGCGGCGGCCAACCCCGGCGCGGCCCGCCGGGCCACCGACCGGATCATCGACGCGCTCACCGACACCCTCGCCCCGCTGCGCCCCGACGAGCCGGACGTGCCGCGCCACGTCGACCCCGGCCGCCCGAGCGACCCCAGTCGCACCCACCGCCGCCGGTCGAACTGAGCCACCACGGCGCGTGCGGTCCGCTGCTTCCAGTGTGTCTGAGGGGCGGCTGGGGGCGAGTGATGGCCGGGTTGTCCTTTGCTCTGCACCCGCGGGTGCGACGGCTACGGTCTGCGACCGGTGCGAATCGGGGTGCAGAGCAAAGGGGACGGCCTGTGGCCTGTGCACCCCTTCACGCCGGCAGGCCACCGCACGGGGCAGCCGGTGATCAAGGGAATCTCCCCGCCGGCCATCCGCCGGCCACCAACCGCAGGCATACTGCGTCGCGTGTTGACCCGATTCGGCTACCTCGACGCGCCCGCGCCGCTGGCGTTCGCCCACCGTGGCGGCGCCGCCGAGGGCGACGAGAACACCATCGAGGCGTTCGCCCGGGCCGTCGGGCTGGGCTACCGGTACGTGGAGACCGACGTGCACGCCACAGCGGACGGCGTGGCGGTGATCTTCCACGACCCGACGCTGCTCCGGGTCACCGGTGAGGCGGGGCGCATCGCCGAGATGAGCTGGGCCGACCTCGCCTCGGTACGCGTCGGCGGCGCTGCCGTCGTACCCCGGCTCGACGAGGTGTTGGGGGCGTGGCCGCAGGTCCGCTTCAACATCGACGTGAAGGCCGACGGCGGCGTCGAGCCGACGGTCGCGACAGTGACCCGGGCCGGCGCCGGCGACCGGGTGCTGCTCGCCTCGTTCAGCGACGCCCGGCTGACCCGGCTGCGCGCGCTCACCGAGGGCCGGGTCGCCACCAGCCTCGGCATGCGCGGCGTCGCCCGGCTGCGGTTGGCCTCCCTGCACGGGCGGCCACTGCGGCTGCCGCCGTCGGTGGTCGCCGCGCAGGTGCCGCCGCGCTACGGGCGGGTGCCGGTGGTGGACCGCCGGTTCCTCGACTACTGCCACCGCATCGGCCTGCAGGTGCACGTCTGGACGATCGACGAACCCGCCCAGATGCACGAGTTACTGGATCGTGGCGTGGATGGCATCATGACCGATCACGTCGGCGTGCTGCGCGACGTCTACCGCAGCCGCGGCCACTGGGCCGCCTGAGGATCGAAGGACCCCCGATGGCCGAGACCGTGACCCCCACGGTGGACGACACCTTGCCTCCGGCGAGCACTCGCCGGGAGCGGCGCGGCTGGTACATCTACGACTGGGCCAACTCCGCGTTCCAGACCACAGTCATCACGGTGTTCCTGGGCCCGTTCATCACCACCGTCGCCGAGTTGGCCGCCGGGTGCGAGTTGGGCGCGGACACCTGCGACGGGTACGTGTACCCGCTGGGTATCCGGGTGGCGGCCGGGTCCTACTACCCGTACCTGATCTCGCTGTCGGTGTTCCTCACCGTGTTCGTGCTGCCGGTGATCGGGGCGATCGCCGACCGGTCGGCGCACAAGAAGCGGCTGCTCGGCGGCGCCGCGTTCACCGGCGCCGGCGCGACCATCGCGATGATCTTCGTCACCGGTGACCGCTACCTGCTCGGCGGGGCGCTCTTCCTGGTCGCCAACATCTCCTTCGGCGCGGCCGTCGTGGTCTACAACTCGTTCCTGCCGCAGCTCGGCGGACCCGACGAACGCGACGGCATCTCCAGCCGCGGTTGGGCGCTGGGCTACCTGGGCGGTGGTCTGCTACTGGCGTTCAACCTGGTCGCGGTCACCCTGTTCAGCGAGGACGACAACCCGCAGCGCACCCTGGACCTGGCCCGCTGGTCGATCGTCTCCGCCGGGGTGTGGTGGGCGGTGTTCACCCTGGTGCCGCTGCGCTGGCTGCGGGAACGCCCCAGCAGGGCGGCGGCGCTGGCCCGACGGGGCAACGTGCTCACCGACGGGTTCCGGCAGCTGGGCCACACCCTGCGGGAGATCAAGGCGTACCCGTTGACGCTGTTCTTCCTGCTGGCGTTCCTGGTCTACAACGACGGCATCCAGACCGTCATCACCCTGGCCAGCCAGTACGGCACCGAGGAGCTGCGGCTGGACCAGAGCACCCTGATCATCACCATCCTGCTGGTGCAGTTCCTCGCCTTCGGAGGCGCGTTGGGCCTCGGCGCGTTGGCCCGACGCATCGGCGCCTGGAAGACAGTGCTGCTCAGCCTGGTCCTCTGGACCGGTGTGATCATCGGCGCGTTCCGGCTGCCGGCCGAGGCGCCGGTGCCGTTCATGGTCCTCGGCGCGGCCATCGGCCTGGTCCTCGGCGGCAGCCAGGCGCTGAGCCGGTCGCTGTTCAGCCAGCTCATCCCGGCCGGGAAGGAGGGCGAGTACTACGGCTTCTACGAGATCAGCGACAAGGGCACCAGCTGGCTCGGCCCGCTCGCCTTCGGCCTGGTGTTCCAACTCACCGCCTCGTACCGGGTGGGCCTGGTCTCACTGCTGATCTTCTTCGTGGTCGGGTTCCTGCTCCTCGCCGCCGTGCCGATCCGCCGTGCCATCGTGGCCGCGGGCAACACCCCACCGCGGGTGCTCTGAGCACGGGTCCCGCGCCCGACCGATCCGGGCCGGTCAATGGGCTAGGCTGCCCGACCGTGACCGACGACGCCGCCACCGCCCCGACCTGCCTGGCCCACCCGTTCCCCGGCCAGCCACACGCCCCGGCCGGGTGCGCGGCCGCGCGCGGGCTCGACGGGCGTCCGGTGCACGCGGCGGCGTTGAAGTTCTTCTGGGGGCCGATGGACTGCGGCAAGTCCACGATGGCGTTGCAGATGAACTACAACCACGCCCGGCAGGGCCGGCGCGGGCTGGTCACCACCCGCATCGACCGGTCGCTGGGACCGCAGGTCACCACCCGCATCGGCCTGGCCCACGAGGCCATCGAGGTCACCGACGACCTGGACCTGCGGGCCCTGGTGCGGGGCCGGTGGGCCGACGGGGTACGCGTCGACTATCTGATCTGCGACGAGGCGTGCTTCTACACCGTCGAGCACGTCGAGCAGATGGCCGAGCTGGTCGACAGCTACGACGTCGACGTGTTCGCGTTCGGCCTGGCCACCGACTTCCGCTCGCGGATGTTCCCCGCCGCGCAACGCCTGTTCGAGCTGGCCGACGAGGTGGCCCGCATCCAGGTCGAGGTGCTCTGCTGGTGCGGCCGCGAAGGGCTGCTCAACGCCCGCGTCGTCGACGGGCGGGTCGTCCGTGAGGGCGCCCAGGTCGTCATCGGCGACACCGTCGACACCGCCGAGGTGCGCTACCAGGTGCTCTGCCGCCGGCACTACCGCAGCGGCGACCTCGGCCCCCGCGACTGAGCGGACAACCCATCACCCTGCCAGTGGTTCGCTGCCCGAAAGACGCGCCGGTCACCGCGCGGCCGCCGGTGACCGGAACCGGTCGGTCAGGATCACGGCGACAGTCACCGCCAACGCCACAGCGGCGCACACCGCGACGGGTGCCTCCAGCACCACACCTACCGGCATCAGCGCCAGCAGGACCGCCACCGCCGTGACCCGGCTGATCGGCAGGGTCCGCCACAACAGCGCCTTGTAGGCGGCGTGCCCGGCCAGGAACAGCGCGGGACCACCCAGGGTGAGCAGCACGTCGACAGTGGCGACCGGCGCGCCGGGCTCCCGCAGCAACCGCTCGTCGGCCGCCGACGTGACGACGACACCGGCGACGATCACCGGGTGCAGGAAGTTGAACGCGACCCGGCTCAACGCGCCGGTGCGCTCCCCGGCCTGGGCGATGAACTCCGTGGCGGCCGGGGCCGAGCGGGCGAAGTACACCCACCACAGCGCCACCGAACCGCCGAACGCCAGCAGGAACGCCCCGGACGTCACCAGGTCCACGTGCGACGTGAGGGTGCTGCCGGTGACCAGGATCGACTCCCCCAGCGCGATCAGGACGAACGCCGCGCACCGTTCGGCCAGGTGCCCACCCTCCACCATCCACCGCTCGGGTCGGCTGCGTCCCCGTCGTGGCAGCGGATAGCCGATCGACAGGCCGACCACCTCGATCACGATCACCGCCGTCCACACCGCGTCCCGGGCGGCACCGCCGACCAGGCCACCGATGACCACGAGCACCGACGTCCCGGTGATCCATGGCAGCGACTGCTGAAATCCGGCCACCAACCACGGGCTGCCCTGCACCGCCCACAACGCGAACAGGGTGCGGCCCACCTGCACGGTGACGTAGACCAGCGCGAAGAGCAGGCCGGTCGCACCGAACGCCTCCGGGATCGTCGCCGACAACAGCAGGCTGCCCAGCCCCACCCCGATCAGCATCGTCCGCACCGGCCCCTGGTCCGGTTGCAGCCAGTTGGTCAACCAGGTGGTGTAGACCCAGACGAGCCACACCAGCGCCAGCAACAGGCCGGTACGCCCCGCGCCCCGCCAGTCCAGGTGCGCGAGCAGGTAGTGCGACAACTGGGTGATGCTGAAGATGAAGACGAGGTCGAAGAAGAGTTCCGTCGAGGTGGTCGGCTGCACCCCCTCGCGTGGGCGCAGCAGCTGTGGGCGTGTCGGGGCGGCGACCGGGGGCCTAGAAGGGGTCACCGCACACCCGCCAGTTTCCGTCCTCACGGACGACCGGCAGGCGACGTTCCTCGCTGAGCCCGCCGCTGCGGGTCACCTTCACTGTCACCGTGCCGTGCGGTCGGCCGCTGCGGGTGGCGACCGACACGTCGGTGATCTCGTAGTCGGTGACCATCGGTGGTGTCCGCACCCAACTGGTGAAGCCGATCGCGCTCCACCGGCTGCGCGCGTCCTCGCAGAGCCGCTCGTACGCCCGGTCGCTGTCGCCGAGGGCCACCTCGCTGAGGAAACCGTCGGCGGTCTCCCGGATCGGGCCGGCGGCCTGCCGGACGGTCTGCAGGTTCCAGGCGCCCAACCCGGCCACCCCCACGCAGCACAGCGCCACACCGAACCCGGCGAACGCCAACCCGGTGCGCATCGGGCGGTGACGCCGGGCCGGTCGGCTCCACGACTGGCCCGCACCCACGACTACCGACCGTAGAGAACACGCTCACGCCGACGGGCGACAAGCCGGAAACTGGGTGCGCCCGATGGGCGGGTGTGCCCTGTTCGCGGCGGCCCCGCATCGTCTACCGTCGGCGCACACCCCCGAGCAGTGCCAGGAGCCGATCGATGAGCCGCTTCGTGCAGCCGGTACCACCCCCCGTCGACCCGTACGCCGGCGATGGCCTGCTGCGGTCCTGGCTGGAGCGTCACCTCGGCCCGGGCGGGCACGCCGCCGCGAAGGGTCGTCTCGCGGACCTGGCCGCCGACGTCACCGGGCCGCTGCGCGCGGCGCACGCCGACGCGGAGGCGCACCCGCCGACGCTGGTCCGCTACGACCCGTGGGGTGCCCGGATCGACCGCATCGACACCTCCGCCGGTTGGCAGGCGCAACGCGCCGCCGCCGCCCGACACGCCGTGGTCGCGCTGCCCTACCTGCCGGACGCCCGGGGCACCTGGGGTGCCGCCGCGCGGGTCGTGCAACACGCCCTGCTGCACCTGTACGGGCCGGAGTCCGCGACGTTCTCCTGCCCGGTGGCGATGGCCGACGGGGCGGCGGCGCTGCTCAGCATGCCCGACGTCGATGCCACGGTACGCGACGCGTGGCTGCCCCGGCTGATCTCCACGGACCCGGCCACGGCGATCACCAGCGGGCAGTGGATGACCGAGTCGCAGGGTGGCTCCGACTTGGGCCGCTCCAGCACGCTCGGCCGGCCCGCGGCGGACGGTTCGTGGCGGCTGACCGGGGAGAAGTGGTTCTGCTCCGCCGCCGACGCGGCGATGGCGGTGGCGCTGGCCCGGCCGGAGGGCGCCGGGCGGGGCAGCCGGGTGCTCGCCCCGTTCCTCGTTCCCCGGTACGCGGTCGACTCACCGCTGGCCGACGGCGCGGCGCCGGGCGCACCCGCGCCGGGTGTCACGGTGCACCGGCTCAAGGACAAGCTCGGCACCCGGGCACTGCCCACCGCCGAGATCGGCCTGCGCGACGCGTACGCCCTCCCGCTGGGTGACGCGGCGGTGCCCGGTCTGGTCCGGGCGATGACCCTGGTCGTGGTGACCCGGGTGCACAACGCCGCGGCGGCGGCCGGCGGGATGCGACGGGGTCTCGCCTACGCCCGCGCGTACGCCGAGGTGCGGCACGTCGCCGGCGGCCCGCTGGTGTCCTCGCCTCTGCACCGGGCCACCCTGGGCACCCTCGCGGTCGACGCGGCGGGCGCGTTCGCCCTCGCTGGGCACGCCTTCGCCCTGCTCGGGCGGGTCGAGGTCGGCGCCGACCCGGAGGCCGCGGCCGAGCTGCGCATCGTGGCGCCGTTGGCGAAGCTGGCCACCGCTCGGCTGGCCGTCAGCTCCGCCAGCGAGTACGTGGAGAGCTTCGGCGGGGCCGGTTACGTGGAGGACACCGGCGTGCCCCGGTTGCTGCGCGACGCCCAGGTGCTGCCGATCTGGGAGGGCACCACAAATGTGCTGGCCCTGGACGTGCTGCGCGCGCTGACCCGGGAGGACGCCGGTGCGCCGCTACTGAGCCGGCTGACCGCCGCCGTCGACCTGGCGCGGCCGCTGTCGCCGGTGCTGGCCGACACCCTGGCCACCGCCGCCGCGCAGTTGGAGGAGACCATCGCCGCGGTGACCGTCGACCCGGGCGCGTCGGCGGTGCTCGCGGGCGCCCGCGGTCTGGCGTTGCGCCTGGCGTACGCGCTGACCACCGCGTTGCTCGTCGAGCACGCCGCGTGGGGCGACGAGCAGGCGGAGTTGGCCGCCCGGCTGTGGGCGCGCCGCTGGCTGCGGCACGAGGAGATCGCCGAGGACGCCCACCGCCACCTCGACCTGCTCTGCTGACCGGCCGGCGCGAGCGGACGGGTGGGCGCCCATGTCGGTGCTGATCGAGCTGGGTGACGACCGGGGCGCGCCCCTGGAGGAGCGCCGCCCACCGCCGCAGGTGTCCCGCCGGTGGCGCGTGGCGGTGCTGGTGGCGGCCTGTGTCCTGCTCGGCGGTGCCGCCCCGCCCGCGCGCCTGACGCCTCAGGTCGGGCCGGCGGTGCCCGCCCGGGCGACAGTGCTCGGCGCCGGGCCGCTGCTGCTGGTCGTCGACCCCGAACCGAACCCGCCGACGCTGAGCGCCTACGACTCGGCCGCGCCGGACGGCCCGCCGCGGTGGCGGGTCACCGTGCCGCCTGCCGCCGGGTGGTCCGCCGAGGTCGCCGGTGACCTGTTGCTGCTGGTCGAGCGCGACCAGGCGCTCGGAGCGCGGGTGACCACCGCGCGGTCGTTGCGTACCGGCCAGCCGTTGTGGCGGCGACCCGAGCGGGTGTACGCGGCCGGGAGAGAGGCGGTCGCGGTGCGCGAGGTGCGCAGCGCCGCCGAACCGGGTCGGCGGGTCGAGGGCACGGTGCACGGCATCGACCCGGCCACCGGCGCGACCCGGTGGTCGGTCCCGCTGCCCTCCACGGCGGTGCTGCGGGCGCTGCCCGGCCTGCCCGGGTGGGTGCTGCTGGTGCAGGACGACGGGTTGGTCCGGCTGCTCGACGCCCGTGACGGCACCGAACACGGACGGGGACAGCTTCCGCCGGCCGACTACGGCCCGGACAATCCCCAGGTCGTCGGCGCGTACCTGGTGCTGCGCCACCCGAGCGGCGGCGGCGCGGTGGCGCTGACCGGCTACGACCTACCTGGGCTGGTACGACGCTGGCAGGTGCCGGTGCAGCCGGGTGAGCTGCTCCTGCGGCCCTGCCAGGGTCTGCTCTGCGGGCAGGACGAGCAGGGACGCTGGGCGATCGACGCGGGCAGCGGGGCGCGGGTGTGGACGTGGCCGGCCGGGGCGCGCTGGCGCACGGTGGGGGGCCCACGGGGCACCACGGAACCCCTGGTGGTTCTGGGTTTGGCCGAGGACGGCAGGCGCTCCCTGGTCGCGACGGTGGGGCGCGACGGTCATCGGGTGTTCGCGGTGCTCCCGGCGGGTGTGACCGACTGCCGCCGGGTCGGCTCCGGGTTGATCTGCCGCGACGGCACGGCCCGCGTGACGTTCTGGCCCCTCGACGCCCCCTGACCTTTACTCGCGCCGGTGTCGCGGGCCGAAGTTGTCGGGCCCCGGCGGCATACTGCCGGCGTGACAGCTTC
The DNA here is from genome assembly GCF_022230905.1 of Micromonospora salmantinae. Classification (NCBI taxonomy): domain Bacteria; kingdom Bacillati; phylum Actinomycetota; class Actinomycetes; order Micromonosporales; family Micromonosporaceae; genus Micromonospora; species Micromonospora salmantinae. Next base: position 294,844 of record NZ_JAKKFG010000011.1, read on the forward strand.
TGCCGACCTCGCGATGGTCAACCTCGACAGTTCCGATCCCGCCGGCCACGCCGCGTTCTACCACGAGGCGTTGGGCTGGGAGGTCACCCACAGCCAACCCGAGTACGCGATGATCAGCTCCGGTGGCGTCTCCATCGGCTTCGGGCTGGTCGAGGGCTACCAGCCGCCGTCCTGGCCGGACCAGACCGGCGACAAGCGCTACCACCTCGATCTTTACGTCGACGACCTGGCGGCGGCGGAGGAGAAGTTCGTCGCCGCGGGCGCGTCGAAGCCGGCATTCCAGCCCGGCGGCGAGCGGTGGGTGGTGCTTCTCGACCCGATCGGGCAGCCGTTCTGCATCTGCCCCCGCCCACAGAGCTGAGACGGCCCGGCGCAACGACAGAAGGAGTCAGCATGGCCATCACTCTCGTCAATCCGGACGGGTTGCCGAAGCCGGACGTCTACCGTCAGTTGTCGATCGCAACCGGGTCCAGGTTGGTCTTCCTCGCCGGTCAGGTGGCCCGCGACGCCGAAGGGCGCAAAGTGGGCGAGGGAGACCTCGCCGCCCAGGTCGAGCAGTGCTATCTCAACATCGGCACCGCCCTGGCCGAGATCGGTGGGTCCTTCGGCGACGTGGCGAAGCTGACCATCTACGTCGTCGACTGGTCGCCCGACAAGATGCCCCTGTTGGGCGAAGGCGTCGCTCGGGCGGGTGCGAAGCTGGGAGCTGACCTGGTCAAGCCCATCACGCTGCTGGGTGTCAGTGCTCTGGGCGAGCCTGATCTCCTCGTTGAGGTCGAAGCCACTGCGGTTCTCGACTGATCGACAGCCCGACGTCGGGCGGGTAGCAGTCAGCCGCGACGACGCGACCGGGCCGCCCACACCGCGTAGGCCGGGTCGCGGTCGAGGTTGTGTCGGTCCCGGTCGTAGCGGCGGGTGGTGCGCGGGTCGGCGTGCCCCATGGCGTCCTGCACGTCCTCCAACGGCACGCCCTCCGAGCGGGCCGTGGTGGCGAAGGCGTGTCGCAGCGAGTGTGGGGACAGCTTCGCCCAGGCCGGGATGCCGGCGGCGCGGGCGAGCCGACGGACCATCCGGAACACCGAGTGCCGGTCCAGTCGGGCACCGCTGGCGGTGACCAGCAGCGGGCCGGTGAGCTGCGGCACCGGCACGCCGGTGGTGGCGGCCCGCTGGGCCAGGTAGGCGTCCAGGGCGTGCCCGGTGCCGGGGGTGAGGGCTCGGCGACGTTGTTTGCCGCCCTTGCCGATGAAACGCACGCTGCGGTGGCCGCGTTCGGTGCCGAGGTCGGTCAGGTCCAGCGAGATCAGCTCCCCGACCCGCAGACCCAGGTCGGCGAGGAGCGCGAGCGCCGCCCGGTTGCGGACGGCGGTCGCGCCGGTGTCCGCGTCGGCGGCGCTGAGCAGGGCGTCCACCTCCTCCGGGGTGAGCCCGACGGTGGCGGAGTGGTCCCGGTCGACGCGGGGGCGGTCGGCGCCGGAGACCGGGTTGGCCGGCACTGCGCCCAGTTTGACCAGGAAGTCGTACCAACTGGACAGCGCCGAGAGCCGGCGTGCGACGGTCGACGGGGTCAGTGGGCGGCCGCTGCGGGAGCCGACGCTGCTCTCCAGCGCGCGGGCGTACTCGTTGACGTGCAGGAACGTGGCCCGCAGCGGGTCCAGGTCGTGATCGGCGCACCAGCGGAGCCAGCCGGTGACGTCACGTCGGTAGGCGTCGCGGGTGTGCTCGGACAGCCTCCTGTTGCGCAGCCACGCCTCGGTGACCTCGACCGGCCCACTCGGCAGCGCCGGTGGCGCGGACGGGCGGGCGAGCACCGGAGCGTCGGAGAACACCATGTGAAAAAGACTTTCAGCCTCGGGTGGGATCGGCGTGCAGGCGCGCCGGTCCCACCCGTCACCGTGTCGGATCAGGCGTTGATCTCTCGGCGGGCGGCGCCGTTGGCCTGGATGGTCACCCGGCGGGGCTTGGCGCGCTCGGCGACCGGGATGCGCAGCGTCAGCACCCCGTTCTCGTAGCCGGCCTCCAGCTTGTCGGTGTCGAGCGTGTCGCCGAGGAACAGTTGTCGGGTGAAGGTGCCCATCGGGCGTTCGGCGGCGACCAGTTCGACGCGGTCGCCGGTGGGCCGGCGGCGCTCGGCGCGGACGGTGAGCACGTTGCGCTCGACGGTGCAGTCGATGCTGTCCGGATCGACGCCGGGCAGGTCGAACGCCGCGTAGAAGTGGTCGCCGTCGCGGTAGGCGTCCAGGTGCATCGTCGCGGGGCGGGCCGCCGTACCGAAAAACTGCTCGGCGAGCCGGTCGATCTCGCGGAACGGGTCGGTACGCATCAACATGGTCATGCCTCCTCGGTTCTCCTGGCCGAAGGTAATGAGTTGAGCCGGGGTGACTCAACTTCCTCTTCTTATTTAGCGCGTCCGCGCGCCGACGTCAACTGCTCCGGACAGCCGTTTTTCGAACCAGTGTTCGGCGTAGGGGCCCCGCGAGTACGCCGGGATCTCGGCGTAGCCGTGCCGGGCGTACAGGGCGCGGGCCTCGACCAGGTCGTGCCGGGTGTCGAGCCGGATCCGGTCCGCCCCGGCCGCGCGGGCCTGCTCCTCGACGGCGGCCAGCAGCGCCGCGCCCCCACCGGCGCCGCGGTGCTCGGAGCGGATGAACACCCGGGTCAGCTCGGCCCAGCCGGGATGCCAGCGCAGCCCGGCGCAGCCGGCCAGGTCGGGGCCGTGGTGGGCCAGCAGGAGCAGCCCGCTCGGCGCGCTCAGGTCGTCGCTGGGCAACTCGGCCAGCGCCGCGTCGACCTCGCCGGGCAGGGCCGGGCGACGGTGGTAGCGAACCACCATCTCGGTCATGTACTCGCGCAGCAGCAGCACCGCGTCGGGGTGCTCGGGCCGGACAGCGGTGGTTGCCCAGGTGGACCGGGCGGTCATGGTCACCTGTTGATCATCACCGTCCGGTCAACGGCTTTATCCGGTCGCCCGGGTTCGTCCGATAGCGCCCCGGCGGCGCGGCGGTATCGCCAGGGGATCGCGGGTCGGTTCGGGTTGTCACAACCTGGTGGCGTGGGGTCCGGTGGGAGACGTGGCGGACAACAGCGCCTTCACGCCGGCGAGGTAACCGTCGGCGTCGGTGTCGCTGACCAGTAAGCGTTGCAGGATGAAGCCCTGGACGAGGCTGAGCATGGCGGCGCCCGCCTGTTCCGGCACCGCAGCGGCCGGTAGGTGGCCGGCGGCCTGCCAGCGGCGGGCGACTTCGGCGAACTGCCCCCGCAGTCGCCGGTAGACGTCGCTGGCGCGAGCGGCGAGCTCCGGGCTGCGCAGTGCCTCGGCCCACACCTGTACTCCGATCCGCGTCAGGTCCACTCCGGTGACCGGGTCGTGGATGAACCTGTCGGTAGTCGTTTCGATGATCGCGGTGATGACCTGTTCGGGTGACGGTGCGGCGCGGTCGGCGAGCAGAGTTGCGAAGGTTTCTGACGCAGCGGACAGGGCGGTCTCCGCCACGGCTGCGATGAGGTCCTCCTTGCTGCGGAAGTACCGGTACACCGCGCCGGCGGAAAGCCCGGACTCGGTGATGATGTCGGCCATCGAGGTGGCGTGGAATCCGTTGGCGGCGAAGAGCTGGGCAGCCGCCGCCAGGATCTCGGCGCGACGACCGGCTCGGTACTCCTCGGATACGCGTGGCATGGGCCAATGCTAAAAGCGAACGCTCGTTCTTGACAACCAGCCGCGCCGCTTCCAGAATTGAAAACGAGCGACCGTTCTTCTTAAGGAGTTGTCATGTCCACGGAGGTTCCGGCTGACGCCGATGCCACGGCCCCGTCACCCTGGTCGAAGGTGGCCGCCGCGGTCGCGCTGCTCACGGTGATCATCAGCGTGCTGCTGACCGCCTTCGCCTGGCCGTCGGTGCGCTCGTCTGTGCACGACGTGCCGATCGCTGTCGTCGGCCCTGCCGTCGCGACGAGCCAGATTTCCGCCGCCATCGAGCAGCGGCTGCCGGATGCCTTCGACATCACCACGGTCGCCAACACTGCGGCGGCCGAGCAGCTGATCCGCGACCGTGAGGTGTACGGGGCGATCGACGTCAGCGCCGGCACCCCGCAGGTCATCACCGCCTCCGCGGCCAGCGCCTCGGTCGCCCAGACCCTGCAGAGTGTGGGGACCGCGCTCAACCAGGCGCAGGCCCAGGGCGCCGGCACAGCGGTCACCGTGCGCGACCTCGTCGCACTGCCCGCCGACGACCCGCGCGGCGCTGGCCTGGCCGCCGGTGCTCTGCCGCTGGTCATGGGTGGCCTGCTCGCCGCGTTCCTGCTCAGCAACAGACTCAAGGGCACCGGCCGGCGGGTCACCGGCGCGCTCGCCTTCGCGGTCGTCGGTGGCCTGGTGCTGACGGCGATCCTGCAGTTCTGCCTCGGCTCGCTCAGCGGCTCCTACCTGGCCAACTCCAGCGCTGTCGCGCTAAGCATCGCCGCCACCTCGCTGACCCTGCTCGGCCTGGAGTCGCTGCTCGGCTACGCCGGATTCGGGCTCGGCTCGGTGACCATGATGCTGATCGGCAACCCGCTCTCCGGCAGCGGTTCCGCCCCCGAGATGCTGCCCGGCTGGTCCGGAACTCTGGGCCAACTGTTGCCGCCGGGCGCGGGTGTTCAACTGCTGCGCTCCACCGCCTTTTTCGACGGCGCCGGTGCCACCAATACCGTCATCGTCCTCACCTCCTGGCTCGTTTTCGGTGTGGGGCTGTGCGTGGTCGGCGGCCTGCGCGCCCGCCAGGCCGCCATCATCACGGCGGGCGATTCCGGCATGGCGGACCTTCCGCGGACGACCACCACAGCCTGACCACATCCGATGCGCGACGGCGGGACGGTTCGCGCGGCGGACGATCAGAGCCGCTGGTAGACGCCGTGCTCGCGGGTGAGCAACTGCTCGTCGATCAGATACCGGCGCAGCGTCACGTGATCCGACCCTCCTGCGGCGCACCACGGCTTGAGCGCGTCGTCGACGGCCCGCTCCGGATAGCGGGTGCCCGGCTCGAACGACTGCTCGGCGATGTGCGCGAGCACTACCCGCCGTCGACCCCGCTGCGCCGGCAGACTCACCAGGACGCCCGCACGTAGGAAGGTCCGCAGCACCGGGTCGACGCCGGGTTCGGCGTCGTCGGCCGGGCGACTGTCACGCGCGGTGGCCCGCAGCGACACCTCGTCGGCCGCGAACGCGCCGTCCGCGCCGGTGACGAGGCCCGCGTCGGTGAGCCGGCGGACCGCGGTGAGCACCACCCGCGCCGGCAGGCCGGTCCGCTCGGCGACCTCGGTCGCGCTGGTCGCACCCAGCACGATCGCCGCGAAGATCCGTCGCCGTCCGTCGTCGGCCAGGGCCCCGGCCAGCACATGCGCAGTCACGCCGGTCACCCTTGCATCAACGGTACGCGGACCGCCAGGCGATTTTTCGGCCCCGCTCAGTCGGTCTGCGGCGCGCTCTGTGGCTGCTCGGCGACGAGCAGCACCCGGCGCAGCAGGTCGGAGAGGTGTCGCCGCTCGGTAGCGGTGAGCGCGCCGAGCAGGCGGAGCTCCTCGGCGCCCTGGACCTCCATCGCCCCGCGCCAGGCGGCCTGACCCGCCTCGGTGAGTTCCACGTCGACGCGTCGACGGTCGACTGTCGACGGAATCCGGTGCACGAAGCCCCGCCGCAGCAGCGCGTCCACCCGCGCGGTGATCGAGGCGGGGGCCATCGTGAGGTCCGCGGCGAGGTCCGAGGGTGCGGCCCGGCCACCGCGACCGGCCAGGGCGTGCAGGGTGTCGTACTCGTGGGCCAGCAGGTCGAGGTCGACCAGGACCCGCTCCTTGACGGCCCGCAGATGCCGGGTCAGTCGGATCATCCTGGTCACCGCCCCCTCGACGTCTGCGTCGAGGTCGGGCAGCACCGGCAACCAGCGCTCGATGTGCCGGTCGACGGCGTCCGGAGTGGTGGTCACCGCGCCAGCCTATCTCGGGACCGAAATATTCGTTGCCGAAATATTCGATGTCGAAGTACGTTTGTGGCCATGGCTCACCCGCTGCGCAACCACTCCTTCCGACTGCTGTTCCTGGGTCGCACCATCTCCGCCCTCGGCGACGCGGTGGTGCCCGCCGCGCTGGCGCTGGCCGTGCTGCGGGCCACCGGCTCCACCGGCGCGCTGGCCGTCGTCCTCGCCGCGGCGGTCGTGACCCGGCTGGTCCTGTTGCCGTTCGGCGGGGTGGTGGCCGACCGGTTCGACGCGCGCCGGGTCGCCCTCCTGGCCGACCTGGTCCGCTGCGCCACGCAGGTCGCGGTCGGCGTGGAACTGCTCGGCGGCGACCCGTCACTGACCACAGTGGTGGTGGCGTCCGCGCTCGGCGGCACCGCCTCGGCGTTCGCCATCCCGACCGCGTCTCCGCTGGTCGCCGGCACCGTCGAGCCGGCCGACCGGCAGAAGGCCAACGCCCTGATGGGGATCACCGCCAACACCAGCCGCCTCGCCGGGCCGGCCCTGGCCGGCGCGCTCATCTGGGCCGCCGGACCCGGCTGGGCGTTCATCCTGGACGGCGCGTCGTTCGCGCTCAGCGCCACGCTGCTCGCGCTGGTGCGGGTCCGTCACGTGCCGGTGCCCCGCCGTTCCGTCCTCGCCGACCTGCGGCACGGCTTCAGCGAGGTACGCGCCCGCGACTGGTTCTGGTCCAGCCTGCTCGGGCACGGCGTGTGGAACGGCGCCGCCGCCGTGCTGATGACCCTCGGGCCGGCCGTCGCCATCGACCGCCTGGGTGGCGAGACGACCTGGGTGCTGCTGTTGCAGGCCGGCGCGATCGGGATGCTCACCGGATCGCTGCTGGCCGGGCGGGTCCGGCTGCACCGGCCGGTGCTGCTGGCCAACCTCGGGCTGGCCTGTTACGCCGCGCCACTGTTCCTGCTCGCCGTCGCCGCGCCCGCCCCCGCGGTGATCGTCGCCTACGCGGTGGCGCTGACCGCCCTCGGCTACCTCAACCCGGTGTGGGAGACCGTCGTGCAGCACCACTTCCCGCCGGAGGTCCTGGCCCGGGTCACCTCGTACGACTGGCTGGTGTCGCTGGGCGCCATGCCGCTGGGCTACGCGCTGGCGCCGTTGGCCGCCGACGCGTTCGGCGCACCCGTTCCGCTGGCCGTCGCGGGTCTGCTGGTCCTCGCCTCCTGCGCGGGCACCGCCCTCGTGCCCGGCGTACGCCGACTCACCTGGCCGCCTACCCCCCAACCGCAACCGGCCGAACCCGCCGCCGTCCGTTGATCAGATCGACCGTCGATGCTCGGCGTGGCCGACGGCCGGGCTTACCGACGACAACGGCTCCCGGCCGACGCCGGGAGCCGTTGTGCGATGTGGTCGGTCAGCCGGCGTCGCGGGCCATCGCGACGAAGCCACGCCACGACTGTGGACTGAACGTCAGCGTGCCGCCGTCGCGGTCCTTCGTGTCACGAACCAGGACCACGCCCGGAAGGTTGTCGGCAACCTCGACGCAGTCACCACCGTTGCCGCCGCTCTTCGTGCTCTTCCGCCACCGCGCACCGGTCATGTCCATGATGCTGCCGCTTCTCTGAGAAGTTCCAACGAACGCCCTCGGGGCAGGGCCTCGCCGCGAATACGTTCCCACCGTCGTTCCAGGCTAACAAGATCCGACGTTTGATCGAGGATCTGCGCCCGTGCCGCGCTGTCGACGTGCGCGACCCGTGACCCGTCCGGCATGTCGGCGATGGTGAACGGTCCGTCGAGCCCGGGGTAGCTGGGCGCATCCGCCGGGACGATGTGGAGCTGCACGCTGCCCGCCTCGGCGTGCCCGAGCAGACGCGCGAGTTGCACCGCCATCAAGGCGCGGTCGTCGCCGACACGCCGCCTCAGCACCCCCTCGTCCAGCACGGCGATCAGCAGCGGGCCGCCACCCCGGCCGAGGATCGCCTGCCGGTTGATCCGCGCCTCGGCGAACTCGGCGACCGCCTCCGGTGTCAGCACCCCACCGGCCAGGGTCGCCCGGGCGTACGCCTCGGTCTGCAGCAGCCCGGGCACCCACGCGAGCTGGAACGACCGCAGTGTCACGGCCTCACGTTCGAGGTCGACCCACGGCCGGAACCACACCGGCTCACGGCGACGGATCACGTCCGGCCACAGCGCGTCGGCGTCCTTTGCCAGCAGCCCCGCCACTGTCGCACGGTGTCGGCTCTGGGGAATGTGCCCCGGGTTTGCCCACCTGGCGACGGTCTTCGGGTGCACACCGAGCTGACCTGCGAGGCTCTCGGCGGTGTGACCCGCCGCGGCCAACGCCGCGACAAAGGCGTGGTTCATACCGTCCCTCCCCTGGAACAAATCCGCTGCTCCGAGAAGATTAGTTAACGCTGTGTGTTTGTCCAGCGACCCCCGGCAAAGTGCGGTGTAGACGGTGCTGCGACGACAAGGAGAAGCTGTGCGGAACGAGGTACGAGGCGCTCTCGGAGCCGGGGACGTGGTCCTGGTGACCACCGCCGCGAGCGTCCAGTTCAGCAGAACCACACCGGGCCGGCGTTGCGCGAGCGTTGGGGTCGGCTGATGCCCGAACGTCCGAAGCACTCCCCGTTGCGCCCGTCGTGGCGCTGCCCGGTCTGCGGCATCCTGTGGCCGTGCTCGGCCGCGAAGCTGCGCCTGCTCGGCGAGTACCGCGAGGATCGACCGGGCCTGTTGATCCACCTGGCGAAGGTCCAGGAGGAAGCCACCGACGATCTCACCAAGCTCAACCCGGACGTCGCGCTGCCCGATCTGACCCCGCGTTTCGTCGGCTGGGCAGAGGCCCGCTGAGCTGTCGTCAACCACCACCTCCGGGGGTCGGTACGAGTCAGCACGATGCGGGAGACTGACGGCGTGACGACCCGCCCCGGGATGAGGCCGGCCCGATGAGCCGACCATTCAGGATCGTCGTCGCCGTGCTCGCCGCAGCGGGCGCCATCCTGATGTACCTGGGGGTCACCGCCGAGGTCAACTCGATGTCGGGGCCGGTCACCGTCACCCGGACCGCCGTCGACTTCCGGACCCTCGTCACGAAGGGCGTTGTCTTCTTCGCCCCCCTCGACCCCGTCACCGCCCCCATGATGGACGCGGTGACGCCGCTGATCCGCTGGCTCGTGATCCTGCTGGTCGGGGTGTCGACGTACCTGGCCTGCGGCCTGGTCACCCGGCGGACTTACCCGTTCGTCGCGGCGATGGTCGGCGCGGCCGCCGCCCTCACCGCCACGGCGATCGGGGACCTGCTCTGGTGGGCCACCCTCGTGGTCCGCGTCCACACCGCCCCCACCGGTTGGTACGCCAACGAGGCGCTGGACCATTCCACGCTCCTTGCCAGCGCGCACCTGACGCTGACCGGCTGGACGTCCGACGCCCTCTTTCTCGGCTGCCTGTTGGCGGGCACGAACGCCTCCCTGGTGGGCTGCACCAGCCTGGCGATACTGCTGCTGAACCGGCTCAGGAAGGACACCGACGAGGGCGACGACGAGCCCCAGGACGCGGCTGTCGATACCGAGCGCGGCGTTCCGCTGATCGGCGACGTGCGAGGACGCGGCGCGAACCTTGCCCTGGCCGGCGTCCTTCCGGTGCTGGTGCTCATCCTGATCAACGGCACCCAGGCGGTGCGGGACAGCTACTCGGGGAGAGGATTCCTGGCGCTGCTCAGTGTGTTCCTGTCCCGCCCTGCCCTGTCCCCGCCGCCACGCGTACGCGACGACGTCGAATATCGGCTGACGCAGGAGATCGATCCGAATCCCCTGTCGATGGACGTCTGGGTGCACAGGTCGGTGCTCGCCCTCGCTCTGCTGGTGGTGCTGTGGCTCCTGCTCCGGGCGCTGCTCGCCGGCCTGCCGAACTCCGGGCACCGCCTCGGGCTCGTCGTCGTCTGTTGGGGTGCCACGATCGCGGCGGCCGCGCTGACCGCGACGTCCGATGTCCTCGTCGACTGCGCCATCTCGAACTCCCCCACCGGCTGCGCGCCCTGGGAGTCCCTGGGCCTGCAATTGACCTCCTCGCTGCGGTTCGGCGCGGCCTGGGGTTGGCTCGTCGCGTTGCCCGTGCTGCTGGCCCGTCGGCTCCTCGACACCGACACGTCCATCGATGCGCAGGAGACTCCGGTCCATGAGTCCACGTAACAAACGCCCGCGTCGCCGTAAGGTCCCCACCGTCGCCGCGCCGGCAACCGTCGCCTGGTGGAAGCGTCCCGTCACCTGGCTGCTGACGATCGTGGTCGGCGCCGTCGCCACCTGGCTCGGCACCGTCATTGTCGGCACGATCAACCAGTGGAAGCCCGCGAACGAACTGGCCGAGCAGTTGGCCGGGCGGGGGCCGGTCGTCGTCCTGGACCTGAAGCACGTTCCCTACCCTCAGGAGGGCGCGCTCGACTACGTCTACCCCGCCGGCTCGGACCTGGCTCGCCTGGACGCCAAGCGGCCGGACGACCCGACCGTCGAGGCCGGCGCTGTCGACATCGAACGGAGCACCTGGGAGATCACCCTCGTCGGCACCCGGGACGAGGCCGCCGAGGCCGTCGACCTGCGGCCCGTCCTCGTCGAGCCCTGCCGCCCCCCGCTCACCGGGATCCAGGAGCCCAACGAATCCCAGGGCGACTCCAGGAAGGTCGTCCTGGTGACACACGTGGATCGACCGAATCCCCGCATGCTCGTCGACGACCCGGGTGGCGAGGATGCCGGTGCCCCGTTCTTCGCCACCCACAAGATCACCTTGCCCAAGGGTGAGAAGAACGTCATCCAGGTACGAGCGCTCTCCGCCAAGCAGCACTGCCGTTGGCGACTGGAGTTGGATTACCTGGCCGACGGACGACGCCAGACAATGGTGATCTCGGCACCCGGCGACAAGCCGTTCGAGGTGACCGGGCGCGCGGACGACTCGGCCTACACCTGGATCTACGTCAGTCCGTTCGACGGTTGCCGGGCCAAGGACGGCACCGAGACCGATCGGCTGCGCATCACCGGCACCGCGTACGCGCAGATGGTGCGCGACGGGCGCAGGTGCCCGTACTGACCGCTGCCCGTCTACCACCTGCGCAACCCGGATCACCGGCCTCCACCGGGTCCGACCTGCGCGAAGTTGCCGGACCGGTAAACCTCGCGAGCCCACCTGGTGTCTTGCTGGTTGACGAGGCCGGGAGGTCAGATGACGGATTCGAGCGGGGCGGAGTTCGACGACTTCGTTCGCTCACGGTCGGGGGTGCTGTTGCGGGTTGCCTTCCTGCTGACCGGGGATCGGCACGCGGCGGAGGACCTGCTTCAGGAGGTGCTGGAGCAGATGTACGTGCGCTGGCGTCGGGTGCAGAGCAGCCCGCAGGCGTACGCGCGACGTGCGCTGGTCAATCGGTCATCGCCCTGCTCGCCCGCAAATATCTTCCGTTCGAAGCGGTGGCCAGCACGACCGCGGACTGGTCGGCACCCCTACCTGTGCGGCTACGACTGCCCGACGACCAGGGCGTTCTCGTGGCCGCCGAGGGGTCAGCGCTGAGCTTCCGAGTCGGCGACGGCCAGTGGCAGGACGTCGGCCGCGATGCGGCACTCCTGCCCGCGACCGTGACCGAGGTACGGGTCACCGACGCCAACGGGACCACCACCGACGTCCCGGTCGCTTCCTGAATCAGCTCCCCGACAACGGTAAATACCGCGCTCCCCGACGCTCTGATGGCTACCTTCACCCACAGGCTGGTTCACCCGTCCTTGTATCGGCAGCACGACGCCGCACCGCAGCCCTCAGCGACAGGGGAAGTTCGAGATGTCCGGCGCAGCGTCCGCCACGGCAGACGCTGCGCCGTCGCGTCCCACCCACCTACTTCGCCACAACAGGCCATTCCGGACGCTCTTCTCGGCACGGCTCGTCTCGTACGCGGGCGATTCACTCAGCCTTGTCGCGCTGATCTTCCACGTCGCCGAGACGACGGGTAAGGGGCTGGCAGTCGCGCTTCTGCTCCTTGTCGGAGACTTCGCTCCATCCCTGCTGGGTCCCTTCACCGGCGCCCTAGCTGACCGGCTCAATCTCCGACGATTGATGGTCGTCTGCGAACTCGTCCAAGCTGTGGTCCTGCTGGTCATCGTGCTCACCATGCCCTCGCTGCCGATGCTGCTGGCTCTCGTCGCGATTCGCGCCACCGCCTCGCAGCTCTTCCAACCGGCGTCTCGGGCGGCGGTGCCCGCACTGGTCGGTGACAGTGACCTGGAAACCGCCAACTCCACCCTCGGGTTCGGCTCCAACGCGGCGGAGGCGGTCGGCCCCCTGCTCGCCGCGGCCCTGTTCCCGCTGGTCGGACTGCGTGGTGTGCTGCTCGTCGACGCCGTGTCGTTCCTGGTCTCGGCCGTGCTGCTCGCGACGCTCCCCTCACTTCCACCGGCAACCGGCGACGGGCACCAGCCGTCCCTGCTGCGACAGGCCAGAGCGGGCATCGGCTATCTGTTGAGTGTTCCGACGGTGCGGGTGATCTTCCTTGGCTTCACCGCGGTGGTCGCCTTCAACGGGGTCGACGACGTGGCCCTGGTACTGCTGGCCCAGAAGACCTTCCACGTCGGCGAATCCGCTGTCGGGTTGCTGCTGGGCGCGGTCGGTGTCGGACTGGTGGCCGGCTACGCACTGTTGTCCAGGTGGGGCACCAGGGCGGCGATGCCGCTGCTGCTGATCGTCGGCTTCGCCGTCAGCAGTGTCGGCAACCTGCTGACCGGGCTCGCCTGGGCCGTCGCCGCCGCGATCGCCCTGCAGGCCGTCCGTGGGTTCGGATTGGCTGCCATGGACGTCGCCTCCAGCACGCTGCTGCAACGCACGGTGCCAGCGGGCATGCTCGGCAGGGTCTTCGGCAATCTGTACGGTGCGATCGGGGTCGCCGCCGCGACGTCCTACCTCGCCGGTGGTGTCCTGCTGGACGCCACGTCCGCCCCGGTGACTCTGGTGCTCGCGGGCGTCGGCGGACTGGTGGCCACCGGAGTCGTCGCGCTGCGACTGCCGCGAGCGATGCGCCGGGCCGACGAGGACGGTGCGACGCCGACACCACCCGCGCCGACAATCTGATCAGACCGGGCCGTCGGTGCGCAGCCGTGCGTGCAGGTGCATGTCGTGCCAGCCGTCGGCGTGGCGAACCGACCCCCGGAGCACGCCCTCCTCGGTGAAGCCGGCCCGTGTGGCCACCCGGCACGACGCCGTATTGGCGGTCGAGTGCTCCAGGGCCAGCCGGTGCAGACCGGCCCGCGTGAAACTCCACCGGGTCAGGGCGAGCAGCGCCTCGGTGGCGATGCCCCGACCCCGCGCCGCGGGCAACAACCAGTACGACAGATGCGCCGACGCCTCGACCAGCAGCACGCCCCGCAACCCCACCTGACCCAGCGGTCGGTCGTCGGCGTCGACGATCGCCCAACTGGCCGACGTCTCGTCACGCCAACGGCCGACCCACTGCGCCGTCCACGACCGCGCCTCGTCGTCCCCGTCGATGCGGCGGACGTGCCACCGCTGGATCTGCGGACAGTCGAAGGCGGCCCGGACGGCCGGGGCGTCGTCGTCGCGCCACGGCCGCAGGGTCAACCCGGGACGTACCGGAAGGTGGGGTTGCTCCTGGGCGGCGATGCTCCCGGCGGGCAGGGCTGGTGCGACGAGCAGCGGCATAAACCCATTATCGGGCCGACGGCCTCACTTCCCGGTCGGGCCGCCCGCGAGTTCGGCGACCACGTCGAGGTGACCCAGGTGGCGGGCGTACTCCTGCACCAGGTGGAACAGCACCCGCTCCAGCGACGCCGGGTCCGCGCCTCTCCAGCGCGGGCCCGGCGTGCCGATCTCGGCCAGGTCGTGCGCCGTCACCACGGCCGTGGTGTGCGCGCCCTGCGCTCGCAGCGCCGCCACCAGATCCGCGCGGGTCTCGTCGGGGGCGACGTACCAGCGGTCGTCGCGGCGATCGCCCCACGGCTCGGCGACGTTCCGGCCCTGGACGCCCCACTCGATCCAGCGCAGCTCGACGTGGCGCAGGTGTGTGAGCAGCTCCAGTGGCGTCCACCCGGACGGCAGCCGGCTGCGCCGCAGCTCGGGCTCGGCCAGCGCCGACACCTTGGCGACCACGGACTCGCGGAAGTAGTCCAGGTAGCGCAGGAAGACCTCGGTGCGGCTGCCGGCCGGGTCGGTGGGCTCGGGGAACGAGGTCATGACCCGGCCGGCAGGTCACGGGCGCGCTGGCGCACCCCGGCCGCGCCGTACGGGTAGTCGCCCACCAGCGGGGCGCTCGCCTCGTCCAGCAGCCGCATCTGCTCGGCGTCGAGGACCAGGTCGGCGGCGGTCAGGTTGTCGTCGAGCTGGTCGCTGGTCCGCGCGCCGAGGATCACCGAGGTGACTGCCGGTCGGGCCGCCAGCCAGGCCAACGACACCGCCGACATGGAAACGCCCCGGTCCCGGGCGACCTGGCGGACCGCGTCGAGCACCCGCCAGGTGCGCTCCTCGGCGTTGCGACCGGCGTACGCCTCGACGCCGCGCTGCGGGTTCTCGCCGAGCCGGGTTGCGCCGGTGGGCGTGCTGTCGCGCTGGTACTTGCCGGTCAGCCATCCGCCGCCCAGCGGTGACCAGGGCAGGATGCCGATGCCCTCGTTCTCGCAGACCGGCACCAACTCGAACTCGATCTCCCGGGCCAGCAGGTTGTACTGCGGTTGCAGGGTCACGATCGGGGTGAGGTTGAGGTGCTGGGTGAGCAGGGCGGCTTTCTGCAACTGCCAGCCGGTGAAGTTGCTGACGCCCGCGTAGCGGATCTTGCCGGCGCCGACCGCGTCGTCGAAGAACCGCAGCGTCTCCGGCAGCGGGGTCAGCGGATCCCAGGCGTGCGCCTGGTACAGGTCGACGGCCTCGACGCCGAGTCGGCGCAGGCTGGCGTCCAGGGCGCGGGTGAGGTGCACCCGGGACAGCCCGGCGTCGTTGGTCCCCGGGCCCATCGGGAACCGCCCCTTGGTGGCGATCACCAGGCGGTCGCGCAGGTCGGGTCGGCTGCGCAGCCAGCGCCCGATGATGTCCTCGGAGACACCGGTGGAGTAGACGTCAGCGGTGTCGACGAAGGTGCCGCCGGCCTCGACGAACCGGTCCAGTTGGGCGAAGCTGCCGGCCTCGTCGGTCTCCGCGCCGAAGGTCATCGTGCCCAGACACAGGGTGGACACCACGGTGCCGGTGTTGCCCAGAGTGCGATAGCGCATATCGTCCTTTCGGTCCGAGTGACAAAGCTGATCTTCGCACCCGCCTCGGCCACCCGCATTCGGGACGGTGCCGAACGCCGGTAGGGGCACCCACGAGGCGACGCCGCCGGTCATCATGAGCGGGTGAGCGAGCCCGCGATCGAGATCGACCGACCTCAGCGGCCGACCCAGTCGCCGCCGTCGGGGCGGCCGGCGGAGCCTGGCGTTCGTACCCGTGCCCCGTGGCTGGTGGCCGCCGCGACCACCGTGACGCTCCTGCTTCTCGCCGGCCGTTACGGCTATCACCGCGACGAGCTGTACTTCCTGCTCGCCGGTCGGCACCTCGACTGGGGCTACGTCGATCAGGGGCCCCTGGTCCCGGTGCTGGCCCGGCTGCTCGACACGATCGCCCCGGGCAACCTGGTGGTGCTGCGTACCCCGTCGGCGGTGCTGGCCGGCGGCGCGGTGCTGCTGGTCGCCGCCATCGCCCGGGAGTTGGGCGCCGGCCGGGGCGGGCAACTCTTCGCGGCGGTGCTCGCCGCGCTCTCCGGCATCGTGCTCGCCAGTGGTCACCTGCTCAGCACCACCACCGTCGACCTGCTGGTCTGGTTGGTCGCGGCGTGGTGTGCGGTGCGGTTGCTGCGCACCGGTGACAGCCGCTGGGCGCTGGGTATCGGGCTGGCGCTCGGGGTGGGAATGCTCAGCAAGCTGCTTCCGGCGCTGCTGGCCGTGGGCCTGGTCGCCGGAGTGCTCATCGCCGGGCCGCGTCGGCTGCTGCGCGACCGGTGGGTGCTCGCCGCCGCCGGGATCACCGTGCTGCTGGCCGCGCCGAATCTGATCTGGCAGGCGACCAACGGCTTTCCGCAGCTCGGCGTTGCCGGGTCCATCTCCGACGGCGACAGCTCCTACAGTGGCCGCCTGGAGGCGTTCACCCTCCACTTCGTCATCATCAGCCCGTACGCCGTACCGATCTGGGTCGCCGGCCTCGTCGCGCTGCTGCGCCGGCCGGCGTGGCGGGCCTATCGGGCGGTGGGCTGGGCATGGTTGGTGGTGGTCGGCATCGTGCTGATCGCCGGCGGCAAGGGTTACTACGACGCGCCGCTGTTGCTGGTCCTCACCGCCGCCGGGGCGCTGGTCACCGTGGCGTGGGCGTCACGCGGGTCACTCGGGTGGCGTCGCGGGTTGCTCGCGTTGGGCGTGGTGCCGTTCCTGCTGCCCAACGTCGTGCTGCTGCTGCCGGTGCTGCCGGCCGACCGGTTGCCCGGTTTCGTGGTCGACGTCAACTACGACGCCGGCGAGACGATCGGTTGGCCGGAGTTCGCCGACTCTCTCGCGGCCGTCCATCGTGGTTTGCCGCCGCAGGAGCGTGCGCGGGCGGTCGTCCTCACCGGCAACTACGGCGAGGCCGGCGCGGTGGCCCGCTACGGGCCGGCCCGTGGTCTGCCCCGGGCGTACTCCGGGCACAACAGCATGGTCGACTTCGCTCGGCCGCCCGCCGACGCGGACGTGGTCATCGCCGTCGGCTGGGAGCGCCCCGAGCAGCTCACCACCTGGTTCGAGCAGTGCACGCTCGCCGGGCGGGTGGACCAGCGCGTCGAGGTGGACAACGACGAGAACGGCGGCCCGATCCACGTGTGCCGAGGGCTGCGGCGTCCGTGGGCGCAGATCTGGGACACCGAGGTACGCCACACCGGCTGACCGTGCACCACCGGCTTCGCCGGCCAACCAGGTCAGCCGGCCCCGCCGGTCAGCCAGGCCTGGATGCCGACCAGGGCCTCGGGGCCGGAGGTGGCGTCGACGTCGCGGGCGAGATCGGCGATGGTGACCGCGGCGAGCGCCTGGTGCCACGCGTCCTCGGCCGCCCACATGGCGCGGGACACCGGACACGGCGTGGTGCAGGCGTCGGCCGGGGTCGCGAAGGGGCCGCGCTGGCGGATCTCCGTGCAGACGAAGGTCGGGCCGGGCCCGTCGACGGCCCGGACCACGTCGAGCAGGGTGATGCTCTCCGGTGCGCGGGTCAGCACGTAGCCGCCCGACTTGCCCTGCACGGAGTGGATCAGGTTGGCACGGGCGAGCGCCTGGAGCTGTTTGGCGAGGTAGCTGCTCGAGACGTCGTGCAGTTCCGCCAGCTTGGCCGCCGGAACGGGCGTGTGGCTGGTGGTGAGCACCACGCAGCAGTGCAGCGCCCACTCGACCCCGCCGGACATCTTCATGACGTCACCCTAGTCACCCCGCTACTCGGACCCGTTGTGTCCGAGTATAGTTCTCGGACAAGGAAGGTCCGAGTATCGGCTGAACGCCAATAGGTCGGACCACACAGTCACGGGAAGGTGCATGAGCATGAAGATCGCCGTACTGGGCGGGACCGGCCTCATCGGGTCGCAGGTCGTCAAGATCCTGCAGGCCGCGGGGCACGAGGCGGTGCCGCTGTCGCCGTCCACCGGGGTGGACCTGCTCACCGGGCAGGGCCTGTCCGACGGGCTCGCCGGCGCCGAGGTCGTCGTCAACCTCACGAACTCGCCGACCTTCGACGAGGCCTCGCCCGCCTTCTTCCAGACGACCATGGACAACCTGCTGGCCGCAGCCGCTCACGCGGGCGTCGGCCACGCGGTGATCCTCTCCATCGTCGGCGTCGACCAGGTGCCCGACCTGGACTACTACCGCGCCAAGACCCTCCAGGAGGAGATCCTCACGGCCGGTCCCATTCCGTACTCGATCGTCCGCGCCACCCAGTTCTTCGAGTTCGTCGAGTCGATCCTGTCCTGGACGGCCGACGACACCACCGTCCGCCTGCCCAGCACGCCGGTGCAGCCGATGGCCGCCGCCGACGTGGCGCAGGCCGTCGCCGAGGTCAGCATGGGCGCGCCGCTGCAGGGCATCCGCAACGTCGCCGGGCCCGACGTCTTCACCCTCGACGAGCTGGGGCGGATCACGCTTGCCTCCCGCGGTGACCAGCGCACCGTCACCACCGACAACGGCGCCGGCATGTTCGCCGCCATGTCCGGCGATGTCCTCATCGCCGGCGACGACGCCGTCATCGCGCCCACCGCCTACCGGGAGTGGCTCGCGCGCCGGGCCTAAGGTGTCGACCCGATCCGCACGTCGCCGTGGTGGACGATCACGACGGCGGCGTGCGGGTCCCGGCCCGCCACTCGTGCGCCAGGATCGCGAAGACGAGCTGGTCGGCCCACTCCCCCCGGAACAGGTAACTCTCGACATGGCGGGCCTCCTGCCGCATGCCGAGTCTCCCCATCAGCCGGGCCGACGCGGCGTTGCGACAGTGGCACCGGCCGTAGACCCGGTGCAACCCGAACTTGGCAAACCCGCAGTCCAGCACCGCCGTGGCGGCCTCCGTCGCCAACCCGCGACCGCCGTGGTCGGGGTGGAAGACGAACCCGAGTTCGGCGGTACGCTCCAGCCGGCTGCGCCACACCAGCTCCACGATCCCGATCACCCCGGCGTCGGTGACCGCGGCCACCGTGAGGCAGTCGCCCTCCGCGCGCCACGCGTCCTCGCCCGCCATGGCGAGCACCGACAGCCGGGACTGCTCACGGGTACGCGGCTGCGCGCCGAGCATCCAGCGCACGACGTCGGGTCGGCGCTGAAACGCGTACACGTCGTCGAGGTCGTCCATAGTGACCGGACGCAGGGCGAGCCGCGGGGTGCGGATCGGGTAGGTCGGCTGGAACATCACGCGATCGTAGAGACCCGTGCGGAGCGCTCCGGTGCCGGTCGATCGGCGTCCGTGCTCCGGGGCAGCAGCAGCGGGCTCGCGAAGATCACCAGCCCGGCGACCGTGATCGCCGTGCGTGGGCTGGTGGCCTGCGCGAGCAGCCCACCGAGCGCGCTGAGGATGGCGATGGCCGCGCTGCTGCCGATCGACCAGGCAGAGAGGGTACGGACGATGCGATCCTTCGGAGTCTGTTCCAGGCGGTAGGTGGCGAGCACCGGGTTGTACAGGCTCATGCTGATGATGATCGCGAACTCGACGGCGATCACCGTGGCGAGACCGACCACGCCGGGCTGGACGAAGGCGAGGCCGATCAGCCAGATCGCGCGCAGCGTGCCCACGGTGCGGATGATCCGGTGTTGGCCGTGACGTGCCACCACCCGACGGGCCAGGCGTGACCCGATGAGCCCGCCGACGCAGGGCACGGCGAAGGCGAGGCCGTACTGCCACGGCGCAAAGCCCAGTTCGCCGAGCAGGAGCACGGCCAACAGCGGCTCGGTGGCCATGATCAGCCCGGCGACGAGCAACTGGTTGAGGTAGAGCACCCGCAGGCCGGGGTGAGTCAGCAGGTGCCGCCAGCCGTCGAGCAGCTCACCGGCCCGGATCCGGCCTGCGCCGGTGCGCCGAGGGTGGTCTTCGGGGCCGCGAATGGCGGTGAGGCCCAGCGCGGAGAGCAGGTAGCTGAGCGCATCGGCCACGACGGTGACGACCGGCCCGAAGAGTCCCACCGCGGCGCCGCCCAGCGGCGGCCCGAGCGCGATCGAACTCCAGGTCGTCGACTCGAACCGCGCGTTCGCCACCAGCAGGTCGTCCGGCCGCACGAGGGCCTTGAGGAAGGCGCCGCTGGCCGCGTTGAAAGCGATCTTGGCGGTGGCGAGCACGGCCGAGACGACAAGCAACTGCCCGAAGCTGAGCCGGCCCAGCGCGTACGCGACGGGGATCGTCAGCAGGACCGCGAACCGGGCCAGGTCCGCCGCGATCATCACCCGCCGCTTGCGGTGGAACTCCACCCACGGCCCGAGCGGCAACGCGATCAGCGCGCCCACGGCCGGCCCCAGCGCGGCCAGCACGGACACCTGGGCGGGGCTGGCCTGCAACACCAGCACGGCGATCAAGGGCAACGCCCCGAAACCCAGCCCGGAGCCGTAGGCGCTGACTGCGTACGACGCCCACAACCAGCCGAACCGCCGCCCCAGGGGTTGCCTCGTGGACAAACCCGCACCTCCCACCTTCACAACTCGTCGTTGATCGGCGCGATCAAAGCAAGTCCAGTGACCACGGATCAAACAACTGCGTGGACGGCGCGCCACAACCAGAGGTTGTGTCAGTAGGGTTTGCCGGGTGAACCTCGACGCCGTCCGCACCTTCGTCGCCGCCGTCGACGCCGGCCAGTTCCAGGACGCCGCCGCCACGCTGTCGATCACCCAGCAGGCCGTCTCCAAGCGCATCGCCGCACTGGAGAAGGACCTCGGGGTACGGCTGTTCACCCGCACCGCGCGCGGCACCCACCTCACCGTCGACGGTCAGACCTTCCTGCCGCACGCCCGTGAACTGCTGCGGGCCGAGGCGCGCGCCGACGCCTCCGTACGCCCCGGCCGACGTGCGCTGCGCGTCGACGTGCACAGCCGACGGATCGCACCGGCGGTGCTGTTGCAGGACTTCCACCGCGCGCATCCCCGCATCGAGCTGGACGTCGTCACCCTCGACGCCGACGTCCACGCCGCGATGGCCGCCGTCGAGGCGGGGACTGTCGACGCCACCTTCCACGCCGTCACCGTCGCCGCGCGTCACCTGCCCGCCGCGATCAGGACCACGCGCGTGATCGACGAGCACCACGAACTGCTCGTCGGCCCCCGCCACGCGCTCGCCAACGCCCGCACCGTCACGCCCGCACAACTCGCCGAGCACCGCATCTGGATGCCCGGCATGGCCCCCGGGACCGAATGGGCCGACTACTACGACGAACTCGCCGCCGCGTTCGGCCTCACCATCGACCTGGTCGGGCCGGTCTTCGGCAACGAGGCGCTGCTGGCCGAGATCGCCGACTCCGCGGAGCTGGCGACCCTCGCCGGCGTTCGCACCCGGTACCTGTGGCCGGACAGCTACGACCTGCGCCGCGTACCGGTGCGCGACCCGGCGCCCATCTACCCCATGTCACTCATCTGGCGCGACGACAACCCGCATCCGGCGCTTCGCGCCCTGCGCGACTACCTCGAATCCCGACGAGCACAGGCGCCCGACATCGAGATCTGGCTGCCGCCCTGGGGTCAGTGATCGGCGCAGCTCGATAGTGCGTCGCGGCCGTTGACTTCCGCCACCCTCCCCTGTCAGACTTGCCTGACAGGGGGCGTCAGAGAAATCCGACACTCCCGCTGAGAAGGGAAAACCAGGATGAGCGGCACCTCGCCAACCGGTGATGAACTCGTGTCGCTGCTGGCCGCACTGGCCAGCCCACACCGGCTGCGAATCCTGGCCGCCGTGGCCCGGCAGCGGACCTACGTCAGCGAGTTGGCGCGGCAGCTGCAGATGAACCGGCCGCTGCTCTACATGCACCTACAGAAATTGGAAGCGGCCGGCCTGGTGACCGGCGAGCTGGTGACGGCACCTGACGGCAGCTCGGTGAAGTACGTCCAGGCGGTGCCGTTCACGGTGGCCCTGGACTTGGACGCGATCGCGCTGGCGGCCCAGAACCTGACCGGCTCGGGGCCGGGCGCAGAACAGGAGAAGTGAGCAATGACCCATCAGGTGGCGTTGGACATTGCGCAGACCACGACCATCGCCTCGGCGGTGGTCGTGACAGCGATGATCGTGGTCGCCGGTCTCGTCGGGATCGGCATCTATCGCGCCCGCTACTCGGCGGCCCGGGAGGAGGGCTACCGAGTGCTGGCCGAGCGCAGTGCCAGCAGCGCCCAGGCCACGGCGGACGAGATCAAGGGCGTGCGAGACGAGCTCGGTGAGGTTCGGCAGCGTCTGGCCGCGCTCGAGAAGCTGTTGAGTCAGATCGGCTGACGGCCCACCGACGGGGAGGACGCGCCACATGAGCACCTGGCTGACGCACATCCGACGGCTCATCGCCGTGGCCGGCTGCCTGATGCTGACGGCCACGCTGGCCGTCCCGGTCGCGGCCGTTCCCGCGGCTGTCGACGGCCTCGCCGCCGGCGAACGCTACCTGCGCACGTACCTGGAGCAAACCAGGGCACCCGGCCTGGCGTACGCGGTCATCCGTGGCGACGAGGTCCTCCAGCGCGGCGCCTGGGGCGTCGACGGTGACGGCCGACCGATCACCACGCAGACCCCGTTCCTGCTCGGGTCAACAAGCAAGTCGTTCACCGCACTGGCGGTGTCGCAACTGGTCGAGGCCGGCCGGGTCGACCTCGACACCACCGCGTCCACGTACCTCCCGTGGCTGCGGCTGGGCGGCGCGGACACCGCCCGGACGGTCACCGTCCGCCAACTGCTCACCCACACCAGCGGCCTGCCGCAGGTGTGGAGCACCGACCTGACCGACCGCTACGACAACCGCCCCGGCGCCCTGGCCCGATCCGTACGGGACCTGGCCAGCATTCAGCCCACCGCCCCCGTCGGACAGACCTATCAGTACAGCGACGCCAACTTCATGATCCTCGGCGCGCTCGTCGAGAACGTCACCGGCGACACCTTCGGCGGCTACCTACGTCGTCACGTGCTGGACCCACTACAGATGACGCACTCCGCGGCCACTGCCGACGAAGCCCGCGCCGTCGGCATCCCGGTCGGGCACCGGTACTACTTCGGCCGGCCGCAGCGCTTCTCGGCACCGTTCGACACCGCCGGAGTGCCCTACGGTTTCCTCGCCGCCAGTCTCGACGACCTGTCCCACTACGCCATCGCGCAGCTCAGCGGCGGCCGCTACGGCGGCGCGCGGATCCTCGAAGCGCAGAGTGTGCGACAGCTGCAGACCGGCACCGTGGCCACCGGTCACGGCACCTACGGGTTCGGTTGGAGGAACAGCACCCTGGACGGCGTCGGCACCCGCATCGTCTGGCACGCCGGCGCCACCCCGGACTTCTTCACCCACATCGTGCTGGCACCCGACTCGAACCTCGCCGTGATCATCATGACCAACGTCTACGCCCCGCACATGGACCCGCTGCTCAGCGCCGGGGCGTTCAACCTCGCTCGCATCCTGCACGGCGGCACACCCGCGACCGCCACCGAAGACCCGACGCATGCCTGGGCGCTGTTCGGCCTCTTCGGGGTCGCCGCGGTGCTGCTCACCCTCCTGGCCTGCTCCTGGGTCCGCGTCCTCCGCAGGCGGCGGCACGGTTCCACCCAGTCGGTCCCTTCCCGCGGCCGAACGATCGTCGCCACCATCGCCTGGGTCGGTGCCTGCGCCGCGGTCGCGGCCGGCGTCGCCTGGCAGGTGCCGGCCCTCTGGAACGGCACCGGGCTGGCCAAACTCCAGTTGTGGGCACCAGACGTCGGTCACGCCATTCGCGTCGTGGTCGTCCTGGCGGCCGCACTCGCGCTGACCCGGCTGGGCCTGGGCGTGCACGCCATCGTCACCGCCGGCCTATCAGGTGCTGATAGGTCTCGGTCCGTAGCGACACAAAGCCCTCACTCTGGGGCTTAGGGCTCCCCTGATCGCCTACACCGCTGCGCAGGGTTGAGACGTAGTGGTTGGGCGGGAAGGTCTCGTACTCCGGGACGCCGTAACGCCGCAGCTCTCATGGTGGAGTCGAACGACGTCACTCCTGCGCTCCTCAGCCGGGTCGGGGTTTCGGTCGATGCGCTGCGCTTACCCGAGATGCTCACCGATGTCTCGGCGTGTTGACACGCGTTCATCCGGCACTACATTTAACGTGTTGGTTAAGTGATGTGGGAGGTTCTGGTGCCTGGCAGCGATCAACTCAGCGCGGTGTTCTCGGCGCTCGCCGACCCGACCCGCCGGGCGATTCTCGCCGAGCTGGCCGACCGCGACGCCACGGTCACCGAGCTCACCGCTCCGCTGCCGATCTCGATGCCGGCGGTGTCGCGCCACCTCAAGGCGCTCGAACGCGCCGGGCTCATCTCACGCACCCGGTCGGGGAAGTTGCGGATGAGTCGCATCGAGGCCGCCCCGCTGCGCGAAGCGGCCGAGTGGATCGAGCGCTACCGGCGGTTCTGGGACACGTCCCTCACCCGCCTCGACGCCCACCTCGCGGCCGTCCAGGCCGCCGGTCGCCCAACGGACGGCTCGGCGATTCCCGACAGCGAATCCCCGGGCAAGGCTCACGACAAGGAGAATTGATGGACAGCGACAAACCGCAAATCGTCATCTCACGCGTAGTGGACGCGCCACGCGAGCTGGTCTACCGAGCTTTCACCGATCCGGACCGCCTGGCGGCATGGTGGGGGCCGATCGGCAACTCACTGCCCCGCGAGGAGATGGAGTTCGACGTCCGCCCTGGCGGCCACCAGCGGTGGACCGAGGTCTTCCCGACCCAACCCGGCCTTCGAGTCGAGGTCCACATCGACCTCACCGACGTCGTGGACGGTGAACTGCTCGACGGCGTCGCGCACGTCACCGGGCAGCTGCCGGAGGGCATTGAGCCGCACGAGACAAGGATGCGGGTCGAGTTCTACGACGAGGTCGATGGACGGACGCGCCTCGAGATCCGTCAGTGGCTGCCGGGGCGGGTGGTTGGCCCCGCCGACCAGGGTTGGAACGAGGCCTTCTCCAAACTGGACGCCACACTGCGGAACCACCACCCCGTCGCAGTCGACGTCGAGGTGTAACGCCATGGCCAAGCTGATCTACGTGACCAACGTGTCCCTCGACGGTTACATCGAGGACGAACACGGCAGGTTCGACTGGACCCCACCCGACGACGAGTACCTCGCGTTCATCACCGACCTGGTCCGGCCCGTGGGTACCTACCTCTACGGCCGGCGCCTGTACGAGTCGATGTCGCTCTGGGAAACCGACCCCACCCTGGCCGAGCAGTCGAAGCTCACTGCCGACTTCGCCGACGTCTGGCAGACAGCGGACAAAATCGTCTACTCCACCACGCTGGACGCGACCTCGACCGCCAGGACCCGGCTCGATAGGAGCTTCGACCCCGCCTCGGTACGCGCCATGAAAGCCTCGGCCACCAGTGACCTCACCATCGGGGGCGCACACCTCGCGGCGCAGGCATTCCAGGCTGGACTGATCGACGAGTGTCACCTGCTGATCCATCCCATCCTCACCGGCGGGGGTAAGCCCGGGCTGCCCAGCGGCACCCGCATCGGCCTGGAGCTACTGAGCAGTCGCCGATTCAGTAGCGGTGTGGCGTCCCTGCACTACCGCATTCGTACCTGAGACGGACGTCGGCGTCACCGACCCGGACGTGTGTCGGTGACGCCGACGGGGCTTCGCCCAGCTCGCTCTGTGCGAGCTTTCGCGTCCGTCAGTCTCCATACCAGTGCAGCGTCAGACCAGGCTCGTTACGCCACCGCGCCAGCAACGCCATCAGCGCTGCCACCAGCCCACGCTCCACGTCGTTACCCGCCACCGCCCTCAGACGGTCGACGTCGGCATCGAGCTGCGACAGATCCTCACGAACGAGTACGCCGTCTGACCACGGGTTCAGCTGACCCATGATTGGAAGTCGGTTGCCGCCGGCCGCATTCAGCAACGGCAGCAGCACCTCCACCGACACGTCGAGCAGCAAACCGCGCTCCCGCGCCGTGGCCCAATCTTCGGCATCGGCGCGATAGCGCTCCCGCCGCTGCGCCCGGGTAGCCCGACGCAGGCTCTTCGAACGCGGCAGCGGAGCACGCAACACCAACAGCAGACCCACCCGGGCGACGCTACGGCAGCTCTGGTGTGGACAGCGCGGCCGGCTACCGGCCAGAGCGCGCGGCCACTCGTCGAGCGGACGCGCCCGCGTGTCAGGCATCAGTCGGCGACGCTGCGTGACGTGGGTACGGTGACACCGTGCTCTCGACCGTGAAGGGTTTGTCCCGGTACCACACCGAGGAGTCGCTGCGCGCCCACCTGCTGGAGCGCTCACACCGCACCGAGAACGGCTGCCTGGTTATCGAAGGTTACGGGCGGCGACGCGGGGTGCACCAGAAGGTCGCCGGTCGCGCGTGGGCGCACATCGCCGCGTACGTTGTCCTCGTCGGCGGGTACGACCCGGCCTTAGACGTCGACCAGACCTGCGGCGCCGCCGACTGTATCGAGCCGACCCATCTGCGCCAGGTCAGCCGGACCGATGCCTGCCGCAACCGAACCCAGGCGGCACAGTGCCGCAACGGCCACGACCGTGAACTCGACCCGACCACCGGCCGGTACCGTCGGGTCTGTCGGACGTGCAACCGGGAGGCTCAGCGCCGCTGGCGTGAACGCGAGGCCGCCGAGGTAGCCCAGGCCCGCGCGGCGTACGGCCGCTCGTAGTGATTGCTCTGGGTTGACCAGTTTCCCCGCGACCGCCCGCCGGGTGCGTGACGAGAGCCTCAGCCCTCGACGGCGCCGGACGCATCTACGGGACTGCCTCTACCACTTCGCGCCGTACGGCTTCCACGCCACCTGGCATCACCTGGCGACCCGTCAGCGCATCCCCGGTGACATTGATGTCGATCCCCCGTCGCTGGTCCGGGCCCTCGGTGAACTCGAGGTTGCCCGCGCTCTGGTGCTGGCAAGGGCTGTCGCGTTCGCGGCCCAGCCGCGCTTGCAGAAGCAGGAGGGCAGACGAATTCCCGCAACGCCGCATCCGTGGGACTCGTGGGGGTGCCACGACATCGCCTACTGCCCCGATCCGCAGAAGCATCCCACCGAGCAGCTCTCCATCGTGGTGAAACGGGTCCTCGATGCGTACGACGCGGGGGTCGACCCGGCCGGACGTTGCCTGGCCTGCGGCGACGAGGACCGCCGCCCACTGCGGGCCTGCCGCAACTGCGGCGTCCTACCCGGCGGGCGTGGCAACCCGGTCTGAAGCATCAGGAGCAGGGGCGGTTGCCGCGGTGGCAGGGCGCCCACAACCCGGTGACCAGCAAGTGCTTCGGCTCGCTTAGCTGACCACCACACCATTCTCATTCGTTACGCAGCATAACTGTCATTATGATGCATGAGCGCTACGTACCTTTTGTTCCAGGTAATTAGCGGATTATCGTTAATACCAATCTATTAATCGGCTCAGCCGGGCCTCGCTCCTCCCGGCGGCAGCCGGGCTCACGAACAACGGTGGCTTTGCGTCCCGTGCGCGCTGAGGATGTGGCCATGGATGACCACAGCGCGAACGCGGTCGGCGAGCAGGAGGAAGCGCTACCCGGGGGCAACATGGGGGGCGCAACACGTGTCGGTGCCACCGTTCGGCGCGGTGCCGGGGCTTGGAGCCCGACGATTCAACGCCTGCTACGACATCTGCGTGAGCACGGCGTCACCTGGGCTCCGCAGCCACTCGGAACCGATGAGCACGGACGCGACAGCGTCTCGTACCTGCCGGGCATCGTGCCGCAGCACCCGTTGCCGGACTGGATCTGGAGCGACGCCGTCCTCACCGATGCCGGTGTCTACCTCGGACAACTTCACCAGGCCAGCGCCAGCTTCGACGCCGTCGGTGGAGTGTGGCAGTTCCCGGTGCGGCAGCCAGCTGAGGTCATCTGTCACAACGACTTCGCGCCGTACAACATTGGTCTTCACCGACCGGCGGCTCACCGGAGTCATCGACTGGGACACGGCCTCGCCCGGTCCCCGGTCGTGGGACCTGGCCTACCTTGCCTACCGGCTGGTGCCGCTGGCCCATCCCGACAACGGCGACGCAATCGGCAGTGACCTGGGCGAACGGGCACGTCGGCTGCGCGTGCTCTGCGATGCCTACGGCTCGGAGCAAGACCCTGCTCACGTCCTCCAGGTCGCAGTCCATCGACTACACGACCTCGCCGTCTTCACCGAGGCCCGGGCTGATCAGGGACAGGAGAACATTCGCGGTCACGTCGGGCTCTACCGACGCGACGCGAGGTGGATCACCGCGCACGCCGATCAGTTGGGCCGGGATGTCGCCTAGGCCACCACTGCCCCCATTGGTCCTGCACGGCGTGCGTTGCCCCTCCATCGTCGAGGTACGGCGGCGGGCGGCGAAGTGCGACTGGGTTTAGGTGTTGGCGGGGGTTACTTCGCGGACGGGTTGGAAAAGTTCGATGAGGTTGCCGGCGGGGTCGGCGATCAGGATCTGACGGCCGCCGGGCCCGGAGACCAGTTCGCTGCGGAACGCCAGGCCGGCGTCGCGGAGCCGGTCGATCTCGGTGTCCAGGTCGTCGACGATGAGGTGGATGCGGTTGCGGCCGGGGCTGGTGGCGTCGTTCGGTGTGGCGCGGGCACCGGAGCTGGCGGGTCCGGACAGCAGTAGTCGTAGCGGGCCGCGGACCACGTCGGCGAAGGCGGGGGCCGCGCTGGTCTTGAGGTGAAAACCGAGGTGGGCGGTGTAGAAGTCGACGGCGGCGTGAACATCGTCGACGAGGTAGCGGACGCTGACGTATTGCTCGGGTGTGCTCACGGTTTGGTCTCCTGGGGATCGGTGGCGAGGACGGGCAGCAGATGCCGCACGCGGGTGTCGATGTCGGCAGCAACCTGCAGGAAGGCGGGGTAGTCGCCCCGGGTGCCGGCTACGGCCGGATCGGGGATGCTCCAGTGCAGCTGACCGGCCGGGTTACCGAAGTCGGGGCAGACTTCTCGGGCCTTGTCGCACAGGGTGATCACGTAGTCGAAGCGGCGGCCGGCGAGTGTGTCGAGGTGCCGAGGGTGCCGGTTCGCGACGTCGACGTCGAAGTGGTCACGCAGAGCCCGCACGGCATGGGGGTGTAGTTGCGCTCGGGGGCGGGTTCCTGCGCTGGTCACCTGTACGTCGCTGGCGGTGCGGCGTCGGAGCTGGGCTTCGGCGATGGGGGAACGTGCGCTGTTGCCCGTGCACACGAACAGCACGGTCCGCGGCGGGTGGACCGGCGGGGCCGGTGGAGTGCTGCCCAACTGCAGGGCGGGGTGCAGAGCGGCGCCGGTGCCTGCCAGCGCGTGGGTGCAGTTGTCGAGGTCGAGGTGGTAGTAGCTGTCGCGACCGTCGAAACTGCTGCGGGTAGCGGTGACCAGGCCGCCGTCGCGCAGCAGCCGTAGGTGGTAGGAGACAAGATTCTGCGGCTGGGCCACGAGGCTTACCAGTTCGCGGACCCGCAGGTCACTGCGGGCGAGTGCGGTCAGCAGTTGCCAGCGCAGCGGGTGTGCGGCCAGCCGGACGAACGGCGGCGCAGTGTGGCTCGGCGGCGCAGTGTGACTCGGTGGCACCATGACCACGAAGATACATCAAACCGGCTTGATCGGTTTGGGGCGAGCGGGATTGTGGCCACGGTCGAGTTCATCGACGCCCGAGTCGACCTCCGCCCGGCGCGGCTGCTCGGAGTGGGCTGGCTGGTGGCCGCCGTCGATGGGACGCGCTCCGCATGCGGATCACGGTGGTGTTGACCGATCCGGTGGTCAAGATCTTGGGTCGGCTCCGGGCCCGGGCAACAGATCGATGTCCGTAGCCCGCATGGGCTGTTCGCACTCCGAGCACCGTAGTTCCACGTGACTGATCTTGCCGCAGGCGTGGTGGCGGTAGAGCACCGGCGGGCCGGTCTCGCCCGCCGTCCACCGGTCACCCCACCGCACCATGACAAGCAGCAGATCACATAGCTCCTGCCCCTTGTCGGTGAGCAGGTATTCGTGCCGGACCGGTCGGGCGGAATACTCACGCCGGGCCAGGACGCCCTGTTCGACCAGCCAGTTCAGCCGCTCGGCGAGCACCTTGCGGGACATGCCGAGTCCGCGCTGGAGTTGTTCGAAGCGGTGCGTGCCGCCGTAGACGTCCCGCAAGATCAGCGGAGACCACGGCTCACCGATGACGTCGAGGGTGCGGGCGATCGAGCATGCCATGGCGCCGAACTGCGTTCGCTGCATGACGCCACGATACGCAAGATGGTTCCTTCAAGGAACTGACTCTGTTAGCGTCACACCAGCCCGTCTCTTTAAGGAACGGAGTTGTCTATGCCCCCTCCACACGCGTCTGGAAGCCGAAAGAGGCCCGCATGAACCATCCGCCGATCGTCCCGACCGGGGACTGGCAAGACGCAGTGAACACCGTGCGCGTCCACGAAAAGGCACTCACCCGCCAGCTCGACGCAGTGGCCGCGGCGCGTCGCCGGCTGCCGATGACGCCGGTCGAGCAGGACTACGTGTTCGACGGCCCGTCCGGGCCTGCCAGTCTGAGCGACTTGTTCCAAGGCCGCCGCCAGCTCATCGTGTACACCTTCATGTGGCACGGCGTCGACGCTGTGTGCTCCGGCTGCTCGATGTTCACCGACAACGTCGGACACCTGGCCCACCTCAACGCCCGCGACGTCACCCTGGCGTTGACGTCCCATGGCCCACTGGACGACCTGCTGGCGCTGCGGAGGCGAATGGGTTGGACCCTGCCCTGGTACTCGTCGCTGAACAACAGCTTCAACGCCGACATGGGAACCGGCGACGGATTCGCGCTGAACGTCTTCCTCCGCGCGGACGACCGGATCTTCCGCACCTACACCACCACCGCCCGGGGCGTGGAACGGCTCGGCAGTAACTGGACCTTCCTCGACCTGACGCCATACGGCCGACAGGAGACCTGGGAGGACTCGCCGGAAGGCTGGCCGCAGACCCAGCCCTACCAGTGGTGGCGGCTGCACGACGAGTACGACACGACAAAGGATCCGTCGTGACAGTCGACGCGCCGGTCGCTGAGCTCCTCTTCCGCCAGGAAGACGCAACACCCTTCAACACCGATGTGGCGACACTCAAGCCCTGGCGCCAGGCGTTGGCCTGTCTGGAGTCGGCGCACAAGTGTTGGCTGTCCACTGTGGGGCAGGACGGCCGTCCACATGCCGCGCCGGTGATGGTGGTGCTCGTGGATGGGGTGCCGCGCTTTGCGAGCCGCCCGAGCTCCCGCAAGAGCCGAAACCTGGCCCGCAACCCCCGTGCTGTCATCACAGTGAGCAGCGAGGACCTCGACCTGGTGGTGAGCGGTGACGCTCACCAGGTGTCGGGCGGCACCGCGCTGCGCCGGGTGGCCGCCGCCTTCGCAACGAAGTACGGCTGGACGTTCGCCATCAGGGACGGACGAGTCCATGACGAGAGTCTGCCGGGATCGCCCGAGTATGCCTTCTACGAGGTCTCCCCCGTCCGGGCTTTCGGCTACGGCCCGGACGGGTTGACCGCGACCCGTTGGCGGTTCAACCGCACCTGAGTGACCGGGCTCGGGGCGACGCCCCGAGCCCGTCCGCCGCTGGTTGGTCTGGGCCGCACTCCTCAACCTCGATGTCGAGGCCGCTGGCCTGAGATCAGTGGGCGGGCTTGCCGAACCAGCGGGCGAGGTGGTAGTCCAGGTCCTGCTGGTCGTCGCCGATCCACGCCACGTGGCCGTCGGGGCGGAGCAGGAGGCATGGAACCTCCAGTGCCGCAGTCGACTCCGCGAGGTGATCGACCCGGTCTGACCAGCCGCCAACGGTGAGGCGTTCGGTGCGGTCCAGCAGCACACCGCGGCCGCGGTGCAGCAGACCGTAGAGGTGGCCCTGTTTGATGTCCATGTCGGGCAGACGGCGACCGAGCAGGTCGGGGCCGGCGCCGAAGTCGTAGCGGATACCGATCGCGGTGATCTTCTCCAGCAGGTGGAGGTTCACCTCGTCGAAGTCCATCAACTCGGTGAACAACCTGCGCACCGCCTGTGCGCCCGGTTCGGTGGACAGCAGCTCCGTCTGGGCTCGGGTGTTGTCCAGCACCGCCTCGGCGACCGGACGGCGTTCGGCCTGGTAGGTGTCCAGCAGTGCCTCCGGCGCCCAGCCGCGGATCCGCGCGGCCAGTTTCCAGCCGAGGTTGAATGCGTCCTGGACGCCCAGGTTGAGGCCCTGCCCGCCGATGGGCGGATGGATGTGCGCCGCGTCGCCGGCCAGCAGCACCCGCCCGACCCGATACCTGTCGGCCAGCCGGGTGGCATCGCCGAAGCGGGACAACCAGCGCGGGGAGTGCACGCCGAAGTCGGTCCCGGCGATGGCGCGCAACTGGTGTGTGAAGTCGTCGAGGGTGGGCGGTTCGGCGCGGTCGCTGACCCCGGCGGCGGGGACCAGGACGCTGTAGACCCCAACGCCTGCCGGTCGGAGCCAGAACCGCTGATGGGTCTCGCGGATCTCGGCGACCTTGGCGGCGATCTCCTCCTGCGGAACGCCCACTTCCATCTCGCCCATCAGGCACTCGGTCCGTGCCGGCTCACCGGGAAAGCCGACGCCGAGCAGTTTGCGCACCGTGCTGCGCCCGCCGTCGCAGCCGACGAGGTAGCGCGAGCGCAGCTGTTCCCCGTCGGCCAGCTCGACTGTCACACCCTCGTCGTCCTGCTCGAAACCGGCGACCGCCCGACCGCGCCGGACCTGCGCGCCCAGTTCGATGGCGCGCTCTTCGAGCAGACGTTCGATGACCGGCTGCGGGATACCCAACAGATAGGCGTACCGGGAATCCAGGCCCGTGGGCGCGGGCTTGGGGATGGCGGCGAAGAAGGCGCTGGCCGGACGCTTCCGCCCGTGCGGGAGGATGCGGTCCAGCAGCCCGCGCATCGCCATCAGCTCGAGACTGCGGATGTGCAGGCCGACGATGCGGACGGCCGACGCCGGCTCGGTTTCCTGCTCCACGATGAGGACCCGTACGTCGTGCAGCCGCAGTTCGGCGGCGAGCATCGCGCCGGTCGGCCCGCATCCGGCAATGATCACGTCGTACGTGCGGGGCGTGCCATCGGTCGACGGCGGGTCGGCGGTGAATTGCTGAGGGTGCATAGGTGTTGCCTTTCGGGAGTGCCGTGTTGGCAGGGCGCTCCCGGCGACACCTACGTCAATCGCCCGACCGTGACGGCAAGGGGGAGCACCCACATCGCTACAACGTTCATGGGTCTCACCTCCTCGGGCGGTGTCGCGGTCAACTGCAAGCTATATCCCCAGTGTGATCCCGTCGAGTTGTTTCCTCGCCAGGTGATCACGGCGTCGGGTGGTTCAGCGACCGGTGGAGCCACTCGGCCATCAGCGCGCGTTCGGCGTCGGTGAGCCCCGGGAGGTCGGGCAGCACCGTCGCGAAGGTCACGGCGACCGCGTTCGCGGTGGTGTCGGGTGTTACCGGAGTTGTCGCCAGGATGCTGGTGAGCACGGCATCGAGCATGGCCTCACTCAGGTCGAGGTCGCGCTGGTCGGCGGGCATTCCCAGCAGCGTGAGGATGGTTCCGTTTCCCGCAGAGTGGATCATCATTAGCGCGCGCTCCTCGTCGACCCGGAGGAGGCCGGCTGCGGCGAGTCGTCGGACGCGGCGACGTAGCACGTCGAGGCCGGCGATCGTGGCCGGCGAGGGCGCACCGCTCCCCCGGGTGGCGATCAGCGCGTACAGCTCGGGGTTTGTCAGGCCGAACTCCACGTGCGCGCGCCATCCGGCGCGCAGGTCCGCGACGGGGTCGCCCGTCGCGCCGTCCGCTGTGGCCGATTTGCCGCTGACGTAGGTGGTCATGACGTGCTCGGCGACGGCGTCGATGAGGCCGTCCTTGTCGCCGAACAGGCGATAGATGGTCGGTGCCTGCACGCCAGCGGCCTGGGCGACGGCGCGCGTCGTCACCGCGTTCGCCCCCTTCTCGCGCAGCAGTTGGGTCGCTGCCGCGACGATGCCCGCGCGGACGTCGTCGCGGGTGTCCTGCGTCGTCACCATGAACCGATGCTAACAGCGCCTTGTTAACGACGAAATATCAGTGCTAACGTCAGCGGCGTAACGCCGATAACAAGGGAGTGTTCAGCATGATCGTCGTCACCGGTGCCACTGGAAACCTCGGGTCCCAGATCGTCGACCGGCTGCTCGACCGGCTACCGTCCGACGCCGTGGGCGTGAGCGTGCGCGACGTCGACAGGGCCGCCGGCCACGCCGAGCGGGGTGTGCGGGTGCGGGCCGCGGACTTCACCGATCCGGCCACGCTGGGGCACGCCTTCGAGGGTGCCGACAAGGTCCTCATCGTCTCCGCCGCCATCCGCGGCCCCGGCGCGATCGTCGCGAATCGCGCCGCCATCGACGCCGCCCACGCCGCGGGAGCCAACCGAATCCTCTACACCAGCCACCAGGCCGCCTCCCGGGATTCACTCTTCGCCGCCCAGCCCGCGCATGCCGCCACCGAGGAGCACCTGGCTGGACTGGGGGTTCCCTTCACCGCCCTGCGCAACGGGTTCTACGCGAGCACGCTCAGCTTCTCCATCGGCGCGGCGCTGGAGACCGGGCAACTCGTGGCGCCGGCGGACGGCCCGGTGTCCTGGACCGCGCACGCCGACCTGGCCGAGGCCGCAGCCGTCGCCCTCACCGAGGACGGCGTACTCGACGGGGTCACGGCACCGCTGACCGCCTCGGAGATGCTCGACCTGGAAGCGGTGGCCGCCATCCTCAGTGAGATCACGGGCCGCGCGGTGGAACGGGTCGTCGCGGAGGACGACCAGTGGCGGGCGACCGCCATCGAGCGAGGCATGCCGGCGGCGGCGGCCGACTTCACTCTCGGCATGTACCGCGCGGCGCGAGGAAAGGAGTTCGCCGTGACCGATCCGACGCTGGAGACAGTCATCGGCCACCGCCCGACATCCGTCCGCTCGGTGCTCGAGGCCATCGTCGCCCAGCGCTGACGCGCTCGCGAGCCGATCAACGCAGCATCGTCCGGGTCATCCGACGGGTCGCGACGTGCATCGCGATCGAGCCGAACGCGAGGAGGTAGACCACCGGGATCAGCAGGTCCCAGCCGAGGCGTCCCAACGCGGGTTCCCTGACCAGCTCGATTCTGTGGTAGAGCGGCAGTACCTGGATCAGGGGCCGCACCGCCTCCGGGTAGACCGACAGGGGATAGAACGTCGTCGCGAACAGGTACATCGGCAGCATGAAGAGCTAGATCCACTGGAAGTCGGGGAAATCGCGCAGGTACGTCGTGACGAGCAGGCCGCCGGCCGCGAACGCGTACGAGATCAACAGCGAGGCAGGATCGCCTCGTAGATTTTCTCGACCCGCATCCGGACCATGGCGGCCTAGGCAAATTCGACAGTGGAGTGCAAGATCTGAACAGAGCTATCTAGTTTTTCAGACCCCATCCGGATTTGACCCTCGACCGGGTTGAGGCCCGACCATCGGCGACATGACCGACCACGCGACCGCCGACCCGACCATGACCCGCATCATCGAGGCCGTGCAGCTCGGCCAGAGCGGCGCACCTGCCCGAGCCCGTGAGCTGCTCACCGCGTTGTGGGACGAACTCGGGCCCACCGGTGACGCCCTGCACCGCTGCACCCTGGCGCACTACCTCGCCGACCTGCAGGACACCACCGAGGCGGAGCTGGCCTGGGACGAACGTGCTCTGGCCGCCGTGTCCGATCTGACCGACGAACGCGTCCGGCGGTATCTGTCCTCGCTCCAGGTCCAGGCGTTCCTGCCGTCGCTGTACCTCAACCTGGCCGACTGCCACCGGCGCCTGGGTAACGTCGGCCCGGCCCGGGAACACCTCGCCCGCGCCCGCGAACACCTGGTACGGCTACCGGATGACCCGTACGGCGAGAGCATCCGCGCCGCGGTCCGGGACTTCGTCGAGGACGATCCGACCGACCGCCGGCGGTAGTGGTTGGTCGGGCGGGTCACCGACCCTGGCGAGCGACGCCCGTGCGGTATTCCTGTGGCGAACGTCCGTAGTGGGCACGGAAGAGGCGGCTGAAGTGGGCCTTGTCCGGGAAACCCCAACGGGCGGCGATGACCTGGATCGGCTGCCGCAGCAGCGGGTTGCCGAGATCACGCCGGCACTGCTCCAGGCGCTTGGCCCGGATGAGTTCGGCAACCGTCGTCGACTCCGTCTCGAACAGGCGGTGCAGCGACCGCGGCGAGATGTGGTGGGCGGCGGCGACGCTGCGAGGGCTCAGCTCGTCACTGTCGAGGTGGCGGTCGATGAAATCGACGACCCGGGCCCGCAACGCGGTCTGCCGCGCCTCCGGTGACACTGTGTCCTCGATGTCGAGGTACTGAGCGAGTGCGGCAGTGAGCAGGTCCACCGCCACCCCGCCCAGGATCTCGGCCTGGGCCGGCTCGAACTGCTCCGGGTGCGCCGCGATGGTGCGCAGGTGGTGGACCAACAGCCCGCCGACGCCGAGGTGCGACGGCAAAGGCGTGGCCAGCAGGCGGCGGAGCCGGTCCGGCGCCAGGGGCAGCGCCGCGTGCGGTATCTGCACGGTGATCGTGGTGGCGAGACCGGGGCCGTCCGCGCGGTGCCGGGCGACGTGCCGCCGCGCGGGGTCCAGGAGCGTGAAGTGCTTGCCGGGTTCCAGCGTGGACTCGGTGCGGTCCTGGATCAGGGTGCTGTGACCGGTCAGTGGCAGCGTGAGTTGATACACGTCCCCTTCGGCGCTGCGAACCAGTTTCGCGGGCCGGATCGCCTCCAGGGACGGGTAGCGCAGCGAGGTCATCCGAATGCGACCGAGATCGATGGCCTGGACGTAGGCGACGAAGTTGTCCAGGTGGCCGCTGCTGATGTGCGCCGGCGCCGTCTCCTGCGCGACCAGGGCATACCAGAACGCGAACCGGTCCGCCGGGGGCAACACCGTCGTGTCCACCACGAGGTTGGGCAACACTCGGCTCGCCTCCCCCCATATGCGAGGATGGATTCTTGCATGCCTCGACTTTCTTCACCCATGACGGGATTCCCACGCCCGGTGCTGCCCGGCGGGTTGGCGAGTGTCGGCGGTGACCGGCGCCGACCTGCGGGAGGCAGCCGACGTGATGACCCGGGTGCTGCTGCCGCACCGGGAACGCGACTGGTCGGTGCCGGCCGGCTCGCTGAGCTGGAGCTGCTGGACCACCGCGGCACACGTCGCGCACGACCTCCTCGCGTACGCGGGCCAGGTCACCGGCCGCCCGGATGACGGCTATCTGCCGTACGACCTGCGGGTCTCCCCCGACGCGAGCCCGACGCAGGTGCTCACAGTGGTGCGGGCCTGCGCCGGTCTGCTCGCCGCCGCCGTCGACGCGGCCCCGCCGGACGCGCGGGCCTGGCACTTCGGTCCGTGCGATCCGGCCGGTTTCGCCGCCATGGGCGTGGCCGAGAGCGTGCTGCACACCCACGACGTCACCCTCGGTCTCGGTGTGCCGTGGCAGCCGCCGCAGCGGCTGAGCGCGCTGGTGCTGCGCCGGCTGTTCCCGGACGCCCCGGCCGGGCCGGCACCCGAGGTGCTGCTCTGGATGACCGGCCGCGGTGAGCTGCCCGGCCGGGCCCGGCGCACCTCCTGGAGCTGGCGGGCCGCAGTCGACTGACTCGCACCAGCGTCGAGGGGTGGTGGCCGCCCGGTGGAGCGTCAGGGGTCGGGTTCGCACGGTCGGCGCCGGGAGGTGTCGACAGTGCTGCCCCGGCTACCCGGCGTGCAGCGAGTGCCGGTGGCCGTCGAGCGGAAACGGCGGCCGGGCCGGCAGCACCTCCTGGAACACGAAGCCGCACTTCTGCGCCACCCGGCAGGACGCGACGTTGTCCACCTGGTGCAGCAGGTCGAGACGCGCCACCTCGGGAAACCGGTCGAACGCCCAGCGGCTCAGCGCGAGGACCGCGCGAGGGGCGACGCCGCGGCCGCGCGCCCACGACGCCGTCCAGTAGCCGACCTCCGGGGCCGGGCGCTGCGACGTGACCCCCTTGAGCACCACGTTGCCCACCAGCCGCGCGCCGTCGGCCTGCTCTTCGAGGACCGCGAAGGTGTACCGCCGGCCGTCGGCCCAGTCACGCAGCGCGCCGTCCAGCCACCGTCGGGCCTCGGCCGCGGTGGTCACCGCAGCTCTGGTCCAGCGGCGCAGGACCGGATCCCGGTACGCCCGCACCAACTCATCCAGGTCGTCGGCGCACCACTGACGCAGGGCGACACCCGGCGTCGAGGGCGAGTCGGGTGACCGCGATTCGATAAGCATCGGCACAGTCTGCCGTGGCCGTGGCCCGGGGGTCAGCCCCGACGGCGCCACCGCCGCCACCAGCTACGGCGGGGCCGGCGCGCCGGCGGCGGGACGGCCGCCGCTTCGGTGACGGTCGAGGTGATCTCGGGCCGGGCCCGCTCGGCGCGCCAGCGGCGGATCACGTCCTCGGTGTTCACCGGGCGCACCGCTACCCGGGGGCCGTCGTCGGGGAAGCGCAGCCACGCCACGATCTGCGTGTTCAACTGCCCCACGAAGTCGCGGACGGACTGTTCGGTGGGCAGGTCACGGACCTCGTCGGGGACCTGCTCGATGCGTCGGCGCAGTTGCAGCGACGTGGGCAGGAGCAGGTCACTGGGGAGCGCCTCGCGTTCCAGGAAGCTCTTGATCCACCACGCCTCGTCGTACGGCGCCCCCCGACCGGGGATCGGCTTGCCCATGCCGGGCAGGTCGTCGAACTCGCCGCGCTGTACGGCATCCTGGATCTTCGCCTCCACTGACGCTTCCCACGCCTCGGTCACCGTGCGGCACCTCCCTGGCCACCGTAACGCGCCGCCTCCGGCCGGCGACACGCACTTGTCAGGGGTCAGCACGCCCGCGACGGTGAGCATTCCCGCCGACGGCGCCGCCGTCGCGCCGAACGCGAGTGGATCACCTCAGATCGCAGGCCACGGCCTGCCAGGTGGCCCTGGGTTGCGATGTTCCTCCCGATTACGGTCGGTGTGGGGACTACCGATCGGGGGAAGTGTCGTGGTGAGTACTGGTGCACTGCTGGGCATCGCGCTGGTGGCGTTGGGGCTGGTGCTCACGCCCGGCCCGAACATGGTCTACCTGGTGTCCCGCTCGGTGGCGCAGGGTCGCCGAGCCGGGCTGGTCTCGCTGCTCGGGGTGGCCGCCGGCTTCGGCGTCTACCTGGCGGCGGCGGTCGCCGGCCTGGCCACCGTCTTCGTCCTGGTGCCGACGCTGTACGCGGTGGTGAAGCTGGCCGGCGCCGGCTACCTGCTCTGGCTGGCCTGGCGGACGCTGCGTCCGGGTGGGCACTCGCCGTTCAGGCCCGCGCCGCTGCCGCCGGACCCGCCCCGGCGGCTGTTCACCATGGGCCTGGTCACCAACCTGCTGAACCCGAAGATCGCGATTCTCTACGTGTCGCTGCTACCGCAGTTCATCGACCCGACGCGGGGGCACCTGGCCACGCAGAGCCTGCTGCTCGGTCTGACCCAGATCGTCGTGGCACTGAGCGTGAACGCGCTGATCGTGCTCAGCGCCGGCTCGCTGGCCGGGTTCTTCGCCCGCCGGCCGGTGTGGTTGCGGGTGCAGCGGTGGGTGAC
The DNA here is from genome assembly GCF_022230905.1 of Micromonospora salmantinae. Taxonomy (NCBI): domain Bacteria; kingdom Bacillati; phylum Actinomycetota; class Actinomycetes; order Micromonosporales; family Micromonosporaceae; genus Micromonospora; species Micromonospora salmantinae. The sequence goes on from NZ_JAKKFG010000011.1 coordinate 334,041, forward strand.
CGGGACCGCGCTCGCGGCACTGGCCGTGCGCATCGCCGCCGACCGCTCGCGCGCGGCCGTCGCCACGCCCTGACCCGGGCGGTCAGCGCCCCCGGTGGCGGCCGAGCATCCCGGCGGCCAGCGGCGCGGCGTCCAGGTCACCGGCGGCGAGCCGGGCGGTGAGGGTACGGCGTACCAGCCGGTCGGCCAGCACGGGCGCGTGCCGGCCGACGGCCATCTCCAGCCGGCCGCGCGCGGTGGTCGCCACGTCCCGGGGCGCGCGTCGGGCGGTGGCGGTGCGCAGGATCGCCGCGACCACCCCTTCGACGGGCTCGGGGCGCGACACCCCCTGCAGGGACAGCCCGGCCTCGGCGGTGCTGTCGTGGATCGGTGAGGCGACCATGCTCGGGTAGACGACGCTGACCCCGACGTGGGAACCCACCTCGTGGCGCAGCGCGTCGGCGTAGGCGACCAGGGCCCGTTTGCTCACCCCGTACGCGGCGGCGAGCGGGAGGGGCAGCACCGCCATCCGGCTGGCCACGAAGATCACCCGTCCGCGTGCGGTGAGCAGCGGGGGCAGAGCGGCGGCGGTGGTGCGCCAGGCGGCGAGCAGGTTGACCTCCAGTTGCCGACGGACCACCTCGTCGGGCGGCAACTCGGCCGGCGCGGGACCACCCACCCCGGCGTTGTTGATCAGCAGGTCGAGCCCCCCGAGCCGGTCGACGGCGGCCCGCACCGCCGCCGGTACGGCGTCCGCATCGGTCAGGTCGCAGCCCAGCACCGGCACGTCGTCGTCGGGACGGGCGTGCAGGTCGAGCCCCACCACCCGGGCGCCGGCAGCGCTCAGCGCGGCGCCGAGATGGCGGCCGAAGGTCCCGCTCGCCCCGGTGACCAGCACCCGCCGACCGGCCAGGGAGCGGCCGCTCACCGGGGTACCCCCGTTGAGGGCGTCGTGCCGGAGCGGGCGCGGCGGGTCCCGGCGGTCAACTCCCGGGCCAGCTCGGCCAGGTAGACGTCGAAGTCCACCCGCATCGCCGGGCGGCGCTGACCCCAGCGGGCGGTCGCGGCCCGCAGTTCGGCCCGGCAGGCGGCGCGCTGTCGCTCCGGGTCCGGCAGCGCGTACCGGCCGGCGAGATGCGCCGCGATCAGCTTGGCCTGCGCCTCGACCAGCGGGAACGCGGAGCCGGTGGACTGCATCAGCCCGACGAAGCTCAGCCCGGGGGCCTCGGGGTGGAACACATGCCGGTACAACGGCAGGGTGTCGGCGCCTCCGGCGAGCAGCGCCGGGTCGAGGAACGCGACGTCCACCCGGTAACCGGTGCACCAGATGATCAGATCGACGCTGTCGCTGCGGCCGTCGGTGAACTCCACCCGGTCGCCGTCCAGGGCGGCGACGCCGGGTCGGGCCTCGACGTCACCGTGGGTCAGCCGCGACAGCAACCCGTCGGAGAGCGTCGGGTGGTCCTGCAGGAAGCCGTGCGTCGGTGCGGGCAGCCCGTAGCGGGTGGGGTTGCCGACGGTGGCGCTCAGCATCGTCTGGCTGATGCGTTGGCGCAGACGCCACGGCAGCCGGCGGGCCAACGCCCCGTTGAGGGTGTCCGAGGGGCGACCCAGCAGGTACTTCGGCACCACCCAGACGCCCCGGCGCAGCGACAGCAGGGTGCGGGTGGCGGCGTACGACGCGTCGACGGCGATGTCCATCGCGGAGTTGCCGCCGCCGACGACCAGGACCCGCCTGCCGGCCAACTGCTCCGGGCCCCGGTAGTCGTGGCTGTGGATCTGCTCGGCGGTGCACTCGCCGGGGTAGCCGGGGTCGGGCAGCCGGGGCACCCGGTTGTGCCCGTTGGCGACGACCACGGCGTCGACGGTGACCTCGACCGGCCCGCTCGGGCCACTGGCGGCCACCGTCCAGGTGCCGTCGGGGTGCCGGGTGACCCGCTCGACGGTGTGGCGCAGCCGGATGGTGTCGGTCAGCCCGAAGCGCTCGGCGTAGTCGGCGAGGTAACCGGCGACCCGACGGTGGTCGGGGTAGTCGGGCCAGTCGGTGGGCATCGGGTGGTCGGCGAACTGGGTGCGACCACGGCTGGTGTTGAGGTGCAGCGTGCGGTACGCGGGCGAGTCGGGTGCCCCGTACACCCAGAGGCCACCGACCTGCTCGGCGGCTTCGAAGCCCACAGTTGGCACGTCGGCGTCGCCCAGTGCCTTGACCGCGGCGAGCCCGGCGGCGCCGGCCCCGATCACCGCCACCCGAGGTGGTACGCCCATTGCCGCCCCCATTAATCCAACGTCCGATGGATAATCGTCGCGCGGCGGCGGCCCGTCAAGGGGTCGGTGATCCGTACAGCCCGTCGAGCAGGCGATGCACGAACGCCCGGAACTCGCGCCGCTCCCGAGCGCCGGGCGCACCCGCGGCCAGCGCCACCACGTGCCCGTGCGTCGCCCACACCAGACTGCGCACGGTGATGTGCGGGGTCGGCTCGGCGAGGGCGCCGGTCGCCGCGGCGGCGGTGAGCAGCTCCGCGACCAGCCGGTACAACGGGTCGGCGTAGCGCTGGTCGAGCTCGGCGTGCCGCTGCGGTTCCAACCAGCGGCGCAGCCACAGCGCGGTGGTCTCGGGGCGGTCCTCCAGGAAGTCGACGAAGACGTCGACCAGCTCGTGCAGGGCCCGTAGCGCCGCGTCCGGGCCGGCGTCGAGGGCGGCGCGGGCCTGCTCGGCGGCCTCGGTCAGCACGTCCCGTTCGGCGGCGAACACCCTGGCGAAGCACGCGTCGTAGAGCGCCGCCTTCGTACCCGTGTGGTGCGCGACGGTGGCGACGTCGACCCCGGCGGCGGCGGCGACCTCCCGCAGCCCGACGGCGTCGAAGCCGCGCTCGGCGAAGAGCGCTGTCGCCGCGGTGAGCACCACCTCGCGGGTCGGCCGGGTCTCGTCGCGGCGGGGCCGACCCGGGCGGCGGCGGGGCATGGTCATGGCCGCCATTCTGCCCCTAGAATCCAGCAACCGTTGGATTGCGGAGAGGATGCGGCGATGACCGGGCTGGACCGGCGGCCCGCGGCCGCCACCGACGCGACGCTGCCGCGCGGGCCCCTGGCGGGCTTCGCGGCCGGGTCGCTCGGCATGGGTGTCTGGGTGACGGTGCCCGGCCTGCTGCTGCTCTACTTCCTCACCGACGTGCTGGCCGTCGGGCCGTGGCTGGCCGGCCTGGCGCTGCTGCTGCCGAAGATCGCCGACGTGCTGCTGCACCCCTGGGTGGGGCACCGCGCCGACGTCGAGCAGACCCGACGTGGCGACCGTCGTCGCCTGCTGCTGCTCGGCTGCGCCCTGCCGGTCGCGTTCGCCGCGCTCTTCGCGGTGCCCGGCGGCCTGACCGGCGCGCCGGCGGCGGCGTGGGTGGCGGTGTTCTTCATCGCCGGCAACCTGCTCTTCGCCGCCTACCAGGTCCCCTACCTGTCCACCCCGGCCGATCTGCGCATCGGCTACCACGAACGCACCCGGCTGATGGCGTTCCGGATGGTGGTGCTGACCCTGGGCATCCTGGTCTCCGGGCTGCTGGCCCCGCTGCTCACCGGCGGCGACGCCGCGACGCGGGACGGCTACCAGCGGATGGGCGTGGTTCTGGCCGTGGGGATGCTGGTGGCCATGCTGGTCGGTGTCGCCGGCATCGCCCGGCTGCGCGGGTCCGCGCCGGCCAGCACCGCGTCGGGGCACGGCGGGTGGCGGGCGTTGCGCACGGCGCTGCGTGACAGGCAGTTCCGGTGGCTGGTCGCCGCGTACCTGGCGATGTCCACCACCACCCACCTGGTGCTCGCCGGGGTGCCCTACTACGCCGAGTACGAGCTGCGCGCCCCGGGCCTGACCACGGTGCTGGTGGCCGCGTTCGTGGCGCCGGCGCTGCTGGTCACCCCGGCCTGGCTGGTGGTGGCCCGACGCGTCGGCAAGCAGCGGGCGCTGCTCGGCGCGCAGGGCGCGTTCGCGATCGGCTCGGTGGTGTTGGCGGTGGGCCGACCGGCCGGCCTGCCGGTGCTGGTCGCCGCGGTGGCGGTGCTCGGGGTGGCGTTCGCCGGCATGCAGTTGCTGCCGTTCTCGATGCTGCCCGACGTGATCCGCGCCGCCGGCACCGCCGGCAGCACCGGGGCCGGCACCTACACCGGGGTGTGGACTGCCACCGAGGCCACCGGCGCGGCCCTGGGCCCGTACGCGTACGCGCTGTGCCTGACAGTGGGTGGTTTCGTGGCCTCGACGGCGGGTGAGTCGCCGGTGCAGCCGGACGCCGCGCTCGCGGCGGTCCGCTACGGCTTCGGGTTGCTGCCGGCGGTGGCGATGCTCGCGGCGCTGCTGCTGCAACGCCGCTACACCCTGGACGCGACGGCCCGGGCGGCGAGCTGATCGGCCGGCACTAGACTTCGCCCTCGATGGACGCCCAGCCCAGCACCACCGAGACCCGCCCGTGCGCCCACTGTGGAGCGCCCGTGCCGCAGCGCGTCGGCGCGGGTCGACCGTTTCGCTACTGCCGCGACAACGACGGCGCCTGCCAGCGCGCCTCCCGCAACAGCCGGATGCGGCACCGCAACGCCCCCGGTCTGCCCGGGCAGGTGGCCCGCACCTGGGAGGCGGTGGACCGACTCGACCAGATCGTCGAGACGTTGACCGAGTCCCTGCACGCCGAGTTGTCGCCGGTGGGTGTGCAGCGGCAGCTCGCGCAGGTCCGCGCGGAGGCCGCCACCGAGATCGCGGCGGCGCAGACCGAACGCGACGAGGCGCGCGACGACGCCGAGACCGCGGCGGGCGACGCGGCGCGCGCCCGCGAGCAGGCCCGCGAGGCCCGCGCCGAGGCCGACGACGCCAGCCAGCGCGCCGAGCTGG
>NZ_JAKKFG010000012.1:0-372594 GCF_022230905.1 Micromonospora salmantinae
GCGCACAGGGATCGAGCAGTGTGTGCAGGGGACGAGGGGGCCGGCGATGGGGGGGCGGGCGGTGCGGCTGGATGGGCGGAAAAGAGGGTCGAGCACGCCGGCCCAGCGGCGACTGGCCCCAAGCCGGCCGGTACCGAGGAGGCCGGCACCGAGGAGGCCGGCACCGAGGAGGCCGGCACCGAGGAGGCCGGCACCGAGGAGGCCGGCACCGAGGAGGCCGGCACCGAGCCGACCGGCGATTCGGTGGCGCGGATGAGGCGCGGGCCGTGGCGTCGGGGGCGAGCCATCCTGACGGTCGGCGGAGCCGTGATCGCCGCGGTGGCGCTCGCCGGATCGCTCGGTGACTTCAGCAATCGTCGACAGGGACAGAGCGCCGCGCCGACCGGCAGTGGCCCGGGCACCACCACGGTGGGGATGCCCGGCATCGAGGACCCGACCGACCCGGTTGATGCCGGTCCGTCCGCCGCACCGCCGACCAGGAACACCGCGCCCGCTACCCGGATCAGCCCCCCGTCCGGTCCGGGCGGGCCAGTGGTCCCGGGCCCGACGCCCGCCACCTCTGGCCCGACCCCGACCAGGGCTGCGCCGACTCCCACCGCCGGCGCCGGTGTGCCCGTCGAGGCGCACGGCGGGACGGTCACCGCTCGCTGCGTGGGAAATTCGGTCGAGGTGCTCGCTGTGGTGCTCGCGCCCGATTTCCGGGTCGAGGGGTACGACCCGGGGCCGGCGAAGCAGATCATGGTCGAGCTGACCTCCGCGGAGCACCGCAGCGAGATCCGGGTGCAGTGCCCCAACGGCCAGCTAAAGTCGAAGGTCAAGGAACGCGCCGCCTGATCGGGGGCCGGCGGGTGCCGCGTCCGGGACGTACCCGAAACGCGGCCCCCCGTTCCCGCCGGCCGGTCCGTCACCGCCCGGCGAGCGCCGCCCAGCCCGGGTTCACCGGCTCACGGCGCAGCGGCATGCCCGCCTCCGCCGGCGTCCGGTCCCCCTTGCGCTGGTTGCAGGCGCAGCAGGCGGCGGTGGTGTTTCGCCAGGTGTTCCGACCGCCGCGCGAGCGGGGCAGGATGTGGTCGATGGTGGAGGCCGGGCCGCCGCAGTACGCGCAGCACCTGTTGTCGCGGCGCAGCACACCGGCGCGCGACCAGGCCGGCCCGGAGTTGAATCTCCACCGGGTGACCACGAAGCGGACCAGCCGTACCACCCGGGGCATCGGGAAGACCCCGATCACCCGGTCCGGCTCGGCCTCGTGGATCTCGGCCACCCGGCGGCAGAGCATGCGGACGGCGTGTTGGACGGTGACCCGGTGCAGCGGGCCGAGGTCGGCGTTGATGACGAGGACGGCGTCCACCGGGACTCCTTTCCAGAGGTGACGGACAGCAAGAAGCCGCCCGGTCCGGCTGTCGGACGGGGCGGCTCAGCGCGTACGGACACGCGTCAGTCGGGCCGGCCCGCCCGGGGACCTTCCGCTCGGTAACCGTCACCGGGTAGCGTCGACAGCACGGTGCTGACGTGCCACATCGTCATGAGCTGCTCCCGCGGTGGTGGTTGACCTTGCGCGCTCACGTTAGGTCGACGGGGGAGACAGGGGCAACGTATTTCGATCGGCCGGCCTCGTCGGGACGCCGCTGGCGGCGGGTGCGGGGAGCTGCCTTGGCCGAGACCTGGGCGTTGGTCAGCGGCCGGTTCAGCCGCAGGGCCATCCGTGCGGTGAGTTCGCTGTCCAGCAGTGGCCGGTTGACCTCACCGGCGACGGCCAGCGCGGGCCCGGAGACCGACCGCCAGATCGCGGCCAGCCCGGCGCCGAGGCCCACCAGGGCTACCGTGGCCCGGGTGGTCGGTGAGCCGGCGGCCGCGGCGGCACTCACCCCGACGACCGCGAAGAGCACCAACAGCAGGGGTACGAGCACCGGCCAGAAGATGCCTCGGGCCGCCTGCGCCACCAGTCGCCGGTCTCGGATGATCAGGTTCCGGGCGATCACCGCGTAGTCCTCCTCGTCGAGCAGGTCGCGCGGGTGCAGGCCACCGGTGAGCACGTCGCGCCAGAGGTCACCCTGGCCGCGCAGCGCCCGGCTCAGGGTGGCGGGCGTCGGCTCGGTCGGGTCCCCGTGGCCGGCGCTGTCGACAGCGTTCGCCCAGGCGGCCAGCGAGCGGCGCACCACCGCGGCCGAGTACGGCGGCAGCACACTGGCCAGCTCGTCCAACCACCTGCTGATCTGGACCTGCCGGCCGCCGAACTGGCGCAGCAACTGCGTGACGTCGCCGGCTCGGACGGTGTCGGCCACGGAACGGCCCAGTCGGTAGGCCAGCCCGACCCGGTGGTTGGCGGCCATCGCCCAGCGCAGCACCTCCACGTTGAGGTCGTCGAGGGCGAGCAGCAGCGGCACCGGGTCGGCGGGATCGGGCTGGCCCAGGTCGGGGAGCAGGGCTCGGGCGGCCGACGTGTCGGGCACCGGCCCGGTGTGCCGGGTGAGGTCGGCGATCTGGGCCAGGGCGACGTCCACCCCGTCGAGGTACATCCGCATTCGACGGTGGACGGACATCTCGGTGAGGTTGGAGAGTTTGGCCGGCGGTACGGCCGGGCGGGCCTCGACGAACGCGCGGGGCTCCGCGTGCTGCCCGTGGTGGTAGGCGTCCGCCATCCACCAACCCAGTCGGAGCGCGGTGACGATGCAGGCGCGCTCGTCACGGATCAGCGGGTACGCGTCGTCGCGGCCGATCTCGTCCATCGACGAACCGTTCTCCGCGCCGGCGCGGTGCAGTGGTGACATCTCCCGCTGCCCTCCCGCCCGGCCGATCGACGGTTGATCATTCGAGCGTACGGCAGCGTACGGTGGCTTATGTTGTGTTTTGTCGATTTGGCCCGATGCGACCGGCCAGCAGCCCACGCGGTCGGATCGAGCGCACCGACTCGGCCGCGCCACCCTCGGCGCGCAGGATGTGGTTCGCGGCGATGATCCCGGTCGCGGCCGAGCGTTCCATCAACGCGCTCGGGAAGTCCGTGGCGATGCCGTCGCCGGCCAGGTAGAGGCCGTTCGCGTCGGTGCGTACCCCCGGTCGCCAGGCGTGGCTGCCCGGCGTGAACGCCGGAGCCTGCGCCTCCACCCGGGCCCGCAGCTCGCGGACCCGCAGGTCGCCGGCCTCCGGCCAGAGCGCCACCAGCTCGCGGCGCATCCGCTCGGCCAGTTCCTCGGCCGGCACGCCGGGCTCGCAGGCGTACGCGTGCAACTCGACGACCGAGCCGCCGGTCTGCTGCGCCCAGCGCCGCGGCTCGTTCTCCAGCCGGTGGTAGAGCGTCACCGAGTCCAGTGTGGGCTGGCGGGACACACCGCTGAACACCGCCCGCTCGGCGGCCACGTCCCCGTCACACCAGTACCGCGCCACCGCGTACGGCGGGCCGGGGGTGCCGAAGGCCGGCATCCTTCCCGCCAGGTCGGGGGCCTGCTCGGCCAGGTCCGGGGAGGCCGCCACCAGCGCGGCGAGCGCCGGCGGGTCGACGGCGAGCACGACGTGCCCGGCCGGATGGCTGCCGCCGTCGGTGGTCGTCACCCGCCACCCCTCGGCGTCGCGGTGCACCCCGGTGGCGGCGCAACTGGTGAGGACCCGGCCGCCGTGCTTCTCCACGTGCCGGGTCAGCGGCTCCCAGATCGCCGTGGCGTAGTCCTCGTCGGGGCAGTCGAAGGCCAGCCCTTCCGGGTTGCCGAGCAGATAGAAGTGGAACTGGGCGACCATCTCGGCGGCCGACATCTCCGCCTCGTGGTTGAAGAACGAGTGCGAGAAGACCTCGAACAGCATCGCCCGCGCCCGATCCGGCAGTCGCAGCGACGCCAGCAGCTCGTCGGCGGTGGTGTCGTCCAGGTCGGCGTAGGTGCGCACCGGGTCGTAGCTGAGCAGCGGCAGCGCCGCGTCCCGGTCCATCAGTCGCAGGTCGGCCAGGCGCAGGCTGGGGCTGCGCAGCAGCAGCGCCAGCAGGTTCGCCGGCGGCGCGGGTGGCAACCTGCCGAACTCCTCGGTCGGCCACTGCCCGCTGAGAATCGGGTAGCCCGGAATCGGCTTGAGGAAGCCCAGGTCAGGATCGATCCGGCGGAGGATGGACCGCCAGTTGTAGTACTGCCGGAAGAACGCGTGGAAGCCGTGCTCGTTCTGCTGGCTGCCGTCGGCGAGCGCCTCCGGCCAGGCGCCCAGTCGACCGCCGAGCGTCGGTGCCGCTTCCAGCACGGTGACCGCCACACCCCGTTCGGCCAGCACCACCGCCGCCGACATGCCGGCGATGCCGCCACCCACCACGAGCGCCGTGGTCGGTCGTGGCACCCGGTCGGCGCCACCACCGCCCGGGTCCACCTGGTGCTGCCGTACGCCGATCAGCCGACCTACCACTTGCGACAGCGCCATGGGGCCCAGTCTGCCCCACCTCGGATCAGTCGGCTGGCAAGCAACGGCGGGGACGGTCGGAGGCGGGCCAGACGTACTCCAGGTCCTCCGGCACGTCGTCGCCGAACAGCGGGCGGTAGTGCGTCGGGTCCTTGCGCAGCAGCGACGAGCGGTGACTCAGGTGCAGGTCGTCGCGGCCCAGCCATGGTGGCAGCTCACCTGCTCGGGCCAGCTCATCCTGGGTTCGGATCACGCCGGCCCCGCAGGCGGCGGCGAGGTCGACGGTCATGGTGGTGGCGCAGGTGTCGGCCCGCCCCGGTTCGGTCCAGACCGCGCACATGTCCAGCCCGTAGCGGACGAGCGCCTCCTCGTACCCGGCCCACATCTTCACCGCCGGGTGGTTGCGCCAGCCGTACCCGGGTCGGGTGAGCCCACGCAGCACCTGGATGGCCTCCACCCGCTGCTTGCCGAGCCGCTTCTGGTCCAGCGTGCGGGCGCTGGCCAGAAAGCCCGGGTACGGGAGGAACGTCTGCATGTCGCTGCTCTACCCGGCACCGGAGCGGACATACCTGGTCACGGGATGATCCGGACGGGGTCGCCCACCGTGGCCGTGCTGATTACGATCCGGGCATGGCGGAGCCGTGGCGGGACCGGGCGCGACGGGCGGTCGAGTGGAACTGGCGGCTACGGTCCGTCGGTGATCCGCGCCCGCACTACGTGATCTGTGGCAAGGACGCGCTCGCCTACTACGTGGCCCGGGCGATGCTCGAATCCGAGCTGCCGGCGGGAGGGGCCCGGGTGACAGTCGTGGTGCCGGAGCGTTACCGCAGCAACGGGCCGGACGTGGCCGGGCTGCGCGGGGTCCGGGTGGTCCGCTCGGACCGGCTGGACGTGGCCACCTTCGAGGCCGCCGGTCTGGCCGGCGCGACCGGGCTGGCCCTGTTGCACCAGGACGACGTGGGCAACCTGCACGCCGCGCTCTGCGCCCAGGCTGTCGACCAGCGGGTCCGCCAGGTGCTGCGGATGTTCAACGGCACCCTTGCCGACGGCGTACGCAAGCTGCTCAAGGCCCCGGTCGAGGTGCTCTCCGACGCCGAGATGGCCGCGCCGGCCTTCGTGGCCGCCGCGCTCAACGAGGTCGACCCGAGTTCCTTCCAACACCGGGACAAGACGCTGCGGGTGGCGCGTCGGGCCGACGTCCGACCGCAGGACGTGGTCTGCGCGTTGGCGCACCTCAGCGAGGCGCAGGGGGTGGAGTTGCTGCCGGCCGAGCAGGCCGGAGCCGACCTGGTGCTCGCCGAGGCGACCGGTCAGCCACCGGGCACCGAGGTCGCCGCCCGCCGGTTGGTCCGGGCACGTCGGCGTCGTCGTCCGGTCGCCGTGGTGCTGGGGGCGGTCCGCGGCTTCGCCACCCGCAAGATCGGCGTTGCGGTGATGGCGGTGCTCGCGCTGATCGCGGTGCTGGGGGCGCTGATCTCCCGGGCCGAGGACGTCTCTCCGCTGGAGGCGCTGTACCTGACCCTGGTCACCACCCTCAGCGGCGCCGACCCGGACACCACCAAGGCGGCGGACGCCCAGATCATGCAGGTGGTGCTCAACCTGGCCGGGTTGGCGCTGATCCCGCTGATCACCGCCGTCGTGGTGGACGGCATCGTCAACGCCCGGCTGGCCCTGCACACCGGCCGCCTGCAACCCGCGCGGGTCGGGCACGTGGTGGTGATCGGCCTGGGCAACGTCGGCACCCGGGTGATGGCGCAGCTACGCGAGTACGACGTCGAGGTGGTGGCGATCGACAAGGATCCGGAGCCGCGCGGTGCCGCCCTGGCCCGCCAACTGGAGGTGCCGCTGATCGTCGGCGACGCCGCGTTGCCGGAGACACTTGTCGCCGCCTCGGTGGCCGACTGCCAGGCGTTGGTGGTGGCGTCCACCGACGACGTGGCCAACCTGGAGGCGGCGCTCGCTGCCCGCGACCTCCGCGCCGACCTGCGCGTGGTGCTGCGGCTCTTCGACGGTGACTTCGCCGAACGGGTGGAGGAGACATTCGCGCTCGGGGTGTCCCGCTCGGTCTCCTACCTGGCCGCCCCGGCCTTCATCGGGGCGCTCACCGAACGTGCCGTGATCACCACGATCCCGGTCGACCGGCACGCGTTGCCGGTCGCCGAGGTGCCGGTCGCCGCCGGCTCCGAGCTGGACGGCCGACCGCTGGGCGTGGTCAACCGGGACGGGCAGGTCCGGCTGATCGCCCGCACCCCGGCCGGTGGTGCCAAGACCATCTGGTGGAAGGACCTCGACCCCCGGCAGGTGATCTTCGCCGGCGACCGGCTGACAGTCGTCGCCCGGCGGCGCGGGCTGGACTGGCTGACGCGCCAGTGCGCCCCGCCGGCCCACCCCGTCCCGGTCCCCCGGCCGGCCGGGGCGGTCCACGGCGGGGTGCACACCCCGGCGGCGGCGTCTCCCTCGGTGCCCGGCCCGACGGACTCCGGGGTCGCCGCGTCCGCGCCCGGCGCGGCGCATCCCGTTCCCCCCGCCGAGGGTGCCTCTTCGACGACCAACGGCGGCCTAGCTGACGGATTCGAGCTGACCCGCCGGCATGACGGGACCGGCGAGGTGAGCTGACGCCACCCGGCGCGGCCAGAACCGGCCGGCGCTGAGCGACAATCCATGCCATGCGTTTCCGCATCCTGGGGCCGACCCAGGTGGTGCTGGCCGACGGGCGAGAGGTCCCCGTGGGCGGTCCGCGGCTGCGCGCCCTGCTGGCGCTCCTCCTGCTCGACGCCGGTCGGGTGGTCTCCGCGGAGCGCCTGATCGACGGCCTGTACGGGGAGCATCCGCCCCGGGGTGCTGCCAACGCGCTCCAGTCCCAGGTGTCGCGGCTGCGCCAGGCCCTGCCCGCCGGGCACGACCCGGTCGAGTTTCACCCGGCCGGTTACCGCCTGGCCGTGGACCCCGACGATGTCGACGCGTACCTGTTCGAACGGCTCGCCGAGGCGGGGCACCGCGCGCTCGTCGACGGCGACTGGCCCCGGGCGGCGACGGTGTTGCGCGAGGCGCTGGAGCTGTGGCGTGGTCCCGCCCTGGCCGATGCCATCGGCGCCGCCGGCGCGTCCGCGCAGGCGGCTCGGCTGGACGAACTGCGGTTGGCCGCCATCGAGGATCGGGTCGAGGCGGACCTGGCGTTGGGCGCACAGAGCGCGCTGGTCGCGGAGTTGCGGGAGTTGGTCGTCACGCATCCCCTGCGGGAGCGTCCGCGGGGCCAGCTCATGCGTGCCCTGGCGACACTGGGTCGGCCGGCGGAAGCGCTGGCCGAGTTCGAGGACGTCCGGCACACGCTGGCCGAGCAGCTCGGCGTCGACCCGTCGGCGGAGTTGGCGGCGGTTCACCTGGCGGTGCTGCGCGGTGAGGAACGCGGGTCGGTCGAACCGGTGCTGCCGAGTCAACTCACCACATTCGTCGGGCGCGAGGAGGAACTCAAGCGCGTCGGCGACCTGCTCGGCGAGCGCCGGCTCGTCACCCTCACCGGCCCCGGTGGGGCGGGCAAGACGCGACTGGCGATCGAGGCCGCGGGCGGGGTCGACGGCGAGGTCCGTTTCGTCGAGCTGGCCGGGCTGGCCGACGGGTCGGACGTTCCGCAGGCGGTGCTGAGCGCGCTCGGCCTGCGCGACGCGGGCCTGCGTGCCCCGGCCGAGCCGGGCTGGCAGACCACCGACCGGTTGGTCGAGGCGCTCGCCGAGCGGCGACTGCTGCTGGTGCTCGACAACTGCGAGCACGTCCTCGTCGACGCGGCCCGGCTGGCGGCCCGGCTGCTGAGCGCGTGCCCGGCGTTGCGCGTCCTGGCCACCAGTCGGGAGCCGCTGGGGCTGGTCGGTGAGGCGCTGTGCCCGCTGTCCGGGCTCACCCTGCCACCGCTCGGTGCGTCCGCGCTGGACGCCGACGACTACGCGGCAGTTGGTCTCTTCGCCCAACGGGCCGCCGACGTCGCGCCCGACTTCACCGTCACGCCGGCCAACGTCGAGATGGTGCTGCGGATCTGCCGCAGCCTGGACGGCCTGCCGCTGGCGATCGAGTTGGCCGCCGCGCGGCTGCGGGCGCTGTCCGTCGCCGAGGTGGCCGCCCGTCTAGACGACCGGTTCCGGCTGCTGTCGACGGGCAACCGGGCCGCGTCGCCGCGACACCGCACCCTCCGGGCCGTGGTCGAGTGGAGTTGGGATCTGCTCGACGACGCCGAACGGGAAGTGGCCCGGCGGCTGACCGTCTTCGCCGGTGGGGCCACGCTGGAAGCGGCCGAGCGGGTCTGCGGCCTGCCCACCGCCGAGTTCGTCGACGCACTCACCGGCCTGGTCGACAAGTCCTTCGTGGAGATGACGGGTGGCCGGTACCGGATGCTCGAAACGGTGCGGGCCTTCTGCGCCGAGCGCCTCGCCGAGGCCGGCGAGGCCGACCAACTCCGTCGCGCGCACACCGCGTACTTCCTGGAGTTCGCCTGGACCGCCAGCGACCACCTCCGGCGTGCCGAACAACTGCACTGGCTGCGGCTGCTGGACGCGGAGCGGGACAACCTGCACGCGGCGTTGCGCCGGGCCACCGCGGCCGGTGACGCGTCCGACGCGGCCGGAATGGTCGCGGCCCTGTCGTTCTACTGGTGGCTGCGCGGCATGCGCGGGGAAGGGGCGCGGCTTGCCGCGGACGTCCTCGAACTGCTCGGCACCGAGGCGCCGCCGGGGCTGGGTGAGGAGTTCGCCCTCTGCGTCTACAACGCCTCGCTCGCCGGCTCCGGGCATCTGCCGTCCCTCGGGACGCAGCGGTCAGTGATCCGCAGCCTCGACCGGCCGCCCCGACAGCCCTTCCTGCTGTACCTGTCGGGGATCTCGACGGGACCGCCGTCCGGCGGCGCCGAGGATGTCGACGAGCTGATGGCGGAGCTGCGGCGGCTGGTCGGCCCGGACCCGTGGATCAACGCGCTCGGCGCGATGGGCAGCGGCTCGGCGCTGATGTGGAGCGACCAACGGGACCGGGCCAGGGCCGCGCTGGCCACCGCGCTCGACGGCTTCCGCGCCACCGGGGACCGGTGGGGCACCATGATCACGCTCGGTGCGCTCGGCGAACTGGCCGCCTGGCAGGGCGATCCGGAGACGGCGGGGGCCCACATGGATGAGGCCATGGGCCTGGTCGAGGCGCTCGGGTCGGCCGTCGACCAGGCCGACATGCTGCGTACCCGGGGCGAGATAAGGCTGCGCGCCGGTGACCTCGCGGCGGCGCACGACGACTTCGCCGGTGCGCTGCTCCTCGCGCAGCGCAGCGGCGCGCCCGAGTTCGTGGCCAGCGCCCGGCTCGGCCTCGCCCAGGTGGCCCGGGTGCGCGGAGACCTGGCCGCCGCGAGGCGGTTCTGCGAGGAGGCGTTGGCCGGCGGGCTCACCGGCTGGTACGTCGGCGAGGCCGCCCGTGCCGAGATCATTCTCGCCCTGAAGGAGATCACCGAGGCGGAGAAGGCCGGTGCGCCGCCGTCAGCGGACGGTGCGTGACCGGTCAGCGCCCGGCAGCACCGTGGGGGCATGACGACATTCGAGGTGGTCGCCGAGGGTCTGGGCAAGCGGTACGGCCCGACCCGTGCGCTCGACACGTTCGACCTGACAGTGCCACCCGGCACGGTCCACGGACTGCTGGGACCGAACGGCGCGGGCAAGACGACTGCCGTACGGATCCTCACCACGCTGCTGCGTTTCGACACGGGACGGGCCACAGTGGCCGGGTACGACGTGCTGCGCCGGCCGGACGAGGTGCGCGCCCGGATCGGGCTGACCGGGCAGTACGCCGCGGTCGACGAGATCCTCAGCGGCCGGCAGAATCTGGAGCTGTTCGGCCGCCTGTTCCGGCTCGGCCGACGGGAGGCCCGCCGACGCGCCGGTGAGCTGCTGGAACGGTTCGGGCTCGACGAGGCGGCGAGCCGGTCCGCCGGTGAGTACTCGGGTGGGATGCGTCGCCGGTTGGACCTCGCCGCCAGCCTGATCCGTACGCCGCGGGTGCTGTTCCTGGACGAGCCGACGACCGGCCTGGACCCGCGCAGCCGCAACCAGGTGTGGGACCTGGTCCGCGGTCTCGTGGCGGACGGGACGACCGTGCTGCTCACCACGCAGTACCTGGAGGAGGCCGATCAGCTCGCCGACCGGATCTCGGTGATCGACGCCGGTCGGGTGGTGGCCGAGGGTTCACCGGACGAGCTGAAGGCGATGACCGGTGGCGACCGGATCGAGGTGGTGGTCCGCGACGCGGCCGAGCTGAGCCGCGCTGCTCGCCTCGTCGCGCCGATCTGCGGTGCGGAACCCGAACTCGACCCGGTGATCCGACGGCTCAGCGTGCCGGTGCTCGATCGCGTCGCCGGCCTGGTCGACGTGGTACGCGCGCTGGACGACGCCGGCATCGCGGTCGAGGACATCGGCCTGCGGCGCGCGACGTTGGACGAGGCATTCCTGCACCTGACCGGGCACCGGCCGGACGAGGCCCGCGAGCCCGTGGCGGCCGAACAAACTGTGGAGGTGGCATGACCACGGCGATCGCTGACGGTTGGACGATGACCAGGCGGAACATGACGCACGTGGTCCGCGCTCCGGAGGAGCTGATCCTCTACTTCTCGCTGCCGATCATGTTCGTGCTGGTCTTCGGGTACGTGTTCGGCAGCGGCATGCAGGTGGCGGGTGGCGGCAACTACCGCGAGTTCCTGCTGCCCGGGGTCTTCGTGATGACGATGCTCTACGGGCTGGGGGCCACCGCGACCGGCGTGGCGCTGGACCTCAGCCGGGGCGTGGTCGACCGGTTCCGGTCGATGCCGATGGCACGGTCCGCCCTGATGACCGGTCGCAGCGCCGCCGACCTGCTGCGCGCCCTGCTGGAGATGTCCACCCTCCTGGTGTGTGGCCTGCTCGTCGGGTGGCAGTGGCGACAGGGTGTCGGAAAGGCGATGCTCGCCGTCGCTCTCCTTCTGCTGCTGCGAATCGCTATCACCTGGGTCGGGATCTACCTGGCGCTGCTGGTCCGCAACCCGGACACGGTCGGCGTGATCGTCTTTCCGGCGGCGTTCCCGTTGAGCGCGATCTCCAACGTCTTCGTGTCGCCCGAGCTGATGCCTCCGGTCATCGGGACGATCTCGGAGTGGAACCCGTTGTCGGCCACCGTCGCGGCGATCCGCGAACTGTTCGGCAACCCGGGCCTGGGTGGCGACTCCTGGCCGGCGGAGCACGCGCTGCTGTTGGCGGTGCTGTGGCCGGTGCTGCTGATCGCGACGTTCGCCCCGCTGGCCGTGCGCCGCTACCAGCGGTTGAGCCGCTGACGCCGGCCGCCTGCCCGGGTCAGCGGCGGGCCCGCAGCGCGTAGCAGGCGGCACCGACGGCGAGCACGCCGAAGCCGGCGATCACGCTGCTCAGCGGCAGGTTGACCGCGAGCAGCAGACAACCGAAGAGCCCGAGAACGGCGAGCGCCCGGACCGGCAAGCGTCGGTCCGGGTCCCGGCCCAGGGTGAGCGCCGCCGCGTTGGTGATCGCGTAGTAGACCAGCACCGTGCAGCTGGAGAAGCCGATCGCGTCGCGGACGTCGCCTATCAGCACCACCACGATCACCACGGCGGCGACCGCCAGCTCGGCCCGGTGCGGCACCTGGTGCACAGGGTGCACGGCGGCCAGCGCACCGGGCAGGTCACGGCGGCGGGCCATCGCGAGGGTGGTCCGGCCGACCCCGGCGACCAGGGACAGCAGCACCCCGACGACCGCGATGGTGGCACCGGCGCGGACCACCCACGCCAGGCCGGGCAGCCCGGCGGCGGTCACCACGTCGACAAGGGGCGCGGCGGAGTCGGCCAGCCGGTCGGCGCCGAGCACGCCGAGGGTGACCACGGCCAGCACCAGGTAGATCACGAGCACCACCCCGAGCGCCAGCGGCAGCGCGCGCGGGATGGTCCGTTGCGGGTCGCGGACCTCCTCGCCGAGCGTGGCGATCCTGGCGTACCCGGCGAACGCGAAGAACAGCAGCCCGGCGGCGGTGAGCACGCCCCGCGCCGAACCGCCGGGTTCGCCGAGCCGGTCCAGATGCACCGGCCCACCGACCAGGCCGACGACCGTGACCAGGGCGAGCACCGCCAGCACGAGCGCGACCAGCGCCCTGGTCACGGTGGCCGTCTTGCCGATGCCGCGCAGGTTCACGGCGGTCACCGCGAGCACCGCGCCGACGGCGACCAGCCGGGCCTGCCCCGGCCACAGGTACGCCCCGATGGTCAACGCCATCGCCGCGCAGCTTGCCGTCTTGCCGACCACGAACCCCCAGCCGGCCACGAAACCGGCGAACGGTCCGAGGCGCTCCCGGCCGTAGACGTAGGTGCCACCGGACTCCGGGTAACGGGCCGCCAGCCGCGCCGAGCTGGTCGCGTTGCAGAAGGCGACGAAGCCGGCCAACGCCAGCGCGGGCAGCAGGCCCGCGCCGCCGGCCGCCGCCACCGCCGGGCCGAAGACCACGAAGATGCCCGCGCCCAGCATCGAGCCCAACCCGATGACAACCGCATCGGGTACGCCCAACCGCCGCCTTAGTTGATCCACGAACCACAACCTAGGGGTACGAGGTGAACGGCCGATCCCACTCGCGTAACCGGCCGGGGAGCGGCACGCCGTCCCAGGGTGCCCGGTGCAGCAGCCGGTCCAGGAGCAGGCCCAGCAGCAGCCCGGCCACCGAGTCGGTCAGCCAGTGCCAGCCGAGGTAGGTGGTGGTGGTGAGGACGACCAGCGGCGGCACGACGCGGATCACTGTGACGAGCCGGGCTGGCAATTGGCGGCCGAAGCTGCGGGCCAGCGGGGCGAGCAGCAGCGCGATGACCCCGTACCAGACGATCGCGTTGGCGACGTGCCCCGACGGGTAGGACTGGGCGAACCGCACCGGCAGGTCGTCGTGGAACAGCGGCAGGGTCTGCTCGGGCGTCAGGAACGGCTCCTTGACGCTGGCGCTCGGTGCCGCCCGCGCGGTCCAGATCTTGAGTGGGCCGATCGTCAGGTTGGTCAGCGCGAACGCGACCACCGGAGGCAGAATCGGCCGCACCGACCGCAGCCGGACGGCCAGCAGCACGCCCAGCCCGACGGCGATCAACGTCAGCGGAGTGCCCTGGCCGAGGAAGTTCAGCACCCGGGCGACCCAGTAGGCGGCGGCCGGCCGGTGCCCGTCGGCCCAGTCGGCGATCGCCCGGTCCACTCCGAAGAGCTGGTCGGCGGCGAGCGCCACCGTCAACCCGACCAGACCGACCAGCATGAGCGCGTCGAACCACCAGCCGGCCGGCCGGACGGACCGTAGCCGCAGGTCACGTCGTACCGCTGAGGGTTTGAGCACGCGACCACGCTACCGGCCCGGCGCGAGGGCGGGGTATGCGGCGCTGTGGGCCCAACCACGATCAGGAGCGGATGCGGGGGGCGACCAGTCATGCTTGTGCCCGTGCGGATCACGTCTGCCCTCGTGGACCCGGCGCTGCTCGACCTGCCATGGTCGACACCGCTGGAGGAGTGGCCTGCCCAACACCTGGTGGCGCTGCCGCAGGGCATCTCCCGGCACATCGTCCGTTTCGTCCGGTTGGGCGACTACGTGTACGCGTTCAAGGAGACCCGCGAGCGGATCGCCGAGCGGGAGTACGACCTGCTCCGGGCCCTGGAGCGGATCGACTTTCCCTCGGTCGAGGCCGTGGCGGTCGTCGCCGACCGGCAGACCGAGGACGGGGAGCCGCTCGAATCGGTGCTGATCACCCGGCACCTGCAGTTCTCGCTGCCGTACCGGGCGCTCTTCTCGCACACCCTTCGGCCGGAGACGATGAGCCGGCTGCTCGACGCGCTCGCCGCCCTGATCGTGCGGATGCACCTGACCGGCTTCTTCTGGGGCGACTGCTCGCTGTCGAACACGCTGTTCCGGCGGGACGCGGGCGCCTTCGCCGCCTACCTGGTGGACGCGGAGACGGGTGCCCTGCACAACACGCTCTCCAACGGTCAGCGTGGCGAGGACCTGGAGATCGCCCGGGTGAACATCTTCGGTGAGGCGCTGGACCTGCAGGCCGCCGGCCTGCTGCACGAGTCCATCGACCCGGAGGTGGTCTGCGAGGAGGTCGTGCAACGCTACGAGCGGCTCTGGCACGAGATCACCTATGAGCAGGCGATCGAGCGGGAGGCCCGGCACGACATCGAGGGCCGGATCCGCCGCCTCAACGAGCTGGGCTTCGACGTCGCCGAGGTGGCCATGTCATCAATCGACGACGGACGGTTCCTGGTCCGGCCGAAGGTCGTCGACGCCGGCTACCACACCCGGCGGCTGCTGCGGCTGACCGGGCTGGACGCCGAGGAGAACCAGGCCCGCAAGCTGCTCAACGACCTGGACGCCTACCGCGCGGAGAGCGACCTGATCGACGAGCAGCAGGCCGCCCACCGCTGGCTCACGGAGGTCTTCGAGCCGGTGGTCCGGGCCGTCCCCGCGCACCTGCGCCGCAAGCTGGAGCCGCAGGAGCTGTTCGCCCAGATCATCGAGCACAAGTGGCTGCTCTCCGAGCAGGCCGGCCGGGACGTCGGCATGCGCCACGCGGTCCAGTCGTACCTGACCGACGTGCTGGTGCACCGCCCCGACGAGCAGGCCGTCCTGGGCGTGGAAGTCCCCAGCCTGGGTTGAGGCCCGGCCTGAGTTGTCCGGCTCAGACGGTCGCCAAGTCGGCTCCGGGCGCTAATCGAACTGTTTGTGTCGCTGCCTTTGGAGCTGATGTCGTAAACGATTCAGCTCCAAAGGCTCCTTGGGCGGCCTGTCGAGCCGTCCCGGATAGGGGGCGGCGGTCGCACCACGCGGCGACAACGAGCGTCCGCCTACCTGCCCCCGATTTGGGGCTGGGCGACAGGCGCGGCGGTTCACGGCGGATCACATCTTGGAGGCCGACCTGCGCGAAGGGCCCGGCGATCACTCCACCCAGGAGCCTGCGCGCAGCACCCGCACCACGTTGAGGTCGTCGTCGAGCACCACCAGGTCGGCGCGGAGGCCCACCTGGAGAGACCCGACCCGATCACCCAGGCCGATGGCCCGCGCCGGGGTGGTGGCCACCATCCGTGCGGCGTCGGCGATCGGGATTCCGGCGTTCACGGCGTGCCGCAGCGCTGCGTCCATGGTCAGCGTGCTGCCGGCGATCGCGCCGTCGCGGGCGAGTCGAGCCACCCCGTCGGCGACGGTGACGGCCTGGCCGCCCAACTCGTACTCGCCGTCGGGCATGCCGGCGGCGGCCATCGCGTCGGTGATGAGCGCGGCGCGGTCCGGGCCGGCGGTCGCGGTGGCGAAGGTCAGCATGCCGTCGTGCAGGTGAATCCCGTCGGCGACCAGCTCGCAGATCACCGTGGGCGCGTCGAGCAGGGCCACCACCGGCCCCGGCTCACGGTGGTGCACCGGGCGCATGCCGTTGAACAGGTGGGTGCCGACGCTGGCGCCGGCGGCGACCGCGGCGCGGGTCTGCTCGTACGTGGCGTCGGTGTGGCCCACCGCCGCCACCACCCGCTGCGCGGTGAGCAGCTTGATCGCCTCCAGCGCGCCGTCGCGCTCCGGGGCGAGGGTGACCATCCGGATCGCGCCCCGGCCCAGCTCGATCAGCTCGGTCAGCTCGTCGGTCGACGGGTCGCGCAGGTACTGCGGGTTCTGCGCGCCGCAGCGGGCGGCCGACAGGTACGGCCCCTCGAAGTGGATCCCCGCCAACACGCCCTCGTCGACCAACGGGGCGAACGCCTCGGTGGCCGTACGCATCAGCGGAAAGGGCGCGCTGACCAGGCTGGCCAGCAGTGTGGTGGTGCCGTGGGCGAGGTGGAAGTCGGCGGCCGCGCGGGCCTCGTCGGCGTCACCGGTGGTGAAGGTGTGCCCGCCACCGCCGTGCGTGTGCATGTCGACGAAGCCGGGCACGATCCAGTGCCCGTCGCGCACCGACGGATACTCGGCCACTGCTGTGATCCGATCACCGTCCCACTCGACGCAGCCCTGTCGGACGACTCCGGTCGGGGTCACCACTCGGCCGTTCACCCGTACGGTCATCGCTTCTCCTGATGGTCACGGACACCCACGGCGTCCAGGGCGAGCAGGGCGGCACCGAGGCAACCGGCCTCGTCGCCGAGGGCTGCCGCTACCAGCTGCGGCTCCCGATGGAAGGTCATCCGTTCGTGCAGCGCTGCCCGCAGCGGGGTCAGCAGCAGGTCCCCGGCCTGGGCCAGGCCGCCGCCGAGCACTACCGTCGCCACGTCGAACAGCGCCTGTCCGCTGGCGAGGCCATCGGCGAGCGCCTCGACCGCCTCCTGCCAGACCTGGCCGGCGAGCTGTTCGCCGGCCGCGGCCCGTTCGGCCACCTCGGCCGCGGTCACCGGGGCGTCCGCGGTGTCGCCGGCGAGTTCGGCGTAGCGGCGACCGATCGCGGCGGCCGACGCGACCGCCTCCAGGCAGCCGGGGCGGCCGCAGCCGCAGCGCGGACCGGCGGGCCGGACCAGGATGTGGCCGATCTCCCCGGCGGCGCCGTGGGCGCCCACGGCGGCCGTGCCGTCCACGACGTGCGCGGCGGCGATGCCGGTGCCGATCGCCACGAACAGCACGTGCCCGGTGCCCCGTCCGGCGCCGAGCCGGGCCTCGGCGAGACCACCGACACGCACGTCGTGGCCGAGCGCCGCCGGCAGGCCGAGCCGCCGCACCGTCAGGTCCCGCAGGGGTACGTCCCGGAAGCCCACGTTCGCCGACCACACCGCGACGCCGCGTGCCTCGTCCACCACCCCGGGCACGGCGATGCCGACCGCGATCGGGGTGAGACCGTCGGCGCGGGCCTTGTCGGCCAGCCCGCCGGCCACCTCCAGGATGGTGCCGACCACGGCGGCCGGGCCCCGTGCGGCGTCGGTGGGGTGCCGTTCGGTGCGCACCACGACGCCGTCCGGTCGGACCAGGGCGCACTTCATGCCGGTGCCGCCGACGTCCAGCGCAACGACCACCCGGTCGCTCACGCCAACACCACCGACCGGGTCAGGTGGCGGGGCGCGTCCGGGTCGAGGCCCCGGCTGGTGGCCAGCGCGACAGCGAAGCGCTGCGCCAGGATCAGGTCGGCCATCGGATCGACCGGGGTACGGCCGGCGGACCAGCTGCCCAGCACCGTGCGCCAGCCGTGCGTGCGGCTGTGCACGAAGGCCGCGCCGGTGGCCGCCACGTCCTCGGGCAGCCCGTCGGGCAGCTCACCGAACGCCCAGACCAACCGGCCCGGCGCGGCGACCGAGATGGGCCCGTGCCGGTAGTCCATAGCCGGGTACGCCTCGGCCCAGAAGGTGGCCGCCTCGCGGCACTTCAGCGCCGCCTCCTGGGCCAGCCCGATCGTCCACCCCCGACCGAGGAAGGTGACCTGCTCGATGGTGGCCGGGTCGATCGGCAGTGGGGATCGCACCGCCACCTCGGCGTCGGCGGCGAGCGCTGTCACCGGGTCGCCGAGCTGGGCCCGGAGCAGGGCCAGCGCGGTGGTCGCGAAGCGGGTCTGCACCACCGACCGCTCGTCGGCGAAGGGCAGGGCCACGGTGGCGGCGGCCAGCTCGACCGCCGGGGACGCGGGGTCACCGACGATGACTGTGGTGGGTGTCTGTCCGCGCAGCGCGGCGAGCAGCTCCAGCACCTCGGTGGTGGTGCCGGAACGGGTGATCGCGATCAGCCGGTCGTAGCGGCGGCCGGCGGGGAACTCGGACGCCTGGAACGCGTCGGTCTCACCCTGGCCGGCCTGCTCGCGGCGGGCCGCGTACGCCATCGCCATGAACCACGACGTGCCGCAACCGACGACGGCGACCCGCTCCCCGGGGCGCGGCAGGTCACCGCGTACGACCTCGGCCAGCCTGGCCGCCTCCCGCCAGCAGTCGGGTTGGCTCGCGATCTCCGCGTCCACGTGTGCCATGGGAAACTCCTCGCAGGGCCGATCGATGCGCAATACGGCTCGTTAGACCCGCATTTCGCGCGTTATTCTGCGCGAACGCGGGTGACCATGGCAACCGGTCGGCCGATCGCGCAGGTCGGTCTTTTGCGCAAGCCTAGTTTCGCGCACTAGTGTGCACGCAATCAATCACCGTCCGTGCAGTTGCTGGGAGGGCCCCCGTGGTGGACCGGTACGCCAGATGGAACGCCCTGCTCGAAATGCTGACCGACAACGGCCGGGTCAGCGTCGAGGCGGCAGCCGAGCGGCTGGGCGTCTCCCAGGCCACCATCCGGCGTGACTTCGACCAGCTCGCACAGCAGCAAATGATCACGAGGACCCGCGGCGGCGCGGTCGCCAATGGCGTGTCGTACGACCTGCCTCTGCGCTACAAGACGGCCAAGCACTCGGCCGAGAAGCAGCGGATCGGGGCGGCCGCCGCCGCGCTCGTCACGCCGGGCACCGTGGTCGGTCTGAACGGCGGCACCACCAGTACCGAGGTGGCGAGGGCGCTCGCCGTGCGACCGGATCTGAACACCAGCGCCGAGGGTGCCCAGCTCACAGTGGTGACAAACGCGCTGAACATCGCCAACGAGCTGCTGGTCCGATCCCGGATGAAGGTAGTGGTGGCCGGCGGCGTGGTGCGCCCGAAGTCGTTCGAGCTGGTCGGCCCGCTGGGCGGGGCGCTGCTGCGCGAGGTCACCCTGGACGTCGCCCTGCTCGGCGTGGACGCGATCGACCCGCAGCTCGGCGCCGCCGCCCACCACGAGGGGGAGGCGGCGATGAACAACCTGATGGTGGCCCGCGCCAAGCGCGTGGTGATCATCGCGGACTCGTCCAAGCTGGGCGGTCACGCCTTCGCCCGGATCTGCCCGGTCGAGCGGGTGGAGACGCTGGTGACCGACTCCGGTGCCGCGCCGGAGGTGGTGGACGCGTTCCGCGCTGCCGGCGTACAGGTCATCTGCGCCTGAGAGGTCACGCTCCGTCGATGAACTAGCCTGTTCGGCGCGTCGATGCATACCGCGTATTGCGCGCATCTGCATACCGCGTATGGTGTCGGCTGTCACGCCCACCCATCGGGGGAGGTGCAGCTTGCCAGCTGTCCTGGAGATCGAAGGTCTACGTAAGACGTACAAGAGTCGTCGACGCGGCACCCGCAACGCGCTCGACGGCTTCGACATGCGGGTCGACGCGGGGCAGGTGCACGGCTTCCTGGGTCCCAACGGGTCCGGCAAGACCACCACGCTGCGTACGCTGCTCGGCCTGATCCGACCCGACGGTGGCCGGATGGCGCTGCTCGGGCACGAGGTCCCCGACGCGCTGCCCACTGTCGCCGGCCAGGTCGGCGCGATCGTGGAGAGCCCGCAGTTCTTCCCGCACTTCACGGCCCGGGACACGCTGTCCCTGCTCGCGGGGGCGGGCGAGGTGCCGGCCGTCCGGGTCGACGAGGTGCTGGAACTCGTCGGGCTACGCGACCGGTCCGGCGAGCGGGTCAAGACGTACTCGTTGGGCATGAAGCAGCGGCTCGCCGTGGCCTCGGCCCTGCTGAAGAACCCGAAGCTGCTCATCCTCGACGAGCCGGCCAACGGCCTCGACCCGGGCGGCATCCGGGAGATGCGCACGCTGATGCGCACCCTGGCCGAGTCCGGAATGACAGTGGTGCTGTCCAGCCACATCCTCGGTGAGATCCAGCTGATCTGCGACTCGGTCACCATCATCTCGCTGGGCCGGCGGGTCGCGTTCGGGCCGGTCGACGAGGTGCTCGCGCAGCACTCGTCCGGTGCGGTCCGGATCCGGCTGGAGGCGGTCAGCGACCTGCCGGTGGCCACCGAGGCGCTCACCCAGGCCGGGATCCGGGTCACCGGTCACCCGGACCACCTGATGCTGGCCGGCGTCGACAAGCCGGCGTCGGTGACCCGGCTGCTCGCCGAGAAGAACCTCTACGTCAGTGAGTTGGCGCCGATCGCCGTCGACCTGGAGAGCGTCTTCCTCGAACTGACCGCCACCGCGCCGGTACCCGGTCAGCACCGGCAGGTCGACGAGTCCATGAAGGTCGGTGGGACGGGTCAGCCCGGTCCCGCCGGGGGAGGGTGGGGCGCGTGAGCCTCTTTCGTACCGAGCTGCGCCGGCTCAGCAAGCGGCGTTTCACCCGCTACATGACACTGCTCGGCCTGCTGGTGCTGGCCGCGGTGGTGGTCGGGGTGTTCTTCACCAACCAGAAGATCGACGCCGGTCAGCTCGCCCGGGCCGAGCGTCAGGCCGACCAGCAGTACCAGGAGCAGGTGCGCTGGAGCGAGCAGGAGCGCGTTGCGTGTGAGCAGGCCAAGACGGCCGGCACGGCGACCGACGGCCGCTACCCGGACGACTGCTCGGTGATCACTCCGCCGCCCCGGGAGGAGATCAAGGCCGAGTGGTTCCTGCCGTCGACGTTCGACTTCAAGGAGACGTTCGACGAGACGCTGATCCCGTTCGCGGCGATCCTCGCCCTGGTTGGGTTCGTCATCGGCGCGTCCTTCGTCGGTGCCGAGTGGAGCACCGGCGGCATGATGAACCTGTTGCTCTGGCGGCCGAAGCGGCTCACCGTGCTGCTCACCAAGCTGGCCGCGCTGCTCACCGGCATCCTGGCGGTGACGCTTCCCGCCGCGGTGCTGTGGTTTGCCGGGTTCTGGGCGGTCGCCAACTTCCGGGGCAGCACCGAGAAGATGACCTCGGGGGTCTGGCAGTCGTTCATGCTGACCGGTGTACGCGGTGTGGTGCTGGTGTTGGTGCTCACCACCATCGGCTTCGCCCTCGCCTCGCTCGGTCGGCACACCGCGATGGCCCTCGGTGGCGTGGTGGCGGTGATGGTGGTCGGCCAGTTCGGCCTCGGCATCCTGCTGTCCATGGCGAGCGTGCGGTTCGCCGAGGCCTGGCTGCTGCCCACGTACGCGCTGGCCTGGATGACGAAGACGGTCACGTTGCAGGACTGGAACTCCTGCAACGCGACCTACTACGGGGAGTGCAAGCCGGCCACGATGGACATCACCTGGCAGCAGTCCTCCGTCCTGCTCTCGGTCGGCGTGGTGGTGATCCTCGGGGCGGCGCTCTGGGCGATGCGTCGCCGCGACATCTCCTGACCTGACCGAAGTGACGCGGCGCGGCCGGCCCGGCCGTCGGGGTTCCCGGCGGTACGGACCGGCCGCGCCGCTTGCTGCGTCCCTGGTCGCCGCTGACTAGGCTGAAAGACATGTCCGCCGACACCACCCCGGCCGCCCCCGAGCCGTCCATCGACGCTCGTCCGGGTGAGGCCGTGGGTGCTGCCGGGCCGACCGTCCCGAATCCCCGACCGGCGCCTCCCATCGAGACCGCCGACGCGCCACCTGCCGACGAGGCGGCGCAGCCCACTGATCCCGCTGATCCGGCGGCGGGGCTGACCGAGCGGGAGCGGGTCATCCTCGCCTTCGAGCAGCAGTGGTGGCGGCACGCCGGCGCCAAGGAGCAGGCCGTCCGGGACACCTTCGGGATCTCGTCGACCCGGTACTACCAGCTGCTCAACGGCCTGCTGGACAATCCGGCAGCCCTCGCCGCCGACCCCGTTCTGATCAGCCGACTCCGCCGCTTGCGCTCGTCGCGCGCCCGTAACCGCCGCCGCTGAGCGCGCGCTCCGCGCGATCTTGCACTTACTGTCGCCGATTCACGTCTTTTGTGGGTCTTTGCCGGGACACAAAGTGCAAGATCGCCGCGTCGGCCGCCGGCCAGCCTGCTTAGCCGCATGCCGGCTGAGCAGGCGGGTAGGCGGGAGGCGCGCCGAGGTCGCTTGCGACCTCGGGCCCAGGAAGGGAGCGGGGTATGACGGCAACGAACCAGAGCGGCAGAGGTCAGCAGGCCCGCCAGGAAGCCTCGCGCGTCGGCCAGCAGGCCGCGCAGGCCGGGGGCCAGGTCGCCCACACCGCAGCTGAGCAGGGCGGGCAGGTGGCCGCAGAGGCGCGGCGACAGGCCCAGCAGTTGACCGGTGAGGCGACTGGGCAGCTCCGGGATCAGGCGCAGACGCAGCAGCGGCGGGCCGCTGCGGGCCTGCGCGACATGGGTCAGAACCTCAGTTCGATGGCCGAACGGGACGGCGATTCCGGGCTGGCCGGTCAAGTGGTGCGCAAGGCGGCCGACGCCGCCCAGCAGGCCGCCGGTTGGCTCGACGAGCGCGAACCCGGCGAGGTGCTCGACGAGGTCCGCACGTACGCGCGGCAGCACCCGGCGACGTTCCTCGCGGGCGCGGCGGTGGCCGGGCTGCTGGTCGGGCGGCTCACCCGTGGTCTGACCGCGCCGGCCTCGGGCAACGGTCAGGGTGCAAGCGCGTCCGGTGCTCCCTCACCCCAGCAGGGCGCACCGGCGGACGTCGGTCAGCAGCCGTACGTGGGGACGGCACGGGCGCAGAACGTCTCGCCCGCCGGTGACCAAGCGCGGGACCTGCCCGGCGGGGTGGCACCGTGAGCGCCCCCGAGAAGGAGCGGACCCAGGCATCGGTCGGCGAGCTGATCGGCGATGTGACCCGGGACATGTCGACTTTGGTGCGCAAGGAGGTCGAGCTGGCCAAGGCTGAGTTGCGCGAGGAGGTCAGCCAGGCGGGTAAGTCCGGCGGCATGTTCGGCGCTGCCGCGCTGGCCGGGTTCCTGGCGGTGCTCTTCGTGTCGTACGCCCTCTGGTGGGGGTTGTCCAACACGATGGACCAGGGGTGGGCGGCGTTGATCGTCGCGGTCCTCTGGGCAGCCGTGGCCGGTGGTCTCTTCATCAACGCCCGGACCCAGCTGAAGCGGGCACGCACGGTTCTGCCCCGGACGAAGCAGACTGCCCGGGAGCTGCCGGACGCCCTGCGGGGCCGGTGAACGAGTCGGGAGGGAACAGGTCATGTCCAGTGATCCGGATCGGATCCGGCGGGAGATCGAGACCACCCGCAACGAGTTGAGCAGTGACGTCGACGCGCTGACCGACAAGGTCAACCCGCGTCGGATCGCCGGTGACCGCGTCGGGCAGGCCCGCGGGGCGTTCACCCGAGCGAAGGAGAAGATGATGGGCAGCTCGAACCACCTGGGGCAGGAGGCTGGCCAACGGATGTCGCACGCGGCCGGTTCGGTACGCGACGAAACTCGTTCGCTCGGGCAGCACTCCCGCGAGCAGGCTCAGGGCAACCCGATGGCCGCCGGACTGGTCGCCTTCGGAGTCGGCCTGTTGGCCGCCTCTCTGATCCCGCCGAGCGCACGTGAACGGCAACTCGCCGGACGCGCGCGGAGCATGGTGAGTGAGCACTCTGGTGAGCTGCGCGAGCAGGCGAGCCAGGTTGGCCACCAGATGCAGGACAACCTGCGGGAGCCTGCGCAGCAGGCGGCGCAGTCGGTCCGGTCCAACGCCCAGCAGGGCGTGTCCGCGGTACGCGACCAGGGCCGTTCGGCTGCCGGTCAGGTGCAGGGAGAGACGCATGCGGCCGTCGACGAACTTCGACAGCGCTGACCCGACCGGTGTGCCGGGGCCGGTGCCGGTGATGCGGGTGCGCTCCGCGTCCGCGCCGGCCCCGGGCCGGCCGGTCAACGAGGACCTGGTCTTTCGGTTCGGCCCGTTGGTCGGTGTCCTGGACGGCGCGACGGTGCCGGACGGCTTCGACACCGGCTGCGTGCACGGGCCCGAGTGGTACGTCCGGCACCTGGCGGCCCGGATCGGCGTCGCCGAGGCGGTACGCCCGGCCGCCCGGCTGACCAGCAACCTGGCCGCGGCCATCCTCGCGGTACGCGCCGACCACGGCGGGCAGTGCGACCTCGACCATCCGGGCACCCCGTCCAGCACTGTCTGCCTACTGCGGGACTGCGGCGACCAGGTGGACTATCTGGTGCTCTGCGACAGCCCGCTGGTCCTCGACGTCGGTGGGCAGGTCAGCGTGGTCACCGACAACCGGCTGGACGCGGCGATGGCGGAGCTGCGGGAGACGGTGGCCGTCGTGCCGGGCGGCGCGGCGGACCCGGTCACCCGGTTCCGGCACGCCGTGAGCGTCCAGCGGGAGCGGATGAACCGCACCCACGGCTACTGGGTGGCGGCCTCCGACCCGGACGCGGCCTTCCACGCGGTCACCGGGACCGCGCCCCGGCGCGGTCCGGGGGCGTTACGGCGGGCGGCGCTGCTCAGTGACGGCGCGTCCAGCGCGGTGGAGCAGTTCGCGCTGACCGACTGGGCCGGTCTGCTCGATCTACTGAGCGTCGACGGTCCGGGCGCGTTGATCGACCGGGTGCGGGACGCCGAGCGCGACCACCCCGACCGATTGCGCCGACACAAGTCCACCGACGACGCCTCGGTGGTGTTCTGCGAGTTCGGGTAGGCGTTTTGGTCCCCTGACACCCGGTCGGGTGACAACAGAGCGTGATGTGGAACATCCGGGCCGCCCGACCGGCCGGTACCGCTGTCCGGACCGCCAGTGGATGGCCAATGGGGTGGACTTCGGCCGATGAGGGCGGCAGACTGCGGCACGTGGCGGGTGCGGTCCGGTTGGAGCCGGTGGACGAACGGAACCTGGAGCCGTTGCTCTCCGTAGCGGCTGCGGAGGCGGAGCCGGGTGACGTGATGCCCCCGGTCGAGGCACCCGCCGGCTGGTCGCTCGCCCGTCGCGAGGCGTTCCGCGAATTCCACCGGGCAAGCTTCGGCGGGCTGGACGGCCCGACCGGTTCGCAGATGTACGCCATCCTCGTCGGCGGCGAGGTGATGGGCATGGTCCGGATGACGCGCTGTGACGAGCCGCGCACTGTGGAGACCGGGATGTGGCTCGGCCGGTCGGCGCGCGGGCAGGGAATCGGCGCGGCGGCCCTGCGGGAGCTGCTGAACGCCGCCGCTCGGGCGGGCATGCGGGCCGTGGTGGCCGAGACGACCCCGGACAACATCGGCGCGGTCGCGGTCCTGCGGAAGTGCGGCGCGAAACTGCGCGAGGACGACGGCAAGGTACGCGCCGACATCTGCCTCGATTCGACGCCGCCCGCGTTCTAAAGGGCTCACTCCCGGTTGGCGGCGTACGCGGCCAGGCCGGCGACCTGGGCCGGGTCCAGCGACGGTCGTACCCGGGCCCGTGCGGTCGACACGTGCTCGGCGGTGACAGTGGCGGCGGCGAGTGACTCCCGCATCGCGGCCAGCGCCGCCTCGCGGATCAGCGCCGCGCAGTCCGCGGCGGAGAAGCCGGTCAGCTCGTCACCGAGAGCCGGCAGGTCGACGTCAGGTGCCAGCGGCACCTGCCGGGACGCCGCCCGCAGGATCTCCGCGCGGGCGGGCCCGTCCGGCGGCGGCACGTAGACCAGCCGCTCCAACCGGCCCGGCCGCAGCAGCGCCGGGTCGACCAGGTCCGGCCGGTTCGTCGCACCGACCACCACCACGTTGCGCAGCGTCTCCACCCCGTCCAACTCGGTGAGCAGGGCGGCGACCACCCGGTCCGTGGTGCCCCCGTCGGTGGCCTGGCCGCGTACCGGCGCCAGCGCGTCCACCTCGTCCAGGAAGATCAGCGTGGGGGCCGCCTCCCGGGCCCGACGGAACAGCTCGCGGACCGCGCGTTCGCTCTCACCGACCCACTTGGAGAGCAGTTCAGCCCCCTTGACCGACAGCACGTTGGCCCGCCCCGACCCGGCCAGCGCGGTGACCAGGTAGGTCTTGCCGCAGCCCGGCGGCCCGTAGAGCAGCACGCCGCGCGGCGGCTGCACGCCGAGCCGGGCGAAGGTGTCCGGGTAGGTCAGCGGCCACAGCACCGACTCGGTCAGCGTCTGCTTGACCTCGTCCAGGCCACCCACGTCGTCCAGGGTCACCGAGGCCAGATCCAGCGTGGACGCCGCCATCGTGGTGGGCCGGACCACCTCCCGGGCGGCGGTGAAGTCGGCCATCGACACCGTCGGCGTCTCGGCGGACTTCTGCCGCAGCGCCGCGCGTACCCCGGCCTCCCGGACCAGTGCGGCCAGGTCCGCAGCGACGAACCCGGGGGTACGCGCGGCCACCTCGTCCAGCCGGACGTCGTCGGCCAGCGGCACCTGCCGGGTCAGCACTGTGAGCTGTTCGCGGCGCAGCGCCTGATCCGGGAGCGGGACGCTGATCCGCAGCGACAGCAGGTCGGGCGCGCGCAGTGCGGGGTCGACCGCCTCCGGTCGGCCGGTGGTGCAGACCACTGCGACGCCGGCGCGGATGCTCTCCGCGAGCACCTGACGGAACACCGTCGCCACCGGACCGGGATCGTCAGCGGGTGCGAGCGCCTCGACGTCGGTGACCAGCAGTACCGCCGGCCCTTCGGCCCGTGCCGCCGATGCCGCGACGCGCAACCGCTCGGCGGCGGCCTGACCGGCCAACGCGGCCACCTCCGGCGCCCAGAGCGGGTGAACGCGGGCGCCGACCCGGGCGGCCACGGCCCGGACCAGCGCAGACTTCCCGGAGCCCGCCGGGCCGACGAGCAACACCCCCAACGAGATGGTGGTGCCCAGTCGACCCAGCACCTCCCGGTGGTGGAAGCCGAGGTCCAGCAGCTCGGTCAGTTCCTCGGCCTGGGCCCGCAACCCGGGCAGCTCGTCCACGTCGGGCGCGTCCTCCGCCGCAACGGCGTCGGCGCTCGTACCCCGCCGGGTCGACGCGGCGCCGACCGGGGCGGGCCCACCGTGGGTCGTCGCACCGTGCGCCCAGGCGACCGACGTGCCCATGGTGACCAGTGCGCCGGCCGCCGGCTCGACAGTGACCACGCTGAGCAGCGTGCTGGTCCAGGCGAAACCGACGGTGTTGGCGAGGCTGTGTCGCGCCGCCTCGACCAGGCTGCGGACCGAGGCGTCCGGCAGCACGTCCTGCGGCAGCAGCGACACGTCGTCCCCGGCGGTGAGCACCTTGCCCAGCAGGGCGAGCCGGAGCATCTCCGGGCTGACCGCCGCGACGACCCCCACCGGCCCGGCCAGGACGACCCGGCTCGCGGGGACCAACGGCACCGGGCTCACCCGCACCTGACCGCCGTCGCGCAGACCCAGGTTGCCCAACGTCAGGTCGTCGGCGTACAGCAGGGCGCTGCTCGCGCCCGGCCCGGCCGCCGCAGCGATCCCGGCCGTCTCCCGGCGGCCGACAAGGCGGACCGGGTCACCGGGGCGCAGCCCCAGCGCTGTCAGCGCCTCCGGGTGCAGGCGCACGATGCCCCGTCGGGCGTCCAGCGCCGCCGGCCGTAGGCTCGCCGTCAAGGTCAGGTCGGGTTGCGCCACTGCCCGACCGTAGCCGCCGGTAGCCAGCCCCGCCGGTCAGCGCCGCGGATCCAGTTCGTCCAACAGCGTCGGGTCGCTTCGGATCAGCTCGGCCAACCGGGCCGCCGGGTCCGGCGTCAACCCGTCCGGACCGGGTGCCCAGGCGGGCACCGTCCGGCCGGAGAGCGGCCAGGCCGGCGGGGGTTCCACAGGCGTCGGCGGCGGAACCGGCCCGACCGTGACGGCAGGGCCGTCCCAGGAGACCCGCATCGGGTACGTCCGCCCGGCGTGCTCCACCTGCACTGTCACCGCCAGCCCGGGGTAGGCCCCGACGACCTGGCGGACCGCCTCGGCCACCTCCTCGACCGGCCCCCATCCGGCCACCTCGCTCGCAGTCTCCACCCCCGCGTGCCGGCCCGACCGGGCGTTGCGGGTGTCACCGCCGAGGCCGGGCGGGCTCGACGGCGCGGTGGTGTCGTCACGGTCGGCGGCCCGACGGCGCGACGCCTCCACACGTCGGGCCAGCCGGGCCAGCGTCTCGTCCAGGTCGCCCCTCACCAGATCACCTCTTCCCGCCACGGCCGGAGCTGGTCGGCTCAGGCCCTCCTGTCCCGGGTAGCGCGGTCCAGCGCGCGGTCCAGGACGACCAGTAGTGCGTCCCGCACCGAGAGCCGGTCGCGGGCATCGAACTGCACCAGGGGTACATGATCACCGATGGCCAGCGCCCAACGGATCTCGCCGAGTTCCAGGGCCAGTCGCCCGTCGAAGGCGTTGACCCCGACGACGAACGGCAGCCCGGCCCGCTCGAAGAAGTCGATGGCCGGGAAACAGTCGTCCAGCCGCGGCGCTGTCCACCACCACCAGCGCGCCGAGCGCTCCCCGGGCCAGGTCGTCCCACATGAAGCCGAACCGGGTCTGCCCCGGCGTGCCGAACAGGTAGAGCTTCAGGCTGCGGTCGATCGTCACGCAGCCGAAATCCATCGCCACGGTGGTGGTGGTCTTTGTGGACCGGGCACCCGGGTCGTCCACGCCGATCCCGGCGGTGGTCATCTCGGCCTCGGTGGTCAGCGGCGCGATCTCGGAGATCGCACCCACTGTGGTGGTCTTGCCCACCCCGAACCCACCGGCCACCAGGATCTTGACCGGGATCGGCGGGGCGGCCGGCTTACCGGCCGGAGGCGACGCCGACCCCGCGGCGGCCGGGGGCCGGTACGGAGGCGGCGCGGTCGGCGGTGGGCCGGCCCGCCCGACTATCGGCCCGGTGCCCGGGGACATGCCGTAACGGGCGGCGGCGCTGTTCGCGGCGACCCCGCCGAGCGGGGCGACCGGCCATTCAGGAGATCGCACGGAGTCCATCAATCACTCGCAGGATGAGATCGGGGTCGACAGCGTCGTCGGTGTCGGTCACGTGCACGTCCAGGTGCCCGGCGGCGCGTAGATCGCCGACCAGGACCCGCGTCACGCCGAAGTGCAGTCGGGCGCGGGCCGAGATCTCGGCCACCGAGATCGGCTCGACGCAGAGCGCGATGATGGTCTGAAGTTCCGGTGCCAGCAGCGCGCCGAGTGGGCCGGCCCACCAGCCGCTGTCCATGCGGGCGGTCACTTGGGTCTCCAGCCCGATCGCCGGGTCGGCACCCGCGACCCGCCCGGAGGTGAGCACGAACGGACGGGGACCGGTGGGTTGGTCCCCGTCCGGCTCCGGCTCGGGCAGCGCCGGTGTCGCCGCCGCGCCCGCCCCGGTCGGGGGTGACGTGCGCAGGTACGGGCGGATCCGAACCCTCGGGTCCGGGTCCGGATCCTCGCCGGCGACGTCGGGGGTCACTGCTGAACGGCGTTCTTCAACTCGACGATCAGTCGCGGGGTCAGGGCGCCACCGGCCCGCCCGGCGAAGAGCGTCATCTCGTACGCGACGGTGCCCAGGTTCGCCGAACGGTCGGCGACCACACCGAGCACGGAACCGCTGCTGATCGCGCTGATCAGCAGGTAGCCGTCGGCCATGTCCACGATCACCCGGTTCAGGCCGCCGAGGGCGTACCAACTGGCGGCCCCACCGGCGAGGCTGGTCATCCCGGACACGACTGCGGCCAACCGCTCCGCGTTCGACCGATCCTTGATCGCCGACATGGCCATCAGCAGACCGTCCGAGGAGACCGCGATCGCCTCCAGGACCCCGGCGGTGCTGGAGGTGAAGGAGTCCAGCAGCCAGTTGAACGTACGGGCCTCCGGGCTGAGGTCCCCATTGGCGCTGGGCTGACTCTGGTCGACATTGTCGTGCAGGAAGGGGCTGGTCACCGTGATGATCCTTCTTCGTTCCGGTGGTCGGGGCTGACTTCGCGGAGAGCGCGGGCGACGCCCGCCTCGAACTCGCTGATGAGGTCGCGGACCTCGGCCGGGTCACCGAGGTGGGTGCTGGGCGGTTGGCAGACCGGGATGGCGGTGAGGTTCGCTCCCGGCACCCGTCGACTCAACCGGGGCCGCTCCGGTGGGGCATCGGTCGAGCCACCACCACGCGGCACCGTGGGGCCGGCGCCTCCCGGGGTGCT
Organism: Micromonospora salmantinae; assembly: GCF_022230905.1. Classification (NCBI taxonomy): domain Bacteria; kingdom Bacillati; phylum Actinomycetota; class Actinomycetes; order Micromonosporales; family Micromonosporaceae; genus Micromonospora; species Micromonospora salmantinae. The sequence goes on from NZ_JAKKFG010000012.1 coordinate 30,051, forward strand.
GGGCAGGTCGACGGTCGTGCCCAAGTCCACCACGGCCGCCCCGGCACCGGCCGTCGGGTCGGCGGCCGTCCGCGCCGAAGCGCCTTCGAGGCCCGGCGCCACATGCAGCTCGGCCCGGCGTACACCAGCTTGGAATGCCTCGACCAGCGCGCGGGCGGCGGCGGGGTCCGCTCCGGTGGCGTCCACCGGCCGGGTCGTCGGGGCGGTGGCGTGCAGCGTGGCCCCGGGCACCCGCTGCCGCACCCGTGGCCCGCCCGGCTTGCCAACCGGTTCCGGGCTCTGGGGTTCGGGAGCGGCCTGCTCCGGCTGGCCCCGCCCGAACGCGTTCCAGGACGGGCCGGCGTCCAGGCTGAGGGTGGCCCGGCTCAGCAGGTCCGAGTCGAAGCGGGCCGGCACGGCGACGGCCACCGCGCTGGGCCGCGCCTCGCGCTCGGGGTTGGGCGTCGCCGTCGTACGCCGGTCCCGATCCGGCACCGCGGCGCGGGCCACCGTGGCCCCGGCGCGGTCGGCGCGGCGCAGCACCAGCGACGTCGACGGGATCTCCAGCTGTGCGGTCACCCCTCCGCCGCCGGTGGCGGCCAGGGCGACCTGCCAGCCGTGCCGACGGGCCAACCGGCCCACCACGAAGAGACCGAGCACCTCGGTCGGGGCGAGGTCGAGCCGTTCCCGGCGGGTGAGCCGGGCGTTCTCCTCGGCCAGGCGTTGCTCGCTCATGCCGATGCCGTGGTCCACCACCGTGAGCCGTGCGCCGAGGCCCGACGTCTCGGCGGCCACCAGCACACGGGTGTGCGGCGGGGAGAAGGCGGTGGCGTTCTCCATCAGCTCGGCCAGCGCCAGGACGAGGTCACCGACCACCGCCGGCGCGGCCGAGACGCCCGCCGGCACCTGCACCTCCACCCGGGTGTAGTCCTCGATCTCGCCGAGCGCCAACCGGACCACGTCGGCCAGCGGCACCGGCGCGGTGTGCGCGTCGGCCCCGGCCGAGCCGGAGAGCACCACGAGGCTGCCGGCGTTGCGCCGCAACCGGCTGGAGATGTGGTCGAGTCGGTACAGGTGCTCCAGGCGGCCCGGGTCGGCCTCCTGCTGCTCCAGCCGGTCGATCAGCGCGATCTGCCGACCCACCAGGTTCTGGGTACGCCGTCCGACGTGGCCGAACATCTGCGCCACGTTGCGTCGGCCGGCGACCTGCCGCTCGACGAGTTGCGCCGCGGTGTTCTGCACCCGGTCGAAGGCCCGCGCCAGGTCGCCGATCTCGTCGTTGGCGCGGATGTCCACCGGCTCCAGCCGGACCGCTTGAGGTGTCTCCGCCTCGTCGTCGGTGACCCGGACCAGCTCCGCCTCGGCGACCCGGGCGACCCGGTCGGCCGAGCGGGTGAGTCGGGTCAGCGGTCGGGCCACCGTCCGCGCCACCGCCACGCTGAGCAGCACCACCAGCGTCAGGATCAACGCCGCCGCGGCGCCGACCAGGTACGCGGCGCTCAGCGCGCGCCGCTGCTCGGCCGTCACCTCGGCGAGCACGTCGGCGATCAGCTTCTTCTCGACGAACTGACCGAGCCGGATCATCGTGCGGACGGCCGGGAAGAGCGCCTCGATCGTCACATCGCTGACCGCGGCCGCCGGATCGCGGGCGCTCCTGACCAGGAAGTCGGGTTGGGTACGCGCGGCCACGGCGGCGTCGTTGAGCTGGGCCACCTTGAGCTGCTCGGGCGTGATCAGGCTGCGGAAGCGCGAGTTGTCGACCATGAGCGCGGCGATGCACCCCACGTACCCGGCGGTGGTGTCCGGGGTGCCGATCGCCTTGACCAACAGGCTCAGGGTGGCGCAGGTGGCCAGGCCCTCGTCGGCGCGGAGCAGCCCGTCGAGGGCGAGCACCTGACGGCCCGGCAACGTGTCGGTGTCCACCCCGACCACCAGCCGCAGCGACTCGATGATGCCCTTGTTGACCGGGCCGAACGCGTCCATCACCTGACCCGGTTTGGCGGCCCGGGCCAGGATGGCCGTGCGCAGCTCGACGAGGCTGGACACGCCGTCGAGGGCGCTGTCGACCTCGTCGGTCAGCGCGTCGCTCCGCGCCGCCCGCAGGTCGGCCACCCGGTCGTCCACGTCGGCGGACTTACGGACCAGCTCACCGCGTTCGACCCGGCCGAGCAGGAAGCCGACGGAGAGGATGCGTTCCTGCTGGAGGTCCTGGACCAGGCTACCGACCCGACTGGCGAGCCGGACCCGTTCGGCGGTGTCGCCGGCCCGCTGTGCCGCGGTGACCCGGTCGAGCATCACCGGCACGGCCAGGCCGACCATGCTGAGCAGCGGAATCACCACGAGCAGCGCGAGCTTGCCGCGGATCCGGAGCCTACCGAGCAGCATCGAACGCCCCCCACTGTGCGGTCTCCGGGTCACGGGCCGCGCCGACCGGTTGCAGCGCGCGCGGCTCGTCGGCCGGCGGTTGCCACGGGTCGCGCTGCGGCGGGGTGTCGGGACTCTCCGCGTGGGTCGCGGCCAGGGCGGCCCGCCGTTGTGCCCGGCGACCGGCGGCGACCAGCAACGCGGCGAGCCAGCCCAGCAGCAGGACGGCGACGACACCCGCCCCGGCGGTCAGCCAGCGGTCCCGGTCGAGCCGATCGATGCGCTCGGCCAGCAGGGAGTCCAGCTCGCCGAGGATGACCGGCTGGAGTTGGCGGGCGGAGCGGTGCGAGCTGAGCGCGGCGGCACTCAACTGGCCCGGGTCGACCACGCCGGTCTCCTTGTCCGGCAGGGAGTACCCGGCGAGCGCCTCCACCGAACGCTGGTAGGTGTCCAGCGGGGTCAGCACGTTGGCACCGAGGTCGGTGCTCTCCGAACCGTCCACGGCCGAGCGCAGGTTGTCGACGAGGTCCGCGGCGGGGGTCAGGGCGGACACCCGCAGGCCGGTCAGCTCGAGCAGGCCGCGCGGTTGCTCGGCGGCTGGCCGGCGGGAGACGAGCGTGGACAGGTCGGCCAGCCGACCGGCGCCGATCACCGCCTCGGGCAGCTCCTGGCCGGCGCTGTCCTGGAGGAAGAACGAGTCGGCCTCGGGGTCACGGACCAGCCCGGAACTCTCCCGGACCTTCCGGTGCAGGGCCAGCAGCAGGTCGGATACCTCGCCGTACGCGGTGTAGGCGGCCTCGGGGTCGGTGGCGGTGCGGCCGCGCAGCGCCTCCAGCTTGGCCCGTACGCCGGCCCAGCGTTCCTGGCTGAGCAGCTCCCCGCCGATGCGGGCGTCCACAGCGGCGGCCTTCTCGACCGCCCCGTTCAACGCCTCCCGGGCGACAGGGCGACCGTTCACCGCGTTGGACTGGGCCTCCACGAGGGCATCGGTGACCGCCGCCAGCGCGGTGAGGTACTGCACGCCGAGCCGTTCCCGGGCGGCGAGGTCCCGGTCGTCGGTCACCTGCCGCCAGTTCGACGTGACGAGCAGGCCCAACGGTGCCAGCAGTGCTGCGATGAGCAGCAGGGGCAGCAGCCGGCCCAGCGTGGACGGCCGTCGACGGGCCCGCGGCGCGGGGACTGTCATGTGTGTCTCCTCCGGCGTGGGGCGCTGATCGGCGCGGCGTCGGGCTGGCCGACAAGTCCCGTGCACCGGACCGGAAAACTAATCGAACCCCTGCCTGGTCAGACCTCACTCGGCGAGTCAGGTTCGCGTCACTTCGAGCCATGTCACCATTTGTCCGTGTTACCGGCACGCTCTGTGTCCGCTGTGGGTGTGACATGGAGGGATCGATGTGGATATCCGCGGAAGATCGGAATTCACGGGATCCGAACTCAACTCACTGTGCCGCGTCGGACGTTGCGCGCTCGCACCCCATCGCGCACCGATTGGGGCAACCGGACGGACGTACGGCGGATCTCAGCGAACGCTCAGGCTGTGGGCCGTACCGTGTGCCGCATGACATCGCCGTCGCCGGCCGCGTGGTTCCGGCGTGCCCTGCCCACCCGCCGCCGCGCGACCGCCGCCGCAGTGGTCGTCGTGCTGTTGGCCGCCGCCGTGACCTGGGCGGTGTGGCCACAGGGACCGGGCGTACGCACCGAGAGCGCGATGCTCACCGTCCGCTCCGGACCGTCCGGTGACCAGCCGGTGAACCTGGACACCACCCTGTACCTGCCGGATGACGCCTCGTCCGGTCGGAAGGTGCCGGCGGTGCTGCTGGCGCACGGGTTCGGCGGCACGAAGGAGTTGGTGCGCTCCGACGCGGAGGAGTTCGCCGGGCGCGGCTACGCGGTGCTCACCTGGACCGCGCGGGGGTTCGGTCGCAGCGGCGGGGAGATCCACCTGGACAACCCGGACTACGAGGTACGCGACGCCGAGCGGCTGCTGGACTGGCTGGCCGCGCGGCCGGAGGTGCGCACCGACGCCGCCGGCGACCCGAAGGTCGGTGTGGTCGGCGGCTCGTACGGCGGTGGGTTGGCGTTGCTGTTGGCCGCCCAGGACCGTCGGGTCGACGCGATCGTGCCCATGATCACTTGGAACGACCTGTCCCGCGCGTTCCTGCCGGAGAGCACCGGCGGAGCGCCGACCGAGGGCGTGTTCAAGAAGGGCTGGGCCGGTCTCTTCTTCGGCGGGGGCGGCAACGTGGGCTCCGGCCCGGCCGGGCTCTCCGGCGCGACCGCCGCCCAGCCGCAGGGCGCACCGGCGTCGGCCGGCCCGCCCAGCCCCGGGCCGGGCGCCGGCCCCGGCACCGGTCCCGGTGGCGCCCCGACCGGTGCCGCCGACCCGTCCTGCGGTCGGTTCGCCGCCGACGTCTGCGCCGCGTACCTCCGGATCGCCACCACCGGCCGCGCCGACCAGGCCGCCGTGGACCTGCTGCGCCGCTCCAGCCCGGCTGGTGTGCTGGACCGGATCAAGGCCCCCACCCTGCTGGTGCAGGGCGAGGCGGACACCCTCTTCCCGCTCGGTGAGGCCGACGCGAACGCGCGCGGCATCGCCGCCACCGGCACCCCGGTACGGGTCGCCTGGTTCACCGGCGGCCACGACGGTGGCAGCGGGCCCCGCTCGGACTCCGACCGGGTGAAGTTCCTGACCGTCCAGTGGCTCGACCACTACGTCAAGGGCGAGGGCGACGCGCCCGGCGACGACTTCACCTGGTCGCGGATCGCCGGCTTCGACGCGCTCGACCGGGGTCTCGTCGCCACCGGTTTCCGCCGCGCCGACTACCCGGGCCTCACCGGCAACGCCCGTCGGGAGGTGACTGTCGCCGGCCCGGCACAGCCGATCGCGAACCCGCCGAACGGCAACCCGGCCGCCATCTCCTCGATCCCGTTCGCCGGCGGGCTCGCCTCGCTGCTGGACGGCGTGGCCGGTGACGTGCCCGGCCAGCACGCCCAGTTCGAGTCGACCCCGCTGACCGAGGCGGTGGACGTGGCCGGTGCGCCGACCGTCACCCTGCGGGCCGCGTCGCCGACCGGCGAGGCGGTGCTCTTCGTCAAGCTCTACGACGTCGACCCGGACGGCGCGGCCACCCTGCCGAACGGCCTGGTCGCACCGATCCGGCTCACCGGCCTCCCGCAGCAGGTGCAGGACGCCCGCCCGGTCACAGTGACGCTGCCCGGGATCGTCCGCCGGGTGGAGGCCGGGCACCGGCTGCGGCTGGTGGTGGCCACCTCCGACCAGGCGTACACCACGCCGGCCGCGCCGACCGTCTACACGGTGGCCGCTGACGGCGCGGTCAGCCTGCCCACTGTCAGCGGTGAGCCGATCCCCACCGCGGCGACGATCTGGCGCTGGGTGCTCGCCGGCCTGCTCGCCGCCATCGTGATCGGGCTCGTCGTGGTCGTCGCCCTGGTTCGCCGCCGGCACCGCCGCCAGGACCGGTCGGTGCACCCGGAGTACGCGGACACCCCGCTGGCCGTGCGCGCGCTGCGCAAGGAGTACGCGGACGGCTTCGTCGCGGTGTCGAACGTGGACTTCGAGGTGCACCCCGGTCAGGTAGTGGGTCTGCTCGGGCCGAACGGCGCCGGCAAGACCACCACCCTGCGGGTGCTGATGGGGCTGACCCAGCCGACCGCCGGGGAGATCTACGTCTTCGGTCGTCGGCTGGTGCCCGGCTCGCCGGTGCTGTCCCGGATCGGGGCGCTGGTGGAGGGGCCGGGCTTCCTGCCGCACCTGTCGGGTCTGGACAATCTGAAGGCGTACTGGCGGGCCACCGGGCGGCCGTGGGAGGACGCACAGTTCGACGCGGCGCTGGAGATCGCCGGGCTTGGCGACTCCGTGCACCGGAGGATCAAGAACTACAGCCACGGGATGCGTCAGCGGCTCGCCATCGCCCAGGCCATGCTCGGCCTTCCCGAACTGCTGGTGTTGGACGAGCCGACCGACGGGCTGGACCCGCCGCAGATCGCCGAGATGCGCCGGGTGCTCCAGCGGTACGCCACGGACGGCCGGGCGGTGCTGGTCTCCAGTCACCTGCTGGCCGAGGTGGAGCAGACGTGCACGCACGCGGTGGTGGTGAACAAGGGCCGGATCGTCGCGTCCGGGCCGGTGGAGGAGATCGTGGGCGAGTCGCCGAGCGTGCTCTTCGACGTCACCGACCCGGTGGCGGCGCGGGCGGTGCTGGACCGGCTGCACGGGGTCCGCGTGTTGCCGGAGAGCGACGGCCAACTGGTGGTCGACACCAACGGCACGGCCCGCAGTGAGGTGGTGGCGGAGCTGGTGCGCGCCGGCATCGGGGTGGACCGGGTGGTGCCTCGGCGGCGCCTGGAGGACGCGTTCCTCGCCCTGGTGGGCGAGAACTCTCGGGGAAGCGGTGACCGGTGATGGCTGTTACTGACGCGGGTGAGGCCCGTGGCTACCGGCCGTCGGCCACCATGCCGTTCGTGGCGGAGTTCCGCCGGCAGGCGTCGCGGCGGCGGACCCAGTTGGCGCTCGGGTTCATGGTGCTGCTGCCGCTGATCATCCTGATCGCGTTCCAGTTCGACTCGGGCGGCGACGACGACAACGGTCGCAACGAGTTCGCCAGCCTGGTCGAACTGGCCACCTCGGGCGGGCTCAACTTCACCCTGTTCTCGATCTTCGTCTCGGCGTCGTTCCTGCTGGTGGTGGTCGTCGCGCTGTTCTGCGGCGACACGGTGGCCAGCGAGGCGAGCTGGGGCAGCCTGCGCTACCTGCTGGCGATCCCGGTGCCCCGGGCGCGGTTGTTGACTGTGAAGCTGGTGGTCGCGCTCGCGTACTCGGGACTGGCCCTGCTGCTGTTGGCCGGCACCGCGTTGCTGGCCGGCACCCTGCGCTACGGCTGGTCGCCGCTGCGCAGCACCGTCGCCGCCGAGTTGGAACCCACCGAGGGGTTGCTCCGGTTGCTGGCCGTGCTGGGCTACCTGGCTGTCGTACTGCTGGTGGTGGCCGGCCTGGCGTTCCTGCTGTCGGTGATCACGGACGCCGCGCTGGGTGCTGTGGGTGGTGCGGTTCTGCTCTGGATCCTGTCCAGCATCCTGGACCAGATCACCGCCCTGGGCGCGCTGCGCGACTTCCTGCCCACCCACTTCAGCACCGCCTGGCTGGGCCTGCTGTCGACTCCGGTGCAGACCGACGACGTGGTGCGCGGCTGCATCTCGGCGATCAGTTACGCGACGCTGTTCTGGGGGTTGGCGTTCTGGCGCTTCACCCGCAAGGACATCACGTCGTAGGTGGGCTGCTCGGGTCGGCCTTCTTCCAGGCGCTGACGCCGATCCGGCCGGTGTTGCCGAGGTCGATCGGCCCGTCCGGGTCGACCTCCTCGGCCGGCTGCCCGGCGGCGGGCGCCACAGTCAGGAACTCGCCGTTGGTGGCGACCACTGTCGAGTCGGTGACCAGGTTGCGCCAGAGCACCACGGCGGTGGCCCGCTCGCCGGCGGCGAGGGTGACCTGCCGGGGTGGTTGGTCGAAGCCGGAGGTGATCTCCTTGGCGCCGTTGACCACCCGCAGCATGATCGGCTCGCGCGCTTCGTCGAACACGTGCAGCACCGGGTACCCGTTGAGCTGGTAGGGGTGCTCGCCGCAGTTGACCAGTTCCAGGCCGAGTGCGCGCAGGCCCATGGCGGCGTCCCCGCCGGTCGACCGGATCCGGACGCCGGGGGCCGGGCACTCGGCCGGCGGCTCGCTGCTGGCGGTCGGGCCTGCTTCCGCCCTCGACCCGGGGGGCGGCCCGCTCGGGTCCCCGCCCTGACCCCGATGGTCGCCGGGAGTGCAGCCGCCGAGCGCGAGAGCTGTCGCGACCGTCGCGGTGATGCGTCGCCGTGCTGCCATGTCGCGGGAGATCATCCGTTGATCCTTGCCCACTTGCGCAGCACGCCGCCGCCCGGCCCCGGCCTCGCCGGCCCTCCCTGCGCCGCCACCTGAACTGGTGGGGAACCTCTCCTGGTGCGCCTTTGGAGCTGAATCGTCTGCGACATCACCGGGGGAGGGTGGGGGTGCCTCGTTCACACCGTTTTCACGAGGGATTATCCCACCAGCAAGGAAATTATGATATTCGATGTCTTGATGCCTCAGGATCGACGAGACCCATTCACTCTCCTCGATGGAGGTGCCATGAACGTCTCTCGGCTCGGCGGGCCGACCCTGTCCCTGTTCCGCATCGTGATCGGCCTGCTGTTCACGTTGCACGGCCTGTCCTCGGTGTTCGGGTTGTTCGGCGGCAACCCGATGACTGGCAAGGCGGTCCCGCTCGGCACCTGGCCGGGCTGGTGGGCTGCCTTGATCCAGTTGGTCTGCGGCGTACTGGTGCTGGTCGGGCTCTTCGCCCGGCCCGCCGCGCTGCTCGCCTCCGGCTCGATGGCGTACGCCTACTTCGTGGTGCACCAGCCGGATGCGCTGCTGCCGCTGCACAACGGAGGCGAGCGGGCAGCGCTCTTCTGCTGGGCATTCCTGCTGGTCGCGGCTCTCGGCCCGGGCGCCTGGGCACTCGACACGCTGCTCACCCGGCGTCGCACCCACACCCCCTCGGCACCGGCTTCGGCGGCCGAGCCCGACGCGGTGTCCGTCTGATCGCACCCGAACCACGCGTCGCCGAAGCCTCGACGAGGCGGCTTCGGCGGCGCGCCGGGTGAGGTGCCCCGTCGGGCCGCACCTCTTCGCTGATGTCGCAGACGACTCAGCTCCAAAGCGAGCGCCTGGGGCAGGTCCGACCCGCCCCCCGCCGCCGTGTCTGGCGGCGGCCGGACGGGCCGATGTGGGCCAGGGTGGGGCGAGGTCAGGCCGGCGGGCGCTGGGTGAGGACCGCGTCCAGCAGGCCCGGGTAGAGCTTGTCCAGCTCGTCCCGGCGCAGCCGGACCAGTCGGCTGGTGCCGGCCGCCCGGGTCCGGGTCAGGCCCGCCTCGCGCAGCACCCTGAGGTGGTGGCTGCGGGTCGCCTTGGAGACGCCGAAGTCGAAACTGCCGCAGGCGGACTCGCCGCCCTCGGCGAGCGCCCGGACGATCTGTAGCCGCACGTCGTCGGCGAGTGCGGCCAACACGTTGGTGACCGGTACGGCGGTCAGGTCGGGCTCGTGCGGCTCCATGTGACCAGTGTAACCCTTGTTCGACAACTATCGAACGACGCCCTATGGTCGGTGTCGTTGGTTCGACGATACTCGAACATTGGAGTTGCCGATGCGATCCCGCGCCACCGCGTACCCACTGGTCGCCGTGCTCGGCTGGGGCGTGATGTTTCCGATCCTGGCCAGCGCGCTCGACCGGGTCGACCCGCTCAACCTGACCACCGCGCGCTACCTGCTGGCCGCCGTCGTCCTGGTCGCCATCCTGCTGCTCCGCGAGGGTGCCGGCGCGCTCCGGCACGGTGGCCGCGCGCTGGAGGTGGTGGTGCTCGGAGTGGTCGGCTTCGCGGGCTTCAACCTGCTCACCAACCTGGCGCTCGAACACGCCGCCCCGCAGCAGATCTCCCTATTCGTGGCCACCACTCCGGTGATCACCCAGTTGGTCCGCTGGGCCCGTGACGGCGTACGCCCGAAGCCGCTGCTGCTGGCCCTCTCCCTGGTGGCGCTCCTCGGCGTCGGTCTGGTGATCACGCGCGGCAGCCTGGCCGGGCTCGGCCAGTTCGGCCTCGGCGGGCTCATGATGATCGGCGCGGTGCTGGGCTGGGGCATCTACACCCACGGCGCCAGCCGGTTCGGCGAGTGGTCACCGCTGCGCTTCACCACACTGACCGCGCTCGCCGGCACGGCCGCCATGCTCGTCCTGAGCGTCGGGGCCGACGCCGTCGGCTGGCAGCACGCGCCGGCCGCCGCCGACCTCGTGGCGGTCGCCCCGCAACTGGCGTACGCCGTCCTGGTGGGTGCCGTGATCGCGGTCCTGGCGTGGAACACCGGCGTGCAGCGACTCGGCGCCGCCAACGCCGCGCTGTTCATGAACCTGGTCCCGGTGACCACCTTCGCGGTGCAGATCGCTCGCGGCTACCGCCCGGAGCCGGTGGAACTGGTCGGGGCGGCCATCACGATCGCCGCCCTGATCGCCGCGAACCTCGCGGCCCGGCCCCGGACCGAGTCGCTGCCCCGACCGAGCGCGGTGACGGACCCGATCGCGGTGACCGACCCGCTGGCGGTGAGCGCCCGCTGACCCACTACCTGGGATCAGCGCTAGCAGCGACCGACAGCGTTGTCCTAGACTCGACGGCACAACTGAATACCTCATCCAGAGGGGCTGAGGGATACGGCCCGACGACGCCCCGGCAACCACCCTGCGCGCTCACCGCTGAGCGACCCGCGGGGCAGGTGCCAATTCCGTCCCCGCCGCACCGTGCGATGCGGGGAAAGATGAGAGGACTCTCGACATGACGTCGACGCTCGTCGCCTCCGGCATCGACACCTCCGCCAGCCCCGCCCGCGCCCTGGTCTGCCGTGCCTGCTCGGCCCGCTACCCGCTCGCCGCCCAGCACGCCTGTTACGAGTGTTTCGGCCCGCTGGAGGTCGACTACGACACCGCGGCACTGGCCGCCGTCACCCGCGAGCAGATCGAGGCCGGCCCGAACAACATCTGGCGGTACGCCGCCCTGCTCCCCGCCGGCCAGGACCCGGCCAGCCGGGTCACCCTCGACCCGGGGCTGACCCCGCTGGTGGCGGCCCCGCACCTCGCCGCCGAACTGGGCATCACCGCGCCGCTCTGGGTCAAGGACGACAGCGCCAACCCCACCCACTCGTTCAAGGACCGGGTCGTCTCGGTGGCGCTCACCGCCGCCAAGGCACTCGGCTTCAGCCGGTTCGCCTGCGCGTCGACCGGCAACCTGGCCAACTCGGTGGCCGCCCACGCGGCCCGCGCCGGGGCGCCCTCGGTGGTCTTCATCCCCAGCGACCTGGAGCAGGGCAAGGTCATCACCACCGCCGTCTACGGCGGCGAACTGGTCGCCATCGACGGCTCGTACGACGATGTCAATAGGCTCTGCGGCGAGCTGGTGGAGACCGACGAATTCGAGGACACCGCGTTCGTCAACGTGAACGTCCGGCCGTACTACGCGGAGGGCTCCAAGACCCTCGGCTACGAGGTGGCCGAGCAGCTCGGCTGGCGGATCCCGGCGCAGGTGGTCATCCCGATGGCCAGCGGCGAGCTGCTCACCAAGATTGACAAGGCGTTCTCCGAGCTGGTGGAGATCGGCCTGGTCGAGGCGCCCGCCGACGGCTGGAAGGTCTTCGGCGCGCAGTCCGCCGGCTGCAACCCGATCGCCGTCGCCCTGCACGCCGAGACCGACACGATCGTTCCGGTCAAGCCCACCGGCATCGCCAAATCGCTCAACATCGGCGACCCGGCGGCCGGCCTCTACGCCCTGGAGGCGGTCCGCCGCACCGGCGGCTGGATGGAGTACGCCGACGACGACGAGATCCGCGCGGGCATCCGCGATCTGGCCCGTACCACCGGGGTCTTCGCCGAAACCGCTGGTGGGGTCACAGTGGCCGTGCTGCGCAAGCTGGTCGAGTCCGGTCGGCTCGACCCGACGGCCGAGACCGTCGTGTTCAACACCGGCGAGGGTCTGAAGACCATCGATGCGGTGGCCGGCCAGGTCGGTCCGACCCACCACATCAAGCCCTCGCTGCGCGCCGCCCGCGACGCCGGCCTCCTGGGCTGACGGGCTCGCTCGGAGCCGTGGCCGAGTCGATCAGTCGGTAACTGGGTTTTCGCTGTGAGTGTGGAAAACCTGCCGCTACGGACTTGACGGCAGGAACCGGACGGCGCAAGATGCTCCGTGCGGGAGGGCATTTCGCCGAAGACTTTTGAAGTTCTTGCGACCCAACGCCGGAGGCGTTGTGCGAGTGTCCCTCCCGACCAACGTTCGATCGGGCCAGCGAGTAATTCGCTGGCCCGATCGCTTTTGTACGGTGCAGGCTCACCGGCATGAGCATCACCATCGCGTCGTTCGACGGCGCCGACCGCACCTCGGTCGACGAGGCGTACCGGATCGGGTCGGCGGCCAACGACGCCGATCTCCCGGACTTCCCGCCCTTCTGCCGGCGCCGCTTCGACGCGTTGTTCCACACGCCGATGCCCGGCACCCGGTCGCTCTGGGCGCTGGCCCGACTGGACGGCGTGCCGGCCGGCTACCTCCAACTGGACCTGCCGCAGCTCGACAACACCGACAACGCCACCGTCGAGCTGCTGGTGCATCCGCAGCAGCGGCGCCGGGGCGTTGGCCGGGCCCTGCACGAGTACGGGCTGCGCCTGCTCCGCGAGCACGGCCGCAAGCGGGTGGTGGCGATGGCCGTCTCCGCGCTGCCCGGCGGGCCGGCCCGAAGCGTGGCCGGTGACGCGTTCGCTGCCGCTTCCGGCGCTCAACCAGCCCTCACCGAGGTGCGTCGCCGGCTCGACGTCGGCGAGATCGACCGGGTCGCTCTGCGGGCCGCGCTCGCCGAGGCCCGACCGCGAGCCGAGGGCTATCACTCCGTCTGCTGGCAGGGCTCCACCCCGCAGGAGTACGTGGCGGACATCGCCTACCTCGACGGCCGGTTGCTGATGGACGCGCCCATGGGCGACGTGCAGTGGGAGCCGGAGCAGGTGGACGCCGAACGGATCCGCGGCAACGAGCGGGCGCTGGACGCCCGGGGCCGGCGGCGCTACCACCTCGGGATGCGGCACGAGGCGTCCGGTCGGCTGGTCGCCTGGACGCTGCTGGACGTGGGCGCCTCCGCCGACTGGCACGCGTTCCAGCAGATCACCATCGTCGACCCGGCCCACCGTGGGCACCGGCTCGGCCTCATCGCCAAGGCGGAGAACCTGCACCACCTGCTCACCCACGAGTCGGCGGTACAGGTGATCGACACCTTCAACGCGGCCAGCAACAGTTACATGGTGTCGATCAACGAACAGCTCGGCTTCCGCCCGGTGGACTGCTGGACCGACTGGCAGCTCACCCTCTGACAGGTATCGGCGCTACAGCCCACGGTGGCTCCTCAGGCATGCGCCGCTGTCGGGCATTCGCGCTACTGCTCGCGGACCGGACTCAGGCATGATGGCGGGCATGACGGAGACCCCGCATCCCCTGTACGACAGGCACGCCGACACCCTCAACCGTGCGCTGACCGCGATCACGGAGCGGGGCTACTGGTCCGCCTATCCCGAATCCCCCAGCCCCCGGGTGTACGGCGAGACCGCCGCCGCCGACGGTAAGGCCGCCTTCGAGGCGTACCTCGGCGGGGACTTCCCGCTCGGCCAGCCCGGCGCGGGCGTTCGGGTCGCCACCGAGACGAGCCCGTTCGGGGTGGAGTTGGCGGTGCGTTACCCGCACGCCGGCCCCGGTGAGCTGGTCGACGCCGCCTCCGCCGCGCTGCCGGCGTGGCGCGACGCCGGCCCGCAGGCCCGGGTGGGCGTCTGCCTGGAGATCCTCGACCGGCTGCACAAGAACATCTTCGAGCTGGCCAACGCTGTGCAGTTCACCAGCGGGCAGGCGTTCGTGATGGCCTTTCAGGCTGGTGGCGCGCACGCGCTGGACCGGGCGCTGGAAGCGCTGGCGTACGCGTACGCCGAGATGACCCGACACCCGGGCACGGCGGGCTGGGAGAAGGCCGCCGGCAAGGGTGACCCGCTGCGGATGACCAAGACGTTCCACGTGGTGCCGCGTGGGGTGGCGCTGGTGATCGGCTGCAACACCTTCCCGACCTGGAACTCGTACCCCGGGCTGTTCGCCTCGCTGGTCACCGGCAACCCGGTGATCGTCAAGCCGCACCCGCGCGCGGTGCTGCCGCTGGCCATCACCGTGAAGTACGCCCGGGAGGTGCTCGCCGAGGCCGGGTTCGACCCGAACCTGATCATGCTGGCGGCCGAGGCCCCCGGTGAGAAGCTCGCCAGCGACCTGGCCCTGCACCGCGCCATCCGGATCGTCGACTTCACCGGCTCCACCGAGTACGGCGACTGGCTGGAGACGCACGCGCGGCAGGCATCGGTCTACACCGAGAAGGCCGGCCTCAACACCGTCGTCATCGACTCCACCGACGACTTCGCCGGCATGTGCCGCAACCTCGGGTTCACGCTGACCCTCTACAGCGGGCAGATGTGCACCACCTCCCAGAACATCCTCATCCCGGCCGGGGGCATCGAGACCGACCAGGGGCACAAGAGCTTCGACGAGGTGGCCGGCGGGATCGCCGCAGCGGTCGGCAAGCTCACCGCCGACCCGGCCCGAGGTGTGGAGCTGACCGGCGCCATCGTCAACGACGGGGTGCTGGAGCGGCTGGCCGAGGTGACCAAGGTCGGCGAGCCGGTGCTGGAGTCGCGGGCCGTGGCCCACCCGTCGTACGCCGACGCGGTGGTGCGTACCCCGACGATCGTGAAGCTGACCGCCGACGACGCGGAGACGTACGGCCGGGAATGGTTCGGGCCTATCTCGTTCGCCATCGCCACCGACTCCACCACGCACAGCCTGGAGCTGCTGCGCCGGACGGTCGGCGAGAAGGGCGCGCTCACCGCCGGGGTCTACTCGACGGACGAGGCCGTGCTGGACGCGACCGAGGCGGTGGCGGTCGAGGTCGGGGTGCACCTGTCCTGCAACCTCACCGGCGGTGTCTTCGTCAACCAGTCGGCGGCGTTCTCCGACTTCCACGGCAGTGGGGCCAACGCGGCGGCGAACTCGGCGCTGACCGACGGGGCTTATGTGGCGAACCGGTTCCGGATCGTGCAGTCGCGGCGTCATGTTTGATCTTTAGTTGCGGTGGGGGTTTCCGGGGCAGCCCGCCCCGTTTCGGGCGGTCAGGCTTGATCCCTGCGCGGGTCGGGCTGCCCCGGAAACCCTTTGTGGGCACGGTGGGGGCATCGCTGCCGGCTTTTTGGGGGCAGCTCAGTGGTTCTGCCGTGGGATGGTTCTTGGTTCTAGGCGGGTCTGCGCATTTGTAGCTCGGTTAGGGCTGGGATGTTCGGGTGGGGGACTCGTACCCCGGTGTCCTTGAAGCCCAGGCGCTGGTAGGCGCGGTAGGCGCGGTCGTTGCCGACCACCACCTCCAGCAGCAGTTCCGGTCGGCCACAGGCTCGCGACCAGGCGGCCACCCCGTCGATCAGCTCGCCGAGCAGGCCACTGCCGCGCCAGGTCGGCGTGACGTACACGGCGTAGATCACGGTCAGCCCCGGCTCGTTCGGGTGGGTCGTACCACCGGCGTGCCCGACCAACCGGCCGCCCGGATCGGCGACGAACTGCGCGTTACCGACACCGACCGAGGTGTACGCGACCCGGGCGGCGAACTCGTTGTGCGGTCGGGCCGCAGCGTCCGCCAGGGTCTCCAGGAAGGCCAACGGCGCGTCGGCCAGCATCTCCAGGCGCAGCGCCCGCATCCGGGCGGCGTCCTCCGGCCGGACCCGGCGGATCTCCGCGAGCCGCAGGGCCGGCGAGCCCATGTCGGTGGTCATGTCCGCATGCCTACCACAGGGCGGGGATGGCGTTTCGCGAGCTGGGCCCGATCGCCGTCATCTCGGGGCCCGCCCTGCGGCCCTCCCCTCCATTCGCAAATGACGCTGGCGAATCCGGTGGCTCGGGAACCCGGCCGATCAGCGCGGTCGGGACGCCCCGATGTCTGTCGGATTTGTGGCCGTGCGCCTCCGTCACTCCTCGTGTAGCGTGCGATTTCGGTCACCTGCTTCAATGGCGGTCATCGATCGCTGAGTCGGTGGTCCGGGGCGTCCGGCCGTGCCGTGCGCCGAGTCAGGCAACGCCGCGCAGAGTGAGGGAAGTGCACCGTGGCACAGGGCTCCGTGAAGTGGTTCAACGCCGAAAAGGGCTACGGCTTCATCGCCGTCGACGGCGGTCAGGACGTGTTCGTCCACTTCTCCGCGATCGAGATGGACGGTTACAAGGCGCTGGACGACGGTCAGCGGGTCGAGTTCGAGATCACCCAGGGCCAGAAGGGCCCACAGGCGGAGCACGTACGCGTCATCGGCTGAACTCCTGGCCGATCGGCCCCGTGAGTCGGGGCTGCGGCAGGGGCGCACAGCCGGGAAGATCGTGAACCGTTCCAGCCGATTTGAGGAGCGTTCATGACCGACCAGCCACCCCCGCCCACTCCGTCCTCCGGGTCGGGGGAGCCGGACCCGTCCGATCCGTCCTCGCCCGCCGGCGGCCCCGGCCCGGCCGGTCCGCCGCCCGGCTGGGATCCCGCGCAGGGTTCCTGGGGTGCGGCCCCGCCACAGCAGGGCTGGGCGTTCCCGCCCACCGGGGGCTACCCGCCCGGGTCGGGTCCCTACGGCGGGCAGCCGTGGTACCCGGGGCCGCCGGTCGGCTGGTACCCGCCGGGTCACGGGTTCGACCCGAACGACGCCCTGGTCACGCCGCCCGGCGCCGGTATCGGCGGCTGGTTCAACCGGTGCGGGGGAGCGCTGCGCCGGGGCTGGCGGCAGTTGGTGCCGATCATGCTGCTCACCCAGGTGCTGCCGGCGGCGGTGCTCTCGGTGGTCTCCCTCGGGCTGGACCCGTCGGCGAAGTGGGCCGCCCAGGCCGAATCGACGTCGACCCCCGCGCTGCCGGACAATTTCGCCGCCGAACTGCTGAGCCTCCTGGTCCTGCTGGTCGGCGGCAGCGTGGTGGTCGGGTTGGTGCAGGCCGTCGGCTGGGCCGCCGGCACCTGGGTGATCACCAAGCAGGCGGCCGGTCAGCCGGCCAGCCTGGAGGCCGCGCTGCGCTACGGCCTGCGTCGGGCACTCGGGCTGTGGGGCTGGACCCTGTTGGTCAGTCTGCTCATCGGCGTCGGTGTCTGTTTTTGCGTGCTGCCGGGCATCTACCTGGCCTTCGCGCTGAGCATGGCCGGTCCGGTCTATCTCTTCGAACGGCACAACCCGATCGGTCGATCGTTCCGGATGTTCCACGACCGGCTCGGCCTGCTGCTCGGACGGGTGGCCCTGGTGGCCGCGGCGGTGATCGTCGGCACCCTGATCCCCGGTGCCCTGGAAGGAATCGGCACCTCCCCGCTCGGAACGGACCCGTTCTCCTCGGCCGGCACCGCCGCCGGGGCGGTGGTGGTGATCGGGATCACCGCCGTGCTGGCCCTGCCGGCTCACCTCGCGCAGATGATCGGTCTGCTGGTGACGTACGCCGAGCAGCGTGCCCATGAGGCGCCGGTGAACAGCGCTGGACTGGCTGCGGAACTCGGCTGAGCGGCGGCATCGTGCTTGCACTCGGCAGGTGAGAGTGCTAAACAAGTCATTGGCACTCGCATACCGTGAGTGCCAATGGTCGGGACGGTGGGGCCAGGTTGCACCGGCGTGGAGACGCCGGGGCGGCACATGGCCGGTCGTCGCGGGCTATCCGGCCCGGCCGAAGGACGTCGTCGTCGCCAGGTGGCGACGTCCCAAGGTGCGTACACCAGGCGGCCCATCCGGGGCACACATCTCGGGTGGCCCGTGAGTGTCCAGGAGGACAACGCCGTATGGCCAAGATGATCGCGTTCGACGAAGAGGCGCGCCGCGGCCTCGAGCGGGGCATGAACCAGCTCGCCGACGCCGTAAAGGTGACCCTCGGCCCCAAGGGCCGCAACGTCGTGCTCGAGAAGAAGTGGGGTGCCCCCACCATCACCAACGATGGTGTGAGCATCGCCAAGGAGATCGAGCTCGAGGACCCGTACGAGAAGATCGGCGCTGAGCTGGTCAAGGAGGTCGCCAAGAAGACCGACGACGTTGCCGGTGACGGCACGACGACGGCGACCGTCCTGGCCCAGGCCCTGGTTCGCGAGGGCCTGCGCAACGTGGCCGCTGGCGCCAACCCGATGGCCCTGAAGCGGGGCATCGAGGCCGCGGTCCTGAGCGTCTCGGAGGAGCTGTCCAAGCTCGCCAAGGACGTCGAGACCAAGGAGCAGATCGCCTCCACCGCCTCCATCTCCGCTGGCGACAGCACCGTCGGCGAGATCATCGCCGAGGCGATGGACAAGGTCGGCAAGGAAGGCGTCATCACCGTCGAGGAGAGCAACACCTTCGGGCTGGAGCTGGAGCTCACCGAGGGTATGCGCTTCGACAAGGGCTACATCTCGGCCTACTTCATGACCGACCCGGAGCGTATGGAGGCCGTCTTCGACGACCCGTACATCCTGATCGCCAACAGCAAGATCTCGTCGGTGAAGGACCTGCTCCCGATCCTGGAGAAGGTCATGCAGTCGGGCAAGCCGCTGCTGATCATCGCCGAGGACCTGGAGGGCGAGGCCCTCGCCACCCTGGTGGTCAACAAGGTCCGTGGCACCTTCAAGTCGGTCGCCGTCAAGGCGCCGGGCTTCGGTGACCGCCGCAAGGCCATGCTGACCGACATCGCCATCCTCGCCGGTGGTCAGGTCATCAGCGAGGAGGTCGGCCTCAAGCTCGACGCCGCCAGCCTCGACATGCTGGGCCGCGCCCGCAAGGTCGTGGTGACCAAGGACGAGACCACCATCGTCGACGGTGCCGGTGACGCCGAGCAGATCCAGGGCCGGGTCAACCAGATCCGGGCCGAGATCGACAAGAGCGACTCCGACTACGACCGGGAGAAGCTGCAGGAGCGGCTGGCCAAGCTGGCCGGCGGCGTTGCGGTGATCAAGGTCGGCGCGGCCACCGAGGTCGAGCTCAAGGAGCGCAAGCACCGTATCGAGGACGCCGTTCGCAACGCGAAGGCCGCCGTCGAGGAGGGCATCGTCCCGGGTGGTGGCGTCGCGCTGGTACAGGCCGGCAAGACCGCCTTCGACAAGCTCGACCTGGTCGGCGACGAGGCGACCGGCGCGAACATCGTCAAGGTCGCGCTGGACGCCCCGCTGCGGCAGATCGCCGTCAACGCCGGCCTTGAGGGCGGCGTCGTGGTGGAGAAGGTCCGTAACCTCGAAGCGGGTCACGGTCTGAACGCCGCCAACGGCGAGTACGTCGACCTGCTGGCCGCGGGCATCATCGACCCGGCCAAGGTGACGCGCTCGGCGCTGCAGAACGCCGCTTCCATCGCGGCGCTCTTCCTCACCACTGAGGCCGTTGTCGCGGACAAGCCGGAGAAGAACCCGGCTGCCCCGGCTGGCCCGGGTGGCGGGGACATGGACTTCTGAGTCCAGTTTCGACACCGAACGGGGCGGGCCGCTGACGCGGTCCGCCCCGTTCGTCGTCAGGTCGGTAGTGGGCGCTGGTTGCGCCGCTTCTGCGCCCGGTTGTACGGCGGAGGCAGTTTGATCGGCGCGTCCACCATCTCCTGCGGTTCCTCGGCCACCGACGGCTCGCCGTCGGTGGTCATCTCGGCCAGTTGCTCGGCGTCGCCGTAGTCGAGCCTGTCGAACGGCAGTTGGCCGGGGAGTTCACCGACCGGTTTCCAGGTGATCGGCGGGCCGTCCTCGGTCTGGTTGTCATCCGTGGTCATGGCTGCCTCCTCTACCGAAACGGTAGGGGGCGTCGATGGGCCGATGCGGGCGAATGGATCCATGTCCTGTTTGCCCTGTTTATCCCCTGGACAGGGTTCGCCGGTACAGGAAGAAGACCCGTTCGATCCACGCCCCCGCGCTGCCCGAATAGAACGGCACCGGTCCCACCCAGCCGATCTGTGCCCGGTCCAGCCCCGCCGCCCGCTGGTCGCGCAGGCAGCGTCGCAACAGCACCCCACCGATGCCCGAGCCCTCTGCGGCCGGCGCGGTGCCCATCGGCCCGAACCAACTCGGCCGCGACGACCCGTACGCGGCGAAGCCGAGCACCTCGCCGTCCCGCTCCGCCAGGTGGCAACCGGCGTCGGCGCGTCCCACCGACCCGGCCAGCTCGCCGTCCCACGTTCCGCCGAAGGTGGACCGGGCGAACGCGATCAGCGCCGGCAGGTCCGCCGGCTCCGCCCGGCGTACCGTGACGCCCTGATCGGCCAGTCGCCGCTCCGCCGCCTCGGTGGAGCGCAGTGCCGGCGACCCGTCGTACGACAGGTCCGCTGTCATGTTCCAGGCGGTCCGGTCCTGCTGGTAGCCGAGCGCGAGGGCGGCGCAGACCGCCGGCGTGTAGCGGACGTCGATTCCCGGCCACGCGTAGTACGGCGGGTTTCCGGCCAGCAGCACCTCGGTCGCCCCGCGCTCGGCGAGCACCCGTTCGGCCCGCTGGAGCAGCGCCCGGCCGACGCCCCGACGCCGCTGATCCGCAAGGACCGCGACCAGGTCCACGTGCCCGATCCCCGGCTCGGTCGACGACACCGAACAGATCAGCACCCCCACCAGGTCCGCACCTCGGTACGCGCCCAGCCCGACCACCGGCCGGTCGGCGGTGGCCCGGGTCCAGAGCACGTCCACGATGGCAGCCGCCTCGGCGGCGTCCTCGGGCAGGTCGAGAGCCTGCTGGCAGAGCTGTACGACGCTGGTGACCAGGTCGGCGGTCAGCTCGGTGACGGTGATCTCGGCGTCCATGGTCGCCGACCCTAGATCACCGGCTGTCGGGCCGCACCCTCGGCTCAGCACCTCAGGAAGGAAACCTGCCTATTGCTGGGCGGCGCGAACGGCGGCGTAGGCGTCGACCTGGCCGGCGCCGGTGACGTTCGACGGGGCACCGCAGGCGTCGGAGGGGCTGTCGGAGCGATAGGTGGGCGTCGCCGCCGTGGCGGTGTCCCGAAGGATCTGCCGGGTCCGGGTCACGTCACCGACCAGCGCCGGGTTCGCCGACCACATCAGCGCGACCACCCCGGCCACCTGTGGGGTTGCCATCGACGTGCCGTCCAGGGCGGCGTACGTGCCGCCCGGCATGGCCGACACCACCTTCACCCCCGGTGCCAGCACGTCCGGTTTACCCGAGCCGCCCGGCGCCGGCCCGCGCGAGGAGAACTCGGCGACCCGCCGCTGGGCGTCCACCGCGCCCACTGTCAGCACGTCCGGGTACGGGGCGGGCGGATCGTCGATCGACGCGCACCAGGGGCCGGTGTTGCCGGCCGCGGCGACCACGAAGATCCCGGCGGCGTCGAGGGCGGCGGTGGCCGGCCGCAGAACGCGCTGGTCGCAACCCTCGATGGGCGGGCAGCCCCACGAGTTGGTCAGCACCTGCGGGGCGCGCTCCGGACGGCCGTCGGTGAACGGGTCGCCGCCGGCCGGGAAGGGCGCCAACATGAACTGGAGACAGTCCAGGTAGTGCGCGGGGCTGCCCAGGTTGCGGTCCAGATTGACGCAGCCCACCCACTGCGCGTCCGGCGCCACCCCGATGCCGTCCCGCCCGACCGCGCTGCCCACCGTGTGGGTGCCGTGCCCGCCCTGGTCGGTCGGGCTCCGGGTGTCGTCCCACGGGTCGTACCAGGAGTCGTCCCCACCACGGAACCCGGCTCGTAGCGCCGGATGGGCGCCGTCCACCCCCGAGTCGGAGCTGCCGACCACGATGCCCGTGCCGGTGACCCGGAGTTGGGACCACACCCGGTCGGCGCCGATCTGGCGGATGTTCCACTCCGGGCCGGTGGGCTTGGGCAGGGTGCCCCGGTTCTGCCCGGCCGGTGCCGGCAGCGGTCGCAAGCGCTGGCTGACCAGCACCCGCGCCACCTCCGGTCGGCGGGCGAGCCAGGCCCGCACCGCCGGGCCGCCGTCCACCTCGACCGCGTTGACCAGGTAGTACGACACCGGGTCGAGGCGCAGCCGGTTCAACCCCCGCAGCAGGTCGCCCTGGCTCTGCTCGGCGGTCGTCACCAGCCGCCGGTAGACCTCGGCCGCGCGAGCGTCCCGCCCGGCCCGACCCGGCGCGGCGGCCGGAAGATCGCTCAGGTCGGCCTGCGTACGCAGCACCACGAACAGCCGCTCGCCGTGCAGGCCCGGCTGGCCGGGGCCGAGGTCGACCGCCCCGACCGCCACCAGCAGCACCACGGCCGCCACCGCGGCGACCCGCCTGCTCGGGGGGCGTGCCGTCGGCCGGGCGAGCAGCACCGCGTACCCGATGGCGACCAGTACCGCGACGGCGAGCCCGACGCCGGCGGCGGCCGCCACCCAGAACGGGATGTCCCGGGTGCCGACCAGCAGCAGGCTGATCTCTTCCGGGTCGGTGAAGGCCAGCGGGCCGAGCGCGGCCAGGCCCACGAGCCAGCCGGTCGCCGCTCGGCCGGCGCGGGTGGCGGCGGCCGGATCGGAGGTGGCCGGGTCGGAGCCGGCCGGGTCGGCAGCGGGCCGCCAGGTCGCGGCCCAGAGCGCGGCCAGCGCGAAACCCACCGGCGGCACTGTCAGCAGCGCGGGCAACTGCGCGCCGGACTGGCCGGTCCCGGCCGCGAGCAGCAGCAGCGTCACCCCGGCGACCAGGCCGCCGACCAGCACCAGCCGAGCCGGCCGAGGCGGTCGCCCGACCGCGAACTGGGCCCAGAAGGGGGTGTCCAGCAGAGTCGCGGCCAGCACCCCGAGCGCGGCGGCCGCCAGCACCGCGAGCGCGGTCTCCAGGAGGCCGCCGAGCGCGCCCAGCCAGGCCCACGGCAGCAGCAGCGCCAACCCGGCGGCGACCGCGAGCAGCGGCACCGGGCCGGGTCGGCGAACGCGCCGTCCGACCGGCTCCGCGCTCCCGGTGGCCTCGGGCCGCGCGGCGTCGCCGTTCCCGGTGGCCTCGGGCGGGGTGGCGTCGCCGTCTGCGCTGGCCTCGGGCGGGGTGGCGTCGCCGTTTCCGGTGGGTGCCGGGCCGCCGACCGAGCCAACCAGCCCGGGGTACGCCCACCGGCGCGCCGACCAGCGCACGGCGAGGGCACCGAGCAACGCGGCGCCGGCCAGCGCGGCGAGGTACGCCTCGTGGTGCACCGGCGGCACGGCCCGCAGCAGTGTGAGCACGCCGAGGGCGAGTGCCCCGATCAACCAGGCCCGCCCGGTGGCCCGGACCGCGCCCGACCGGGGCAGGAGGGCCAGCAGCAGGGCGGGCGTGCCGGCCAGTACGACGGTGGCCAGGCCGAGCACCGGCCAGAGCCAGCCGAGCCGGTCCCGCCCGAAGCCCAGCAGCACCTGATCGGTGAGCCAACCACCGGTCTGGGTGCCCACTGTGACCGCAACCGTCCAGCAGCCGGCCAGCACGGCCGCGACCACCGGCCACGGGGAACCACGGTCGCTGAGGCCGGGGTGCACAGGTTGACCTTGCATCCGAGAACCTTACGACTACGACGAAGGGTTTCGACCCGACCGTCGGGTTCCGGGGAAGATCTCCTATCGGTCGGCCTGGATCGGGTAGCGAGACGTGTCGTGCGCTTCGGAGCAGGTGGGCGCGGTGCGGGGCGGGCGGCGAATGTCGACACGGTGGCTCGACGGTTACGGTGGACAGGTGCGCGACCCCAATGTCTCCCGATCCGTCGCCGGTCAGCTCTCACCGGTCCGCCGTGCGTCCGACCTGCGCCGACTGCGTGCCGAGCGCTTCGACGTGCTGGTCATCGGGGGCGGGGTGACCGGAGCCGGTGCCGCCCTGGACGCGGCGTCCCGTGGCCTGAAGGTGGCGCTGGTCGAGGCGCGTGATCTTGCCTCCGGGACCTCCAGCCGGTCCAGCAAACTCATCCACGGTGGCCTGCGCTACCTGGAGCAGTTGGAGTTCCACCTGGTCCACGAGGCGCTCACCGAGCGCGGCCTGTTGGCCACCCGGCTCGCGCCGCACCTGGTACGCCCGGTGCCGATCATGGTGCCGCTGCCGGCCGGGCGGGGCCTACGGGACCTGCCGGCCCGGGTCTTCCGCCGCTCGTACTACGGCGCCGGGGTGGCCGCGTACGACGCCTTCGCCGGAATCTTCGGCGGTGGCCGGGGCATGCCCCTGCACCGTCACCTGACCCGGGAGGGTGCCCGGCGGATCTTCCCGAGTCTGCGGGCCGACGCGCTGGCCGGGGCGATCCGCTACTACGACGGGCAGGTCGACGACGCCCGGCTGGTGGTCACCCTGGCCCGCACCGCGGCCAGCCTCGGCGCCACTGTGGTGAGCAGTGCCCGCGCCGTCGGGTTGATCCGGCAGGCGCGCGAGGTGACCGGCGTCCGCGTCCGGGACCTGGAGGCGCCGTCGGGCTCGCCGGACGCGGAGTTCGAGGTGCAGGCTCGCACCGTCATCGCCGCCACCGGCGTGTGGAGCGACGACATGTCCCGGATGCTCAACGACGTGGGCCTGCGGCCCGGCGTCCGGGTGCGCGCCTCCAAGGGGGTGCACCTGGTGGTGCCCCGCTCGGCGATCACCGGCGAGACGGGGCTCATCCTGCGTACGGCGAGTTCGGTGCTCTTCGTCATCCCGTGGGGCGGGCACTGGATCATCGGCACCACTGACACCGACTGGCGGCTGGACCGTTCCCACCCGGCCGCCTCGGCCCGCGACATCGACTACCTCCTCCAGCAGGTCAACACAGTGCTGGACCGGCCGCTGACCACCGCCGACATCGAGGGGGTGTACGCCGGGCTGCGTCCGCTGCTGGCCGGCGAGGCCGACTCGACCTCGAAGCTCTCCCGCGAGCACGCGGTCTTCGAGCCGATGCTCGGGCTGTTGCTGGTGGCCGGCGGGAAGTACACGACGTACCGGGTGATGGCGTCCGACGTGGTCGACCGGGCCGCTCGCCGACTCGGTGGCGCTCGCTCGTCGCGTACCGCCGACCTGCCGCTGCTCGGCGCCGACGGGTACCCGGCGATGTGGCGGGACCGGGCCGACCTGGCACGCCGGCACGGTGTGCCGGTGGGCGTGGTGGAGCACCTGCTGGAGCGGTACGGCACCCTCACCCTGGACCTGCTGGCGCTGGTCGACGCCGATCCTCTGCTGGCGTCCCCGCTGGCTGGTGCTCCGGAGTATCTGGCGGCGGAGGTCGCCTACGCGGCGCGGGCCGAGGGCGCGCTGCACCTGGAGGACGTGCTGACCCGGCGGACCCGGATCTCGTTCGAGACCAGCCACCGGGGGTTGGAGTCGGCGGAGCACACCGCCGAGTTGATGGGCGCGGTGCTCGGTTGGGACGCGGCGACCCGGGCGCGCGAGGTCGAGCACTACCGGGCCCGGGTGGAGGCGGAGCGGCAGTCCCAGTTGATGCCGGACGACGCGGCGGCGGACGCGGCCCGCCTCGGTGCTCCGGACGTCCGGGGTTACGCGGCCGACCGGGGCGACGACGATCAGGCGGAGCTGCGCCCGTCCGCTCGATGACGAATTGCGACGTTACCGATGGGTAACCATCGATACCGGCCCGGATGGTGGTTTCGAACGCTACCTACGGTGGGGTAGGTTTCCGCGCGTGCTACCCCGCGCGCACCCTCGTCTGCTCGTACCCCTGCTCGCCGTCGCGCTCGTCGGCGCCCTGACCGGGTGCTCCCTCTTCGACGGAGACAAGCCGAGCACCCCGGTGGCGCAACCGACCGCCGGCACTGCGGGTGGCGGCTCGCAGCTGGAGATCCCCACCACTGTCGCCGCCGGTCAGGTCAGCCTGCTCCAGCGGCTCGGCGAGGACGGGCCGATGCGCACCCTGAGCGTCGAGCGGAACGGCGCGTGGCAGTGCGTCGACTGCGCCGGCGACGGCGTGACCTCCCGGGGCACCCTCGCACCGGAGCTGACCGAACGGCTCCAGGTGCTGCTCGCCAACCCGGCGCTGGCCGACGAGACCGACCAGGCCCGGCGGTACCGGACAACCTGCATCGACGCGCTGACGTCCAGCCTCATCACCTCGGCCGGGCTGATCACCTCGCAGGACTGCCCTGGTGAGGAGCTCACGCCGGTCGCCGGGGAGATCCTGCTGCTGCTCACCCAGGCGACCCCGGCCGAGGTCAAGGGCTGACCGCAGCCGGTCAGAGCACCTTGCCCGGGTTGAGCAGGCCGGCCGGGTCGAGCGCCGACTTGATCGCCTGGTGCACCCGGACACCGACCGGCCCGATCTCCCGGGCCAGCCAGTCCCGCTTGAGCAGCCCCACCCCGTGCTCGCCGGTGCACGTGCCGCCCAGGTCCAGGCCGAGCCGCATGATCTCGTCGAAGGCCCGCCGACCCCGCTCCACGCTCGCCGGGTCGGCCCGGTCGACAACGATGTTCGGGTGCATGTTGCCGTCCCCGGCGTGCCCCACCACGCCGATCGGCACCTCACACTCGGCCGCGATCCGGGCGACCCCGTCCAGGAGCGCGGCGAGCGCGCCGCGCGGCACCGCCACGTCGTCGATCACCAGACCGCCGTTGCCGCCCGGGTAGGCGTCCGCCGCGAACTTCTCCATGGCCGGGTGGGCCAGCCGGCGAGCCTGGAGCAGCGCCGCCGCCTCCACCGCGTCGGTGGCCGCGTAGACCTCGTCGGCGCCGACGGCCTCGCACACCTCGGCCAGCACGGCCAGGTCGTCCGCCGCCCGGGAGCCGGTGTCGGCGGCGGCCAGCAACAGGGCCTGCGCGTCGGTCCGCAACCCCATCGGCTGGTACGCCTCGATCGCCCGCAGGTGGGTCTGGTCCAGCAACTCCAGCAGGCTGGGGGTGAGCCCGCGAGCCGCGATCTCGGCCACCGCCGCGCCGGCCGTGGCGGTGGATCCGAAGACCGCCACCAGGGTCAGTGAGTCGGCCCGGGCGGGCCGCAGCGCCACTGTCACCTCGGTGATCACGCCGAGGGTGCCCTCCGAACCGACGAACAGTCGGGTCAGGTCGTAGCCGGCCACCCCCTTGGCCGTACGCCGGCCGGTGCGCAGCACCTCACCGGAGGCGAGCACCACCTCCAGGCCGAGCACGTACTCGGTGGTCACTCCGTACTTCACACAGCACATGCCGCCGGCGTTTGTGGCCACGTTCCCGCCGATGGTGGACGACTCCCAGGAGCCGGGATCCGGCGGGTACCAGAGGCCCTGTTTCGCCACCGCCCCGGCCAGGGCCGCGTTGACCACCCCCGGTTGGACCACCGCGATCCGGCTCACCGGGTCGATCTCCCGGATCTCGTTCATCGCGACGGTGCTGAGGACCACCGCGCCCTCCACGGCGTTCGCCGCGCCGGCCAGCCCGGTCCGCGCGCCCTGCGGCACAACCGGTACGCCGTGCCGCGCCGCCGCCTGGATCACGGCGACCACCTGCTCGGTGTCGCGCGGACGGGTCACCACCAGCGGGACGCCGGCGGCGCACAGGTCGGCCTCGTCCCGCTGGTGCATGCGCAGCAGGTCCGGGTCGGTGAGCACGGCGTCGTCACCGAGCGCGGCGCGCAGGTCGTCGAGGAGCGCGGTGGGGGCCATGCAGCCGAGGCTAGGTCGCCGACCGGCGATCATCAACATGATCGACTGGGCGGGATAACTTGGGCAGCATGCTCTACCTGGACCGGCCTGCCTGGCCGTGGCGCGGTCGGCTCTGGTCGCACCTGATCAGTGACGTCTCGTACGCCGAGCTGCACGCGTTCGCCGAGGCGCTCGGCGCGCCCCGGCGCGGATTCGACCGGGACCACTACGACATTCCGGCCGACCGGTTCGCGGCGGCGGTGTGGCTCGGCGCCCAGGTGGTGCCGAGCCGGGAGCTGGTCCGGTTGCTCCGCGCCGCCGGTCTGCGTCGGCCGAAGCACCTGGTCAGTCCGCGGTCTCCGGTGCCCCGGTGAGGGTGGCCAGCTCGCGGCGCACATTGTCCCGGGCGGGCTCTTCCCACCGGCTCGCCAGCGGTGGCGACCGGAACAGCGCGGGCAGCGACAGCAGGCCGGTCAACACGGCGGCCCGCCCAGCCCGGAAGGCCGGCTCCGGCACATGGGCGTACTCCCGGCGGATCGCCGCCGCGTAACGCTCGTAGCGGGCCGGCGGCGCGGCCAGCACGGCCAGATCCGCGTCGCAGAGCAGCGCGCCGTCCCGGTCTCCCGGTGCCACAGCGTGCCCGGCGGTGAGCAGCACCAGCCGGCGCACCTCGGCCACCGTGGGCGCCGGCACCCCGAGCCCGGTGAGCACGCTCTCGGCCATTGCGGCGCTGTCCCGTTCGTTGGCGTCGCCGGCG
Source organism: Micromonospora salmantinae (assembly GCF_022230905.1). Classification (NCBI taxonomy): domain Bacteria; kingdom Bacillati; phylum Actinomycetota; class Actinomycetes; order Micromonosporales; family Micromonosporaceae; genus Micromonospora; species Micromonospora salmantinae. Next base: position 58,248 of record NZ_JAKKFG010000012.1, read on the forward strand.
GCACGGGGGTCGTAGACCACGTCGTGGAACCAGGCCGCCAGCCGGACCGCGTCGGCCCGAGCGGCCAGGTAGGCGTGCTGGTCCACCACATCGAGCACCGCCGTCAGGTGGGCCACCGTGTGGTATTGCCGGTGCGGCTCCCGCCACCGGACGATCACCTGCTCACCGGCCCTGGTCGTGCTCGGGTCGGGCCTCGCGCCGGCACCTTGGGCCGCCGCCCGCCACCGGTCCAACAGATCAACCACCGTCCGAGTCTGCCGCATCCGCCCGCGACGCGCGGGAAGGGAGGGTTCAGCGGGCCCACCACGGGTAGTCGCGCCCATGGCCGTGGCCCGGGACAAGCGACAGCCCATGGTGCGACGTACCGCGCTGCGCAACGGGTTGGTGGACATCGACGGCGCGCGGATCGCCGAGGCCACCGAACAACTGCGCCACCGCGGCCGGGCCACCCTGCACGACCGACTGCACCGGGTACGGATGGCCGGCGGACTCGCCGTCCAGGCCGGGCTGGCCGCCGGGCTCGCGTACCTGATCTCGCACAAGTTGCTCGGCAACCCGCAACCGGTCTTCGCGCCGATCTCCGCGGTCGGCACCCTGGCCGCGTCGGTCGGCCAGCGGTTCCGCCGCACGGTGGAGCTGATCGTCGGGGTGGGGGTCGGGGTGGCCGTCGGCGACCTCCTGATCTACCTGCTCGGCACCGGGGCGTGGCAGCTCGGCCTGGTGGTCACAGTGGCGATCCTGCTCACCATCTTCGCCGGAGCGAGCGTGGCCATCGTCATCCAGGCGGCGGCCACGGCGGTGCTGATCGTGACGCTGAGCCCCTCCACCAAGGATCTGGAGATCCCCCGCTTCGTCGACGCGTTCCTCGGCGGTGGGATCGCGCTGCTGGTCACGGCGGTCCTGCTGCCACTGAACCCACTCCGAGTGATCAACCGGGCGGCCCGCCCCGCCCTGGACCTGCTCGCCGCCCAACTCGACGCCACCGCCGACGGGCTGCGCAACCGGGACCGCGCCGCCATCCAGGGCGCACTGGAGCGGCTGCGCAACAACAAGGAGGAGTTGGCCACGTTGGGCGAGGCGATCGAGGGGGCGAAGGAGACCGCCACCCTCTCCCCGGCCCGCTGGCACCGCCGCGACGAACTGACCCACTACGCCGAGGCGGCCGACCCGATCGACCGGGCGATGCGCAACAGCGGCACGCTGATCCGCCGGTCCGTCACGCTCGTCGAGGACGAGGAACCGGTGCCCGATCCCATGCCGGACGCGATCGGCCACCTCGCCGAGTCGGTCCGGCTGCTCAAGCACGAGTTCGCCGCCGGTGAGGAGCCGGAGAAGGCCCGGGAGCGGTCGCTGCGGGCGGTCAGTGAGGCCGGCCGGGCGTACGGCGACGGGGTGGGCTTCTCCGGCAGCGTGGTCATCGCCCAGATCCGCACCACCGCCAGTGACCTGCTGGTCGCCTCCGGGATCGAGCAGGAGGAGGCGAACCGGTGGATCCGCACCGCCTTCGGAGAGCAGGAGCGCCCGGTCGGTGAGCCCGCCGAGCCTGGCGAGACACCGAAGCCACCCACCGCCCCGCCGGTCGGCTGAGCGGGGGGCCTGCGCCGGCCTGGCCTCAGCCCAGCTCGGCCAGCGCCGCGAGCAGCCGGTCCACCTGGGCGGCCGTGCTGCCCAGCCCGATGCTGGCACGCAGCGCGGTGGGCGGCAGGTCCCGCCGGCCGGTCCGTTCCGCCGCCTCGCCGAGCAGACGCCGGGCCAGCGGGTGGGCACAGAACAACCCGTCCCGTACGCCGATGTGGTGCTCGGCGGCCAGCTGCGTGGCCACCTCGGTGGAGTCCCACCCGGCGACCACGAACGACACGATGCCGACCCGGGGCGCGTCCGGGCCGAAGGTGCGCAGCTCGACGACGTGCGGCAGGGCGGCGAGGCCGGTCCGTAGCCGGGCCAGCAGGCCCTGCTCGTGGGCGGCCAGTGCGCCCTGGTCCGCTTCGTCGAGCGCCTTGCACACCGCCGCCAGCGCGACCGCTCCGAGCAGGTTCGGGGTGCCGCCCTCGTGTCGGGCCGGGCCGGTCGCCCAGGTCACGTCGTGGGTGGCCGGCCCGACGTGGCTGGTGGCGCCGCCGCCGGCCAGGTAGGGCGGGGCGGCGTCCAGCCAGTCGGCCCGACCGATCAGCACGCCCGCGCCGAACGGCGCGTACAGCTTGTGGCCGGACACGGCCAGGTAGTCGACGTCGAGCGCGAGCAGGTCGACCGGGGCGTGCGGGGCGAGCTGCGCGGCGTCGAGCACGATCCGGGCACCGTGCCGGTGGGCCACCCGCGCCAGTTCGGCGACCGGCCACCGCTCACCGGTCACGTTGCTGGCACCGGTCACCGCGACCAGCACCGGCAACGCCGGGCTGCTGCCCCGGCGCAGCTCGGTGAGGGCGGCGGCGAGATCGCGTACCGCCCCGTCGGGGTCGCTGGGCACCGGCAGCCGCACCGACCCGCGCGGCCAGGGCAGCAGGTTGGCGTGGTGTTCGGAGGCGTTCGTGACCACAGTCGTGCCGGCCGGCACGGCTCGCGCCAGCAGGTTGAGCGCGTCAGTGGTGTTGCGGGTGAAGATCACATGATCGTCGGCGCGAGCGCCGAAGAAGTCGCCGATCGTCTGCCTTGCCTGCTCGTACGCGAGGGTGCACCGCCGCGACAGCGCTCCCGCTCCGCGGTGCACGCTGGCGTACCAGGGCAGCAGTTCGGCCACCGCGTCGGCGGCGACCCGCGCGCACGGCGCACTGGCCGCGTAGTCCAGGTTGATCTCGCCGGGCACACCGAGGACGTCGAGCGGCGCGGACGGCGCCGACGGCACTGTGGGCAGGCTGGGCAGGCTGGGCAGCGAGGGGACGAGAGTGACGGACACGCCGGAACCTCCGGGGTCAGGGACCCCGGGTGCGACATCGGGACGGGGTCCGCGCTTGCCCAGCACACCGATCGGGCTGGGCCCGGTCATCACCCGGGGCACCCCACCGCGAACTCGACGAGGGTTGCCGGCCAGCAAGCCGGGGCTTGACGCTGGCGCTCGTGACCTGCCGGCAGCATAGCGGCTACCGATGCGACCGAACCAGCCGGCGGCGGATGGCTACGCTGACCGCATGGCCGACACCCCGCCCGGTTCACCGCTGCCGCCGTCGCCCGCCGCCGCGCCTGCGCCCGCCGTCCCGCCCATGGGTGAGACGCCCCGGATGCCGCTGCGCCGACTGGGCTGGCGGCGGTTCCTGGTGCTGGCCGGGGTGGTGCTGTTGATCGCGGCGTGCGCGGTCTTCATGGTCTTCACGCTCGGCCAGTCGCTCGGTGTGCAGGCCCTGCTGATCGGGGTGGTCGCCGCCATCCTGCCGGTGCCGGTGCTGGTCGGCTGCTTCCTCTGGCTGGACCGGTACGAACCGGAGCCGTTGAAGTATCTGATCTTCTGCTTCGCCTGGGGGGCGTTCGTCTCCACCGCCGCCTCGCTCACTGTGAACGACTTCGCGGCCAACCGCTTCGCCGACTGGGGCCTGCCGTCCGCGCTCACCGGGGTGCTGGTGGCGCCGTTCATCGAAGAGCTGACCAAGGCGCTGGGCCCGATCCTGCTGTTGGTGTTCCGCCGCCGCGAGTGGTCGGGGATCACCGACGGTCTGGTCTACTGCGGGCTCGCCGCGGTCGGCTTCGCGATGGTGGAGAACATCCTCTACCTGGGCGGGTTGGGGTACGCGTCCGGAGCCGACCGGTACGGCCCGGCCACCGGCATCCAGCAGGTCATCGCGATCTTCATCCTGCGGATCCTGCTGTTCGGGTTCGCCCATCCCCTTTTCACAGCGATGACCGGTGTGGGGTTGGGTATCGCCTCCCGGACGGCGGACCGGCGCATCCGGGTGCTCGCCCCGATCGCCGGCCTGCTGCTGGCGATGATGCTGCACGGCACGTGGAACCTGCTGCCCACGCTGACCCAGGCCACCGGCGAGGCCATGATCATGCTGTACGGCTTCCTGGGCCTCATGGTGCCGGTCTTCTTCGGCACCGTGGGGCTGGCGCTGTGGCTGCGCGCCTGGGAGGGGCGGCTCACCGAGCGGGTCCTACCCGACTACGTAAGCGCCGGCTGGCTCAGCCCGCCCGAGGTGGCTGCCCTGAGCAGTCTCGGCCGGCGGCACGCCGCCCGCAGTTGGGCGCGGCGGGTGGCCGGTGACGCCGGGGTGCGGGCGATGCGGGGTTACCAGTCCGCGGCGACCCGGCTGGCCCTGCTGCGCGACGGGGCGCTGCGTGGCCTGGACCGCAAACCCGCCGACCAGGAGCGGACCGCCCGCGAGGAGCGGGAGCTGCTGGACGCGATCACCGAATACCGGTCGTTCTTCGTGGGTCGGGACCCGCAGGCCCCGGCGGGGGTCTGGGACGGCAGCCGCTACCACCTGCGCTTCCCGGACGGCACGCAGCGCGCGGTGGACGCCCCGGACGAGCCGGTGGTGCCGATCCCGGTGGTGCTCGCTCCCGCCCCGGCTCCGGTGGGGTATGCCCCGCCCGGTTGGCCCGGCCTGCGCCCGGCGTCCCAGTGGCCGCCGACGCACCCCTGACAGCGGCAACTGGCGGCCGGCGGCCGACGGTAGGCAAGCAGTGCGGCTCAGGTCATCAGCGACGTGAGGAAGTCACCGAGGCCCTGGAACATCGCGATCAGCGCGGCCCCGATCGCCCGGAACATCTGCGCGGCGCCGTCCGGCCGAAAGGCCATGAAGTAGATCAGGAACGCGACACTGCCCCAGGTCAACAGCTTCTTCACGAATACCGGCATCGTCCCTCCCCAGGGCCACGGTCGCCGGATGGCTTCCCGTCGTGCGGCTGGGCAAACGGTGCGCGACGGGGCCTGGTGGCCGGGGGAGGTGCGTCAGAGGTAGAGGCCGGTCGAGTCGTTCTCGATCCGCTCGGCGGCCACGGCGTGCACGTCCCGCTCCCGCAGCAGCACGTAACCGCGGCCGTGCAGCTCGACCTCGGAGCGCTCGTCCGGGTCGAAGAGCACCCGGTCGCCGGAGACGATGGCGCGGACGTTCGGCCCCACCCCGACCGCTGTGGCCCAGGCGAGGCGCTTGCCGACCGCGGCGGTCGCCGGAATGACGATGCCAGCGGTGGAGCGGCGTTCGCCCTCGCTGCCCTCCATCCGCACGAGCACGCGGTCGTGCAGCAGGCGGATCGGCAGGCCGGCGTCGAGATCGTTGTCGGCGGTCACGTCGCAGACGCTACCGTGTGGCCGACGGTGGCTGGCCGGTGGTTACGCCGGAGGTGGTCGGGGCACTGTGTGGCGGAACCGCCCTACGGTGTCGGGAACGGACGTATGCTGTCCGACCTGTCGCCGTCGGCGGGCCGGGTTTTCTGCCAGGAGGTGCGCTTGAGCCGCTTCGAGCGGGTACGCGGGCGGCTTCGCCGCGCCTACCAGTCACGACAGGAGTCGGCGCGCGCCGACGAGGGCGTCTCCGCTGACGCGCTGAACGACGCGTCGGAGGCGGCCCGGGTGGCGTCGCCGGCCGTACCGGGGCCGACCGCGCCGTCGAGCGCCACTGTCTACGGCGCGGAGCCCCCGGTGGACCTGCACAGCTCCACCGCCAGTCGGGACGACGCCGACGTCCCGCACGGGCTGCGGATCGCCGCCGCGTGGTGTTGGCGACTGATCGTGATCGGCGTGGTGGCCTGGGCCCTGCTGATGATCGTCAGCAGGATCAAGATCGTGATCATCCCGCTGGCCATCGCGCTGCTGCTCTCCGCGCTGCTCGCGCCGGCGGTGGGCTGGCTGCTGCGGGCCCGGTTCCCCCGGTCGCTGGCGACGGCGGTGGTGCTGGTCGGCGGCCTGGTCGCGGTGATCGGCACGCTGACGCTGGTGGTCAACGAGTTCATCCGCGGCGTGCCGGAACTGAGCGAGAAGTCGTCCGAGGGTGTCCGGCAGATCCAGGACTGGCTGAAGACGGGCCCGCTGCACCTCTCCGACGGGCAACTCGACCGCTACATCGACGAGGCGCAGGCCTGGATCAACGACAACACCTCGAAGTTCACCAGCGGCGCGCTGAGCACCGCCGCGACGCTGGCCGAGGTGCTGACCGGCACGCTGCTGGTGCTCTTCGCGACGTTCTTCTTCCTGCGTGACGGCAACCGGATCTGGCGCTTCCTGGTCCGGCTGCTGCCGGTCGCCGCCCGGTGGAAGGTCGACGACGCCGGCCGCGCCTCCTGGCACACGCTCGGCGCGTACGTCCGAGCGACAGTGCTGGTCGCCTTCATCGACGCTGTCGGCATCGGCATCTTCCTGGTCATCTTCGACGTCCCGTTCGCCTTCCCGCTGGCCGCGCTGGTCTTCCTCGGCGCGTTCATCCCGATCGTCGGTGCGGCGCTCTCCGGCGGCGTGGCGGTCCTGGTGGCCCTCGTCGACAGCGGCCCGGTCACCGCGTTGATCATCCTTGGCGCGGTGATCGGCGTACAGCAGATCGAGGGGCACGTGCTCCAACCGTTGATCATGGGCCGGGCGGTCGCCCTGCACCCGCTCGCGGTGATCATCGGTATCGCCGCCGGTGTCGTACTCGCCGGGATCACCGGCGCGCTGGTCTCCGTGCCGCTCATCGCGGTGCTGAACACAGCGGTCCGCCGGCTTGCCGCCCGCAGGGTGCCGGACACCCCGCCCGACGCCGTGGTCGTCGCCTCCCAGGCCCCCTAGACCCGCAGATCACGCAGGACCATGAAAAGAGTGGTCTCCCGCCAGCGGGAGACCACTCTTTTCTTGTTGTAGCGCGATCCTGGTCCTGCCCAAGCGGGTCAGGACTTGGCCAGGCGTTCCAGGGCGCCCCGGGCCACCTCGGGGCGGGTCGTGTACCAGAAAGGCGGCAGCGAGCGGCGTAGGAACGGCCCGTAGCCTCGAGCCGTCTCCAGCCGGGAGTCGAGCACCGCTACCACGCCCCGGTCGCCGGTCGCCCGGATCAGCCGACCCACGCCCTGGGCCAGCCGCACCGCCGCGATCGGCACGCTCACGGCGGAGAAGCCGGAGCCACCGCCCGCGTCCACCGCCGCCGCGCGGGCCGCCGCCAGCGGTTCGTCCGGGCGAGGGAAGGGCAGCCGGTCGATGACGACGAGCTGGCAGGCGTCGCCCGGCACATCCACCCCCTGCCAGAGCGACATCACCCCGAACAGGCAGCTGGCGCGCTCCTCGCGGAAGCGACGCACCAGCAGCGGCAGCGCCTCCTCGCCCTGGAGCAACACCGGCAGGTCGGTCCGCGCGCGCAACAGCTCCGCCGCCTGCTGCGCGGCCCGCCGGGAGGAGAAGAGCCCGAGAGTACGACCACCGAGCGCCTCGACCAGCCCGAGCAGCTCCTCTCCGGCAGCCTCGGGCAGCCCGGAGACGCTGGGGCGGGGGAGGTGCGCGGCGACGTACAGGATGCCCTGCCGGGCGTAGTCGAACGGCGAACCGACGTCGAGTGACCGCCACCCGGGGCCCTCGGTGGCCGGGACGACGGCGTTTGGTGTGACGTCGCCGGCGAGGCGACGGCCCGGCGCCTCGGCAGCCGGCCGGCCGGGACCGGTGCGGGCGGCCAGTGCGGCCGCGGCGGGGGTCGGTGGGGCGGGCGGTGGTGCGTCCAGCCCGAGGGCGCGGGCGACAGTGTCGAACCGGCCGCCCAGCGCCAGGGTCGCCGAGGTGGCCACGACTGTGCGTTCGTCGTACAGGTGGGTGGCGAGGGTGCCGGCCACCGACAGCGGCGCGACCACCAGTGCCCGGCGGTTGCCGCTGTCGTTCTTCTCCACCCAGGCCACGTCGTGGTCGCCCTCCTCCAGTAGCCGCTGCGCGGTGGTGGAGAGCTCGTCCAGGGCGGCCTTGGCCTGCTGCTTGCGGACCGGGTCGGGGTCGTCGGACTTGATGTCGCCGATGGCGTCCAGGGCGGAGCGGGTCGCCGCGTCGAGCAGCGTGCACGCCTCCCGCAGTGGCGTCGGCAGCCCTGCGGTGATCCGCCCGGCCGGCGCCTCGGCCAGCCCGACCGCCAGGGCGTCGCCGGCGGCGGTGAGCGCCTCGGCGGTCTCCGGGCGCAGCAGCGTACGGGCCCGACGGGTGGTCCGGTCGATCAGCTCCGGCACCAGCTCCGCCTGGGCGGCGGAGGAGACCCGGTCGGCCAGCTCGTGCGCCTCGTCGACGATGAGCAGCTTGTGCGGCGGCACGATGTGCCGGTCGGCGAGCATGTCGACAGCGAGCAGGCTGTGGTTGGTCACCACGATGTCGGCCTCCCGGGCGCGGGCCCGCGACGCCTCGGCGAAGCACTCCTGCCCGAACGGGCAACGGGCCGCGCCGACGCACTCGCGGGCCGGCATCGACACCAGCCGCCAGGCCTGGTCTTCGACGCCCGGGTCCAGCTCGTCCCGGTCGCCGGTGGCGGTCTTCTCGGCCCAGTCGCGCAGCCGCTCGACCTGCTTGCCCAGCCGTCCCGCCTCACCGAGCCACTTCGTTCCGCCGCCGGGTCGCGCCGCGGGGGTGTCGAAGAGAGTGTCCTCCGGCTCCTCCTCGGTGGAGTTGTCCAGTCGGGCGAGGCAGAGGTAGTGGTGGCGGCCCTTGAGCACGGCGAAGGTGGGCCGACGGCCGAGCACCGGCTCGACCGCGTCGGCGAGCCGGGGCAGGTCGTGGTCGACCAGCTGGGACTGCAACGCCAGGGTGGCAGTGGAGACCACCACCGGGCCGTCCACAGTGAGCGCCGGCGCGAGGTACGCCAGCGACTTGCCGGTGCCGGTGCCCGCCTGCACGAGCAGATGCTCGCCGCCGGCCACGCACTCCTCGATCGCCGTGGTCATCTGCAACTGGCCAGGGCGCTCCGCGCCGCCGGGCACCGCGCCGACCGCCGCCGCCAGCAGCTCGGTGCCACTGGGTCGGGCACCCCGCCGCCGGCCCTTGGCACGGGCCGACGGGGTGGCGGAACCGGTGGCGGTGCGGGGCGGAGTCACCGTGCGACGGTACCCGGCGCCGCCGACACCGACAGCGCCCATCCGCCGCGTGGCGCGACGCCGACCGCGGCGGGCGTTGCGGCCGACCCCGTCCGGTTACGGCCGCGCTACGACGCGTTGGGCTGTATCGGTTAGGGTGCGAATCATGCCGAGCGACATGGTCCGCGTGATCTACCGCAAGTACGACGGCAGCGCACACCGCGACTACCCGGCCCGCCGGCTCACCGAGGACGATCTCGGCATCTGGCTCGGGGTGCCCGAGGGCACCGAGTCGGTCTACCACGGCCGGCCCTCGGTGGAGAAGATTCCGTTCGTGCTGTTGGTGCCACACCGCGCCTGGTGGACGGCCATGTTCAACCCCCCGCCCCGCACCAGCGAGGTCTACTGCGACATCACGACCCCGGCCCGCTGGGAGTCCGACGACATCGTCCACCTGATCGACCTGGACCTGGACGTCGTCCGGCGTCGGGCCACCGGCCGGGTGGAGCTGCTCGACGAGGACGAGTTCGCCGAGCACCGGGCCCGGTTCGGCTACCCGGACGACGTGGTGGCCGAGGCAGAGGCCGCGGCACAGCGGCTGTTGGGGGCCCTGGGCGACGGCACCGAGCCGTTCGCCACCGCGTACCGCAAGTGGTTGGCTCTGGTGGTCTGAGGCCGCACGCCCGCTCGGGCCGGCTCACCAGCGTGGAGGCCAGCCGTCGTCGGCCGTCAGCGGCGGCAGGTCGGTCAGCTTCTCCGGGTTGAGCTGGTTGTAGACGGCGGTGATCCGGCCCTGGTCGACAGCGAACGCGGTGACCAGGCGGATCGGTCGCCCGTCGCTGTGGGTCGTCTCCAGCTGCAGGCCGAGAATGCCGTCGACGAGCACTGGCCGAGCGAGCACCCGGTCGGCGTACCGACCGGTCCGGCCGAACAGGCCGAGCGTGAGGCGCGCCACGGAGGCCGCCCCGAGCACCGGCCGGCGGGCCGCCGGGAAGTGCCCGCCCGAGTCGCCGACGAAGACCACGTCCGGCGCGAGCACCTGAAGCAGTTGGTCCAGCTCGCCGGACTCGGTGGCGGCGACGAACGCCTTGAGCACCCGACGTTGCTCGGCCGGGTCGGCGGTGTGTCGGGGTACGTCCGGCGAGGTGACCGCCCGTCGGGCCCGGGAGGCGAGCTGCCGGGCCGCCACCTCGGTGGTGCCGAGCACCTCTGCGACCCGGGCGAACGGCAGCGCGAACACGTCGTGCAGCACGAGGGCGACCCGTTGCTCCGGCGCGAGCCGCTCCAGCACCACCAGCAGCGCCGTGCCGACCTCGTCGGTGCGCACCGCCCGCTCCGCCGGGTCGGGCGCGTAGCCGTCGGCCGGCGACCGGCCGCCCAACGGGCTCACCACCGGCTCCGGCAGCCACTGCCCCGGGTACGCCTCCCGGCGCACCCGGGCCGAGCGGAGCACGTCCAGGCAGATCCGGGCGCAGGTGGTGGTCAGCCACGCGGACAGGTCCCGGATCTCGGCGCGGGCCGCCGGGTCGGCCAGCGCCCCGGCGTAGCGCAGCCAGGTCTCCTGCACCGCGTCCTCCGCCTCGCTGCGGCTGCCCAGCATGCGGTGGGCCACAGCGAGCAGCCGGCCCCGCTCGGCCTCGAACTCCGTCGCCAGCTCCCGCACGACCCACCACCCCTTCCGGTCGGCGTCCCGGCCTACATCCTCCCGCCGAGTGGGCCCGCCGGCAGCCCCGAAACGGCCCGGTGGACCGGTGCCTGCCGTGGACGCAGATCGGTCGGTGCCAATCAGCGGGCCAGGTTCGGAGGTGAGCCTCGGCGGGCGGAACGGTTGTGGGTGGGCGATGATCCGTGCATGAGCGCACCCCAGCAAGAGCAGATCGTGGCACCGGACGGCGGTTCCGTGCGGGACCTGCTGCGGGTCACCGCGCCGGTGGATCTCGGCGCGATCGACCCGCGGTCCATGCCCGGCCTGCCGGAGCCCGCGGGCCGCGGCGAGCACCGTAAGACCTGGGCGCGGGAGCAGGTGGAGCTGGTCGGCGAGGAGTTGGGCCGGCAGCAGGAGATGCTCTTCGCGATGGCCAAGACCGGGTCGGAGCGGCCGGCGCACCGGGTGCTGCTGGTGCTCCAGGCCATGGACTGCGGCGGCAAGGACGGCACGATCAAGCGGGTGGCCGGCGCGATGAACCCGCTGGGCCTGCACATCCGCTCGTTCGGGCCGCCGACCCGCCAGGAGCTGCGGCACGACTTCCTCTGGCGGATTCGCCGGGAGCTGCCACCGCCGGGGTACGTGGGAATGTTCAACCGTTCGCACTACGAGGACGTGCTGATCGCCCGGGTCGGCTCGCTGGTGCCGGAGGCGACCTGGCGAGCCCGCTATGACGAGATCAACTCGTTTGAGCGGGAGTTGACCGAGAGCGGTGTCACCCTGATCAAGGTGATGCTGCACATCTCGTACGCCGAGCAGGGCAAGCGCCTGATGGACCGGCTCACCGACCCGCGCAAGCACTGGAAGTACAACCCCTCCGACATCGACTCGCGAGGGCACTGGGACGACTACCAGGCCGCGTACGCCGAGGCCCTGAGCCGGTGCGGCACGGACGCCGCGCCCTGGTTCGTGGTGCCGGCGGACCGCAAGTGGTACCGGGACTGGGCGGTGGCCCACCTGCTTCGTGAGACGTTCGACACGCTTGAACTGGGGTATCCGGCTGCCGATTTCGACGTCGCGCGGGAGCGGAAGCGCCTGTTGGCTGGGGGAGTGGGTGCGGGTGGGGCGGCCGAGATGAACGGCAGGTGAACGAGCGGTGAATGGTGCCTGGCCAGGGGTGGGCCGGCGAATTCCCGGTTCTGGCGTTTCCTAGCATTCACCGAGCGGGCGCTCTCGGGTGCCGCCACCCTTCCACCGACGCGACGAGGTCTGTGCTGTGAAGTTTTCCTTCCGCCCCACCGAGGGCGCCTTCTACGAGCTCTTCACCAGGGCCGCGCAGAACCTGGTCCGGGGCACCGCGCTGCTCAACGAGCTGGCCCTGCCCGGCGTGGACGTGCAGTCCGTCAGCGAGCGGCTGACCGAGGTCGAGCACGACAGCGACCAGATCACCCACGAGCTGTACAAGAAGATCAACTCAACGTTCATCACCCCGTTCGACCGGGAGGACATCTACCGGCTCGGCTCGCTGCTGGACGACGTGATGGACCACCTGGAAGCGGTCGGTGACCTGCTCTACCTGTACGGGCTGACCGAGCTTCCGGCGCTGCCCCGCGAGCTGCACGAGATGGTCAACGTGCTCGACCAGCAGGCCAAGCTGACCGCCGACGCGATGCCCCGGCTGAAGTCGATGAAGGACCTCGAGGACTACTGGATCGAGTGCAACCGGCTGGAGAACGAGGGCGACCGGATCAACCGGCAACTGCTCGTCCGGCTCTTCTCCGGTGAGTACGACGCGTTGACGGTGCTGAAGATGAAGGAGGTCGCCGACGAGCTGGAGGCCGCCTGCGACGCCTTCGAGCACGTGGCCAACACCGTCGAGACCATCGCCGTCAAGGAGTCCTGAGCCGGTGACTCCCGAACTCATCGCCGTGCTGGCGGTGATCGCGGTGGCCCTGGCGTTCGACTACACCAACGGCTTCCACGACGCCGCCAACGCGATCGCCACCAGCGTCTCCACCCGGGCACTGACACCTCGGATCGCCCTCGGGCTCGCCGCGGTCGGCAACTTCGTCGGCGCCCACTTCGGCGCCGGCGTGGCCAAGACCGTCGGCGACGGTCTGGTCACCCTCCCCACCGGGGTGAGCAGCCTCGGGGTGGTCTTCGCCGGTGTGCTCGGCGCGATCGCCTGGAACCTGATCACCTGGTACTTCGGTTTGCCCTCGTCGTCCTCGCACGCGCTCTTCGGCGGCCTGGTCGGCGCGACCCTGCTCTCCACCGGCGGCATCGTGCAGTGGGTCAACATCGGCGAGAAGGTGCTGCTGCCGATGGTGCTGTCGCCGATCGTCGGCCTCACCCTCGGCTACCTGCTGATGCTGGCCATCCTGTGGCTGTTCCGGAAGGGGCAGCCGGGCAAACTCAACCGGGGCTTCCGCTGGGCGCAGACCGCCTCGGCGGCCGCCATGTCGGTCGGCCACGGCATGCAGGACGCCGCCAAGACCATGGGCATCGTGGTGCTGGCGCTCTACACCGGTGGTTTCCAGGAGAGCAAGACGCACATCCCGGGCTGGGTGTTCTGGACCTCGGCGACGATGCTGGCCCTCGGCACGTACGCCGGCGGCTGGCGGATCATCCGTACCCTCGGACGCAAGATCATCGACCTGGGGCCGCCGGAGGGCTTCGCCGCCGAGACCGTCGCCAGCGCAGTGCTCTACTTCAACGCACTGGTGCTGAAGGCGCCGATCTCCACCACCCACACCATCACCTCGGCGATCATGGGTGTGGGCGCGACCAAGCGACTCTCCGCGGTCCGCTGGAACGTGGCCGGCAACATCGTGCTCGCCTGGATCATCACGTTCCCGGCCTCCGCGCTGATCGCGTGCGTCACGTACCTGCTGGTCCGGCCGCTCTTCGGCTGAGTTTCCGGAAGGGCCCCCGGTCACGGTCCAGCCGTGGCCGGGGGCTCTTCCGCTGTTCAGACGTAGCGCACGCCGATCTGCTCGCGGACCGTGTCCAGCAGGGTCATCACCTCGAGGGTCGTGGCATGCGGTACCGCCGGGCTCTCGGTCAGGCCGGCGGCCAGGCAGCGCTGCACCTCGATCGCCTCGTACTGGTAGCCGTTGCCGGCCCCGTCGGCGACGATCGTCTCCGGCTCCGCGCCGGCCCGGTGCAGGGTCACCGAACCCGGCCGGAAGAACGGCTCCGGCAGGTCGATCCGCCCCGTGGTGCCCGTTACCGAGGCGGTCTGCCCGCTCAACCCGACCATGCCGCAGCTCAGCGTTGCCAGGGCTCCGGTGTCGTAGCCGAACAGCATGCCCGTGTTCTCGTCCGTCCCCTCCGGGCCGAGCTGCGCCCAGGACCGGACGTGCTGCGGCACCCCGAGCAGCAGGTGGGCCAGGCTGATCGGGTAGATCCCCAGGTCGAGCAGGGCGCCCCCGCCCAGCGCCGCGTTGCGCATCCGGTGCTCCGGCGGGAACGGCCCGGCCACCCCGAAGTCGGCCCGGACGCCGGTCACCGTGCCGATCGCCCCGTCCGCGATCAGCTCGACCACCCGCAGGATCAGCGGGTTCAGCCGCATCCACATGGCCTCCATCAGGAAGACCCCGGCGGCGCGGGCAGTGTCGATCAACTCGGTGCTGGTGGCCAGGTCGAGGGTGAACGGCTTCTCCAACAGCACCGCCCGCCCGGCGGTGAGGCAGGTCATCGCCGCCTCGTAGTGCGCGGAATGCGGGGTCGCCACGTAGATCGCGTCCACCTCCGGGTCGGCGGCCAACTCCACCCAGGAGCCGTAGGCACGCTTCGCGCCGTACGTGTCGGCGAAGCGCCGCGCGCTCTCCGCGGCGCGGGAACCGACCGCTACCAACTCGGCGTCCGGCACCAGCCGGAGGTCTTCGGCGAAACGGCTGGCGATGTGGCCGGTGGCCAGGATGCCCCAACGAGTCATGCCGGAACGCTAGCCGAGCCAGGTGAACCCCCCACTGCCCGGCCGACGACCAGTTCATCCGGCGGGAACTAGGCTCGCGGGCATGACGATCGACAGTGACGGCTTCGCCGCCCCGGCCGCCCTGGTCGAGCACGCCCGCCGGTTTCAGGCAGAGGGTGGCATTCCGGCGACGCCGCGGGTCGCGGCCACCGTCTTGCTGCTGCGTCCGAGCGAGGCCGACTTCGAGGTGTACGTCATCCGCCGGGTCGCCGCGATGACCTTCGGCGGGATGTACGCCTTCCCCGGGGGCGGGGTGGACCGCTCCGACTCGGAGGCGCACCTGGACTGGGCCGGCCCGACGCCGGGCGAGTGGGCGGACCGGCTCGGCGTCGCCCCGGAGGCCGCGCAGGCGGTGGTCTGCGCCGCCGCACGGGAGGTTTTCGAGGAGGCCGGCGTCCTGCTCGCCGGTCCGAACCGGGAGACCGTGGTGGGCGACGTCAGCGGCGACGACTGGGAGGCAGCACGGCAGGACCTGGAGGGGCGCCGGCTGGGCTTCGCGGCGCTGCTCGCCGACCGTCAGCTCACCCTTCGATCGGACCTGCTGCTGCCGTGGAGCCGGTGGATCACTCCCGAGTTCGAGCCGCGCCGCTTCGACACGTACTTTTTCATCGCCCTGTTGCCGGCGGGCCAGCGGACCCGCGACGTCTCCGGCGAGGCCGACCACACCCTGTGGATCCGCCCGGCGGACGCGCTGGCCCGCGCGCAGGCCGGCGAGCTGACCATGCTGCCACCGACAGTCGTCACGCTGGCCCAGGTGGCCGCGGCCGGTGACCTGGCCGGGGTGGCGCGGGCGGCGGCCGGTCGGGACGCCGCCACCCCGGTGACCCCGCGCCTGGACCTACCCCCGGACGGCGAACCCCGCTTCGTCCTGGGCTGACTCCACGCACCGCCCCCGCTCCGCGATCTTGCGCTTTCTGTCGCGACATAAGGGGCATCCCACTCATCTCGACAACCGAAACTGCAAGATCGGCGCGATCTTGCTCGACGGGGCGGTACTGGTGCTGGAGATGGGACCGGCGCCCACGCCGGGAGGCGGGGCGCCGGTGACCGGACGTGGTCGGCTCAGCCGAAGCGGCCGGTGATGTAGTCCTCGGTCTTCTTCACGCTCGGGTTGCTGAAGATCTTCTGGGTGTTGTCGTACTCGATCAGCCGGCCCGGGTCGCCGGTCTTCTCGATCGAGAAGAAGGCGGTCCGGTCCGAGACACGCGCTGCCTGCTGCATGTTGTGCGTCACGATGATGATCGTGAACTTGTCCTTGAGCTGGAACATCAGGTCCTCGATCGCCAGCGTGGAGATCGGGTCCAGGGCGGAGCACGGCTCGTCCATCAGGACGACCTGCGGCTCGACCGCGATGGTCCGGGCGATGCAGAGCCGCTGCTGCTGACCGCCGGAGAGGCCCGCGCCGGGCTTGCCGAGCCGGTCCTTGACCTCGCCCCACAGGTTCGCGGCGCGCAGGGCCTTCTCGGCCGCGTCCTCCAGGATCGACTTCTTGCGGACCCCGTTGAGCTTCAGCCCGGCCACCACGTTCTCGAAGATGCTCATGGTGGGGAACGGGTTCGGCCGCTGGAAGACCATGCCGATGGTGCGGCGGACCGCCGTGACGTCCACGTCCCGGTCGTAGATGTCCTGGTCGTCGATGGTCAGGCTGCCCTCGACCCGGGCCCCCGGCAGCACCTCGTGCATCCGGTTGATCGACCGCAGGAACGTGGACTTGCCGCAGCCGGACGGCCCGATGAGAGCGGTGACCGTCTTCGGCTCGACAGTCAGGTTGATGTTCTCGATTGCCTTGAAGCCGCCGTAGTACGCGGTGACGTTCGAGGCGGAGACGCGCTTGGCCATGGTGGTACCTCCGGGGTTCATCGGCTGAGCCTGTTGCGACGGGCCAGCAGCTTCGCCGCGATCGTCAGGATGAGCACGAGGGCGACCAGGGTGAGTGCCGCGGTCCACGCCCGTGCCGGGGCGTACTTCGACGCGTCGCCGGCCTGCTGGTAGACGAAGAGGGACAGCGACGACTGGCTGTTCTCGAAGGGGTTGGTGTTGATCGCGGCGCCACCGCCGGCGACCAGCAGCACCGGCGCGGTCTCACCGGCCGCGCGGGCGATGGCGAGCATGACGCCGGTGACGATGCCGGGCAGCGCCGTCGGCAGCACCACCCGCAGGATGGTCTTCCACTTGGGTACGCCGAGCGCGTACGCGCCCTCGCGCAGTGGTGCCGGTACGAGGCGGAGCATCTCCTCGGTGGACCGGACGATGGTGGGCAGCATGAGCACGCTCAGCGCGAGCGCGGCGGCGAAGCCGGAGAAGCTGGGCCGACCGTCGTTGAACCACGGCGACACGATCAGCACCCAGAACGCCAGCACGAAGAGGCCGGAGACGATCGACGGGATGCCGGTCATCACGTCCACGAAGAACCGGATCGCGAAGGCGAACTTGCCGCGCCCGTACTCGACGATGTAGATCGCGCAGAGAACGCCGAGCGGGACGGTGATCAGGGTGGCGATGCCGACCTGCTCCAGCGTGCCGACGATCGCGTGGTACGCGCCGCCGTTGGCGTCCCGGGCCCCGATGTTGTTCATCGAGGTCTGGAAGAAGTTGACGTCCAGTCGGTCGGCGCCCTTGCTGACCAGCGTCCAGACCACCGACACGAGCGGCAGCACCGCCAGCACGAAGGCGGAGTGGATCAGTGCGCTCCAGGTGCGGTTGCGCGCCGATCGGCGCCCCTCGACCGCGTTGGCGGCGGCGAAGAGCCAGACCAGGTAGAGGATCGCGCCGAGGACGACCACGAGGACCGGGCCGCCGATGCCGGTGCCGTAGACGATCACGGCGGAGAGCGCCAGGGCCGCCACGGCGATGGCCGGGGCGGCGTACCAGGGCAGCCGCTTGGCCCGCAGCGAGTCGGGCTGGGCCGGCGGCCGGGTGCGGTGGGAGGTGGCGGTTGTGGTCATGCGGCCGACTCCGTGAACTCCCGGCGGCGGTAGATGATCGCCCGCGCCGTGATGTTGACGATCAGCGTGATGGCGAACAGCACCAGGCCGGAGGCGATGAGGGCGCCCCGGCCGGTCTCGTTCGCCTCGCCGAACGCGTTGGCGATGTTGGCGGCGATGGTGTTGCCGCCGTTCTGGATCAGGTTGAACGAGATGCCGAAGGTGATGCCGAGGGTCAGCGCCAGGGCGATGGTCTCGCCGAGCGCCCGGCCGAGGCCGAGCATCATCGCGGCGATGATGCCGGGGCGGCCGTAGGGGAGCACCGCGGTGCGGAGCATCTCCCAGCGGGTGGCGCCCAGGGCGAGGGCGGCCTCCTCGTTCGCGGTGGGCGTCTGGAGGAACACCTCGCGGGAGAGCGAGGTGATGATCGGCAACACCATGATCGCGAGTACCAGGGCGCCGAGCATGACGGACGCCCCGAAGGGGCCGTCGCCGCCGAAGAGCGGGATCCAGCCGAAGTGCTGGTTCAGCCAGACCGAGAAGTCCCGGACGGGGCTGCTGAAGACGTCCCGCCCCCAGAGGCCGAAGACCACGCTCGGCACTGCGGCGAGGAGGTCGATCAGGAAGCCGAGCGCGGTGCCCAACCGGCGCGGCGCGTAGTGCGAGAGGTAGAGGGCGATGCCCAGCGCCACCGGCACCGCCATGAGCAGTGCCAGCGCCGAGCTGAGCACGGTGCCGAAGGCGAGCGCACCGATGCCGAACTTCGGCTCCGTCTCGTTGGGCGACCAGCCCTCGTAGGACCAGAAGTTCTCGGTGTTGGCGCGTAGGGCCGGCACCGCCTTGACGACCAGGAAGATCGCGATGGCGGCGATGATGACCAGAACGGCGGTGCCGGCGGCCAGGGTGAGACCGCGGAAGGCCCGCTCGGCGCCGAACCTACGGCTGCGCGGCAGCGCGCCGCCGCCGCCCAGCCCGGTGCCGCCCGGGGAACGGGTGCTGACTGGTGCCTCGGCCACACGCGCCGAGGCACCGGCGGGCCACTCGTGACTCTGGGTCACGCGCGTCCCGCCGGTGCCGGCGTCGGCCGAGCGGTGGGGGGTGTCACCCATCTGCTCGCTCGATTCGATTGCGGAGTTGGTGTCGGTCAGGAGATGTTCTTGACTGCGGCCTCGACCTTGGTGCGGACGCTCTCCGGCAGCGGGGCGTAGCCCAGCTCGGTCATGGCAGCCTGGCCCTCGGTGCTGGCGGCGTAGCCCAGCAGGCCCTTGACCAGCGGCAGCTTGTCGGCGGCGAGGCCCTTGCTGCAGACGATCTCGTACGTCGCCAGGACGATCGGGTAGGCCCCGGCCTCCTTGGTGTTGTAGTCGATCGACAGCTTGAGGTCGTCGCCCTGGCCCTCGACCTTGGCGCCGGCGATGGTCTTGCCGGCCGCCTCGGCGGTCAGCGCGGCGAACTCACCCGCACCGTTACCGATCTTGGACATCTTCAGGCCGGCGTTCTCGGCGAACGACCACTCCATATAGCCGATGGAGCCGTCGGCACCCTTGACCCGGCTGGCCACGCCGTCCGAGCCCTTGGCGCCGGTGCCGCCCGGGGCCTTCCACGCCTTGGCCTTGCCGAGGGTCCAGTCGGCCTCAGCGGTCTTGGAGAGGAAGTTGGTGAAGTTGTCGGTGGTGCCCGACTCGTCCGAGCGGTGGACGGTCTGGATCGTGGTCGCCGGGAGGGTGGCACCCGGGTTGTCGGCCTTGATCGCCGCGTCGTCCCACTTGGTCACCTTGCCGGCGAAGATCTTCGCCAGGGTGGCCGGCTTGAGCTGGAGGTTGTCCACACCGCTCACGTTGTAGGCGACGGCCACCGGGCCGATCACCATCGGCAGGTGGATGGCCTTGCCACCGACGCACTTGGCGTCGGCCTGCGGCTGCTCCTCCGGCTTGAGCGCGGAGTCGGAGCCGGCGAAGTCGGCCGTCCCGGCGATGAACGCCTGGATGCCGGCGCCCGAGCCGCTGGGCTCGTAGTTGATCGTTACACCCTGGCACTTCTGCTGGTACGCCTTGATCCATTCGGCCATGGCGTTCTTCTGCGCCGACGAGCCCTGGGCGTTCAGCGTGCCGGTAGCGCAGTCGACCGCGGCGGCCGAGCCCGAAGCGCTGGCGCCGGGGGTGGGCTCGTTGTTGTCCGAGCCGCATGCGCTGAGACCGAGCGTCGCAGCAAGGGCGAGGCCGGCAATCGCGCCGTACCGCTGGAGCTTCACCTGAGGGGTTTCCCTTCGCGTCTGACTTGGCGCCCCGATCCCGGGGCCCGAGGACCGGCACTGACCGGCTGACACGAAAGTTAGAAGTGCCAGGTAGCCGGTTCGCCGGTCGCAAGTGAACGCAAGGTGAACACGTACGGCCCCTGAGGTGACCGCTTGCTGAGGGTGAGTTGTCCGTTAAGTGAACCGGGGTACACCTGTCGGAAGTATGGGTATATTTCCGGTTCGGCGTTATCCCGCCGACGCTCGACCGTTACCCACCGGTGATGCGGTCGGGGCGACGGCCGACGGTCAGCCCAGGTGGTAGTTGATGTGCGCGGACCAGCGGGCGAAGCCCAGCCGCTCGTAGAGCGCGACGGCCCCGGTGTTCGAGTCGTCCACGTAGAGCATCACCCGGTCGAGGCCACGCTTGTCCCGCAGGTGTGCCAACCCGGCGGTGGTCAGGGCCCGGCCGAGCCCGCCGCCGTGCGCGGTCGGTTCCACCCCCAGGACGTACACCTCGCCGATTCGGGCCGACCCCGGCCGCTCGTGCACCTTGGTCCAGTGGAAGCCGAGCAGTCGGCCGGTCGCGGTCTCCTCGGCGAGCAGGAAGCCCGCCGGATCGAACCACGACTCGGCGAGGCGGACCCGCAGGTCGTCCGACGTCCACCGGCCCTGTTCGGGATGCTCGGCGAAGGCCCGTGCGTTGAGCGCCAACCAGGCGGTGTCGTCCGCCCCGGGCCGGAACGCGCGTAGCGCCACCCCGTCGGGCAGGCGCGGCTCACCCAGCGGGGCCGCCAACGGCCGGCGCAACTGCCAGAGCACCCGGGCGCGGGCGAAGCCGAGGTCGACGGCGAGCGCGGCGGCCGAGGGGTGGTCGCCGTGCGCCCACGCTCGCAGCGGCCCGGTGGCCGAGGCGAGTACGCCCCGGGCGAGCGCCCGTCCGGTGCCCCGCCGCCGGTACGCGGGGTGCACCACCAGCTCGACCCCGATCCCACCCACCGGGTCGGTGGTGTCCAGGTGCGCGTACCCGGTGAGTGTGCCGTCGTCGGCGCGGGCGACCAGATGAACGGCGGGGGCGTCGGGGTCCCGCAGCCGCAGCAGGACGTGTTCGTCGAGCGGGTCCGCTCCGTCCGTGTCACCGGCGGCGCTGGCGAGGGCGAGTACCTCGGCGATCTCCGCCGGCGCCAGTTGGTCGCTCCGGGTCACCTGGTCGCTGGTCGGCTCCGCGCTGCTCATCCCGCCACCGTATCCGTTGCGTGTCGTGGCGCCCGGAGCGTCGCCGTAAAGGCGGGGCTCACGTCGGGTCGGTGGGGAGTGCCTCCAGCTCGAACCGGGCGGTCAGGTCGGGCAGGATCCGGCGCAGCGCCTCCATCGTGCCCTGCCGGTCCCCGCCGGCGTCGTGCAGCAGCACCACCGAGCCCGGTTCGGCCTGGCTCAGCACCGTCGCGGTGATCTTGCTGGCGCCGGGTAGCTCCCAGTCCGACGGATCCACCGACCAGTGCAGCGGGGTCATGCCGAGCTGCCGCGCCACCGACACCACCGGGTACGTCCAGGCTCCGCCCGGCTGGCGGTACCAGACGATCGGCGCGTTCGGCACCGCCGCCCGGATCGCCGCGTTGGTGCGCAGGAGGTCGGAGCGGATCGCGTCGGCCGACCGGGCGCCCAGGCCCACGTCGTGGTGCCAGGAGTGGTTGCACAGGGTGTGCCCGGCGTCCACGATCGACTGGACCAGGTCGGGGTGGTTCTGCGCGTTCTCGCCGACCACGCAGAACGTGGCGCGCACGTCGTATTCGCGCAGGAGGGCGAGGACCTGCGGCGTGTAGCGCGGGTCCGGCCCGTCGTCGAAGGTCAGCGCGAGCCGGGGGGTGCCGGTGGTGGTGTACGCGCCGAACAGGTTGTCGTCTCCGGCGTCCCGTCCGGACCCGTCCTGGCCGGTCTCGACTGGGCCGGTCTCAGTCGCGCTGCCGCTCGGGGCTCCGCCCGGCTCGCCAACGCTGGGTTGGTCGGCGTAGTGCGGCCCGTCGGCGCTCGTGGTGACACCGGTTGACTGCTGAGGTGTCTGGTCGGGGACGAGGCTGCGGCCCAGCACGTACGCGGAGCCGAGCAGCCCCGCCACCACCAGCGTCACGATCCCCGCGGCGCGCGCGGTGGAGCTGCCCCGCGTCACGACTTCCGCCTGGCTTGCCGGTCACGCCGGCCCGTCGCCCCCGTGTTCAATGCGCGCACCGTCGCCCCTTTCTCCGACAAACCCGGCAGTCAGAATAGAACTGCCAAGCTGCGCAAAAAGGGCATATGGGAAATCGCCCGGAGAGATCTCCGGATCAGACCGGCAGGGGCGCGTGCTCCGCCTCGGGAAGCGACCGCGACGGCGGAACGACGAACTTGTAGCCGACCTGGCGGACGGTGCCGATCATCGACTCGTACTCCGAGCCGAGCTTGGCGCGCAGTCGCCGGACGTGCACGTCCACAGTGCGGGTGCCGCCGAAGTAGTCGTAGCCCCAGACCTCGCGCAGGAGCTGGTCCCGGGTGAACACCCGGCCCGGGTGCTGGGCCAGGAACTTCAGCAGCTCGAACTCCTTGTACGTGAGGTCGAGCGGACGGCCCTTGAGCTTGGCCGCGTAGGTGTCCGGGTCGATGGTCAACTCGCCGGCCCGGATCGAGCCACCCGCGCCAGCGGTGGCGTTGCTGAGCCGGCCCACCGCCAGCCGCAGCCGCGCCTCGACCTCGGCGGGGCCGGCCGAGGCGAGGATGACGTCGTCGACGCCCCAGTCGGCGTTGAGTGCGATCAGGCCGGCCTCGGTCACCACCGCGACCAACGGCACGCCGAGCCCGGTGGCGTGCAACATTCGGCAGGTCGCGCGAGCCTCGCTCAACTCCGATCGGGCATCCACCATCACCGCGTCCGGGCTGGGGCCCGCGACCAGGGTGCGAACATCACGCGGCGCGGTGCGGACCGAGTGCGGCAGCAGGTCGAGCGCCGGCAGCACAGCCGACGGTTCTCCTGCACGCGCGGTCACCAGCAGCAGGATCTCCACGATCACCTCCGTCCCGGCGGCGCGAGGCCGCACGCGACCAGTCGCACTCATCAAGGAGTGCGCTGAGAAATTGCGTGGTCCCGGCGTCGCTGACGGGCGGGTAACGCGTTGAGCCTAACCGATCGCCTCGGCCGCGCCGTCAGGCCATTTCCCGTTTGTCTACCTTGCCCCTGATCGTGGCCCGGATTTTAACGTCGCCGAAACCCGTGACCACCGCGTCGGGCCGTCGGTCTGGCACGATCGGGTCGTGTTTTCCTCCACATCGCCCGAGGCCGGCCGCGAATCGTGGCCCGCTGGGCCCCAACCGGGTCCGGCCGCCGCAGCGACGCGCGGCCAACCGCCCGCGCCGCGTACCGGCCCGGCCACCACCGATGGCGACCGCCGCGAACGGGGTGGGCCGCGCCGTGCCCGCCGCGCCGGCGAGCCGGCCCGCCGATCCGAGGACGAGATCGACGAGCCGGAAGAGGAGGTCGTTCCCCCGGTCGCGGTGCACCGTCAACTGGCGCTGACCATCGCCGGCTTCGCCGCGCTGCTCGGTGTCGGCCTGGTGCTCGGCGCGCAGACGTCGGGCCCCGGTCACCGGTTGCCGTTCGCCTTCATCATCTTCGGCGTCCAACTGCTGTTCGTGCTCGCCTGGACGATGGCCATGCGTCCGCCCGCGCTGTTTGTGGTCGCCGGGATCAGCGCCGCGGTCGCGGCGTTTGTCGACATCGCGGCGGTGCAGACCGACGTCGCCGGCCTGGCGCCGCTGGGCTACCTGGCCGCCGGTGGGTTCCTCGCCGCGGTGCTCGGCCAACTGGTTCGTCGGGTCGACCGGGTCCGGGTCACCGACTCCCTCGGCTCCACGCTGCTCATCGTGGTCGGGGTGGTGGCCTTCGGCACCCTGATCGTGCTCAGCCGGATCCCGGCCGGCACCCAGGCGATCACCGTCTGCCTGACCGCGAGCGGTGTCGCGCTCACCGTCGCTCGGCTCACCGACGCCGTACTGCCCTGGCCCCGGCTCGCACCGCAGGTGCCCCGGGGCGCCGCCGGCGTGGTGGCCGGCGCGATGGTCGGCACACTGACCAGCGCCCTCCTCGGCAGCTATTTGGTGGCTCCCTTCACGCCGACCCGGGCCGCCGTGATCGGCCTGGTCGCGGCGGTCACCGCCGTCCTCTCCGACCTCGCCGTGGGGTACGCGGAGGCGGGCCGGTTGATGGCCGGCGAACCGCCGACGATGTGGGTGGCCCGGCACATGCAGGGCCCGCTCGGCGGCTTCGCCCTGGCCGCGCCCGCCGCGTACGCCATGTGCATGCTCTTCCTCTGAGGCACGGTTGAGCGCTGAGCCGGTCGGGTACCTACGGGTGCGCCGCCCTGCGGCGTCGGAACGAACGACCCGTCGCGGCGCGACGGGCGGAGACAGGAGGCGGCGTGGCGCAGGACTATCCGGTGGACCAGGCGCGACCCCGACGGCGTGGCCGCAAGCTGCTCATCGGGCTGTTCGTGCTGCTCCTGCTGCTGGCGGGGTTGCTGGTGGTCGCCGACCGGGTCGCGGTCGGTGTCGCCGAGCGGATGATCGGCGACCGCGTACGCCAGGAGATCGCCAAGCAGGGCGCGCAGTCCGCGGCACCCGAGGTGGAGGTGGGCGGAACTCCGTTCCTCACCCAGGTGCTGGATGGCCGCTACCAGCGGATCACCATCAACCTGCGCGACGTGCAGGCCTCGGTCGAGGGTGACGCCGTCCGGCTGCCGGTGCTCGACGTGACCGCCCGCAACGTTCGGGCCTCGTTGGACACCCTGCGCACCGGCCAGGGTGACGTAGTGGCGGACACCGTCAACGGTGCCGGCACGATCAGCTACGAGAGCCTGGCCGCGCTGCTGAACCGCCCGGGCCTCACCCTCGGCGAGCAGAACGGCAAGCTCACCGTCAAGGCCCCGGCCGACATCCTCGGTCAGAAGCTCACCATCAGCGGCACCGCCGACGTCACCGTCGCCGACAACGGTGCGGTCGCCCTGCGGTTCAACGACCTGGACGCCGCGGGTCTGCCGAACCTGCCGCTGGCTCGGGCCTTCCTGAGCAACTACGCCAAGAGCATTTCCATCGACGTACCCCTGCCGGAGTTGCCGTTCCAGCTTGCGGTCCGGGAGGTCCGTCCACTGCCGGAAGGGCTGGCGGTCACCGCCGACGCCAAGAACGTGCCGATCAACTCCGCCGGCTGACGCCGGAGGCGCGGCGGGACGCCGAAATCCTCGGCGATCCCGGCGATTCCCGGATGGTGGTCGGCGCAGTGGCAGCACGGTCACTGGCTGGTAAGCTCCCTGGCCATGGGGACCCACCTCACCAAACGGCGCGCGGTCGACCTGTGCCGCGTGGCCACCTGCCTGTGTCGCCCCGTCATCTGACGGCGGGGCTGTCTCCGGCCGCCTGACGGCGGCCACCGGCACAGGGTTCTCGCACCCTCCGGTTATCCCACCGAACGCCCGGCAGCGGCGCCGTCGCACGAACCCGTGATCCCGTCCTTCCGCTGGGTCCCGCGCGTGGTGCGACAGTTACACCGGTCGATTCGCGCGCGTTGGCTCACCATCCATCCTCACCAGGGAGTGATTCGATGAGTCGCGACACCGCACTCGTTTCGGCCGAGTGGGCCGAGAAGAACCTCGACGCCCCGGGCGTCGTCTTCGTCGAGGTCGACGAGGACACCTCGGCCTACGAGACCGGCCACATCGCCGGCGCCATCAAGATCGACTGGAGGACCGACCTCCAGGACCAGGTCCGCCGGGACTTCGTCAACAGGACGCAGTTCGAGGCGCTGCTCTCCGAGCGGGGCATCAGCAACGACGACACCGTCATCCTGTACGGCGGCAACAACAACTGGTTCGCCGCGTACGCCTACTGGTACTTCAAGCTTTACGGCCACCGCGACGTGAAGCTGCTCGACGGCGGCCGCAAGAAGTGGGAGCTGGACGCCCGCCCGCTCGTCACCGACGCGGTGTCCCGCCCGGCGACGCAGTACGTCGCGCAGGAGCCAGACACCTCCATCCGGGCCTTCCGCGACGAGGTCGTCGCCGCGATCGGCACCAAGAACCTGGTCGACGTGCGCAGCCCCGACGAGTTCGCCGGTCGCCTGCTCGCCCCCGCCCACCTGCCGCAGGAGCAGGCGCAGCGGGCCGGCCACATCCCCACCGCGATCAGCGTTCCGTGGTCCAAGGCGGCCAACGAGGACGGCACCTTCCGGTCCGACGACGAGCTGCGCAAGATCTACGGCGACGCGGGGCTCGACGACGGCAAGGAGACCATCGCGTACTGCCGGATCGGTGAGCGCTCGTCGCACACCTGGTTCGTGCTCCAGGAGCTGCTGGGTCACCGCAACGTCAAGAACTACGACGGCTCCTGGACCGAGTACGGCTCGCTGGTCGGTGTGCCGGTCGCGCTCGGCGACGAACCCGGGGAGGCCTGATCATGACTCTTCCCACCGCCGCGGGTTGCGCCGCACCGGACCAGGCCGCGCCGCTGCCGGCCAGCCTGGATCTGGAGAAGGAAACTGTCATCACCGGCATCGTCCGCTCCGCCGAGGCCGACCCGGTGCCGGGCGCGTACGTCCGGCTGCTCGACTCGACCGGTGAGTTCACCGCCGAGGTGGTCACCTCGGCCGCCGGGCAGTTCCGGTTCTTCGCCGCGCCGGGTTCCTGGACGCTGCGGGCGTTGTCCCGGCACGGCAACGGCGACACCGCTGTCACTGCCGGCCGAGGCGTCAACGAGGTTGCCGTCACCGTCGCCTGACCCACCGCTCTGATCGACCGGGGCCGGTCACCCTCCCGGGGGTGGCTGGCCCCGGTCGTTTCTTCGCAGCGTTAGTAAGCTCGCATCCTGCTCTGGTTGTCGGCAGGGGCCGAGTCGGGCGGAACCACCTTGTAGTGCAGCTCCTCCAGCGCCTGAGCGGCGATGCCCGGAGCGTCGCGTACAGCAGCCAGTAACTGGAGCTTGCGCCACTCCTCCCGACCTTCGTCGACTGCCATCCGCCATCCGTCGACCGTGTCGACGGAGAACTCTTCCACCACGGCCTGCAGGACATCCTCGACACAGGGCCGAAAACGGTGCCCGCCCAGCGGGAAGTGGAACTTGGCAAGCCGCGGTACCTCGTGTCTGCGCTTACGGGCTCTCGGGCGTCCGCTTGGCCCGTCCTGCATGACAAAGGCGAATTCGTCGCGGTGACCATGCACGTGAAGGTGGGCGCAGGGCACGCCGGGCTGGAACTCCCGGACGTACTCGTAGCGGAACAAAGGCGCCTTTTCACCCTTGGGCGTGACATGAGCCAGGAGGCATCCGTGGCAAGGTGCCTGCCGGTTGAATCCATGCAGCAGTTGAACTTGATTAGCAGGTCAAGGCGGTGCTTGTTGTCGATGTACAGCGGAAACGTGCCGAAATCGTCTCCCTCGACGATGCCCACCATGACGCGACCGCCGTTCCTGCCAGGCATCAGCAGCGCGGACAGGTGCTTCTCTGTCCTCACCACTCGTTGCACTCGGCTGGTTATGTCGTCGGCGAAAGCGCTGGCTCGGGCGATCAGGTCCGAAGAGACGGGAGTCCCGTCAGTCGTCATCGCCGAGCAGGTAGTCAATGGAGCGGACCATCTCGTAGACGCTGCGCTCGTCGGCGCGGAGTTCGAAGTTGCGCCCCAGGTCATACAGCGTCTCTTTGTTCATGTGGACACGCTCCAGGAGCCGCGCTCGCCACTCTCGCAGCTCCTGCTGGGTCTTGACGATGGCGGTGCCCATTGCTGGTCCTCTCGCCGTCGACGACGTCGCTGTTGGCGTCACCCTAGTGCCTCCCTCCGACGACGCGGACCGCATTGCGGATCCTCGCGTCACTAGTCCACTACCCACTGTCAATCGATGGCACCCGCTCTTCGGTTGCGCTGGTGTCGGTTCCACGACAGTCGGCGCGAGTGATGCGGCGACGCGAGGCGCGAGCGGATGGCCTTGTGGGTACCGGAAGAAAGTTGGGTGTTGCCGACGGCGCGGACGGTCCAATCAAATCCATCGGTGTGCGTCACTATCTAAGAGTGGAGATCACGGTTGGTGCGGACAGCGACGTGTCCGGTCAAAGGGTTCCGATCATCGTCTGCGTCAGCGCGGATGCCTTGATGATTGAGCGGGTGCGGCGACAGCTCGACGGGGTTGGTCAGGTGGTGAGCTGCGAAGACCTGGTCCAGTTACGGGCACTGCTGTTCTCGTCGCCGAGTGCCCCGACGCCGGCCGTCAGGCCGGTCTCCCCAGGGGTGGAACCGCGGGGGCTGGTGAAGTGGGGTGAGCTGGTCGTCGACCGGGCCGGACACCGGGTCACCTGGCGCGGCGAGGCGCTCCCGCTGACCCCCACCGAACGGGAGTTGCTCACCCTGCTCATCGGCCCACCGCTGGTGGTGTGGAGCTACGAACGGCTCTGCGCCTCCGCGTTGGGTGGCGCGGACACCGCAGCGCTGCAATCCACCATCAGACGGCTGCGTCGCAGGCTGCGGGGCCTGCCGGGCGGGCCGCAGGTGCACACCGTGCGAGGGATCGGCTATCGGCTCGACCCGCCGCCCCGGCTGCACGACCACTGACCCGCTGTCGCTCCGCCGGGCCGACCGCCTCCGCTGCCGGCCCGGCGGCGGGCGCGTGACACCATGGCCGGGTGAGCGGTGCTGTGCAGACGGGTTGGGCCTCTTCGGCCGGCCCTGCCGCGCCGACACCGGCCCGGTCGCGGCGGCGTTTGCTGCTGGCTGTGACGGTGGCCTGGGCGGTGCTGCTGGCCGGGCTCACCTGGATATCGGTGCGGAACGACCCGCCGACCGTGCGCGAACAGCGTTCCCTCGATCAGGCCGGCCCGGTGGTCGACCGGGCGGTCGGTGAGCTGGCTCGCGCGGCCGGTGCGGCCGGTCTGCTGGAACTGAGCCCCGCGCGGGTCGCGTCCGGCTGCCGGGTCACCCCGTTCGCCGACGGGGCGAGGCTGCGACGCGAGGTCGGGGTGCTCGCTGCCACCGGTGACGAGCGGGCCGTGCTGACCGGCATCGCCGAGCGGCTGCCGGCGAGCTGGCGGGCCGGGGTCGGGCCCGGGGTGGACGGCCCCGAGCTGCGCGCCGACGCCGGAGAGTTCGTGGCCGTCGAGAGCAGGCCGACCGTCGACGGCCGGGTGCGGCTGGTCGTCGACACCGGTTGCCGACCGGTCGGCGCCGGTTACACGCCGTCCCCGGCCACCGCTGCCGGCCCGGAGACCACCGCGCTGGCCGCCGCACTGACGGCCCTCGACCGACCGGGTGACGCCGCGGCGGAGCAGGTCACCGCGCCCTGCCCGGGCGGCGGGCTCGCCCGTACCGCGTGGTCCGCGAGCGGTTCCGGCCCGGCGGCCTCGACGGCCGCACTCGCCCCGCTGGCCGGTAACGCCCCACTGCTGGACCAACCCCCGGTGTACGCGTACCGCAGCGGTGCCGTCACGGTGCTGGCCGAGATCGGCCCGGACGCCACCCGACTGGCCGCCACCGTCGGCTGCCCGAGCTGAGCGGGGCAGCCCGCTCGGATCAGCCGTCGTCCGGCTGGTCCTCCGGGTCACGGCTGCGGCCCAACGCGTCGACCATGCCCCACCGGCCGGGGATGTCCAGCAGCTCGACCCGGCCCATCCCCGGTGGCACGGCCGGGTCGATGATCAGGTGCTCGCCCTGCGGCTCCAACCCCAGCATCACCCGCAGCAGCAGCAGCGGGGTGCCGGTCGACCAGGCCTGCGGGCTGCACGCGGTCGGGTACTCCACCGGGTAGTCGGTGAGGTCGCGGGCGTAGCCGGCGAACGCCTCCGGCAGCCGACCCTCGAAGTACCGGGACGCGGCCAGCATCGTGTCGCAGAGCAACCCGGCCTCCTCCCGGAAGCCGTACCGCCACAATCCCCAGGCGATGATCGAGTTGTCGAACGGCCAGACGGTGCCCACGTGGTAGCCGATCGGGTTGTACCGCCCCTCGTCCGCGGCGAGCGTCCGCACCCCCCAGCCGGAGAACAGTCGTGGCCCGAGCAGGTGCTCGACCACCTTGCCGGCGCGCGACTCGTCCACGATGCCGCTCCACAGCAGGTGCCCGATGTTCGAGGTCAGCGCGTCCACCTGCCGGCCGTCGGCGTCCAACGCGAGCGCGTAGTGCTCGCGGTCGGCGATCCAGAAGTCGCTGTCGAACCGCCGTTTCAGGTCGGCGGCCTGCCGCTCCAACTCGTCGGCGAACTCCGGGTCGTTCCAGAACTTCCGGGCCAGCCGGGCGGCCCGGACCTTCGCGTCGTAGGCGTAGCCCTGCAACTCGCAGGTGGCCCGGGGAAAGCCGGGCAGTTGACCGTCTGCGTACGAGATGGCGTCCCAGGAGTCCTTCCAGCACTGGTTCTGCAGGCCGGTCTCCGGGTTTCGGGTCTGGTACCAGAGGTAGCCGGTGCCGAGCAGGTCACCGTAGGTGTCGATCCACTCCAACGCCCTGCGGACCTGCGACTCCAGCTTGCGGACGAGTGCGGCGTCACCGGTCCACCGCTCGTACTCGTCGATCAGGATGATGAACAGGGGCGTCGAGTCGGCCGACCCGTAGTACGGCGAGTGTGGCTGCTCCTCGAAGCCGGCGGTCTCCCCGTACCGCAGCTCGTGCAGGATCTTGCCGGGTTCCTCGTCCCGGAAGTCGTCCACCCGCTGCCCCTGAAGGCCGGCCAGCATCAGGATGGTCGGCGGGACCAGCTCCGGCAGGAACGGCAGCACCTGCAACGAGGTGATGATGCTGTCCCGGCCGAACAGGGTCATGAACCAGGGGAGGCCCGCGGCGATCAGCCGTACGCCCAGGGCGATCGACTCGTAGCGCAGCGCGGCCAGGTCGTTGAGGCTGCGCCGGTACGCCCCGGCCAGCGGCTCGCAGTCGCAGCCGAGCTTCGGCGCCCGGTCCATCAGCTCCTGCTGCTCGGCCCGGATGACGTCGGCGCTGCGGCTGCCGCCGTACGGGAGGGTGGCCCGGATGTCCTCGCCCCGGGCCCCGTAGACGACGCTGGACACGTGCAGCCTGGTGGTCCAGCTGTCGTTGCGGGCTATCCGGACCCGGAAGGTCATTCCGGTCTCGTCGATCTGCGCCGGCGCGGTGGTGCTGACCACCGTCTCCCGGTGGAACGCCTCCCGCCGGTAGGTCAGCCGCAGTTCGTTCTCGGCGACAGTGACTGTGATCCGCCCCCGCTTCTGTCGAGAGTTCTTGATCTCGAAGAGGTCGGCGAAGTCGGCCCCGATCTCGATCCGGAGGGCGCACTCGACCTCCGCGCCGAGGTGGTTCAGCACCGTCAGCTCCTCCTCGAAGCTGCCCACGATCGCCCGGCTGCGGATCACCGACGCCTTGGCGTCCAGGTAGTGCGTGGGTTCACCGGGGGCGAGGAAGAACTTGGTGCGGTACGACTCGGTGTCGTCGACGGAGAGGGCGTGCAGCCGTTCGCCGTCCAGGGTGAGCACCCAGGTGGACAGGAACCGGGTGTCGAAGGAGAACAGCCCGGTGGGGAAGTCGTAGGACGGTTCGATGTCCCCGCGCCGGTCGCTGACCAGGAAGGTGTTGCCGTCCAGGATGCTGACGAGGTCCTTCACCGAAGTCGCCCGGCTGCTCGGCGGGCCGTTTCGCGGGGGTCGCGGGTGCCGGGCGGGTTCGGGAAGAACCGGCGGAAGGCGAGGAAGAGCACCACGTTCCCGCTGAACGTGCTCTCGTTGCGCAGCACCGCCGCGACCCCCTGGGCCTCGCCGGTGATCAGTCGGTCGAAGAGGGCGGCGCTGCTGTACCAGATGGCGTCGGCCGGGCCACGCCCACGACTGACCTCCACGAACCCGGGCCGCATCCGGACCAGCCAGTGTTCGGTGCGGTGGTCCTCGCCGAGGTCGATCTGGAGGGTACCGTCGGCCAGGCCGCCCAGGACGTTGGGTGCGCGCGACGGCAGTGCCTCGAAGAACCTCTCCGCCGCCTCGGTCACATCCGAATCGTAGGCAGCCGTCCGAGATGTCGGGTCGGTATCGACACTCCGCTCGGGT
This sequence comes from Micromonospora salmantinae, assembly GCF_022230905.1. Classification (NCBI taxonomy): domain Bacteria; kingdom Bacillati; phylum Actinomycetota; class Actinomycetes; order Micromonosporales; family Micromonosporaceae; genus Micromonospora; species Micromonospora salmantinae. Next base: position 90,015 of record NZ_JAKKFG010000012.1, read on the forward strand.
CGCCCTATCGCCGCCGTGCGGTCAGTAGACGAGTGCCTGCGCGCCCTCGGCCAACGCCTCCTCGACGAAGACCGCGGCACCGGCGATCCGGACCCCGGGGAGTACGTCGTCCGGGCCGATCTCCCGTCGGGCCGCGCACTGCGTGCAGGCGGTCACCCGGCCGCTGGTCAGGATGACGTGCAACAACTCGGCCAGGGGCGCGGAGTGCGGCAGGTCGAACTGCTGGGCGCGACCGGGCAGCGCGAACCAGGTGGACTCACCGGTCAGCCAGAGCGAGACGTCCACCCCGGCCGCTACCGCCGTCGCGGCGACGGTGAATGCCTGCGCGCACCGCTCCGGGGCGTCCGCCCCTGCGGTGGCCTTGACGACGAGATTGCGGGCCATGTGGCCCAGCATAGGATGGCCGGGATGGTTACCGAGATCGGGTTTGTCAGCCTGCTGGTCGCTGGCCTGGGCGGGCTCGCCGGTGGCCTGGTCTACCTTGCCGTACGCATTTCGAGAGGACGCTGGTGAGCGAGAACCCGCTGCAGCCGCCGTGGCTGAACGCGCCGCCGGTCGAGGAGTACCCGTTCGAGGAGAGCCACGACCTGCGGGTCGGGCCGAAGCTGCACCCCGCGCTGGATGCCCTGCTGCCGTACATCGGTCTGTGGCGTGGTCGGGGCAAGGGCGGCTTCCCCACCATCGAGGATTTCGACTACGCGCAGGAGATCCGGATCAGCCACGACGGCCGACCGTTTCTGCACTACGAGTCGCGTGCGTGGATCCTCGACGAGCAGAGCAAGCCGGTCCGTCCGGCCGGCCGCGAGGTGGGCTGGTGGCGGCCGGTGCTGGTGGACGGGCGGGCGACCGACGAGCTGGAGGCGCTGCTGACCACCCCGACCGGGGTGATGGAGCTGCACCTGGGCAAGCGCACCGGCACGCAGCTCGAGTTCGCCACCGACGCGGTGATCCGGACTCCGACCGCCAAGGAGGTCACCGGTGGGCACCGGCTCTTCGGCATCGTCGAGGGTGCGCTGCTCTACGCCCAGGAGATGGCCGCCATGGGGCACGGGCTCAGCCCGCACCTCTCCGCCCGACTCGTCCGGGTCGGCGGCTGACCTCGACGGTCGGTCACAGCACTAGACGGGGAAACCCAGCAGGGCCTGCAGGGCGGGGGTACGCGGGCAGCGAGTCCGCCGTACCCCGTCCAGCGTGTGGACCTCGGCGGCTCCGCGCAGTGACGAGGTGAACCACACGCCGTCCGCCGCGTCCAGTTCGGCGGGGGTGACCATCCGTTCGGCGGCGCCCAGGCCCAGCTCGCTCGCGTGGGCGATCAGCCAGGCCGCTGTGGTGCCGGCGAGGATGCCGGTGCTGGCGGCCGGCACCGTGCAGAGCGTGTCGTCGGTGAGCCACACCACATTGGCGGTGGGGCCTTCCAGCGCGTACCCGTCGGAGGAGATCCAGAGCACGTCGTCCACGCCGGCCCGGCGGGCCCAGCGGCGGGCGGCGCTGTTGACCGCGTACGACGTGGACTTGATGCCGGCCGGCAGCCAGGTCAGCCCGCTGCGGGCGGCGGCGGGCAGCCCCAGCGGCAGGGTGGCCACAGTGATCCCGTCCCGCCGGGCGGCCCGGGAGGCCGCCGGCACCGGGGCCAGCGTGGCGTAGATCGTGGGCGGACCGCCGGCCTCCGGGCCTCGGGTGCAGACCAACCGAAGTGCCCCCTCCACAGCCGCTGGCCAGCCTGTTCGCACCTGGTCCAGCAGGTCGACCAGCGCGGCGGTGGGGGGCAGGGGTAGCTCCACGGCGGCCGCCGCCGTGGCCAGGCGGGCCAGGTGTTCGTCGCGCAGCCACGGTTGGCCGTCCCGCAGGTGCATGGTCTCGAAGAGGCCGTCGCCGTGCAGCACCCCGAGGTCGTCACCGCGGAGCACCGGGTCGCCGGGTGGCACCGGGCCACGCCCCAGGACGGCGATCCGCGCGGTCGGGTCGGCTCCGACCTTCCCGACGGACGACCTCACCATGACCGTCGAGCGTAGCGGTGATCGATCGCGGTGCGGGGAACAGCCCGGTGGCCGAACTATGATCGGACGGTGTCCGAATCCTCCCTCGCGGAAATGCTGCGGGCCCGTGGGCTGCGGCTGACGGCCCAGCGGCAGCTCGTCCTCCAGGCGGTGCTCGATCTGGGCCACGCCACCCCGGAGCAGGTGCACACCGCGGTCCGGGAGGTCGCCGCCGGCGTCAACATCACCACCATCTACCGCACGCTTGAGCTGCTGGAACGGCTCGGTCTGGTCACCCACACGCACCTGTCGCACGGCTCACCGACCTATCACGCCGCCGGTGAGCACCAACACGTCCACCTGGTCTGCCGGGAGTGTGGCGCGATCGACGAGATCGAGCCGGAGCTGCTCCGCCCCCTCGCCGACCAGTTGGCCGCGCAGCGCGGGTTCCGGGTGGACATCGGGCACGTGTCACTCTTCGGCGTCTGCGTACGCTGCGAGAACGGGGACGAAAAATGATCGACATCGCGGGTGCGGTGGCCGTCGAGGGCATCGACGAGGCCAGCCGTGACCAGCCGGATCCGGCGCACGTCGCGGCCGGGGTGCGGGGGGTGGCCGCGCACTACGGCGACCCGCTGCGCGAGCAGCGCACCCTCGACACCGCTGTCGGTCTGGTCGACCGGTCGCATCGAGGGGTCATCGCGGTGGCCGGGGAGGAACGGGCCAGCTGGCTGCACACAGTCACCTCGCAGCACCTGAACGCGCTGGCCGCCGGTGAGGGCACCGAGTTGCTGGTGCTGTCGCCGCACGGCCACGTCGAGCAGCACGCCATGGTCGCCGAGGACGGCGAGACCACCTGGCTCGACACCGAGCCCGGCGCGACCGAGGGCCTGCTGACCTACCTGGAGAAGATGCGGTTCTTCAGCAAGGTCGAACCACGCGACGCGACGGCCGAGCGTGCGCTGTTGTCGCTGGTCGGGCCGGCGGCCATGGAGGCGCTCGGCACGCTCGGCGTGACCGGGCTCGCCGCACCGGACGTGGTCGCGGTGCCGGGTCCGAAGTTCCCGCACGGTGCCGTGCCACCCCGGGCGAGCGCTCGGTACGACGTACGGCCACTGCCGATCGGCGGCTGGGCCCGACGTGGTCCGCTCGGGGTGGACCTGCTGGTGCCCCGGTCGGCGATGGACCAGGTGGTGGCGGAGCTGCGCGGTGCCGGGGTGCCGGTCGCGGGGCTGTGGGCGTACGAGGCGATCCGGGTGGCCGCCCGGCAGCCCCGGGTCGGGGTGGACACCGACCACCGGACCATTCCGGCCGAGGTCGACCTGATCGCCCCGGCGGTGCATCTGGACAAGGGTTGCTACCGGGGGCAGGAGACGGTGGCGCGAGTGCACAACATGGGCCGGCCGCCGCGTCGCCTCGTACTGCTGCACCTGGACGGGGTGACCACCGATCAGCCGCCGGTGGCCGGTACGCCGGTGACGCTCGACGGCCGGGCGGTCGGTTTCGTCGGCACCGCAGTGCTGCACCACGAGCTGGGCCAGGTCGCGCTCGCGGTGCTGAAGCGGAACGTCCCGGACGACGCCGCGTTGCTGATCGGCGAGACCGCGGCGGCGATCGACCCGTCCTGAGCGGGCCGTCTAGGATCGCCGGCATGACGACAGGGACGTTGATCACGGTGGCCCCGACCGGCGCTGAGTCGGCCAAGGCGGAGGTGCCGGCGCTGCCGGTGACCCTCGACGAGTTGCTGCTCACCGCCAAGGAGTGCGAGGCGCTCGGCGCCGCCGTGATCCACGTCCACATCCGCGACGACGAGGCCCGGCCGACGCTCGACCCGGTGCGGTTGGCCGACACGGTGGCGGCGCTCCGGGAGAGCACCGACCTGATCGTGCAGCTCTCCTCCGGTGGTGCGGTGACCGACCCGGAGGCCGCCCGGCTCGCCGTGCTGGACGCCCGTCCGGACATGGCCTCCTGCACCATGGGCACTGTCAACTTCGGCGACGACGTCTTCCTCAACCGCTGGGAGTTCATCGTCGACCTGCACACCCGGATGCAGGAGCGCGGGATCGTGCCGGAGTACGAGATCTTCGACCTCGGCCACCTGTCCGCGTTGCAGCGGTTGCTCGGCAAGTACGGGCTGCCGGCCGGCGGGCACGTGCACGTCGACTTCGTGATGGGCGTGCCGGGCGGGATGCCGGGCACCACCGAGACCCTGGTCGCGGCCCACCGGATGCTGCGGGACCTGCCCGAGGGCACCACCTTCTCGGCCACCGGCGTCGGCCGGAGCACCATCGCGGTGCTGCTGGCCTCGCTGTCGACGGGCGGGCACCTGCGGGTCGGCATGGAGGACACCGTGACCTACGCGAAGGGCCGCCCGGTGGAGTCCAACATGCAGTTGGTCGCCCGCGCTGTGGGTTTCGCCCAGCTCGCCCAGCGCCCGCCGCTGACCACCACCGAGGCCCGCGAGCTGCTCGGGCTGTAAGGCCGGGTCTGTCCCGCGCCCCTGTCACCCGGGCGGTGGACCTCCTGGTCACCCCGCCGTCGGGCACCCCCGGACCGTCGGTACCGTCCAGCGCGTGACGAAGACGTACGAGGGCGGCGCGCCGCTCGCCGAGGTGGTCCGGTCCGGGTTCGTGGAGGGTGCGCACCGCGGCTCGGTGGTGGTGCTGGACGCCGCCGGTGCCGCGGTGGCGACCGCCGGGGACGTGACCTCGCCGATCTTCCCCCGGTCGGCCAGCAAGCCGATGCAGGCGATCGGGATGCTCCGGGCCGGCCTGGCCCTGACCGACCCGGCCGACGTGGCGCTGGTCTCCGCGAGCCACGCCGGCGAGGAATTCCACATCTCCCGGGTCGCTGCGCTGCTGGAGCGCGCCGGATTGGACGCGTCGGCGCTGCACTGCCCGCCCGACCTGCCGGTGGGGGCCGCGGCCCGGGAGGCGGTGCTTCGAGCCGGTGGCGCCCCCAGCCGGGTGCAGATGAACTGCTCCGGCAAGCACAGCGGGATGCTGTTGACCTGCGAGGCCGCCGGTTGGTCCCGGGAGGGCTACTGGCGGCCGGAGCACCCGCTTCAGCAGCGGCTGCGGGCCGCCATCGAGGAGTTCACCGGCGAGCAGGCGGCGGCGGTGGGGGTCGACGGCTGCGGCGCCCCGGTCCTCGCGGTGTCGCTGACCGGCCTGGCCGGGGCGTACCTCCGGCTGGTCGACGCCGAGCCCGGCTCGGTGCCGCGCACTGTGGCCGACGCGATGCGGGCGTACCCGGAGATCGTAGGTGGCACCCAGGCCGACGACACCCGGTTGATGCGCGGTGTCCCGGGGCTGCTGGCCAAGGTCGGTGCCGAGGGCGTGATCGCCGTGGCGCTGCCGGGCGTCGGCGCTGTCGCACTGAAGATCGACGACGGCGCCGACCGGGCCCGGATGCCGGTACTGGTCTCCGCGCTGCGCCGGCTCGGCGTGGACGCTCCGGTGCTGACCGAGTACGCCGAGGTGCCGCTCTTCGGTGGCGGGGTCCCGGTCGGGGCGGTCCGCCCGCTCTGGTGACACCACGGGCCCACCGGCCCGGCCGCCCGACCCGGCGGCCAACTCCGGATCGAGCGACGTCAGGCCCGTCGGCGGCGGTGGTGGCTAGCTCAGAAAGTCGAGCAGCGCGGCGTTGACCGGCTCCGGACGCTCCAGCGGCAGCAGGTGCGCGGCGTCCGGCACGTCTGGCAGTCGTACCGCGCCGGGGACCTCGGCGGCGATCCGGTCGGCGAGCCGACTGATGTCCGGCACGTCCGCGGCGCCGGCGGTGACCAGGACGGGGATCTTCAGCTCGCCGAGACGACCGATCGCCGGTGGCGACAGCTCTCCCACCTCGACCGCGCCGAGCGCCAGTTCGGCGGCGAGGGCACGCTGGTCCATCTCCTGCGCGAACGCGACCAGCTCCCTGTCGACGTCCTCCGGCCGGCGGCGCGGGCCGACCACCCAGAACCGCACCTCACCGGCCGCACCGGCGACGAAGTCGTCCGGGTCGACCTCGCCGACCAGGCCGTCCCAGAGGTCGTTCGCCTCGTCTGACCACTCGTTGCCGGAGACCGCCGTGTCGAACAACGCGAGGGCGCTGACCCGGTCGGGGTGGGCCAGCGCGGTGTCGATGGCGACCGCCCCGCCGAAGGAACAGCCGACCAGGGCGGCCCGGGGCAGGTCGAGCGCGTCCAGCAGCCCGGCCACGTCGTCGTGATGCGCGAACGGCGTCGGGGGCAGCTCGGAGTCTCCGTAGCCACGCAGGTCCGGGACGATCACCCGGTGCCGGGCGGCGAGCGCGGACACCTGCCCCCGCCACATCCGCCGGTCGGCGATTCCGGCGTGCAGCAGGACGACTGGCGAACCGGTGCCGGCCTCGTCGTACGCGATGCTTGCTCCATTGACTGTGATCTTGTGCACGGACGGACCGTACGGATCGGCCGAGTGGCGCGCAAACGGGGTGCTGAGACCTTGCTAACTATGGTTAGCGTTTTGCTTGCAACAGCTAGCGCGGACGATTAGCGTCGCTGCCATGGCCACACCCAAGGACCTTCCCGACGTCGGCGGGTTCATCCGCGATCTGCGGCGCAACGCCAAGATCTCGCTACGGCAGCTCGCCGAGCAGGCGGGGGTCAGCAACCCGTACCTCAGCCAGATCGAGCGCGGCCTGCGCAAACCCAGCGCCGAGGTGCTCCAGCAACTGGCGAGCGCGCTGCGGGTCTCCACGCCGGCGATGTACCTGCGCGCCGGTCTGCTCGACGACAAGGAAGGCCACGGGGTGCTCGCCGCCATCGCCGTGGACGCCGACCTGACGATGGCGCAGAAGCAGTCGCTCAGTCAGATCTACGAGACGTTCCGCCGGGAGAACACCCGGCTGGCCGAGGCCCAGGCCGAAGCCGAGACGGCGCAGGCCGACCAGCCCGCCAGCCCGTCCGCCAGCCAGGCCGCGGACCTGGCCAATGTGGCCGCCACCGGCCCCACCACCGTGGGCGGCACCCCGACCGAAGCCGTGCTCGAGTCGGTAGCCGTCACCGAGGCGGGCACCGCCCCCGCCCCGGGCAGCACCAGCATCCCCCAGAAGAAGAAGGCCGCCGAGGCGGCCGAAGAGGAGACGTCATGAGCGAGCCGAAGACCAACCGCATCCCCGCCCCGATCTACGCCGCAGCCGGCGCCGGTGAGCTGGCCATCGAGCAGCTGCGCAAGCTGCCGGCCGTGGTCGGCGTCCTCAGCACCCGGGTCGTCGCCGACCTGGGTGGCCGGGCCGTGCTGACCGGCTTCGAGCTGAAGCAGAAGGCCACCGAGACGCTGCGAACCGCCAACGAGACCGCCGACCTGGCGAAGCTGCGCGAGGTGGCCGACATCGACAAGCTGCGCGCCGCCGCGACCCGCAACGCCGCCCTGGTGGTCGCGGGTGCCCAGGTCGCCCAGGAGCGCGCCTTCGCCGCGTACGGCGCGCTGGTCGCCCGGGGCGAGCGGGTCGTCGGTGCCGGCGTGCTGGAGGCCGCCGAAACCGTCAACGCCGACATCGAGGCCACCGAGGCTGTGACGCCGGCCACCACCGCGGCTGTCACCACCCCGACCGCTGCGGCCCCCGCCGACGCGCCGACCCCGGCCGACGTGGCGGAGATCGCCGAGGCCAAGCCGGCTGCGGTCAAGAAGGTCGCCCGCGCGCCGAAGGCCGCCAAGCCGGCCGAGACCCCGTCGGCGAAGCTTCCCCGGGCCACCAAGCGGACCCGCCCGGCCGCCGAGTAGCTCGTCGGGTCCACGACCCCGGCGGCGTCCTTGTCGGACGTAGCCGGGGTCGTGGACATAAACTGGCCGACATGGCCAACGCCGCGCCGATCTTCGCCTATGCCGTCCGTGACGTGATCGAGCTGATCCTGCTCGTCTTCGCGCTGATCGTTCAGGGCGTCGCCCTGGTGCACGCCGTCACCCAGCGCTCCGACGCCTTCCCCGCCATCGGGACGCTGCCCAAGGGCGGTTGGATCGCCATCCTGGCGGTCTGCCTCGTGCTGACCCTGCTCGGCTTCGGTCCGATCAGCCTCTTCGGGCTGGTCGGCATCGCCGCCGGTCTGATCTACCTGCTCGACGTCCGGGTCGGTCTGCGCGACCTGAGCGACGGCAAAGGGTTCTGGTGAGAGGTTTTCGCTGGCCGCCTCCGCCCGACAGCGGGCCCCGCACCTGGGGGCCCGGGCCGGGTGGGCCGCGTACCGGCCGGCCGGCGCTGCCGGAGCCGGAGACCGAGCTGGTCACCACTCCGCACGGCGTACGGCTGGAGCGGCTGGTCACCGGCACCGGTGATCCGGTCACCGTGTTCGCGCACGGGCTGGGCAACGGCATTGCCACCACCCGCCCGTTCGGCAGTGGGGTGAACGGGCGCAAGGTGTTCTTCCAGTTCCGCGGGCACGGCCGTTCCGAAGCCCCGGACGGGCCGTGGGACTACCTGGACCTGGCCCGGGATCTGCGGGCGATCGCCGACCTCGGCGGCGCCAGCCGCGCGTTCGGCGCGAGCCTCGGCGCGGGCGCCCTCTGCCGACTCCTCGTGGAGAGCCCGGAGCGTTTCGACAAGCTGGTCTTCTTCCTGCCGGCGGTCCTCGACGAGCCACGCGGGCCGCTCGCCCGGGAGCGCGTCACCGACCTGCTGGAGGCGGTGGAGAGCGGGGACGCCTCGGCGGTCGCCGACATCGTCACGCTGGAGTTGCCCCCGGCGGTGCGCAACACCCCGGCCGGCTGGGCCTACCTGCGGCAACGGCTCGACCAACTGCTTCGCGACGGTCTGGCCGACGGTCTGGCCACGCTCACCGACCAGACACCGCTGCGCCAGATCGGTGACCTGACGGCGGTCACCGCGCCGGCGCTGGTGATCGGTTGCGCGGGCGACGACCTGCACCCGGTCGAGGTCGCCGAGCGGCTCGCCGTCGCGCTGCCCCAGGCCACCCTGCACGTGTACGACAGGCCCGGCGTGCTCTGGTCGGAACGCGCCGACCTGCGGGACCGCATCTCCGGCTTCCTGAACGAGTAACCTGCCCTGTCATGGGCGTCACACAGCACGGCCGGACGCACCGGCTGGACCTTGCCGACCCGACACTGCGCGAATGGACGTGCACGGTCCTGCACTCCGACGCGGAGCAGGGGATCGTGCTGGACCGTTCGGCGTTCTACCCGGGCGGCGGTGGTCAACCACCCGACCACGGCGTGCTGCTCTGGCAGGGGGTGCAGACCCGGATCGTCGGCACCCGCAAGGGCGACGACCCCTACCTGATTCCCGCCGAGGGTGACCCGCTGCCGCCGGTCGGCACCGAGGTCGTCGGCGCGGTGGAGGACGAGCGCCGCACCCGGCTGATGCGCACCCACTCCGGGCTGCACGTGCTCTGCGGTGTGGTGTTCCGCGACTTCGGCGCGCTGGTCACGGGGAACTCCATGGAACCGGGCGAGGCCCGGATGGACTTCAACCTCCCCGAGGTGCCCCCGGATTTCAAGAGTCGCATCGAGGAGCTGGTCAACGCCGAGGTGGCCGCCGACCGCTCGGTCGCCACCCGGGTGCTGCCGCGCACCGAGGCGCTGGCCCTGCCGGACATCATCCGTACCCAGTCCAACCTCATCCCGCCGGATGAGCAGGAGGTCCGGATCGTCGACATCGTCGGGCTCGACGTGCAGGCCGACGGCGGCACCCACGTCGCCTCCACCGCCCAGATCGGCAAGGTCCAGGTGGTCAAGGTGGAGAGCAAGGGCCGGGCCAACCGTCGGGTCCGGGTCCGACTGGTCGACTAGATCGAGTACCGAATTCGGACGTCGGTTGTCAGGTATTCCTGACAACGTCGCAGGCATGACACAACCGCTCACAGGAAAGATCGCGCTCGTCGCCGGTGCCACCCGTGGTGCCGGACGGCAGATCGCCGTTCAGCTCGGCGCGGCCGGTGCCACTGTCTACGCCACCGGTCGCAGCTCCCGGGCCGGCCGCTCCGAGATGGACCGACCGGAGACCATCGAGGAGACCGCCGAGCTGGTCAGCGCGGCCGGCGGCACCGGCATCGCCGTTCAGGTCGACCACCTGGTGCCCGAGCAGGTCCGCGACCTGGTCGCCCGGATCGACGCCGAACAGGGCCAACTCGACGTGCTGGTGAACGACATCTGGGGCGGCGACCCACTGGTCACCTGGAACAAGCCGGTCTGGGAGCAGCCGCTCGACGCCGGCTTCCGTACCCTGCGACTGGCCGTCGACACGCACATCATCACCAGCCACTTCGCCCTGCCGCTGCTGATCCGCAAGCCCGGCGGCCTGGTGGTGGAGATGGGCGACGGCACCAAGGCGTACAACGACGAGAACTACCGGCTGTCGGTCTTCTACGACCTGGCCAAGGTCTCGGTCAACCGGCTCGCCTTCAGCCAGGCCCACGAGCTGAAGCCGCACGGCTGCACGGCTGTGGCGCTCACCCCCGGCTGGATCCGTTCCGAGGCGATGCTGGAGCACTTCGGCGTGACCGAGGAGAACTGGCGCGACGGCGCTGCGACTGACCCGAACTTCCTCATCTCGGAAACCCCGGCCTTCGTCGGCCGGGCGGTGGCCGCGCTCGCCGCCGACGAGGAGAAGGCCCGCTGGAGCGGCAAATCCGTCGACGCCGGCACGCTGTCCAAGGTGTACGGCTTCACCGACCTCGACGGCAGCCAACCCGAGGGTTTCCGCTACATCACCGAGGTGGTCGACGCGGGCAAGCCGTCGGACGTGACCGGCTACCGGTAGAGCGCGGCGAGCCGGTCGGCGCTCTCCGCGAACAACCGCCGCAGCTCGGGTGGGCCGAGGACCTCGACCTCGGGGCCGAGCCCCAGCAGTTGGTGGTACGCCACCTGGACCGACTCGACGGGCAGCCGCGCCATCACCCAGCCCTGTCCGTCGGGCGGGCTGGCGGCGGCGACCAGTTCGTCGTACACGAAGGGGGCATCGACCAGGTGCCGGAGCTGGCGCAGGCCGGCGGGGCTCAGCCGGACGGCGACCTCGGCCCGCAGCATGGTCCGCAGGAACGACCCGGCCTGCTCGCGCCAGTGCCCGGCCAGGTCGAAGCCCTCGTCGCGGTCGAAGTGCTCGTCGCCCACCTCGACCCCGGTGACCCGGTCCACCCGGTAGGTGCGCACATCGTCGCCGACCCGGCCTACCAGATACCAGACCCCGCTCTTGAGCACCAGACCGTACGGCTGGACCTGGCGGGTCACCTCCCGGTCGCCGCGTCGGTAGCGCAGCTCCACCACCCGGTCGCCCCAGACCGCCCGGGCCAGCTCGGGCAGCCAGAGCGGTGGCGTGGTCTCCCGGAACCAGCCCGGCACGTCCAGGTGGAACCGCTGCCCGGCACGAGCCGGCGCGTCGCGCAGGGCGGGTGGCAGCGCGGCGAGCACCTTCAGCTCGGCGGACGCGACCGCGTCGGCGAGCCCCATCTCACCGGCCGGCCCGGGCAGCCCGGCGAGGAAGAGCGCCTCCGCCTCGTCCCGGGTCAGCCCGGTCAGTCGGGTGCGATACCCGCCGAGCAGGCGGTAACCGCCGGCCCGCCCCCGGTCGGCGTAGACCGGCACGCCCGCCGCCGAGAGCGCCAGGACGTCCCGATAGACGGTCCGCTCGGAGACTTCCAGCTCCCGCGCCAGCTCGCTCGCGGTCATCGACCCGCGCGACTGCAACAGCAACAGCAACGAGATCAGTCGGGACGCGCGCATCCGCCCATCCTGCCCGGTGCCGCTCACCGCCCGCCGGGCGTCAGCAACCCCCTGTCGTACGCGGTGGCCACCGCGGCAGCCCGGTCGTTGACTCCGAGCTTGGCGTACAGGTGCAGCAGGTGCGTCTTGACGGTGGCCTCACTGATGAACAGTCGGGTCGCCGCCTCCCGGTTGGAGGCGCCCCGGGCCACCAGGGTGAGCACCTCCAACTCCCGTTGACTGAGCGGCTCCTCGGCGGGAGCGCGCAGTCGACCCATCAGCCGGCCGGCGACGCTCGGCGCGAGCACCGACTCGCCCCGGGCCGCGGCCCGGACCGCCCGAACCAGATCCTCCCGAGGTGTGTCCTTGAGCAGGTAACCGGTAGCACCGGCCTCGATCGCCGGCAGCACGTCCGCGTCCGTGTCGTAGGTGGTGAGCACCAGCACCCGGGCGGCGCTGCCGGCGCGAGCCAGCCTGCCGATGGCGGTGACGCCGTCCATCCCGGGCATCCGCAGATCCATCAGCACCACGTCCGGCCGCAGCGTCGCGACCAGGACCAACGCCTCCGAACCGTCCGCCGCCTCGCCCACCACCTCGAAGTCGGGGTCGCCGGTGAACATCCCCCGCAGGCCGTCCCGCACCACCGGATGGTCGTCGACGATCAGCAGTCGAACCGGGGCGGTCAACCGGCACCTCCGGGTAGCGCGGGGACGGACGCCGAGATGGCGGTGCCGCCGCCCGGCTCGGATTCGACTGCCAACTCGCCACCGACCCTCGCCACCCGTTGCCGCATGGCGGTCAGTCCGTACCCGCCGCCCGGCTCACGGGGCATCGGCTGGTCGGTGAGGTCGAAGCCCGCCCCGTCGTCGCGGACGTCGAGCGTGACCACGTCCGCCATGTACGACAGGGTCAGCCCGACCCGCGACGCGGCGGCGTGCCGGGCCACGTTGGACAGCGCCTCCTGGGCGGCCCGTAGCAGTGTCACCTCGACCTCCGGGTGCAGTGGGCGGGGCGTGCCGGTGGTGGCCACGTCGGCCCGTACCCCGTTCAGGGCCGCCCAGCGCCCGCCCAGCTCGACCAGCGCGTCCGGTAGTCGGGCCGTCTCCAACGGTTCCGGACGGATCGCCTGTACCGAGCGGCGGGCCTCGGTGAGGCTCTCCCGGGCCAGGGCGAGCGCGTTGTCGACGTGCCGACGCCAGTCGGCGGACCGGTCGCGGGTCTGCTCGGCCGCCTCCAACTGGGTGATGATGCCGGTCAACCCCTGCGCCAGGGTGTCGTGGATCTCGCGCGCCATCCGTTGCCGTTCGTCAAGCACGCCGGCCTCCCGGGCCTGGGTGAGTAGTTGGGCGTGCAGCCCGGCGTTCTCACTGGCCGTCTCGGTGAGTTGGCGGTTGGTCTCGCCGAGTTCCGCCACCAACCGCTTGCGTTTGGCGTCCTCCTGTTCGGCGACCATCGCGAACCAGGTGACCGAGCCGGCCACCACCAGGTTGAACAGCACCAGCACCAGCCAGAGCGGCAGGTGCGACACCACCACCGACAGGCCGCCGCCCTGAGACGTGGCGACCAGGGCGGCAGTGGTGACCACGCCGGCGACCCGCCAGCGCCCGGGTAGCACCGGAAAGGCGTGGATGTAGCCGATCCAGGCGAAGAAGCCGTACCACGGGCTGGCGGCCACCAGTGCGGCGGCGAACGTGAGCAGGCCGGCGTAGTAGACCGCCATCAGCGTGCGCCGGCTCTGCCAGCCGGGGTGCAGTGTGACGAACCAGGCGACCCAGCATCCGGCCGCCACGGCGACGGCGAGGGTGGGCAGTGTCCCGAGATGATCGGGTGCCGGTGCGACGAGGGCCAGCAGGGTGCCCAGGGTCAGCCCGCCGAAGGGAAACACCCGATAGAGGCTCGCTTCGCGCTCTCGCCAACTGGTCAGACGGTCGTGCCCACCGTTGCAGATCATCGCATCTCCGCTCACTCCCAGCGGAACAGTTTCGCCGCGCCGGCGCCGGCCGCCACGGCGATCACCGCCATTATCCCCAGGTGCAGCGGCTGCGGCGGGGTGCCGGTCCAGGCGTCGAGGAGCGCCTGCACCCCGGGCGGCGTGTAGTCGCCGATCCGCGCCACGAAGTCCGGAAGCAGGAACCGGGGCAGGTAGACCCCGCCGAAGAACATGGTGACCAGGAACAGCGGCACGGCCAGGGCCTGTGCCGCCTTCGTCGTGCGGGCCACCGCGGCGACCAGCAGACCGAGCGACAGCAGGGCGGCCGTGCCGAGGATGAACGCCAGCGTGAAGCCGAGCGGGTGCCGGGGGAATGGCACCCCGAACGCGAGCCGGGCGACGACGATGAGCAGCAGCGCGCTGGCCAGGATCCCGGCCAGGGCCAGCACCAGTTGGGCCGCGAGCAGAGCGGCCGGGTGCGCGGGGGTGGTCGCCAGTCGGCGCAGCACGCCGCGTTCCCGGTAGGTGGCCAGCACGGCGGGCAGGATGTTCACCCCGACCATGGCGAGGGTGACCACCAGCAGCGACGGGGCGAAGTAGCTGACGAAGGTCTGCCCGTCGAAGGTCGGATCCGGCTTGCGGAGCGAGGGGATCAGCCCCAGCACCACCAGGATCACCGTGGGCAGCCCGATCGTGGTGAGAAGCGTCGGCAGGTCCCGCAGGTAGAGCCGCGCCTCGGTTCGCAGGATGTTGCGGAAGGCGTGCATGCTGGCTCTCCCTCTCAGTTGGCGGGCCGGTGCCCGGTCAGCTCGACGAAGGCGTCGTCGAGGGTGGACTGCTCCAGCCGCAGGTCCGCGGCGACGATCTGGTGGCGGGCGAGCACCGACGTGACGGCGTGCAGCAACTCACCGGTGCCGGTCACCACCACCTGACTGCCGGTGCGCTGCACGGCGGAAACCTCGGGCAGGTCGGTGAGGAGTCGGTCGTCGACCGGAGCCGAGGGCCGGAACCGGATCCGCTGCTCCGGAGCCACCGTCGACACCAGGCCCGCCGGGCTGTCCACGGCGACCACCCGGCCCCGGTCGATCACCGCGACCCGGTCGCAGAGCCGCTCTGCCTCCTCCATGAAGTGGGTGACCAGCACGATCGTCACCCCGCTGTCACGGACCTGTTCGATGAGGCCCCAGGTGTCCCGGCGGGCCTGCGGGTCCAGCCCGGTGGTCAGCTCGTCGAGGATGGCGATCTCCGGGTTGCCCACCAGGGCCAGCGCGATGGAGAGCCGCTGCTTCTGACCGCCGGAGAGTTTCTTGTACGCGGTGTTCCGCTTCTCGCCCAGGCCCAGCTTGTCGATCAGCTCGGCCGGATCGGCCGGGTTGCGGTAGAACGAGGCGTACAGCTCCAGTGCCTCTGCCACCCGCAACCGGTCCGGCAGTTGACTCTCCTGGAGCTGCACCCCGACCCGCTGGCGTAGCTGGGCCGCGTCCCTGCGGGGGTCGAGCCCGAGGACCGACACCCCGCCCCCGTCGGGGACACGCAGCCCGGCGACACACTCCACCGTGGTGGTCTTGCCGGCGCCGTTCGGACCGAGGACCCCGAAGATCTCCCCGGCCTCCACGGAGAGCGACACGTCGTCCACCGCCACCAGGTCGCCGTACCGCTTCTTCAGGTGGGTCACCTCGATGACCGGCATCGTGCCGCCTTCCGCCGCCGCTGACTTCGTACCCCTCAATGGTTGTCGGGGTGGCCCGCCGGCGAATCGACCGGTCAGCGACGAACCCCGGTGTGCCCGGTGGATCACTGCCGTCCGTCAACCGGTTGATGTGTACGTGGTGAGTCGCTGCTAGCGCTCCGTCCGGCGGATCCGATCACGGCTGGTTAGGCTGCTCGATCGTGGATGCCAGCAGAATCGCCAGCCCGGTGACCGGGGTCGTCGGACGCTTCCTCGCCGGGGCGGGGCTGCTCCTGCGCGGGTTGGGCCTCTACGTCCGCAGCCCAGGGCTGATGCTGCTCGGCATCGTGCCGGCGCTGATCTCCGGCGTGCTCTTCCTGGCCGCGCTCGCCACGCTCGTGTATTTCGTGGACGATCTCGCCGCGCTGGTCACCCCGTTCGCCGACGACTGGTCGAGCACCGGCCGCAGCCTGGTCCGGGTGATCGCCGGGTTGGCCTTCCTGGGGCTCGGCGGCCTGCTCGGCGTGCTCACCTTCACCGCTGTCACCCTGGTCATCGGCGACCCGTTCTACGAGAAGATCTCCGAGCAGGTCGAGCAGCGGTACGGCGGCACGCCGGGCGCTGTGGACGTGCCCTTCTGGTCGTCGCTGCGCCGCAGCCTCGCCGACTCGGTACGCCTGGTGGCGCTCACGGCGCTGGTCGGCATCCCGCTCTTCGTCGCCGGCTTCATTCCGGTGGTCGGCCAGACGGTCGTCCCGGTCATCGGGGCGGCCGTGGGCGGGTGGTTCCTCGCCCTGGAGTTGGTGGGCGCACCGTTCTACCGACGGGGGATGCGGCTGCCGCAGCGCCGGACGATCCTGAAGGCCGACCGACCCACGGCGCTCGGCTTCGGAGTGGCCGTCTTCCTCTGCTTCCTGATTCCGCTCGGCGCCGTGCTGATCATGCCGGCCGCGGTCGCCGGTGCCACGTTGCTGGCCCGTCGCTCGATGGGCCAACCGATCGAGGAGAGCTGACATGGAGATCAGCCTGGTCGAGGGAGACATCACCGCCCAGCGGGTGGACGCCATGGTGAACGCCGCGAACTCGTCGCTGCTCGGTGGCGGTGGGGTCGACGGTGCCATCCACCGGCGCGGCGGGCCGGCGATCCTGGCCGAGTGCCGGGCGCTGCGGGCGTCCCGCTACGGCAGGGGCCTGCCCACCGGCCAGGCGGTGGCGACCACGGCCGGGGAACTGCCGGCCCGCTGGGTGATCCACACCGTGGGGCCGGTCTGGTCGGCCACCGAGGACCGGTCGGCGCTGCTGCGCGACTGCTACGCCAACAGCCTCCGGGTGGCCGACGAGGTGGGCGCGACCACTGTGGCGTTCCCGCTGATCTCGGCCGGCATCTACGGCTGGCCGGTCGACGACGCGGTTGGTCAGGCGCTGGCGGTGCTGCGCGCGGCCACCCCGGCCACCGTCACCGAGGCCCGCCTGGTGCTCTTCGGCCCCGACACCCACGCTGTCGCCCGCCGGGTGTTCGAGGAGCGGCCCTCGCCTTGAACACCGACCTTGTCCTTGATCACTTGATGCTGAGCAGTTCAGCCCCGGCGCCGCCCCATTGATCATGGAGTTGTGGTGAGTGACAAAGTGCCTTTGTTGCAACAAAACGGGCACCACAACTCCATGATCGACGAGGTCTGGCTCGTCCTTTCCGCGATCTTGCATGTTCTGTCGCGGCATAGGGGGCATTCCGCGCATTCCGACGACAGAAACTGCAAGATCGGCGCGGGCGGGGCAGATCGCTAACGCATTCCCGGACTGCAGGTCAGTTCAGGTCGGCCAGGCAGGTCCACTGGGATGCCACCGGTCGGTAGCCCAGTCGGGTGTTGATCGCGAGCATCGGCCCGTTCTCCTCGTCGTTCGAGGTGTACGCGACGCGTACGCCGTCCGCGGCGGCCCGGTGCAGCGCTGCGGTCTTGGTGAGCCGGGCGAGGCCCCGCCCCCGGTAGGCCGGGATGGTGCCGGTGAAGTCGGACCACATCCGGTCCCCGTCCCGCTTCACCAGGCTGAAGGCGGCGACCTCACCATCGAGCTGGGCGGCGGTGCTGGCCGACTTGTCCAGGCCGAGGTTGTCCCAGACGTCGTACTGCCAGCTCTCGTAGCTGATCGAGTCGACCGGCACGTCGCCCGGCTCGTCGGCGGCCGAGGCAACGTCCGCCGCGTAAAGCAGGTGCGGGTCCAGGTCGGAGATCGGCAGCAGCCGTACGCCCGGGGGCAGCTCGGGTAGCGCGGGCGCCGGGTCGAGGTCGAGCGCCGAGTAGCGCACCTCGCGGCTGGGCTCGTAGCCGTGTCGGCGGGCGAACGGCAGCCCGTCCGTTTGGGCCATGGCACGTACCCGGCGGATTCCCAGTTGGCGGAGGTGGTCGGTGACGGCGGTCAGCAGCGCCGTGCCGACGCCGCGCCTCCGGTGTTCCGGGTGCACGTGCAGCATCGAGACCTCCCCGAAGTTCGGCGTTGAGGTCCAGCCCGAGCGTTGCGCCGACACCCAGCCGACCACCTGGTGGTCGACCTCGGCCACGAAGGCGGTCCAGCCCTCCTCGGGTGGGGGCTCGGCGATCATCTTTCGGGTCGACTCGACCCCGCGCACCAGGTACGGGTAGACGATCGTCCGCAGCGCCACCACGCCCGGAGCGTCGTCCGGCTGTGCCTCACGAATGCGCATGTCAGGCCCCCATCCATACGGCCGCGACGGCCTCGATCTCGACGCGCTGGTGGGAACAGCTGAGCACGTGCAGCAGCGCGACAGGATTCGGCATGTCGGCGAGGCTAGCGACGATCGTCCGCCCGAGCGACGCATTAACCGCCCGGTACGGTCAGGCGGAGGCGCGGCGGATCAGTTCGGTGGGGAGCATGATCGCCTGCTCGATGCTCTCCCCGGCGGCCAGCCGGAGCAGTTGGCGGGTCATCCGGCGGCCGAGTTCCACGATCGGCTGCCGGACGGTGGTCAGCGGCGGCTCGGTGTAGGCGGCGGTCTCGATGTCGTCGAAGCCGACCACCGCCACGTCGTCGGGCACCCGTCGACCCGCCTCGCGCAGCGTCCGCAGGGCGGCGTGCGCCATCAGGTCGGAGGCGGCGAAGACGCCGTCGAGGTCGGGATGCTCGGCGAGCAGGCGGCGCATCGCCGCCGACCCGGATTCCCGGGTGAAGTCGCCGATGGCGATCAGCTCGGGCAGCCCCGCGTCGGCGACCGTGCTGCGGTAGCCGCTGAGCCGCTCGATCCCGGCGACCATGTCCTGTGGCCCGGCGATGGTCGCGATCCGTCGACGACCGCTGTCGATCATGTGCCGGACGGCTGCGGTCACCCCGGCCACGTGGTCGACGTCGACGTACGGGACGGGCACGTCGCCGAGCGGCCGACCGCTGACCACCACCGGGATGCCGAGTCGGGCCAGCGTGCCGGGCAGCGGGTCGGCACCGTGCAGCGACGCGAAGAGCACGCCGTCGACGTGCCGGCCGGTGGTGTACCGCTCGACCCGGTGGTGCCCGGCCGGCGAGCCGGCGAGCATCAGCACCAGTTGCTTGTCGGCCGCCTCCAACTCCTGGCTGACGCCCCGGATGATGCCCGGGAAGACCTGGTCGTCGGAGAAGACCCGGGTGGCCGCCTCCGGCATGACCAGGGCGATCGAGTCGGTGCGCTGGGTGACCAGGCTGCGGGCCGCCAGGTTGGGCACGTACCCCAGCTCGGCGACCGCCCGGGTGACCGCCTCGCGGATCGGCTCGGCGACGGTGGTGGAGCCGTTGACCACCCGCGAAACGGTGGCGCGGGAGACCCCGGCCCGCGCTGCCACCGCTTCGAGCGTCGGCCGCTGCGCCGTCGTCATCGCGCTTTCCCCCCGCTCGTCACAGCCCGTTCCGGGAGATCACCTCCTGGTACCACCGGGCGCTGGCCTTCGGTGTGCGCCGCTGGGTCAGGTAGTCGACGTGCACGATCCCGAACCGCTTGCGGTAACCCTCCGCCCACTCGAAGTTGTCCAGGAATGACCATACGAGATAACCGCGCAGGTCCACGCCCCGGGAGATCGCCTCGTGCGCCGCACGGAGGTGCCCGTCGAGGTAGGCGATGCGATCGGCGTCGATCACCTGCGTCGGGCCGTCGGGCGAGTCGGCGCCGGGCTTGTCGGGGAACGCCGCGCCGTTCTCGGTGATCAGCAGCGGCACACCGGGGTAGTCGGCGGCGATCCGCTCCAGCAGCCGGGTGAGCCCGGCCGGTTCGATCATCCAACCCATGTCGGTGAGCGGCCCGGCCGGCGGCAGGAAGTGCACAGCGCCCTCGGTGCCCGGATACGCGCCGTTGCCGGCGCCGTCGGGCCGACCGGCCACGTAACTCGGGGCGTAGTAGTTGATGCCGAGCAGGTCGATCGGGGCGGCGATCACCTTCTCGTCGCCGTCGCGGATGAACGTCGGCTCGACGAGCCGGGCCACGTGCTCGCGGACGTCGTCCGGATAGCCGCCGGCCAGCAGCGGGTCGAGGAAGATCCGGTTGTGCAGGCCGTCGACCAGGCGGACCGCGGCGGCGTCGGCAGCGCTCTGCGGGTCGGCCGGGCGTACGTCGGCCGGGTTGACGGTGACGCCCACGCTGCGCGCGCCGGCCGCCCGCAACGCCCGCGCCGCCAGGCCGTGGCCCAACAGCAGATGGTGTACGGCGGTGAAGGCCGCCGCCGGGTCCTGCTCGCCGGGAGCGTGCAGGCCGTTAGCGTAACCGAGGTAGGCCGAGCACCACGGCTCGTTGAGCGTGGTCCACACGTCGATCCGGTCGCCGAGGCGGGCGTACACGGCGGTGGCGTAGGTGGCGAAGTGTTCGGCGGTGTCCCGGTTGGTCCAGCCGCCCCGGTCGCCCAGGGCCTGCGGCAGGTCCCAGTGGTAGAGGGTGACGATCGGGTCGATTCCCCGGTCGAGCAGCGTGTCGGTGAGCCGGTCGTAGAAGTCCAGCCCACGGGGGTTGGCGGGGCCGGTGCCGTCGGGCTGGATTCGCGGCCAGGCGACCGAGAACCGGTACGCCCGCAGGCCCAGCTCGGCCATCAGCGCCACGTCGTCGGCGTACCGGTGGTAGTGGTCGCAGGCGACGTCGCCGGTGTGGCCCTGGTACACCTTGCCCGGCGTACGGCTGAAGGTGTCCCAGATGGACGGACCGCGACCGTCGTCGCGGGCCGCACCCTCGATCTGGTACGCGGCGGTGGCTGTCCCCCAGAGGAAGTGTTCGGGAAACCGGATCTCGTTGTCGGGCCGGTTGGTTGGCTCGCTCCGCTCGTTCACGCCTTGACCGCACCTTCCATGATTCCGCCGATGATCTGTCGGCCGAACAACACGAAGACCAGTAGCAGGGGCAGCGTCGCGATGGCCGTTCCGGTGAACACCTGCGACATGTCCTGGTAATACCCGTCCGACAGTGCTCGTAGGGACAGTTGCACTGTCGGATTCGCCGGATCGTTCAATACAGCGTACGGCCAGAGGAAGTCGTTCCAGGTGGTCATGAAGGTGAGTAGACCGAGGACGGCGGCGGCGGGACGCAGGGCGGGCAGCACGACGTGCCACCAGATCCGGGCGGTGCCACAGCCGTCCATCCGGGCGGCCTCGATCAGTTCGTCGCTGATGGCCTGGCCGGCGTACTGCCGCATCATGAACACCCCGAACCCGGTGACCAGCACCGGGACGATGACCGCGGGCAGCCGGTCGTTCCAGTGCAGCTTGGTCATGAGCAGGTAGAGCGGAATCACGCCGAGCTGTGTCGGCACCATCATGGTCGCGATGATGACGAGCAGCAGGGCGTTGCGGCCACGGAACCTGAGCTTGGCGAAGGCGAACCCGGCCAGGCTGGAGAAGAACACCACGGAGACGGTCACAGTGGTCGCGACGACAGCCGAGTTGATCAGGCCGGTCAGGAAGTACGCGTCGGTGTTGTCGAACAGGCGGGCGATGTTGGCGCCCAGGTTGCCGCCGGGGGTGACCGGGGGTGGCAGTTGGCCCATCGCGTCGTTGCTGCGGCTGGCGACGACGAACATCCACCAGATCGGGAAGACCGACAGGCCGGCGGCGACGACCAGGGCGAGGTAGGTGAGCGGGCTGGCCCGCCAGAGCCGGCTCATCGGGTGGTTCCCTTCCGGGCGTTGGGGCGCGCTCCGCCGCCGAGTCGGCGCAGGAGCAGCACGTTGACCGCCGCGACGATCGCGATGAGCGCGAAGAGCAGCCAGGCCACGGCCGAGCCGTACCCGAAGTTGTAGTGCGGGGCGAAGGCGTTCTCGAACATGTACATGGTCAGGGTCTGCGACTCGCGCAGCGGCCCACCGCGGATCGGGTTGGTGCCGGAGTGGAACATCCGGGGCTCGGTGAAGAGTTGCAGTCCGCCGATGGTGGCGATGATGGCGCAGAAGATGATCGTCGGTTTGAGCAGCGGCACGGTGACCGACCAGAACTGTCGGGCCCGGCTGGCGCCGTCGATCGCCGCCGCCTCGTACAGGTCGCGGGGGATGGCCTGCATCGCGGCCAGCAGGATCAGCGCGTTGTAGCCGGTCCACCGCCAGTCGACCATGGCGGAGATGGCCACCCAGGAGGCCAGCCGGTTGGACTTCCACTCGATCGCGTCCAGCCCGACCAGGTCGAGCAGCCAATTGATCATGCCGAACTCACGGCCGAAGAGCACCCCGAACACGATCGCCACCGCGGCGGTGGACGTGACGTTGGGGACGAGCACCGCCATTCGCCAACCGGTGCGCCCCCGCAGGCCCCGGTTGAGCAGGTTGGCCAACCAGAGCGCCGCCAGCAACTGCGGAACGGTCGAGATGACGAAGATTCCCAGCGTGTTGACCAGCGCGTGCCAGAAGTCCACGTCGGCCAGCAGCCGGGTGTAGTTCTCCGCCCCGACGAAGGGGTGGTCGGCTCCGAGCAGGTCCCAGTCGTGCAGCGAGACCCAGAAGGTGTACGCCAGCGGGTACGCCCCGAAGATGCCGAAGATCAGGAAGAACGGGGCGATGTAGAGGTACGGGGAGAAGCGCGTGTCGAATCGACTGAGTCGACCCGAGGATTGGCGGCTGTTACCGGTTGCCGGTGTGGCCGGCGGGCGGGCGTCGAGCTGGACGGTCATGCCCGAGAACTCCTTTCCGTCGTGCGGGCGGGACCTCTGCTCCGAGGCCCGCCCGCACGCTCGCTCGGGCTACTTGGCGGCGGCCTTCTTCGCGTTGGCCACCGCGTCGGTCCAGCCCTGCGCGGGGCTGCGCTGACCCAGCTCCACGGTCCGTACGGCGTTCTCCACCTCGGTCCGTACGGCCTGGTTCTTCGGGCCCATGTAGACCGGCTTCAGGCTCTTCGCGCCGGTGCCGAAGATGGTGCCGACCGGTGCCCCCGAGAAGTACGCGTTGGTGGCGCCGGTGATCGCCGGGTCGTCGAGCGCCTGCGGCGAGGAGGGCAGCGGGCCCTTGGCCTTGAACGCCCCGATCTGCCCCTTGGCGCTGGTGAGGAACTTGGCCAGCTTGATCGCCTCGGCCTGGTGCTTGCTCTGCTTGGGCACGGCGAGGTGCGATCCGCCCCAGTTGCCGCCGTTG
This sequence comes from Micromonospora salmantinae, assembly GCF_022230905.1. Taxonomy (NCBI): domain Bacteria; kingdom Bacillati; phylum Actinomycetota; class Actinomycetes; order Micromonosporales; family Micromonosporaceae; genus Micromonospora; species Micromonospora salmantinae. The sequence goes on from NZ_JAKKFG010000012.1 coordinate 112,838, forward strand.
CCGGGCACCTGGGCGATGTCCCACTTGCCCTGGGCGCCAGTGCCGGCGTTGGCTTCGATGACGCCGGTCATCCAGGCGGGGCAGGCGATGGTGGCGAACTTCGACTGCTTGAAGGCGGAGACCCACTCTTCCGACCAGGAGCCGTACTTTCCGGAGAGGCCGGAGTCGATGATGTCCATTGTGACGTCGTAGGCCTGTCGCACGGCCGGGTTGCTGTCGACCACCAGCTTCTCGCTGGTGTCGTAGTAGCTGTAGCCGCTGCTGTTGCCGGCGGTCTGCAGCAGGATCGTGTTGAACGTGTTGGTGGCCGCGTCGAGGAAGGACGCTCCGGTCTTGGCCGCGACGAACTTCTCACCGGTGGCGATGTAGTCCGACCAGGTGGGCCAGAGCTTGGAGACCTCGTCGCGCTCGGTGGGCAGGCCGGCCTTCTGGAAGAGGTCCTTGCGGTAGCACATGGCGATGCCACCCACGTCGGTGCCGAGGCCGATGAGCTGCTTGCCGTCGGCGGTCAGGCCGGCGTTCCACTTCCACTCCAGGAAGTTGCCCTTGAGGTCGGCGGCGCCGTGGTCCAGCAGGTTGACGAAGTTCGCCGGATTGGCCTTGTACTCGACAAGCAGACCCTCCTCGATGGCCACCACGTCGCCGGCGCCCCGGCCGGCGGCGAGCCACTGGGTGAGCTTCGGTGAGTACTCGTCGAGGTTGGTGCCGGTGCCGCGCTCGACGATCTTCACGCCGGGGTTGGCGCTCATGTACTCCTGGTAGAGCTGCTCGTAGCCGAACTGGCCGAAGACATCGACGGTCAGGGTGACCGGTCCGTCGCCCGGCTCGTCGCCGCCGCCGCAGCCAGCGGTGACGAGCAGGGCGGTGGCGGCGGCGAGGGCCACCGCGGCGAGGCGGCGGCGCGGGAAGACAGCCATGGGTTATCGACCTCTCTCAAGGCGGGCGGGTGATGGCAGATGGCTAAGAGAGCGCTCTCACGACAGGGTGGTGGGTCGCCAACCGACTGTCAAGAGAGCGCTCTCTCAGCGTTGTGGTCCCGTGATGAACGCTCCGCGCCGGTGCGACGTCCGGCAGGCGAAGGAACCCCGACATCGACGAAGGGCGCCACCCCGGATGGGTGACGCCCTCGTTCGTGATGGGTCGGTCAGCCGGTGCGCAGACCGTCCAACAGGGTGCGGTCACCGGCGACGTCCAGCGTCTCGAAGCTCACCCGACCCCAGAGCGCCAGCAGCAGGTCGCTCGCGGTGCCGCTGACCTGGGCGCGGGCGTGGTGATCGTCGTGGTCGAAGATGGTCGCGGTGTCGAGCAGCGCCACCCCCTCGCCGCGCAACCGCAGATACCACTCCTGGGCCGCATCGGTCGCGCAGAGCTGCACCACCCCGTGCCAGTCACCGGGCACCTGCCGCCGGCCCGCCGGCAGCCAGGTGTCCAGCACCTCACTCACCCCGTCGGCCGCGAGCTTCGCCTCGACCGGATCACCAGCCCCGATGGCGAGCTGGGCGTCCCAGCGGTGCACAGCCGTCTCGTGCGCCATCCGACGCGGCCAGAAACCGGCCTTCTTCGGCTGCGGGGCCCAGTTCCACGCCGGTGCCTCGGGGTCGAGCCCGTCGAAGAGGGTCATCACCCGGTCGTAACCCTGCTGCCACAGCTGGAGCGCATTCACGCCCGGGTCGGCCTCGATCTTCTCCCGCCGAGGCGGCTGGCTGGTCTGGCCGGAACCGGCGAACGACGACACCCAGTGGTAGATGCCGGCCATGTGCAGTGTGACGTCGTTGACCGTCCAGCCCGGACAGGACAGCACCGGTGTCTCCGGCGGCGCCTCGGCCACCGCTGCCGCGAAAGCCGGACCCTCCGTCCGGAGCGCCCCGATCCAGAAATCCTTGCTGCCCTGCAGTCTGCTCATCGCCATCCTCCCGGGGGTGCCGGGCGACCAGTGGGTGCCACGGCTACTTGTCAGCCTAAGGTGAAGGGCGTGCCAGACGCCTCCGCCCAGCCGACAACCGACGCCGATCGTGCCATCCCCGGTCCACTCGCCGGCTACACCACCCTCCGAACGGGTGGGCCGGCCGAGCGGATCGTGGCCGCCGGCAGTGCCGACGAGCTCGTCCAGGCGGTACGCGCCGCGGCGGAGCCGGTCCTGATCCTGGCCGGGGGCAGCAACGTGGTGATCGGCGACGCCGGTTTCCCCGGCACCGTCGTGCTGGTGCGCTCCCGTGGCATGCGGGTCATCGCCGAGGACGCCACCTCGGTCACCGTACGGGTCGACGCCGGCGAGCCGTGGGACGACCTGGTCGCCTCCACCATCGCCAACGGCTGGGCCGGGCTGGAATGCCTCTCCGGCATCCCCGGCTCGACCGGCGCCACCCCCATCCAGAACGTCGGCGCGTACGGCCAGGAAGTCGCCGAGACGATCACCGGCGTCGAGGTGTACGACAGGGTCGAGGGCACCCGTCAGGTCATCCCCGCCGCAGACTGCGGCTTCGCCTACCGGGGTAGCGTCTTCAAGTACGTGGACCGCTGGGTGGTGCTCTCGGTCGACTTCCGACTCACCAGGTCCTCGCTGTCCGGGCCGGTGCGCTACGCGGAGCTGGCCCGAGTCCTCGGTGTCGAGGTGGGCGACCAGGTGCCGCTGGCCGACGCCCGAGCGGTGGTGCTGCGACTGCGGGCGGGCAAGGGGATGGTGCTCGACGCCAATGACCCGGACACTCGCTCGGTCGGCTCCTTCTTCACCAACCCGGTGCTCGACCGCGCGACGTACGAACAGCTCCTGGAACGCTCCGCCGAGCTGGGTGACCCGCCCGCCTGGCCCGGGGCGGACGGCCTGGTCAAGGTGAGCGCCGCCTGGCTGATCGACAAGGCCGGCTTCGCCAAGGGTCACCCCGGCGAGGGTGGGGTGGCCATCTCCAGCAAACACACCCTGGCCCTGACCAACCGCAGCGGCACCGCCCACACCGCTGACCTGCTCGCGTTGGCCGCCACCATCCGCGATCAGGTCCACGCCCGCTTCGGCGTAACCCTGCACCCCGAACCAGTCCTCATCAACTGCACCCTCTAACCCGGTCGGGCTCCCGCCCCCGCCCCGCCCCGCCCCGCCCTCGCGCCCCGCGCCCATCCCGCCCGCGCCCCGCGATCTTGCAGTTTCTGCGGTGACATAAGGGCTACAAAAGGGCAAATAGCCAACCGAAAGTGCAAGATCGGCGTGCGGGGTGCGGGGTGCGGGGTGCGGGTTAGGGGAGGGGCCAGGGGAGGGTTAGTTCGCCCTGGCGCCAGCGGGTGGCGTTGTCGAGGATGGGCCAGCCTGTTTCGCGGAGGCGGGTCACCGCGTGCAGCCAGCGTTGGCGGGGGCCGAAGGTGGCGTACGGGGCGGCGGCCTGCCAGGCGTCGTCCAGGGCGCGGATCAGCGCGTGCACCGGCTCACCGGGAACGTTGCGATGGATCAGCGCCTTGGGTAGCCGCTCGGCCAGCTCGGCAGGGCTGCCCAGCGTGGTGAGCTTCGCGGCCAGGGTCAGCGTCCGGGGGCCGTCGGCGTCGATCAGCAGCCAACTGGCGAGCCGCCCCAACTCGTCACACGTGCCCTCGACGAGCACTCCGCCGGGGGCGAGCGCGGCGGTCATCGTCTGCCAGGCTTCGGTTACCTCGCTCTCGTCGTACTGTCGCAGCACGTTGAACGCGCGGACCAGCACCGGCCGGAGCCCGGCCAACTCGAACCCACCCCGGGCGAACATCAGCCAGGGTGGGTCGGCGGCCGGCGCCGCGGCCGCCACCCGGGCCGCGTCGATCTCCAACCCGACCAGCCGTACGTCAGGACGGACCCCGGCCGCCAGCCGGGCGCGCAACTCCACAGCGGTCACCGGGGTGGCGCCGTAGCCGAGGTCGACCACCAGGGGGTCGTCCGCCGCCGACAGCCGGTCGGCGCAGGTGGCGACGATCCAGTTGTCCACCCGACGGAGCCGGTTCGGGTTCGTCGTGCCGCGCGTGACCACGCCGACCGGCCGGCGCCGCGCCACGCCGCTCATCCCGACGTCACTGCCCGGGCTTCACTGGTCGACCCGGTGCACCTTGTGCTGGGCGGCCTGTGCCCGGGGCCGGACCACCAGGCGGTCGATGTTGACGTGCTCGGGGCGGGTGGCGCACCAGGCGATGCAGTCGGCGACGTCCTCGGCGACCAGCGGCCCCGGCACCCCGGCGTAGACGGCGGCGGCCCGTTCCGCGTCGCCCTCGAAGCGGACCAGCCCGAACTCGTCGGTTTTCACCATGCCCGGGTCGATCTCGACGACCCGCAGCGGCCGGCCGCACAGCTCCAGGCGGAGCGTGCCGGCGATGGCGGTCTGCGCGTGCTTCGCGGCGGTGTAGCCGCCCCCGCCCTCGTACACGGTCAGTCCGGCGGTCGAGGAGACCACCACGATGGTGCCGGAGCCGGAGGCTTCCAGCGCCGGCAGCAGCGCCTGGGTGACCCGCAGGGTGCCGAGCACGTTCACGTCGTACATCCACTGCCAGTCGGCGACCGAGCCGGACTCCACCGGGTCCAGCCCGCGCGCTCCCCCGGCGTTGTTGACCAGCAGCGTGACCGGCCCGGGTGCCTGGGCGGCGGCGTCGGCCAGCCGGGCCACCGACTCGTCTGAGGTGACGTCGCAGGTCACGGCGGTGGCCTGCCCGCCGGCGGCGGTGATCTCGGCGACCAGCTCGGTGAGCCGTTCGGCGCGGCGAGCGGCGGCGAGCACGTGGAAGCCCTCGGCGGCGAGCCGGCGGGCGGTGGCCGCGCCGATCCCGCTGGACGCTCCGGTGACGATGGCGACTGAGGTCATTCCGACATTGTCACAGCGGGCGTACGACCCGCCCCGACCGGGCGTACGGCAGCCAGTGTCCCGGCGTTCGGTGATGAGGTCCGTCACGCCGAGGGGCCGCGCCGGGGAATTTCCGAAGCCCGATGGGGAAGATGACATCCGGCGTACAGGTTGACCGAGAAGCGCCGGTCGTGCGAGACGGCATCAACCGTGAAGAAGGAGCGGATGTGGCGGATATGCACGCCGGTGTCGGGCGTCAGCGAGGTGCCCGACCGTGGCCCCGGCCTCGCCGCATCGCGACCCTGTCGGTACACACCTCCCCCCTGCACCAGCCCGGCACGGGTGATGCCGGTGGAATGAACGTCTACATCCTCGAAGTCGCCCGGCGTCTCGCCGAGGCCAACGTGGAGGTGGAGATCTTCACCCGGGCCACCTCCGGTGACCTTCCCCCGGTGGTCGAGATGGCGCCCGGAGTGCAGGTCCGACACATCACCTCCGGCCCCCTGGAGGGCCTCACCAAGGAGGAGCTGCCCGGTCAGCTCTGCGCCTTCACCGCCGGGGTGCTGCGCGCCGAGGCGTCCCGTCCGCCCGGCCACTACGACCTGATCCACTCCCACTACTGGCTCTCCGGCCAGGTTGGTTGGCTGGCCAAGGAGCGCTGGGGGGTGCCGCTGGTGCACACCGCGCACACTCTCGCGAAGGTCAAGAACGCCCAGCTCGCGGCCGGGGACCGGCCGGAGCCCAAGGCCCGGGTCATCGGCGAGGAGCAGGTCGTCGCCGAGGCGGACCGGCTGGTCGCCAACACCCGGGTCGAGGCCAGCGACCTGGTCGACCGGTACGACGCCGACCCGACCCGGGTGTCCGTCGTGCAGCCGGGCGTCGACCTGGCCCGGTTCCGGCCCGCGCCGGGTGACAGGTCCGCGGCCGCCCGCCAGGCCCGTCGTCGGCTGGGGCTTCCCGTCGACGGGTACGTGGTTGCCTTCGTCGGTCGAATCCAGCCACTCAAGGCCCCCGACGTGCTGATCCGCGCGATCGCCGCGCTGCGGGAGCGCGACCCGGCACTGGCCGATCAGGTGACGGTGGTGATCTGCGGCGGGCCCAGCGGCAGTGGGCTGGACCGGCCGACCGCCCTGATCGAGTTGGCCGCCAGGCTCGGGGTCAGCGACGGGGTGCGGTTCCTGCCGCCGCTCACCGGGGACGACCTTCCGGCCCTGTACCGGGCGGCGGATCTCGTCGCGGTGCCGTCGCACAACGAATCGTTCGGGCTGGTCGCCCTGGAGGCGCAGGCCTGCGGTACGCCGGTGCTGGCCGCCGCCGTCGGAGGGTTGGTCACCGCCGTCCGGGACCAGGTCAGTGGCGTACTGATCGACGGTCACGACCCGGTCGACTGGGCCCGTGCGATGGGCAGCCTGCTGCCGAACCGGGCGCTGCGGTCGGTGCTGGCCCGAGGCGCCGAGCAGCACGCTCGGCATTTCTCCTGGGACCGTACGGTCGCCGGTCTGCTCGGGGTCTACGGCGAGGCGATCGCCGGGCACCGCGCCCGTCTCGCGGCCGACCTGGCGTGTGACCCGGCGCTCTCCTGCTCCTGGTGACCCGGGGGCCCGCTTGTCACAGGGTGCGCGAGCCCGGTCGGTCGTAGAGTGGGTCCGGTGAGCCCGAAGAGCGATCTTGCGACCCTGATCGAGTCGGTCTGCGCCGAGCGGGACCTGGCCTGGGAGTCGACCGGCCCCGGCTCGTACGCGGTGACGCTGCCGGGCACCCACAAGCTGAAGACGATCTGCAACCTGATCGTCGGCGAGCACGCGCTGCGGATCGAGGCGTTCGTGATGCGCCAGCCGGACGAGCGCCGCGAGGAGTTGTGGGCCTGGCTGTTGCAGCGCAACGCCCGGATGTACGGCGTCTCCTTCTCGACCGACGCGGTCGGCGACGTGTACCTGACCGGTCGGGTCAACCCGGCCGGCGTCGACGCCGACGAGTTGGACCGATTGTTCGGCGCGGTGCTCACGTACGCCGACGAGTCGTTCGACACGATGCTGGAGATCGGCTTCGGCAGTTCGATCCGGCGCGAGTACGAGTGGCGGGTGAAGCGGGGCGAGTCGACCGCCAACCTGGCCGCCTTCGCCCACCTTTTCGAGCCCTCCGGCGCCGGCCCCGACCCAACCTGACCCACCGCCCCCGGCCGCGCCCCCACCCCGCGCCGTCCCGCGCCCGCGCGCCGGGGCCGCCTCCCCTGGTCGTGCTCGAACCACGACGTAGTGGTGTCGCCGACGCGGCGATGCCACTCGATCCTGGAACCAGCACGATCATGGCGAGTTGACTGTGGTTCGGAGTGCTCCTGACGGGTATGCCGCACCGCGCGGTGCGGCAAGGGACCCCCGCGCGCCGATGACGGAGTGCCAAGGAGCGGAGCGTCCCATGGCTCAGCGGAACAGCTCAGGTCGCGGCGCGACTGCGACCAGGACGAAGCGACAGGCCGGCAACCAGACGCCGGGTACGCCCGGAGTCTCCGAGTCGGAGATTTCCCGGATGCGGGTGGACGACATCCGCGGGCAGTTGCGCAAACGCGGGGTCTCCGGGATCTCCGCGTTGCGCAAGCCCGAGCTGGTGAAACAGCTGGTGCGCTCGATGCGGGCCGGCGCCGGTCGGAGCAGCACCGGCCCGTCGGGTCGAGCAGCCGGGACCAGGGCGTCGGCGGGTCGTGCCGCCGCCACCAAGAAGTCCGCGGCCAGGCCGGCGTCCAGCCGTGCGAAGGCCGCGCCGGCGAACAAGAGCGCGCCCGCGAAGCGGGCCGCCGCAACGAAGGCGACCGCCGGGCGGAAGTCGACGGCGGCGGCGAAGAGGGCGCCGGCGAAGAAGGCGACCGCCGCGAAGAGAACCACAGCGGCGACGTCGACGGCGGCCCGCAAGAGCACGGCCACGAGCAGGACCACGGCCGCCCGGAAGACCGCCGCGGCGCGGAAGACCACGGCGGCCCGTAAGACAGCGACGGCGCGTACGGCGCCCGCGCGGAAGGCACCGGCGAAGAAGGCACCGGCGCGGCCGGCGGCGAAGCGCGCGGTACCGGCCAAGAGCGCGGCTGCGAAGCGCACCACGGCGAAGCGCGCGGCACCGGCCAAGAGCGCGGCGGCGAAGCGCACCGCACCGGCCAAGAGCGCGGCGGCCAAGCGCACGTTGACGCCGTCGACCGGTGGCGGGACGGCGGCCGGCGGGATCCGGACCGGACGGGGTACGGGGCGGTCGGTCCGCAGTTCGCAGGTGATCTCGTCGATCACGGACCGGCCGGAGCGGCCGGGACGGAGTTTGATCACGGCGAACCACGAGGTGATCCAGCGGTGGGCCCGGGAACGCGGGGCCCGGCCGGCGACCATCGCCGGCACCGAGCGGGATGGCCGGGCGGGTGTGTTGACCTTCAACATTCCCGGATACCGGGAAAGCAGCCGGATTCGCGAGATCACCTGGGATGAGTGGTTCTACACGTTTGACCTGCGGCGCTTGAACCTGATTTATCAGGAACAGCTGCGGGACGGCCGGCAGAGCAACTTCTTCCGGACCGAGTCACCCGATCGGGAAGACGGTTGAGGTGTTTGCGGGAATGGCCGACGGGTACCCGGCTGTTGCCAACGGACGAGGCCGGAGCAGCGGATACTCGCCAGTTGTGACCGGCGAGACAGCCGTTCTGGGTTGAATCCAGAATCCGGGCGAACTAGCTTTATTGCACCGCGCCACGTTTGGAAACGTTCGGGGGAGCGGCGGATCGATCAGATCCGCGCACCAGACGAGGCGCGAGGGGACGGGTGGAATAACCGTTGGGGGACGGTTCCCACCTGTTTGGACCGGCGGCGTGAGCGGGCGATGCTTACGGGGGTGAGTGTTGCCCGCCGCCGCCGGCCCCACCGGCGGGCGCCCACCACGACCTCAGGGACGTGGTGGGCGCTTTGCGTCGGTTATCCGGTCGGTACGCGGTCTGCGGAGGTTGTCGGCTTCGGGTCGACAACCCGGCGCAGCGCGGCGACGTGCCGCTCCCGGGGTGGTCCGGCGAGCAGGTGCCCGAGCGCGGCCAGCAGGCCCAGCCCGCCCACGATCAGCCAGTGCCGGTCGCCGAGGTGCTGGAGGCTCACCCCGCCGAGGGTGGGCGCGACGAACGCCGCGGCTGGGAACGTCAGGTAGAAGACCGACTGGTAGCGCGCTCGTAGCTGCGGTGGTGCCAGGTCCGCGTTGATCTGCGCGTTGGGCGGGGCGGCGAGCATCGAGCCGACCGTCCAGACCACTGCGGCACCCAGGTAGACGGCCAGTTCGTCGGCAATGGCGAGCGCCCCGAAACCGAGCGCGAGCAGCGCCGTGGAGGCGGCCAGCACGACGTCCTTGCGGTGCCTGTCGATCAGCCGGGGCACGAACAACTGCCCGACCACGATCAGCGCGCCGCCGAGCGCCACCACCAGCCCGTACGCCGATGGGCCCAGGCCGTCCGCGCGCATGGCCAGCGGCATGATGGTCGACGTCTGCATGGTGAGTACGGCCAGCACGAAGGTGAGCCCGACGAAGACCAGGAAGGTGCGGTCGGTGAGCGCGGTGTGCAGTCCCGGCCGGCGGGTCCGGACGGACCTCGGTGCCGCGTCTGTGGCGGGCGGTGGGCTGGCTGCTGGCCGGGCCAACCGCAGGGTTTCGGGCACCTTCCAGGCGATCACGGCGGCGGCGGTCAGGGTGGCGCCCGCGTCGACCAGGAACAGTGCGGTGAAGCTCGCCTCGGCCAGGACCCCGGCGAGCAGCGAGGCGACCGCCATGCCCAGGTTGAACGCCCAGAACTGAAGGTTGAACGCGCGTGAGCGGCGCTCGGCGGGCACCACGTCGACGATCGCCGCCACGAATGCCGGGCTGGGCATCGAGTGGACCACGCCGATCAGCGCGGAGAGCACGGCGATCAGCAGCAGGGGTCGGGTGAAGGCGAGCGCCACCATCAGGCCGACTGTGGCCAGGTGCGCGGCGAGCAGGGTCGCCCGGCGTCCCCACCGGTCGGCGAGCACCCCGCCGAGCAGTACGCCGGCCGCTCCGCCGGCCCCGTACGCGCCGACCACTGTGCCGGCCAGGGCTTCGCTCGCGCCGCGTACGTCGGTGAGGTAGAGCGAGAGGAACAGCATGGCGAACGCGCCGGCCCGGTTGATCAGCAGGCCGGCCCAGAGGTACCAGAAGGTGGCGGGTAGCCCGCCTGCGGTGTCGTGCCACCAGCGCCGCAGGGCGTGCACCCGACCTCCCGACAGTTCAGGTTGTTAACTGTTTCCACCGCACAGTAGGAACTCCGGCACGGCCGCGCCACTCATTACGCCTCGGCGGGCTGTGGCGCACGGGACGCGGTGGTCGTTGCCAGTGCCTCACCGGAGCGGCGCAGCGCGGCTGCACGCCGTTCCCGGGCCGGCCCCGACACCAGGTGGGCCACCGCGGTCAGGAGGCCGAGCGCGGCGCAGCCGTACCAGAGGGTGTCGTTGCCGGCGTGCTCGCGTACCAGGCCGCCGAGGATCGGCGCGCTGGCCCCGGCGATCTGCCACGAGAGGGAGAACACGCCCTGGTAGCGACCGCGCAACTCGGCCGGGGAGAGCTCGGCGATCAGCGTGGAGTTGGAGGGCGAGTTCAGCATCTCGCCGACCGTCCAGATCAGCACTGTCAGCCCGTAGAACCAGGGGGTGCCGGCGAACGCGGTCAGCCCGAACCCCACGCCCATCACCACGGACGCCAGCGCGAGCACGTGCGAGCGGCTCCGACCCCGGATCAGTCGGGGCACGAAGAGTTGGCCGACCACGATGAGGATGCCGTTGAGCGCGATCACCGAGCCGTAGGTGGCGGGGCTCAGACCGTCGTCGCCCATCGCGATCGGCAGCATCGAGATGTGCTGGAGGAACACCAGCGCGGCGAACAGGTTGAGTGCCACGAAGCCGAGGTAGACCCGGTCGGTGAGGATCGTGCGCAGCGCCCCGCGCGGAGCCGCTGCTGCCGCGACGGCGGTGGCGGGGCCGGCCTGTCGGGTCTCCGGCACCTTGCTGAAGATGATCAGCGCGGTGATCAGCATGGTGGCCGCGTCGACCACGAACAGCAGCAGGTAATCGGCCTGTGCGGCGAGGCCGGCGAGGACGGCGGCGCAGGCGAAGCCCAGGTTGATCGCCCAGTAGTTGAGTGAGAAGGCGCGCAGCCGGTCCTTCGCCGGCACCACGTCGATCATCATCGCCCCGAACGCGGGCCGGGCCGCCTCGGCGAACATGCCGAGCAGCAGCGCGCCCAGCGCCACCGCCCAGAGATCCCGGGCCAGCCCGAGCCCGAGCATCATGGCCGCCGCTCCCACGTGGGCGGTGAGCAGTGTCGGTCGGCGACCCCACCGGTCGGCGAGGGTGCCGCCGGCGGTCGTGCCGAACGCCCCGCCGACGCCCCAGAGGCCGATCACCAGGCCGGCCTGCGAGGCCGAGAAGTCACGTTCCTGGGTCAGGTAGATGGCGAGGAAGACGAGGACGAACGAGCCGAGTCGGTTGATCAGGGTGCCCGACCACAGGTACCAGAAGGTGGTCGGTAGGCCGCCGGTGGTGTCCCGGAACCAACTCCGCATCGTCCGCATATGGCGCCCCGCTTGCAAGTAATGACCGATGTGACTGGCGTGCCTTACAACCCTAGTGGTGGCCGGATCCGCTGGTCATCAGCTTTTTCACGTGGTGGTCGTCACGACGGCTGCCCGCGTGTCCGTCAGGCGGTTGAGGCAGGATGATCCGCATGACTGCGAGCGAAGGGCCCACCGTCGGGACGCTGGTCCTGCTGCGACACGGTGAGAGCGACTGGAATGCCAAGAACCTCTTCACCGGCTGGGTGGACGTCGACCTGACCGAGAAGGGCGAGGGCGAGGCGCGGCGCGGCGGCGAGCTGATGCGCGAGCACAGCCTGCTACCGGACGTCGTGCACACCAGCGTGATGCGCCGTGCGATCCGCACCGCCGAGCTGGCGCTCAACGCCGCCGACCGGCACTGGATCGCCGTGCGCCGGTCGTGGCGGCTCAACGAGCGCCACTACGGCGCCCTGCAGGGCAAGAACAAGAAGCAGACCCTCGACGAGTACGGCGAGGAGCAGTTCATGCTCTGGCGCCGGTCGTACGACACGCCACCGCCGCCCATCGACGACAACGACGAGTGGTCGCAGGTGGGTGACCCGCGCTACGCGCTGCTGCCGACCGAGCTGATGCCGCGCACCGAGTGCCTCAAGGACGTCGTCGACCGGATGTTGCCCTACTGGTACGACTCGATCGTGCCGGACATCCTGGCCGGCCGGACGGTGCTGGTGGCCGCGCACGGCAACTCGCTGCGCGCCCTCGTCAAGCACCTCGACCAGATCTCCGACGAGGCGATCGCCAAGCTGAACATCCCGACGGGCATTCCGCTGCGCTACGACCTCGACCCGCAGCTGCGCCCGCTCACTCTGGGCGGCACCTACCTCGACCCGACCGCTGCGAAGGCAGCCGCCGCGGCGGTGGCCAACCAGGGGCGCTGAGCCACCAGAAAGGGGCCCCTCGTCATCGCGGGAAGCGATGGCGAGGGGCCCCTTCGCGTGCCGGTCAGTTACTGCTGGGCGTGCTCTCCCCGGTGATCAGGTAGATCACGTGCTCGCCGGCGTTGACCGCGTGGTCGGCGAAGCGCTCGTAGAAGCGGCCCAGCAGGGTGGCGTCGATCGCCGTCTCCACCCCGTACGGCCAGTCGTCGCCGAGCAGCACGGCGAACAGGTTCTTGTGCAGCTCGTCCATTGCGTCGTCGTCGCGGTCCAGTTCGCCGGCGAGGTCGGCGTCGGGCTTCGCCAGCACCGAACCGATCTTCACGGCCATCCGGTCGGCGATCTCGGACATCTCGGTGAAGACCGTCCGCAGCTCGGCCGGTACGGCGGGGGAGGGATGCCGGCGCAGCGCGGTCTTCGCCACGTGCTCGGCGAGGTCGCCCATCCGCTCCAGATCAGCGGCCACGTGCAGCGCGGTGATCATCGCCCGGAGGTCGGAGGCGACCGGCGCCTGTCGGGCGAGCAGGTCGCAGACCCGCTCCTCGACGTGCCGGTAGAGGTCGTCGATCTCGGCGTCCCGCTCGATGACCGTCTCGGCGGCCTGCCGGTCGGCGGTGAGCAGGGCCCGGGTGGCCTGGCGCATGGCGGCGCGGACGCCCTCCGCCATGTCCACCAGCAGTTGGCTGACGATCTGGAGGTCGGCCCGGAACTCGTCGCGCATCATCACGTCCTGTGGTCGGTCGCCGCCGACGGGTGCCGGCGCAGGGGGTTGAGCAGGTGCGACGCCAACGGTAGGGGCGCGCGGACGGATCCCGGATGAACCACGGTGAACGACGCCAGACGTGGGGGTGAACACTTCCGTAAGTGAGGGTAGTTCGTCCCGTTCTGTGTGGTAGCCAGGTTAACAATGACCCTACGATCGCCGGGTGGAGTGGGCGGTGGCGGTCGTGGTGGCCCTGGCGTTGGTGGCCGGGATGGCCGCCGGTCTGCTGCTGCCCCGGTTCCTGCCGAGGCGGGACGGTCACTCCACGTCGACGGGGAGCGTCAGCTTCCGCTGGAGCAGGGGGAGGCCCGCGATAGCCGACGAGCAGCAGGCCGGGCTCGGCCGCCGGACGATCGACTCACTCCGGGCCGGTGTCGTGGTCCTGGACAACGACGACGTCCCCGTGCTGATCAACCCGGCCGCCCGCGCGATGGGGCTGCTGCGTACCGGCAGCACCCCCGGCTCAATCGCCGCGCACCCGCTGATCCGTACCCTTGCCGGCCAGGTGCGGCGCACCGGCGTGCGACGCGAGATCGAGCTGGACCTGCCCCGAGGCCGCGACAGTGCGGGGGAGAACCCGCTCGGCGTGCACCTGCGGGCGATGGGTCTCGGCAACGGCTTCATAGCGGTCGAGGCGGTCGACGTGACCGAGTCGCACCGGCTGACCCGGGTACGACGCGACTTCGTGGCCAACGTGAGCCACGAGCTGAAGACACCGATCGGGGCCCTGCAGCTGCTCGCCGAGGCGTTGCTGGACGCTACCGAGCCGGCCGACGCCGCGGCACCCGACCTCTCCGAGGACCTGGTGGCCGCCCGCCGGTTCGCCGAGCGGATCCAGCACGAGTCGACCCGGCTGGGTCGGCTGGTGCAGGAGTTGCTGGAGTTGACCCGGTTGCAGGGGGCTGAGCCGCAGCCGCCACCGGAGCCGGTCGCGCTGGACTGGGTGATCGCCGAGGTGGTCGACCGGACCCGCACCACGGCCTCCGCCCGGGGTGTCGCCGTGACAGTGGACGGGGCGCGTGGCCTCACCGCGTACGGCAGCGACTCCCAACTCGCCACCGCGGTGGCGAACCTGGTGGAGAACGCCATCAACTACTCGGGCGAGGACACCACGGTGCGGGTGACCCTCCGCGGCGACGACGAGCACGTCGAGGTCGCCGTCTCCGACCAGGGCATCGGTATCGCCCCCACCGACGTCGACCGGATCTTCGAGCGGTTCTACCGGGCCGACCAGGCCCGCTCGCGTGCCACCGGCGGCACCGGGCTCGGCCTGGCGATCGTGAAACACATTGCGAGCAACCATGGCGGACGGGTCGAGGTGTCGAGCACTCTTGGTGGTGGATCGACGTTCACCCTCCGGCTGCCCGCCAGTCCACCGGACGACCTCCTGGCGACACTGCCGCCGGTTGGGATCGAGTCCGGTCCGACTGGGCTACGGCAGGTCTGACAGCAAATGGAAAGGAAATCCCCGTTGAGCCGCGTTCTCGTGGTCGAGGACGAGGAGTCGTTCTCCGACGCCTTGTCGTACATGCTCCGTAAGGAGGGCTTTGAGGTTTCGGTCGCCGCGACCGGCACCGACGCCCTCACCGAGTTCGACCGGACCGGCGCCGACATCGTGCTGCTCGACCTGATGTTGCCCGAGATGTCGGGGACCGAGGTCTGCCGGCAGTTGCGGCAGCGCTCCGCCGTACCGATCATCATGGTCACCGCCCGGGACAGCGAGATCGACAAGGTGGTCGGGCTGGAGATCGGCGCCGACGACTACGTCACGAAGCCGTACTCGCCGCGGGAACTGGTCGCCCGGATCCGGGCGGTGCTGCGCCGGCAGAGCCCGGAGGTGGCCGAGGCGGGCGCGCCGACGCTGGCCGCCGGGCCGGTGCGGATGGACATCGAGCGGCACGTGGTGACCGTCGACGGCGGGGCCGTACAGCTGCCGCTGAAGGAATTCGAGTTGCTGGAGCTGCTGCTGCGTAACGCGGGCCGGGTGCTCACCCGCGGTCAGCTCATCGACCGGGTCTGGGGCGCCGACTACGTCGGTGACACCAAGACGCTGGACGTGCACGTCAAGCGGCTGCGCTCCAAGATCGAGCCGGAGCCGTCCGCGCCGCGCTTCATCGTGACCGTGCGGGGTCTGGGCTACAAGTTCGAGCCGTGATCGGCGTACCCGAAGGGGGTCTGCGCTCGACGCGGGCCCCCTTCGGCCTGTCCGCCTTGAGCGGCGGGCCAGCTACGGGAGCTGAGCCACCTGCGCGGCTTGGGCGAGTCAGTTGATGCGGCCCTTTGGAGCTGATGTCACAGACGAGTCATCCGCCGACGTCGTAGAGCTGACGTCCGTAAAGCTGACGTCCGTAGAGCCGATGCCGTAAACGAGTCAGCTCCAAAGGCGTCCCGCCCGACGCGCCGGCTCCTTGCCCTCGGCCGTTGTGGCGTCGCTCCGTAGACGAGCGAGCAGTGTGGCGTGGCGTCCGATGATCTCGTCTGCGAGACCGGCGAAGTCTGCGGCGTCTCGCTGTGCCGGGTCGTTGTCAGGTGGAAGTGTCGCAGTCACTGGATTGTCACCGAGACGGCTAGACCTCGTCGGCGGGGTGCGGGGCGATCATGCCCTGCTTCGTTCTGGTCGCGCACAGCTCGGCCAGCCGCTCGTACGCGGGAGCACCGATCAGGGCGGTCAGCTCCGGCCCGTACGACAGGTACATCGGCTCGGTGCCGACGTGCGCGTCCGTCGAGGAGGTGCACCACCAGTCCAGGTCGTGCCCGCCGGCTCCCCAGCCCCGCCGGTCGAACTCGGACAGGGTGGAGACCAGCACCTTGCTGTTGTCCGGTCGTTTCACCCAGTCCTGATCGCGGCGGATCGGCAGCTGCCAACAGACGTCCGGCTTGTATTCCAACGGGTGCACCCCGTCGCGCAGCGCCTGGGCGTGCAGGGCGCAACCGCCACCGCCGGCGAAGTCGGCGTCGTTGAGGAACACGCACGGACCGTCGGGGCCCTGGGTGGCGGTGCGGCGGGCCGGGTTCTTGCCGTCGATGGTGTCCTCGTCGGTCCAGTTCTTGAACCCGCGCCGGAAATGCTGCCAGGTCGACGGGGCGAGTCGCCGGACGGCGTTGCGAACCCGCTTCTCGTCGTCCGAGTCGGTGAAGAACGCCCCGTGCGAGCAGCAACCGTCGGCGGCCCGGCCGGCGATGATGCCGTGGCAGCCCTTGCCGAAGATGCAGGTCCAGCGGGAGAGCAACCAGGTCAGGTCGGCCCGGATCAGGTGCGTCTCGTCGGCCGGGTCGGTGAACTCGATCCACTCCCGAGGGAAGTCCAGGGGCACCTCGCGACTGCGCGGGTCACCCGGGTCGTCCACCAGCACACGGAGCTCCATCGTCACTCGGCCCAGCGTACGCGCGGTGACGTCCGCAGGCCGGTGAGCCGCGCAAACGTGTTGCGCCTACTGTCTTCACCATGCGACTGGGTGTCCTCGACGTCGGATCCAACACGGTGCATCTCCTCGTGGTGGACGCGCACCACGGCGCGCACCCGTGGCCGGCGCACTCCGAGAAGGTGGTGCTCCGGCTGGCCGAGCAGATCGGCCCCGACGGCGCGCTGACCGAGGCGGGCGCGGACGGCCTGGTCAAGGCGGTGGGCATGGCCAAGGCGGCGGCCACCGGGTTGGCGGCCGACGACCTGATCGCTTTCGCCACGTCCGCGGTGCGCGACGCCACCAACGCGGCCGAGGTGCTGGCCCGGGTCCGGGACGAGACCGGCGTACGCCTGGCGGTGCTCTCCGGGGCGGACGAGGCGCGGATGACGTTCCTGGCGGTACGGCGGTGGTTCGGCTGGTCGGCGGGCCGGCTGCTGGTGCTGGACATCGGTGGCGGCTCGTTGGAGATCGCCGCCGGCATCGACGAGGACCCGGACGTCGCGGTCTCCCTGCCGCTCGGGGCCGGTCGGCTGACCCGCGAGCGGCTGCGGGTCGATCCGGCCAGTGCGGCCCCGCCGTCGGCGGAGGCCGTCGACAAGCTCCGGGAGTACGTGGACGGCCGGCTGGACAAGGTCGTCGACCAGATGACCGAGGTGGGCTGGGGTCGGGCGGTGGCCACCTCGAAGACGTTCCGCACCCTGGCCCGACTGGCCGGGGCGGCCCCGTCCGGTTCCGGGCTGTGGGTGCGACGCAGCCTGACCCGGGCCGGCCTGCGGCAGGTCATCGGTTTCATTCGGCACATCCCACCGGCGCAGTTGATGGAGCTGGAGGGGGTCAGCGCGGGTCGGGCCCACCAGTTGCTGGCCGGTGCCGTCGTCGCCGAGGCGGTGATGCGCCGCCTGGACCTGGACTCCCTGGACATCTGCCCGTGGGCGCTGCGGGAGGGTGTCATCCTCCGCCGGCTCGATCAACTGGAGCCGATCTGATCCGGCGGCCGTTTTCGGTAGGTTTGCCGGCGCTCGTCACGATGCCCCCGGCGCTGCCGGGCTACGCTGGCTGATGTGACTTCCCGCGTTCCCGTGCTCCTTTCCAGCTCGTCGGTCTTTCCCGAGCCGACCGCGGCGGCGTTCCAACTGGCCGCGGCGCTCGGCTACGACGGCGTCGAGGTGATGGTCTGGACCGACGTCGTCAGCCAGGACGCGGGCGCGCTGCGCGGCCTCTCCACGCACTACGACGTGCCGGTGCTATCGGTGCACGCGCCCTGCCTGCTGGTCACCCAGCGGGTGTGGAGCCCGGACCCGTGGGAGCGCCTGCGCAAGGCCGCCGAGCTGGCCGAGACGCTGGGCGCGCCGACCGTTGTGGTGCACCCACCGTTCACCTGGCAGCGGGACTACGCGCGCAACTTCGCCGAGGGTCTGGCCACCGTCGCGGACCGGTTCACGGGGCTGCGCTTCGCTGTGGAGAACATGTACCCGGTGCGGATGGCGGGCCGGCAGTTCGTCCCGTACGTGCCCGGTTGGGACCCGACCGACGCCGGCTACCCGTCGTACACCCTGGATCTGTCGCACTGCGCGGCCTCGCACAGCGACCCCCTGGAGATGGCCGACCGGATGGGCGCCGGGCTGGCGCACGTGCACCTCGGCGACGGCACCGGCGAGGGCCGCGACGAGCACCTGGTGCCCGGGCGCGGCACCCAGCCCTGCGGGGAACTGCTCTCCTCGCTGGCCGGCCGGGGTTTCACCGGTGCGGTGGCGGTGGAGGTCGCCACCCGGGGCGCGAAGAGCCGCGCGGTGCGCGAGGCGGACCTGCGCGCCGCGCTGGAGTTCGCCCGCCAGCACCTGACCGCGTCGTCACCGGTCGACGCCTGACCCGTCCGCCCGGGACCGGGCGGTGGCGGTGTCAGCTGACCGGTGAGAGGGAATCGGCGGCGGACGTCGGCTGCGGGGCGACAGTCACCTGCTCGCCGACCGCCGCCCGCTTACGGGCCCGGTGCGCGGCGACGTGCGAGCGGGTGGCGCAGCGCTCCGAGCAGAACCGCCGGCAGCAGTTGGACGACGTGTCCAGGTAGACGTTGCCGCACCGCTCGTCGGCGCAGACCCCGAACCGGGCGCTGCCGTACTCGCAGAGCCAGACCGACAGCCCCCAGACCGCGCCGGCCAGGTATTCGGCACTGACCGAGGCTCCTCGACTGGTTACGTGCATGTGCCAGTCGCTGGAGTCGTGCCCGGAGATGCGCGGCTGCACCGGGAACGCCTCGAGCAGCGCGTTCAGCTCGGTGACCGCCTGGCCGTCCCGCCCCGAGGTGCCGTACTCGAAGACGTCGCGTAAGCGTTTCTGCGCCCGGCGGAAAATCGCCACGTCCCGGTCCGCGACCTCGTCGCGCATCCAGGCGTTCTCGTCGGGGAAGAGGGCCCGCAGGTCGTCGAGGTCGTCCAGGCGGGCGTTGACCAGGTCAACGCCGGTCCGGGCGTACGCGTCGAAGTTCACGCCCCAACGGTAGACGACTCAGCGGGTGCGCGGCGCGTCGATGTAGTGCGGCAGGAACCGCGCGTAGCCGTCGGTGATCAGACTCGCGCTCTCCCGCACACCCACGCCGGCCGATTCGCCGTCGACGATCCAGCTGCCCAGCACCATCCGGTTGCCGGCGAACTGCGGCAACGCCCGGAACTCCTGGTAGCACCAGCCCTCGTCGCCGTAGATCCCCGGGTTGGTGATCTCCTCGTCGGCGGTGACGATGCGTACCGATCCGCCCTCGCGGCCGAGTAGTGGCTTGGCGACGTACTCCGGCATGCCGCGCGGCGAGTCGAGGTACGCCGGGAGCAGGTACTCGTGGCCGGGGTACAGCTCCCAGAGGACCGCGAGCAGCGCCTTGTTGGAGAGCAGCAGTTTCCAGGCCGGCTCGATCCAGGTGGTCGGGGTGCCCGGGGCCAGGGCCGCCGGCCCGTACGGCTCGGCCAGCATCCACTCCCACGGGTAGAGCTTGAAGCAGGTGGTCACCGGGTTGTCGTCGGCGTCGACGAAGCGCCGGCCGTCCCAGCCGATCTCCTGGATGGGTTGGAGCTCGACGCTCAGGCCGGCCTGCCGGGCGGTCTCGGCGAGGTAGCCGGCGGTCATGTGGTCCTCGCCGGACTCCTCCTCGTTCGACCAGAGCACGTGCACCCGGGGGTCGTGCAGCCCGGCCCCGATCTTGGCCCAGGCGCCGACCAGCCGCTCGTGCAGGCTGTTCCACTGGTCCAGCTCCGGCCGGGTCTGCTCCAGCCAGTACCACTGGATGATGCTCGCCTCGACAAGCGCGGTGGGGGTGTCCGCGTTGTACTCCAACATCTTCGGGGGCCAGGTGCCGTCGTACGCGAGGTCGAAGCGCCCGTACAGGGTCGGTGGCGCCTCCCGCAGCGACCGGGCCACCGCGTCGGCCGCCCACTGCGGGATGCCGAACTCGGCGTACCGGCGCTGCGCCACCACGTGCTCGGCGGCGGCCACCGACATCCGGTGGAGCTCCTCGGTGGCCTCCTCCAGCCGCAGCACCTCGTCCAGGTCGAACGCGTACGCGGCGGTCTCGTCCCAGTACGACATGACCCCGCCGTCGGGCAGCTCGGTGTCGACGTAGACCAGCCCCTGCGACCGGATGGTGGCGTCCCAGTCGGGGCGAGGCGCGACCGTCTCGCGGCGCACGTCAGCCGCCGCAGGCGGCGAGGTGGGTGCCGAATCCGCCGCGTTCGGGCAGGGCGGCGGTGGTCGGCTCCGGGGCGGTGCGACCGGCGGCCGGGTCGGTGACCCGCATCGCCAGCGCGACGGTGTCGCCGCCGCCGACCGGCCCGAGGGCGCAGTCGTCGTCATCGTCGTCGTCCGAGGTCATGTTGCAGCCGGAAAGGGCGAGCGCGAGAGCGGTGAGCGCGCCGAGCTGCACGGAGGCCGAGCGGAGTCGGCGGCGGGGGCGTTGGTCCACGGCATCGTTGTAGCCGATCGACGCCACCGCCGCCGCCCCGCCCCCATGTCGAGGTGGCCCGGCCGCCCCTCGGCGGGGCCCCTGGCAGGGGCGTTACGCTCGGCTCATGCTCCGTTCCGTCATCCTCGCCGCCTCCCGGTCATCCCAGGTCGAGCGGCTCGTCGCGACTGCCCCGTACACCCGGGACGTCGTCCGCCGGTTCGTCGCCGGCGCCGCCACCGACGACGCGTTGCGCGCGACCCGCGGGCTCGTCGACGACGGCCTCGCGGTCACCCTCGACCACCTCGGTGAGGACACCGTCCGCCCCGAGCAGGCCACCGCCACCCGGGACGAATACCTGAAACTGCTGAAGATGCTCGGCGACGCGGGGCTCACCCCGGCCGCCGAGGTGAGCGTGAAGCTCTCCGCCCTCGGCCAGATGTTCGACGAGCAGTTGGCGTACGACAACGCGCGGGCGATCTGCGCGGCGGCCGACGCGGCGGGCACCACTGTCACCCTGGACATGGAGGACCACACCACCACCGACTCGACGTTGGAGGTGCTGAGCCGGCTGCGCAAGGACTTCCCGTCGACCGGCGCGGTGCTCCAGGCGTACCTGCGGCGGACCGAGTCGGACTGCCGGGAACTCTCCTCGGCCGGGTCGCGGGTGCGGCTGTGCAAGGGCGCCTACAAGGAGCCGGAGTCGGTGGCGTACCAGTCGGCCCGTGAGGTGGACAAGTCGTACGTGCGCTGCATGAACATCCTGATGTCCGGCGACGGTTACCCGATGCTGGCCACCCACGACCCGCGGATGATCGCCATCGGTGAGGACCGGGCCCGGTGGTTCGACAGGGGTCCCGAGCGTTTCGAGTTCCAGATGCTCTACGGCATCCGCCCCGAGGAGCAGGCCCGGTTGGTCGGCGAGGGCTACACGGTGCGCACCTACGTCCCGTACGGCGACGAGTGGTACGGCTACCTGATGCGCCGGCTCGCCGAGCGCCCCGCCAACCTGGTCTTCTTCGGCCGTGCCCTGATCTCCAAGAAGTAGTTCCTCCGGTTCGGCCGACGGGCCGGCGGCGACCCTCGGGTCACCGCCGGCCCGTTTCGCGTATCCGGCTCGTGAACGTTGGCTAAGCGAATTAGCTGTAAAGCTATGACAACTAGCCAGGTGCGCGAGCGGCCGGGCCGATCGGCCCGGGGCGGCCTCGCCGCATCCAGGTAGTGGTCGTACCCTTCGGCGGGTGACTGACGAGGTGCAGCAGCCAGCACCACGGCGGCTCTGGCCGCTGTGGACGGTGCTCGTGGTTGTCGTCCTGCTGCTGGGCTGCGGCCTGCCGGCGGCGCTCGTCGTCGGAGTGATCCGGGAGACAGGCTCGCGCCCCACCGTCAGCCGGGTCGGTGCCTCGGCGGCCGACGACCCTGCCACCGCCGTGGCCCGGGGGCTTTCCGACCGGATCACCGCCCAGCTCCACCGGCAGTCGGCGGCGCTCCTGGTTGGCGACCGCGCCGGTTTCCTCGCCGTCGCCGATCCCGCCGCCCACGACGACCTGCGCCGACGCTTCGCCGCGCTACGCGAGCTCAAGGTGACCGGCTGGCGGGCCGAGCCGAGTGGCCTGCCCGTGCCGATCATCGGCAAGCCCGGCGAGTGGCGGCTGCTGGTGCGCTTCCAGTACTGCTTCGTCACGCCGAACTGCCGGCCCAGCCCGGTGCTGATCGGCACCCGGTGGCGGGAGAACGGCGACCAGCCCCGGATGGTCGCCATGGAGGAATCCAAGTCGGTGCAGACCGGCACCCGACCGTGGGAGATCAGCGACCTGGCGGTCGCCATCGGCGCCCGGACCATCGTCGCCACCACCCCGGCGCTGCGCGGCAAGCTGCCCGGCCTGCTCGCGCAGGCCGAGGCGGCGGCAAGGGTCGCCGACGGGTACGCGGTGACCGGCTCACCGCCGGACCGATACCGGATCTTCTACGCCGGGCGCACCGAGTGGCAGCGCTGGTACGGCGGGGAACGCCCAGAATGGACCGGCGGTTACGCGGTCACAGTGGGCGGCGGCCACCACGAGGTGGTGCTCAACGCCGAAGGGCTCTCCAACAGCGGCACCGACGACCTGCTGCGGCACGAGTTGACCCACGCGGCGTCGTTGCCCGAGCGCGGCTACCCGGGCAAGCTCACCTGGTGGTTGGTCGAGGGCCTGGCCGAGTTCGCCGGTGCCGGCGGCCAGGCGGTCGACCGGTACGAGGGGATCGCCGACGTGCGCAAGATGGTCCGGGGCGGCTGGGACGGCAAGTTGGAGGGCGTCAACCCCGCTGACGACGCGTCCGCCGAACGGGTAGCCGCCAGCTACGGCATCGGTTACCTGGCCGTTCGGCACCTCGTCGACAGGTACGGGCCGCTGCGGCTGCTCACCTTCTTCAAGACAGTGGTGCACGACGGCAGGACCATCGACGCGGCCTCCGAGAAGGCGTTCGGTGAGCAGTGGTCGACGCTGCACGACGAGTGCGTGGCGTACGTCCGCGCCACCGCCGCCTGACGCAGCTCGGAGACGGTGCGGCGGTGCGCCGTACCATCGATGGGTGCGCCGTTCCCAGTCGTCACGGCCCGCCAGCACCATGCGGCCCCGCCTGCTCATCGCCCTGACCGCCGTCGTCGTCCTCACCGCCACCACCGCCGCCTCCTGCGGCGACGAAGGCCCCGATCTCGCGCTGGCGTCGGCCGCCCGCAACCCGGTCACCGAGGTGATCGACGCACCCGCCACGGTGACCGCCCGTGCCGCCGCCACCCTCACCGCTCCGGCCGACGGCACCCTGTCCAGCCTGCGCGTCCAACCTGGACAACGGGTCAGGCGCGGTCAGGTGCTGGCGGTGGTCGACTCGCCGAGCGCGCAACAGCGCCTCCGTCAGGCCAAGGAGGCGCTGGCCGCTGCGAAGCGTGCCGGCCGGGGCGTGGGAGCGGGCAGCCTGACCAGCAGCCGGCGTGGCACCGACAAGGCCGCCGACGAGGCCTTCGACGCGGCCCGCAAGGCCGCCGAGAAGATCGCCGACCCGCAACTGCGCGACGCGCTGCTCACCCAGGTGACGTCCGCGCAACGCCAGTACGCGGCCGCCGCGCGCAGCGCCGACCAGGCGGTCCGCGCTGTGCAGCGGGGGATCAACGGGTTGAGTTCCGCCGTCGGCGCGCTCTCCGCGGCGCAACGGCTCCAGGCCCAGCAGGCGTACGACCTGGCGAAGGCGACAGTCGACGCGCTGACCCTGCGCGCCCCGATCGCCGGGGTGGTGCAGCCCGGCGGCACCCGGGCCGGCGGTGGCGCGAATGCCGGTCTGGCCGGGCTGTTGGAGCAGGCCGGTGGCGCGGGCCTCGACCCGTCCGTGCTGGCCCCCACTCAGGGTGGGCCGCCCGCCGGGGTGGACGACGCCGTCGTCGTCGGTGGGCTGGTCACCGCCGGCACGCCGGTGCTGACCGTGGTGGACACCGGGCAGCTCGGGCTGCTCGCCGAGGTGGACGAGACCGACGTGCTGCTGGTCAAGGCCGGCGTGCCGGCCACCGTCGAGTTGGACGCCGTCACCGGCGCCAGCTACGACGCCACCGTCCGCTCGGTCGACGTGCTGCCCACCAGTTCCGCGCAGGGCGGGGTCACCTACCGGGTCCGCCTCGCGCTGGGCGCCGGGAAGCTGGCCGAGGACGAGCCGGCCCCGACGCCCCGCCCCGGAATGAACGCGATCGTGCACCTGCGGGTACGTGAGGCCGTGGACGCGGTGACCGTCCCCGCGTCGGCGGTGTTCTCCGCCGACGGCCGCGACGCGGTCTGGGTGGTCCGTGACGGCAAGGCGGGCCGAGCGTCGGTGACCGTGGGCGTCCAGGGGTCCGACCTCGTGCAGATCCTCAACGGCGTGCAGCCCGGCGACCGGATCGTGGTGCGCGGCGCCGACCAGGTCCGCGACGGCCAGGAAGTCCGGTGACCGAACCAGCCGTCGCAGATCCGCCGGCAGGGGAGCGTGTCCCGGCCATCGAGGCGGTGGACGTGTCCCGGACGTACCAGCTCGACGGGGTGTCGGTGGAGGCGCTGCGCGGGGTGTCGCTCACCGTGCAGTCGGGGGACTACGTGGCCCTGGTCGGCCCGTCCGGCTCGGGCAAGTCCACCCTCATGCACCTCCTCGGCGGGCTGGACCGGCCCACCGGTGGCCGCCTGGTGATCGGCGGGCGGGACGTCAACGCCCTGGCGCCGCCGGAGATGGCGACCCTGCGCAACGAGACGATCGGCTTCGTCTTCCAGGCGTTCCACCTGCTGCCGCGTACCTCGGCGGTGGAGAACGTGGCGTTGCCCCTGGTCTACCGGGGGGTGTCGGCCCGGCAGCGGCGGGAGCGGGCGGCGGCGATGCTGGGCCGGGTCGGCCTCGGGCACCGACTGGACCACCGGCCCAACCAGATGTCCGGCGGTGAGCAGCAGCGGGTGGCGATCGCTCGCGCGCTGGTCACCGAGCCGACGGTGCTGCTGGCCGACGAGCCCACCGGCAACCTGGACAGCGTCACCGGCGCCGCGGTGCTGGAGCTGTTGGAGCAGTTGAACGCGGAGTCCGGGGTGGCGCTGGTGATGGTCACCCACGACCAGGAGGTGGCGGCCCGCGCCCACCGCCGGATCACCATGCGCGACGGGGTGGTCGTGGCGGACAGCGCCGACCCGCGCTCTGCTCATGATCGACCGCCGTCCGTTGATCACGGTCGACCTGCGACACTGGTCCCCGCTCCCAGCGCGGAGCCCCGGTCCGCGTCCGGAAGCGGTCCGGGGCACCCGTCCGGTGGCTCCGGTGGCGCCGCCGGAGCCACCGGGCGCCTTCCGCGCGAGGTCGAGCGGCCCGAGGCCCACTCACGCGACGCCGCCGGGGGCGATGCCGTTGCGCGCGAGGGCGCTGCGGGCGCGCGCCAAGCCGACCGACCCGGGGGTACGGCGTGAGGGTCGCCGAGGCATGGCGGGTGGCGCTGGACGCCCTGCGGGCCAACCGGCTGCGTAGCGCGCTGACCATGCTCGGGGTGATCATCGGGGTGGCCTCGGTGGTGCTGCTGGTGGCCATCGGCACCGGCACCAAACAGAAGGTCGAGCAACAGGTCGAGGGCCTCGGCTCCAACCTGCTGCTGGTCGTCCCCGGCCGGATCGAGGTGGGCAACGCGCCGGTCGTCTCGCCGCTGACCCTCAAGGACGTGGACGCCGTCACCCGGGTGGTCGGCGACCCCGATCGGGTGGCGGTCACCGTCGCCTCCGGGGCGACAGCGCGGGCCGGCGCCCGTTCCGACTTCACCACGGTGCAGGGCGTCCTGGAGACGACCCCGGCGGTGTTCACCCGCTCGCTGGCGCGGGGACGGTACCTCACCGGCACCGACGTGGACACCAGCCGACGGGTGGCGGTGCTCGGTGACTCGGTCGCCCGTGCGCTCTTCCCCGACCGGGACCCGCTCGGCCAGCAGGTGGCGCTGGCCGGGGTGCGGTTCCGGGTGATCGGGGTCTTCGCGCCCCTCGGGCAGAGCCTCGGCGTCGACCGGGACGACGAGGTGCACGTGCCGGTGACCGCAGCGCAACGACTCTGGGGCACCCAGCGGGTCGACGGCATCGCGGTGAAGGCGCCGGACCGGGAGCGGATCGACGAGCTGGGCGAACGGATCGTCGCCGAGCTGAACCGCCGTCACCCGGACACCGAGTTCAGCGCCGTCACCCAGCAGCAGATCCTCGGCGTGCTCGGCGACATCCTCGGTGTCCTCACCGGCGTGCTGGCGGCCATCGCCGGCATTTCGCTGCTCGTCGGCGGAGTCGGCGTCTCCAACATCATGTTGGTCAGCGTCCGGGAGCGGACCCGGGAGATCGGGCTGCGCAAGGCCGTCGGGGCACGTCCCCGCGACATCGGCGTGCAGTTCCTGCTGGAGGCGGTGCTGCTCACCACGATCGGCGGGCTCACCGGGATGGCGCTGGGCGTGGGAACCGCCCTGCTGGTCGACGCGCTGTCGCCAATTCCGGCGGCGATCACCTGGTGGTCGTTGGCGCTCGCCTTCGGGGTGTCGGCGGTCGTGGGCATCGTCTTCGGTGTGGTTCCCGCGCAGCGCGCCGGCCGTCTCGACCCGGTGGTCGCGCTGCGCACCGAATGAGCAGCGCCGGAACAACCGGACGACCGGCGCGCACGGGCGGATACCGGGAGCGCGGACCGGGTGAACCGGCCACCGAAACATGATCAGTTGCAGGAAGGGATCGCGCCGGTCACAACCGCCCCGCTACCGTACTGGTAACACGCGCGTCGCCGGCCCGGCCCGGAGCATCCGTCGGGTTGGCACGCGCCGGGCATGGGATGGGTCGGTGAGCCATGGCCGGGTCACAGTCCGACGGACGGCTGTCGGAGGTCAAGTTCCTGACCGTCGCGGAGGTGGCGACGGTCATGCGGGTGTCAAAGATGACTGTCTATCGCCTGGTGCACAGCGGTGAGCTCACCGCCGTCCGGGTCGGCCGGTCATTCCGGGTGCCCGAGCATGCGGTGCACGAATATCTGCGGGGTGCCTTTCAGGAGACCGCCTGAGCCACCGCCCCGCCCTCCGATCGCCGGCTGACCGGCATCGGTGGGCGTAAGGAGTGAGCTCGCGGGCCCCGCGGTCGCGAACCGGAGGCGGTCGCGACGGGGGCGCGTTGGTCCGGCTGACGCCCTCCGGCTACCCTGGAGCCCGACCGAGACCCCACCGGTGCGCCCCGCCGCCCAGACTGGTCCGGTCCGTTGTCCGCAAGCGGTCGCCGTCGCCACCTGCGTGGTGTCATCCGGTCCGCCCCGCACGTTGTATCGAAAGGCTGTCGTATGGGCTCGGTGGTCAAGAAGCGCCGTAAGCGCATGGCTAAGAAGAAGCACCGCAAGCTGCTGCGCAAGACCCGCGTCCAGCGTCGCCGTCTCGGCAAGTGATCGCCGCCGGGCTGTCGGCCCGGCGTTCGGCGTCACTTGCCAAACTGTCGACCTCCGGAGGCTCAGGTGATCAGGCCGTGGTCGTCCCGGCTCGGTCCATCCTGCCGGCGTAGGTGCGTCAGATGACCCCCGGTGGCACCTCAGGTGCTCCGGGGGTCGTCGTCGTCACCGGAGTGGGCCGTTACCTGGGCGCCCACGTGGCGGCCCGACTGGCCGCCGACCCGCGCATCGAACGGGTCATCGGCGTCGACGCACCGGACTCCGGCACCGAGTTCACCGACCTGCTGGACCGGGTCGAACGCATCCGCGTCGACAGCGGTTCCCTCGGTGGCCTCCTCGCCGACCTGGACGTCGACGCGGTCGTGCACCTCGCGCTGGTCACCTCACCCGACCCGCAGCACGGCGGCCGGTCCGCGATGAAGGACCAGAACGTCATCGGCAGCATGCAGATGCTCGCCGCCTGCCAGCGGGCACCCCGACTGCGCAAGCTCGTGGTCCGCTCGTCGACAGCCGCGTACGGGGTGTCGTTCCGGGATCCGGCGGTCTTCACCGAGGAAACCGAACCCCGCGAGGTGCCGCGCGGCGGTTTCGGCCGCGACATCCTCGACCTCGAGGGGTACGTGCGCGGCTTCCGCCGCCGCCGGTCCGACGTCACCGCCACGGTGCTGCGCTTCGCCCCGTTCATCGGTTCGACCGCCGACACCACGTTGACCCGCTACTTCTCGCAGCCGTTCGTGCCGACCGTCTTCGGCCGTGATCCCCGCCTGCAGTTTCTGCACTTCGACGACGCGTTGGAGGTGCTGCACCGGTCGATCGTGGAGGACCATCCCGGCACGTACAACGTCGCCGGCCCCGGGGTGCTGTCGCTGTCCCAGGCGATCCGGCGCGCCGGACGGGTCGCCGTCCCGGTGCTGGAGCCGGGTCTTTCCGGGGCCGCCGCGCTGGCCCGCACCATGGGCTTCGGCCGCTACGGCCTGGACCAGGTCGACCTCTTCGTGCACGGCCGGGTGGTCGACACCAGCCGGCTCGAGCAGGAGTACGGCTTCACACCCCGGTCGACCGCCGAGGCGTTCGAGGACTTCATCCGCGCCCATCATGGTGGGGTGGTGGTCACCCGGGATCAGCTGGCCGCCGCCGAGCAACTCGTCCTGGACGGCATCCGGCAGGTCCGCTCAGCGGTCCGGGAGCGGTCATCGTGAGCGCGAGGAGCGAGCCGGTCTTGCGAGCCCCGCAGTCGCGAACCGAGGCGGCATCATGAGTGGGCCGGAGGAGGGGCGCGACCCGCAGTCGGTCGGGCGTTTCGACGTACCGCAGCAGGTGCCCGCGCCGGACGCGGAACCGGCGCGGCGCAACGGACATCGACCGGCCGCGCAGGCCGCGCCGACCCCGACCGCACCGCCCGCCTCCAGCGCACCGCCGACCCCGACCCCGACCCCGGCTCGGACGCCGGCCGACGAGGTCGACGCCGCGTTGCCCGGCGGCACCGAGCCGGTGGTGTCGGACCGGCCCGGGGACCACTGGGACCGCAAGGTCGCGAACGGGTTGGCGTTCCTGCGCCGGCGGCTCTCCGGTGACTACGAGGTCGACGAGTTCGGTTTCGACGCGGAGTTGACCGACGCGGTCTTCCACCCACTGCTGCGGCTGCTCTACCGGGACTGGTTCCGCACCGAGGTCAGTGGGGTGCAGCACGTCCCCGTGGACGGGCCCGCCCTGGTGGTCGGCAACCACTCCGGGACGGTGGCACTGGACGCCCTGATCCTCTCGGCGGCGCTGCACGACAAGCATCCCGCCCATCGCTACCTGCGGCTGCTCGGCGCCGACCTGGTCTTCCGGATGCCGGTGGTCTCCGAGTTGGCCCGCAAGACCGGCGGCACTGTGGCCTGCAACCCGGACGCCGAGCGGCTGCTCGGCGGCGGCGATCTGGTCGGTGTGTTCCCCGAGGGCTTCAAGGGCATCGGCAAGCTCTACGCCGACCGTTACAAACTGCAACGCTTCGGGCGGGGCGGGTTCGTCTCGGCGGCGCTGCGCACCGGCACCCCGATCGTGCCCGTCGCCATCGTCGGCGGCGAGGAGATCTACCCGATGCTCGCCGACATCAAGCCCCTGGCGCGGCTGCTGAAGCTGCCCTACTTCCCGGTCACGCCGACGTTCCCGCTGCTCGGCCCGCTGGGCATGGTGCCGCTGCCCAGCAAGTGGCTGATCGAGTTCTGCCCGCCGATCCCCACTGCACACCTGACCGACTCGGCGGACGACCCGCTGGTGGTCTTCAACCTCGCCGACCAGGTGCGGGAGACCATCCAGCAGACCCTGCACACGCTGCTGGAGCGACGGCCCGACCCGTTCGGCCCTTAGGGGCCTCAGCCGACCTGACGCTTTGGCACCCGCCCTGGGCGGGCGTCTCAGCCGGTGCGGCGGCGGCGCTGTAGGGCCAGTCCGGCGGTGACCGCGCCCGCGACCAGCCCGGCGGCCGCGGTCGACGGTACGGCGATCTTGACCGCTCGGCGGCCGGTGCGGAAGTCCCGCACCTCCCAGCCGTGCTGGCGGGCCTGCCGCAGCAGGGCGCCGTCCGGGTTGACGGCCACTGCCCGGCCCACCGCGCAGAGCAGCGGCAGGTCGTTCGCCGAGTCGCTGTAGGCCGCGCAGCGGGACAGGTCGAGCCCTTCCACGGCGGCGAGCTGGGTGACCGCCTCGGCCTTGGCCGGCCCGTGCATCAGGTCACCCACCAACCGCCCGGTGTACGCCCCGTCCAGCACCTCGGCCACAGTGCCGATGGCACCGGTCAGGCCGAGCCGGGCGGCGATCACCCGGCCGATCTCGACGGGGGCGGCGCTGACCAGCCAGACCCGCTGACCGGCGTCCAGGTGACGCTGAGCGAGCTGGTGGGTGCCGGCCCAGATCCGGGGGGCCATCATCTCGTCGAAGATCTCCTCGGCGAGGTGTTCGACGTCGTTGACCCGCCAGCCCTGGACGAAGGCCAGCGCCGCCTCCTTGGCCACTGACATGTCACCGGCGTGCTCCCGGGCCAGCAGCCGGAAGCGGAGTTGCTGCCAGGCGAATCGGGCCAGGTCGGCGGTGGTCACGTAGTTTCGGGAGGCGAGACCACGGGCGAACCAGTAGATCGACGCGCCCTGCATCATCGTGTTGTCCACGTCGAAGAACGCCGCGCCGGTCGGGTCGGGTGCGCTCACCGGGGCCAGGTCGGTCTCCGCCCAGGCTGCGGTGTGCCCCTCGGCGTCGGTGCTGACCGTCACCTTACGGCTACGCGCCACGCGAATCCCTTCCTCACCGGTACGACGGATGCTCCCCCGCGAGGGTATCCGCCGTAGACGGGCGACCGGCCGGGCACACAGCGAACTGTGGCGCGGCCGGTCGGACGTGCGGTATGGGGACGCGGGTCAGCGGGCCCCGGGGCAGGTGCCCGGGTTCGGCCCGAGGGCGTCGCTGGCGGTCGGTGCCGGCAGGCCGCAGGCGATCGCCGCGCGCAGGTCGTCCGAGCGTTCCCGGATGCCGTCCAGCAACACCAGCGACCGCTGGGTCCGTTCCCGGTCGACCCGGGTGCTCCCGTCGAGCAGACCGCGTACGGCCCGGCGCTGGCTCGACACGAAGGTGTTGAGAGTGTCCAGGCTGCCCGGCTCGGCCCGCTGCACAGCGGCCGAGGTCAGCAGGCGGACTCCCTGCCGGCTGTCGGCGTCCATGTCGTCGAGGACCGCGCTGTAGCCGATCCGGTCGCCGCGCAGCTTGGCGGCTTCGCCGACTCTGGTCCGGGCGAAGTCCAGGAAGAGTTGGCCCCTGCTGATGTCGGAGCTGGCCAGGGCGAGCTGTGCCCGTTCGGTGGAGCGCTTCATGCCGTACAGCGCGTCACCGGGCACCGCGTTCTCGCTGGCGGCGGAGATCCCGGAGACGGCGATGGCCCCGGCGGCGATGCCGACCAGGATCGCGCCCCGGGCTCGGGCCCGCCGTGCGGTGACGGCCGGCAGTAGCCGCCCGCGGGTGTTCGTGGCGGCCGGTTCGCTGACCGCCGCTGGTGTGCTGCCCAGCCCTTCCCGCTCGGCGGTTGCGAGCAGCATCGCCCGCAGGCCGGTACGGAAGTCCTGGTCCACCTCGACAGCCGGGGGGTCGACGCTGAGCCGCTGACCCACTGCGACGAGCGGCGCCAGTTGGCCGTCCACCCGGGATCGCACGTGGTGTCGTCGAGCGCCGTTGGCCTCGTCGAGAAGCTGCGCGAAGCGCTCCGCGCGCCGGCGGGAGAAGAGGGTGTTGTCCACCGCAGGCACCTCCTCTCGCTGGTCACGGCCGGTCGGCCGCCGTCGTTGCCAGCGACCGGGCGGCAGTGTGACACCACGGAGGTGAGGTGCCGCCGGCATGCCGGTCGGACCTCGGTGACCCGGGCCTGCCGGGACATCCACCGGTCGCACCCGGAGAAACGCGGCGGACGGGGCACGGGTTACGGGCCTGGCGGAGCGGAAATTACAGAAAGTGATGGGCATCACCGGGCGGGACCGACTCTGAGCTGCGCGGACGTTGATCGACGCCCGTCGGTCCCGCCGTAACAAACTACGGCTGGAAGCCGTCGGGCAGCAGCCGGGCCAGGGCGCGGACGGCGCGGTACTGGAGGGCCTTGATGGCTCCCTCGTTCTTGCCCATCGCGCGGGCCGTCTCGGCGACCGAGAAGCCCTGGAGGAAGCGGAGCACGATGCATTCCTGCTGCTCCGGGTTGAGCTGCTTCACGGCGGTGAGGAGCGCGACGTTGGTGATGTGCTCCACCACCGCCGCCTCCGGGCTCCCCTCCGGGCCCCGGTCCTCCCGGTCGGCGTCGAGGACGTCGCCGGTGGTGACCTCGAGCCGGTACCGGCCCGACTTGAAGTGGTCCGCGACGAGGTTGCGGGCGATGGTCACCAGCCAGGCGCCGAGGTCGCGGCCCTGCCAGGTGAAGCTGCCGATCCGCTTGAGCGCGCGCAGGAAGGTGTCCGAGGTGAGATCCTCGGCGAGTTGCCGGTTGCCGACCCGGAAGTAGACGAACCGGAACACGGTGTCCACGTAGCGGTCGTAGATCAGACCGAACGCCTCGGACTCGCCGGCCTGGGCCCGCTCGATCAGCGTCCAGACCTCGGTTGCCGGGTCGGACGGGTCCGGGCGGCTCGGGAAACCGGTCGGGGTGGTCGCGGTGGTGGCCGGCACCGCCGGGATCACCGCTGTCTCACCCGCCGCCGGGTCGGTGGTGACCGCCGGTGTGTCGGCTACCCGACGACCCTGCACAGGCATTGTGGGTCGAGACGGTACGGCGACCCGGCCGCCGGCCGGCTTCGCGTTGCCACCGGGCACCGCGGGTCGCGGCGGTGGCTCGTTGTGGTGTGGCCGGCTGCGGATCCGCTGCGCCGCGCCGTCACCCCGCACGACGCCGCCGTGCTGTTCGTCCGATGGGGCACGGGCCGCTGGCCGCTCGTTCACGTGGGAGCGGGCGGGTTGACCGGTCAGGCCGACCGGGCGTTCCGCGTAACCGAAGGTGGTCACCGTGTTGCCCCCGTCCCGTCGGTCGCCGGGCGGGCCGGTCTAGGTCTCGTCGGGGCGGACCGACCGGTTGACCGGTCGGGCAGGACGGTCACGGGAGTTGCCGACGGGCGGCAATTCCCCTGGAGGTGCTGGTCCAATGCGCTCACAGGCACGGGGGCCTCCTCGGGCTGAGGGGTGTCGACTCACGGCAAATGGGGTGAGCCGACCCGAGTGATGATAGGGCCAACGTCACCCGCGCGTGGCAAGTCCGTTACACAAGGCGGAAGTATTTCCCGCTCCGTCGCACCGGTGGCGGACCGGTTGTCCGTCGTGTGCGATTGACTTTCCGCCGGTCGGGTGTTCCAGGATGGATCCCCAGGTCGGAGGCTTACCACCATTCGGCCGACCCGCCGCGCCGGGCGGCCGGACGGGGGCGGCCGAACTGCCCGTGGTCAGCGTCGCACGTCCCATCGACAGGACCTGATCGGATCGCCGGTGGCACACCGGACAGTCCCGTACATGGGACTGTCGCGGTGTCGCCCTCCGGGCGTGGGCCCCACCATCGGGCGTGGCCCGTCGCTGTCCGCTGTGCCAGACTCGATCACCGTGCAGGACGCCTCGGAAAGCCCCGCGCCGAACCTCGCCGACCGGGTCCGCCGGGCGGCTCTCGACCGCGCCGACCGGCCCGCGCTGCACTGGCGTGAGCACACAGTGAGCTGGTCCGAACTGGACGCCGCGGTGGACGCCGCCGCGCGCGGCCTGTCCGCCGCAGCGCCACCCACCGACCCCGGCGGTACGCCGCCACGCGTCGCCATCGCGCTGCCCAACACGCCGGACTTCGTGATCGCCTGGCTCGGCGCCCTCCGCGCCGGGCTGGTCACCGTGCCGGTCAACCCCGGCCTCACCGCCCCGGAGCTACGGCACGTGCTGGCCGACTCCGGCGCGTCGGTGCTCATCGCCACCGACCACGTTCGAGCGCTGGTCGCCGACGTGGCCGCCGAACTGCCCGCACTCGCCTCGGTGTACGGCACGCCACCGACCGCCGAGGCGCCCGGACCGGCACCCCGCCCTCGACGCGGCGGCGCCGACCTGGCTGTACTGCTCTACACCTCCGGCACCGAGGGGCGACCCAAGGGGGCGATGCTCTCGCACCAGGCGCTGCTCGCCAACCACGAACAGGTCGCGGAGATCGAACCGCCGGTGGTCGGGCCGACCGACACTGTTCTCCTGGCGTTGCCGCTGTTCCACGCGTACGGGCTCAACTCGGGGCTCGGCGCGGTCGTGCACCACGGCGCGGCCGGTGTGCTGCTCGACGAGCCCGGCCCGACGGCGGGGCTGGACGAGGTCGAGCGGCACCGGGTCAGCGTGCTGGTCGGCGTACCGTCGATGTTCCTGACCTGGGCCGGCGCGGCCACGGCCCGCGCGGCGACCGCGGCGGTGCGGGTAGCGGTCTGCGGCGCGGCACCGCTCGAACCCGCTGTCGCGGCGCGCTTCGCGGAGGTCACCGGGCATCAGGTGCACATCGGGTACGGCCTCACCGAGACCGCGCCGGTGCTCACCTCCACCCTGGTCGGCGGCGTGGCCAAGCCGGGTTCGATCGGCCGGCCGCTGCCCGGGGTGCGGCTACGCCTGGTCGGCGCCGACGGGACGGACCTGTGGCGCGACGGGCTGACCGTCCCCGACGACGACCCGGACGAGCTGGACATCTCCGACGTGGCGCCGGGCACCGACCCGGGGCAGATCGTGGTGTCCGGCCCCAACCTCTTCACCGGCTACTGGCCCGACGGTCGGGGCGGCCCGGCCGCCGAGGGTTGGTGGGGCACCGGTGACATCGCGTACGCCGACGAGGACGGGGACCTCTTCCTGGTCGACCGGCTCGGCGAGTTGATCCTGGTCAACGGGTTCAACGTCTATCCGCACGAGGTCGAGCTGGTGCTCGCCGGGCACCCCGGGGTGGTCGAGTCGGCGGTACTGGGTGTGCCGCACCCGCGGACCGGCGAGACTGTGCGGGCGTACGTGGTGCCGGTGCAGGGCCGACCGGTGACCAGCGAGGAGTTGCTCGCCCACTGCGCGCGGAACCTGGCCCGGTTCAAGTGCCCGACCGCTGTCGAGTTCGTCGACGCCCTGCCGCACTCGGCGATCGGCAAGGTACGCAAGACCCAACTCCGGTCGGCGACGCCGACCGACCGCACGGAGGTAACCGATGGCCAGTGACGCCCGACTCGCCCTGATCACCCGACCCGGCTGCCACCTGTGCGACGACGCCAAGGCGGCGCTCGACCGGGTGGTCGCGGTCACCGGCGACAAGTGGGTTGAGTGGGACGTCACCGGCGACGAGGGGTTGGAGCGGGAGTACGGGGACCGGCTGCCGGTGGTGATGCTCGACGGCAAGGAGCACGGCTACTGGCGGGTCGAGGAGGACCGGCTGCTGCGGGACCTGACCACGCCGCAGCTCTGACGGGTGCCTATGGTGCTCTGATGACCTCTGCGCCCCCGCACCTCGTCTGGGACTGGAACGGCACCCTGCTCAACGACCTCAGCCTGGTGGTGTCCGCCACCAACGTCGTGTTCGCGAGCTTCGGTGGGCCGACGGTCACCCCCGAAGAGCACCGGGTGCGATTCCGCAGGCCGATCGCCGAGTACTACGCCGAGGTGCTCGGGCAGGCCGTGGACGACGACGAGTTCGGCCGACTGGACAAGATCTTCCACGACGCGTACCGCACCGGGTTGACCACCTGTGAGCTGGCTGCCGACGCGCGCGACGCGATGGCGGCCTGGCCGGGCAGCCAGAGCCTGCTCTCCATGTGGTTCCACGAGGAGCTGGTCCCGACAGTGCACACGTACGGGTTGACCGGTCACTTCACCCGCGTCGACGGGCTGCGGGCCACTGTCGGCGGCGGCCACAAGGCCGAGTCGCTCCAGCAGCACCTGGTCGAACTGGGCGTGGACGGCGCCTCGGTGGTGCTGATCGGCGACTCCATCGACGACGCGGACGCGGCGCTCGCGGTGGGTGGCCGTGCCGTGCTCTACACCGGCGGGTTCACCGACCCGGCCCGGCTGCGCGCCTCCGGTCACCCGGTGGCCGACACCCTCACCGACGCGGTTGCCCTGGCCCGGGAGGTCAGTTCCGCAGATAGGTGAGGACGGCCAGCACCCGCCGGTGCTGTTCGGTGTCCGGCGGGAGGGTGAGCTTGGTGAAGATGTTGCGCACGTGCTTCTCCACGGCGCCGTCGCTGACCACCAGGGCGCGCGCGATGGCGGTGTTCGAACGCCCCTCGGCCATCAGGGCGAGCACCTCGCGCTCGCGGGGGGTCAGCTCGCGCAGCGGGTCGTCCCGGCGCCGCCGGGCGAAGAGCTGACCGACCACCTCCGGGTCGAGCACCGTGCCGCCGCCCGCCACCCGCCGCAGCGCGTCCAGGAACTCGTCGATCGCGGCCACCCGGTCCTTGAGTAGGTAGCCGATCCCGCCGCCGGCGCCGCCGGTGGTGGCGAGCAGATCATCGGCGTACGACACCTCGACGTACTGGGAGAGCACCAGGATCGGCGTACGCGGCACCAGCCGGCGCGCCTCCACCGCAGCCCGCAGCCCCTCGTCGGTGTGCGACGGCGGCATCCGGACGTCGACGATCGACACGTCGGGCCGGTGCTCGACCACCGCCTCGACCAGGGCGTCACCGTCCCCGACGGCGGCCACCACCTGGTGCCCGCTCTCGGTCAGCAGCCGGACCAGCCCCTCCCGGAGCAGGACGGCGTCGTCGGCGATCACGATGCGCATGGCTGTGTTGTCTACCACGTCCGGCCCGTCGTGCGGGCTCGGCGCGGTGCCGGACCGGTCACAGCATCTCGTTTGTTCGCGACTGCGGGGCTCGCAAACCCGGCTCACTCCTCGCGCTCACAGGGGAAGCTCGGCGCGGACCTCGGTGGGGCCGCCGGTCGGGCTGACCACCACCAGTTCGCCACCGGCGGCCCGGACCCGGTCGGCGATGCCGGCGAGCCCGTGCCCCTTGGCCAGGTGCGCGCCGCCCTGCCCGTCGTCGCCGACCCGCACCTGCAGGCGGGTGTCCCGCCGGGCCACGGCCACGGTGGCCTCGGTGGCCCGGCTGTGCTTGGCGACGTTGGTCAACGCCTCGGACACCACGAAGTACGCGGTGTTCTCCACCGCCGGGTCGAGCCGTCCGGCCGGGGTGCCGAGCTGCGGGTCCACCTGGAGCTCGATCGGGATCAGCCCGCGGCCGGCGATAGCCGCGAGAGCGCTGGGCAGGCCCCTGTCGACCAGGATCGGCGGCGCGATGCCCCGGGACAGCGCCCGCAGCTCGGCCAGCGTGTCCCGGGTCTGGGTGACCGCCTCGTCGATGGTGCGGCCGGCGGCCTCCGGGTCCGAGGCGAGCTGCATCCGGGCCCGGCTGAGGTCCATCGCCAGCCGGACCAGGCGCTGCTGGGGGCCGTCGTGAATGTCACGTTCCAACCGGCGTAGCGCGGAGGCCTCGGCGGAGACGGCGGCCCGCTTCTGCTCCTCCAGCACTGTGATCCGGTCGCGCATCTCGGCAACCCCGGTCAGCATCGCCTTGGCGAAGCTGGCCTGGAGCAGCGCGCAGCCCCGCACCACGATCGGCAGGGTGATCAGGAAGAACACCCCGAGCGCGGTGTACAGGCCGATCCGGGCGGTGGTCGAGTCGCCCAGGCCGAGCAGCTGCGCCAGGTCCTGATCACCCTCGCCGTCGGCCCGGGGCAGGGCCCAGTCGTACGCCCAGTAGAGCGACCCGGCGATCGCCGCGGCCCACCAGGACAGTGTCACCACGAAGGTGCCCGCCGCCGCGATCAGCCGCAGGATGCCGTGCGCCAGGTCGAGCCAGGACTGGGCGTCCCGCATCGGTACGAAGATCCGCCGCCAGGCGTTCGCGCCGGCCTCGGGCAGCCGGTAGTGCGGCCGGATCCGGGGCTGGTGGAGCACAGCGGGCAGCCGCAGCCGCTCGACGTCGGCCAGGCCACGGGCGGTGTACAGGGTGCCGCTGAGGATCGGCAGGCCGATCACCGTGACCACCAGGCCGATGCCGACCGCGAGGCCGACGATGAGGACGACGAAGCTGGCCAGCCCCAGCGGCAGGCCGAGCAGGACGTACCCGGAGTCGACGAAGAGCTGGCGGGGGATGCTCGGTGCCAGCGTCGGTCGGTCGCTGGTGGCGGCAACGGCGGTCATGCTCAAAGGCTAGGCATCTGGGCTCGGTGTCCCCATCCCGAAACCCCGCCTCTCCTCCGTAGTGCTGCCCCTACCACCGCGAAGAGGGCCCGGGGCAGGGCCGGCGCGGGATTGGTCAGAGAAGTCGGGATTGAGCAATAATCGCCCGGGGCCGTGGGTGGACCTGGGCGTTCAATCGATCTTGTGGAATGGAGGGGCTGGTGAGGTCGCGCCACGCAGCGACAAGATCGCGATTTGTGCACGTCTTCACAAGCGCCTACGCTGTGACTCCGACGCGCCCTGCTAGCACAGCCGGCAACCTCGGTCGCCAGCGGGAGTCCACAAACGGCCGACCAGCGGAGTTGGCCGAGGATCGCACCGCACGGAGTCTCATGAGTCAGCACCGTCACCCAGGCGCGCCCGGCCGCGCCGGTGCCGTACCGACGCTCCCGGATCTGCCCGAGGCGACCGTCGCTCGGCTCCCGGAGTACCTGCGCGCGCTGCACAACCTCGCCGACGCCGGGCACGAGACGGTCTCCAGCGAGGGCCTCTCCGCCGCCGCCGGAGTCAACTCCGCCAAGCTCCGCAAGGACCTCTCCCACCTCGGCTCGTACGGCACCCGGGGCGTCGGCTACGACGTCGCGCTGCTGATCGAGCAGATCGAGTATGTGCTCGGGCTCACCCAACGCCGGGCGGTCGCCCTGGTCGGCGTGGGTAATCTCGGTCACGCTCTGGCCGGCTACGACGGCTTCGCCAGCCGGGGCTTCCGGATCGCCGCACTGCTCGACGCCGATCCCTCCCGGGTCGGTGAGGAGATCAACGGCCTGGTAGTCCGGCATGTCGACGATTTGCCGACGGTCGCCGCGGAGGAATCCCTCGCGATCGGCGTGATCGCCACCCCGGCCGCCGCCGCGCAGCAGGTCGCCGACCAACTGGTCGCCGTCGGCGTGACGAGCATCCTCAACTTCGCGCCGTGCGTAC
Source organism: Micromonospora salmantinae (assembly GCF_022230905.1). Taxonomy (NCBI): domain Bacteria; kingdom Bacillati; phylum Actinomycetota; class Actinomycetes; order Micromonosporales; family Micromonosporaceae; genus Micromonospora; species Micromonospora salmantinae. Next base: position 151,797 of record NZ_JAKKFG010000012.1, read on the forward strand.
TCTCGGTTCCGGAGGGGGTCGACGTGCGCAAGGTCGACCTCGCCATCGAGCTGCAGATTCTGTCCTTCCACGAGCACCGCAAGGCGTCGCTGACCGCGCTGCCCGCCACCGGCGGGACCGCTCTCACCGCCCTGCCGGGCGGGTTCGCGGCCACCGACACCCAGGAGGCGATAGGCACGTGAAACTGCTCGTCGTCGGCGCGTCCTACCGGACCGCCCCGGTCGCCACGCTGGAGCAGCTGGCCGTGCCCCCCGCCGACCTGACCCGCACACTGGACCGCCTGGTCGCCCAGCCGTACGTGGCCGAGGCGGTGATCGTCTCCACCTGCAACCGGGTGGAGGTCTACGCCGCCGTGTCCGGTTTCCACGGCGGGCTCGGCGACATCTGCGCCGTGCTGGCCGAGCAGGCCGGCAGCTCGCCGACCGCGCTCGCCAGCCACCTGTACGTGCACTACGACACCGCGGCCGTGGACCACGTCTTCCGGGTCGCCACCGGTCTGGACTCGATGGTGGTGGGCGAGGCGCAGATCCTCGGCCAACTGCGTGACGCGTACCACTGGGCCACCGGCGCCGACTCGGCCGGCCGGCTGCTGCACGAGCTGATGCAGCAGGCGTTGCGGGTCGGCAAGCGGGCCCACGCCGAAACCGGCATCGACCGGGCCGGCCAGAGCGTCGTCACCGCCGCCCTGGAGCTGGCCGCCGGGCACCTCGACGGCGACCTCGTCGGCCACCCGGCCCTGGTGGTCGGCGCCGGTGCGATGGGTTCGCTCGGGGTCGCCACGCTGTCCCGGTTGGGCGCCGGGCCGCTCACCGTCAGCAACCGGGGCGCCGACCGGGCCGTCCGGCTCGCCGAGTCGTACGGGGCAAGTGCCGCGCCGATGACCGAGCTGGCCGACACCCTCTCCACAGTGGACATCGTAGTGGCCGCCACCGCGTCCACCGAACCGGTCCTCACCCGGTCGGTGGTCACCACGGCGCTGGCCGAACGCGACCCGTCCCGGGGCCCGCTGGTCCTGCTCGACCTGGCCGTTCCGCGCGACGTCGAGGAGGGCGTTGCCGAGCTGCCCGGTGTCGAGGTGATCGACATCGACCGGATGGCGGCGCTGCTCGCCGACGGTCCGGCGGCTGCCGACGCCGCAGCCGTCGAACGCATCGTCCTCAGCGAGGTCGAGGGTTTCCTCACCTGGCTGCGCGGCGCCGACGTGGCACCCACAGTGGCCGCGCTGCGCGGCCGGGCCGACGACGTGGTCACCGCCGAGCTGCGCCGACTCGCCCAGCGTCGCCCCGACCTCGGCGACGACCTGCGGGCCGAGGTGGCCCGCACTGTGCACCGGGTCGTGCAGCGGCTGCTGCACCAGCCCACCGTCAAGGTCCGCCAGTTGGCCGCGGAACCCGGCGGCGACCAGTACGCGGCACTGCTGCGCGAGCTGTTCGACCTCGAGGTGCCGCAGACCTCGCCGGTGGACACCGTCCCGGACGTGCTGACCCCCGACCTCGGCATGGCGCTCCCCGGCACCGACCCGGTGTCCGGAGCCGACGCCGCCGAGCCCACCCCACCCACCGGAGGTGCGCGATGACCGCCCCCCTGCGCCTCGGCACCCGGGGCAGCGCCCTGGCGATGGCCCAGTCCGGCCAGGTCGCCGAGGCGGTGACCGCCGCCACCGGCCGCCCCGTCGAGCTGGTCGAGGTGGTCACCGCGGGCGACCGCTCCAACGCGCCGGTGCACCGGCTGGGCGTCGGGGTGTTCGTCTCCGCCCTGCGCGACGCGCTGACCGCCGGCACGATCGACTTCGCGGTGCACTCGTACAAGGATCTGCCCACGGCCGCCGCCGGTGGGCTGCACATCGCGGCGGTGCCGGCCCGGCAGGACCCGCGCGACGCGTTGGTGGCCCGCGACGGCCGAACGCTCGCCGAGTTGCCGCCCGGGGCCACAGTGGGCACCGGCGCGCTGCGCCGGATCGCCCAGTTGCATGCCCTCGGCCTGCAACTGGAGGTCACCCCGATCCGCGGCAACGTCGACACCCGCCTGGGGCGCGTGCTCGGCCCCGAGGCCGACCTCGACGCCGTCGTCCTGGCCCGGGCCGGTCTGGCCCGACTCGGCCGGCTCGACGTGATCACCGAGTCGCTGGACCCGATGCTCATGCTGCCCGCCCCCGCTCAGGGTGCGTTGGCCGTGGAGTGCCGGGTCGACGACCAGGACCTGGTCGGGCTGCTCGCCGTGCTCGACCACGCACCGTCGCGTGCCGCGGTCACCGCGGAACGTGCGTTTCTGGCAACCCTGGAGGCCGGGTGCAGCGCACCCGTCGCCGCCTATGCCGAACTCGCCGAAGGCGAGACCGGCGATGAGATCTACCTGCGCGGGGCGGTGATCAGCCCGGACGGCACTCGTGACCTCCGGCTGTCCCGCACCGGAACGCCCGCCGACGCGGCGGAGATCGGTAAGGCACTCGCCGCCGAACTCCTCGAGCTCGGCGCCGACTCGATCCTCGGCCACGAAGGACACACCGGCCCGGGGACCCAGCAATTTGGGAGCACAGAATGACCCGCACCCGTAAGCCCGTCGGCCGTATCGCGTTCGTCGGGGCTGGCCCCGGTGACCCGGGCCTGCTGACCCGTCGGGCCCACGACGCCCTGGTCGACGCCGACCAGGTGATCTACGACCGGGGAGTCCCGGAGTCGTTGCTCACCGTCGTTCGCGCCGAGGCCAGGGACGATGCCGAGTTCACCCCGGCCGAGGGCGCGCCGGGGGACGTGGCGAAGGTGCTGATCTCCGCGGCCCGCTCCGGGCTCAACGCGGTGCACCTGGTCGCCGGCGACCCGTTCGGGCACGACTCGGTGGTCAAGGAGGTGCAGGCGGTGGCCCGCACCGCCGCCCACTTCGAGGTGGTGCCCGGCGTCGGCCAGGCCGAGGGTGTGGCCACCTACGCCGGGGTCCCGCTGCCGGGTGTGCGTACGGCAGCCGACGTCGAGGACGTCAGCGCACTGGACTTCGAGGCGCTGGCCACGGCCGTCGGCCGGGGTTCGCTAGCGCTCGCCGTGGACGCCGGTGACCTCGCCGCCGTCCGGGACGGGCTGCTCGCCGCCGGGGTCGACGGCACCACTGGCGTCGGGGTGACCGGCGACGGCACCGGCGAGACCCAGTACACGACCACGTCGACTGTGGACAGCTTCGTGGCCGCCGCGCTCGGTTTCACCGGCCGGGTGGTGCTCACCGTCGGTGTCGGCGTGGGGCAGCGCGACAAGCTGAGCTGGTGGGAGAACCGCCCGCTGTACGGCTGGAAGGTGCTCGTACCCCGTACCAAGGAGCAGGCTGGCGCGATGAGCGCCCGGCTGCGCGCGTACGGGGCGATCCCGTGCGAGGTGCCGACCATCGCGGTCGAGCCGCCGCGTACCCCGGCGCAGATGGAGCGGGCGGTCAAGGGCCTGGTCGACGGCCGGTACGCCTGGGTGATCTTCACCTCGGTGAACGCGGTCCGCGCGGTCTGGGAGAAGTTCGCCGAGCACGGTCTCGACGCCCGGCACTTCGGCGGCGTCAAGATCGCCTGCATCGGCGAGGCCACAGCGGACGCGGTCCGCGCGTTCGGCATCCAGCCGGAGCTGATCCCCGCCGGGGAGCAGTCCTCGGAGGGCCTGCTGGCCGAGTTCTCGCCGCACGACGAGATCCTCGACCCGGTGGGACGGGTGCTGCTGCCGCGCGCCGACATCGCCACCGAGACCCTCGCCGCCGGGCTCACCGAGCGCGGCTGGGAGGTCGACGACGTGACCGCGTACCGGACGGTGCGGGCCGCTCCGCCGCCCGCCGAGATCCGCGACGCGATCAAGTCGGGCGGATTCGACGCGGTGCTCTTCACCTCGTCCTCCACCGTGCGCAACCTGGTCGGCATCGCCGGGAAGCCGCACGCCCGGACCGTTGTTGCCGTCATTGGGCCCAAGACGGCGGAGACCGCGACGGAGTTCGGCCTGCGCGTCGACGTCCAGCCGCCGCACGCCTCGGTGCCCGACCTGGTGGAGGCGCTCGCCGCCTACGCCGTCGAGCTGCGGGAGAAGCTGGCCGCCATGCCGGCCAAGCAGCGCCGTGGCTCGAAGGTGCAGGGCCCGACCGCTCTGCGCTTCCGGTAGTCGTTCGAGGAGGGCCTGCCATGTCGTACCCCGAGATCCGGCCCCGCCGGCCCCGCCGGCTGCGCCGCAACCCGGCGGTCCGCCGGCTGGTGTCAGAGACCCGGGTCGACCCGGCCGAACTGGTCGTGCCGATGTTCGTCAAGGAGGGGCTGACCGAGCCCCGCGCCATCGGGTCGCTCCCGGGGGTGCTCCAGCACTCCCGGGACTCGCTGCGCAAGGCGGCGGCCGAGGCGGTCCAGGCCGGTGTCGGTGGGATCATGCTCTTCGGCGTGCCGGAGAAGCGGGACCCCACCGGCTCCGGTGGCATCGACCCGAACGGCATCCTCAACGTCGCCATCCGTGACGTGGTGGCCGAGGTGGGCGACGCCACCGTGGTGATGAGCGACCTGTGCCTCGACGAGTTCACCTCGCACGGGCACTGTGGGCTGCTCACCCCCGACGGTGAGGTCGACAACGACTCGACCCTGGCCGCGTACGCCGAGATGGCGGTGGCCCAGGCCGCCGCCGGGGTCGGCATGGTCGGGCCGTCCGGGATGATGGACGGCCAGGTCGGCGTGGTACGCCGGGCCCTCGACGCCGCCGGCTACCAGGACGTCTCCGTGCTGGCGTACGCGGTGAAGTACGCCTCCGCCTTCTACGGCCCGTTCCGGGAGGCGGTGGAGTCGGCGCTGGAGGGCGACCGGCGCACCTACCAGCAGGACCCGGCCAATCTGCGTGAGTCGCTGCGCGAGGTCGCGTTGGACGTGGCCGAGGGCGCGGACCTGGTGATGGTCAAGCCGGCGCTGCCCTACCTCGACGTGGTGTCGGCGGTGCGGGCCGCGGTGGACGTCCCGGTCGCCGCCTACCAGGTCTCCGGGGAGTACGCGATGGTCGAGGCGGCTGCCGCGAACGGCTGGATCGACCGCGAGCGGGTGATGCTGGAGACGCTCACCTCGATCAAGCGGGCCGGCGCGCAGGTCATCCTCACCTACTGGGCCGTCGAGGCCGCCGGCCTGCTCCGCCAGCGTTACTGAGCGGCCCCGCCTGCGACCGTCGGCTGACCGCGGACCCTCGTGACGTGTGCGCGGTGAAGCGGGCACCGCACGTGGCCGTGACGGCTGGGCTCCCTGCCGCGTCTGGCGGACTCCTGGCCTAGACGCCGCTTCGGCTGGTTGATTCCTGGGCTCGACGCCGTCTTGGCTGGTTGATTCCTGGCTCGACGCCGTCTTGGCTCGCGGATCCCTGGCCCGACGTCTCCATGCCAGCCTTTGCTCTGCACCCGCCGATGCGACGGCTACGGACCGCAACCGGTGCATATCGGGGTGCAGAGCAAAGGGGAAGGGTTAGGGGTTGCGTCCCTGGTCGTCCGCGGTGGAGACGTGCTGCTCAATGCCCACGGATTTGCCGGCTATGCGAGAGCCACCTATCCCGCGGTGACGGACGCACGGTTGTCCACAGGTCCTTCCGTTGTCCACAGGCCCGCCGAACGGGACTGCGAGGAACGGAGCGAGCCGGGACGGTGGCGGCATGGACGACTCACCGACACCCCCAGGTGCAGGAGCACCCAGCGCCGACAACTGGATCCCCGACGGTCCGAGCCCCAGCATCGCGCAGCGGAAAGTCATACTCAGCGAGCCCTCCGACACCCCATGGCCGGTCGTCGGCATCGTCCGCGCGGTCCGTCGTCACGCCGACCTGAGCCAACGTGAGCTGGCCAGGTGGGCGGGAGTGCACCACGCGACCATCGGCCGCATCGAGGCCGGTCGGACTGTGCCGAGCATTGAGCTGCTCCGCCGGATAGTCGGGGTCGTCGGATGTCGGCTGGCCGTCGTCGACGAGTTCGGCCGGGTGCTCAGGCCGATGCGGGACTGGGAAGACACGCGCGACGGCGCGGGGCGCCGCTACCCGTCGCACCTGGACACCATCCTCGACCCTGAGCCGGGGGAGTGGTGGGCGGACATCTACGGGCTGGCCCGCCCGCCCGAGACGTTCTACCGCAATCGGGAGGTCCGGGACGCGATGCGTCGGCGCAGCCAATGGGAGGTGCGGGTAGCCAGGCACCGCGGCGATCCGCCACCGCCACAGCTCTGGCGGTACCAGTGAGGCAGGAGAGACGACGGCCCGCCGCCCCGGGTGGGTCCGGCGGGCCGTCGTCGACCACATTCAAAATCAGTCGTCGTTGGTGATCGTTCCGGTCGCGAGTGGATCGGCCAGCCGCAGGCCGGGCACGCCGGCCACCAGCAGCGTCAACTTCTCGTCCGCCTCCCGCTTGCGGTCACCGCGCACCGACACCGGGAACGCCACCGACGTCTGCCCGGCGGGCAAGACCTTGCAGCCGGCGTACGGGTCGAAGTCCGAACCCGTCTGCGCCGTGAGACCGACGGTGGCGGCGCAGAGCAGCACTGACTGAGAGAGCGGCCGAGACACGGTGGCGGTGAAGGTGAGCTGCCGAGTGCCCTGGTTGCCCTCGGCCACGGCCGAGTCGGCCACTGTCAACGACGCCCGGGATCGGAACCGGGCCACCTGCGGGTCGTGGTCACTGGAACCCCGCGACCCGTCACCGGCGAACTCCGCCGGCCAGTCGGCGTTGATGTGCGCCGCCCGCACCTGCACCAAATCGCCGTGGAACGCGTCGTTGACGAACAGGTGGTCGAGAGTCTGCGCCTGCCCCTCGAAACTGTACGAGTAGGCCGAGGCCGGCACGTCAGCGACGAGGTTGTCCCACAGGTTGTGCAGGCCCGCCTCGTAGAGCGGGGCGAGCTGGTCCGACGGCGTGGGCTGGTCACCGGTGGCGCTGAGCTCTTGGTGCCCAAAGGGCAACGGATCGTCCGGGCGGGGGAAGACGTTCAGGTCCCCGCCGTAGACCACCCGGGCGGTCCGGTCGGCCGCCTCGATCGCGGTGACGATAGCCGCGCCGTAACGCGCCTGCTCCCGCCGCTGCCCGACCCGGCTGTCCGGGCCGGAGGAGTAGTGGTTGCTGAGGGCGTACAGGGTGAACCGCTCGGTCGAGCCGGGCGCCGCGGCCACGCTGAACTTGCCCAACTGCGGGGCACGGGTGAAGACGTTGCTCCCGTCCCGACCGGTCGAGGTGTCCACATCCGCCGGCAACACCGCGTTGAGGGCCTTCGGGTTCTGCACGTCGGCGTTGGCCGGCAGCCCCGCAGCCCGGTACTGAACGGTCGGTGCCGACCCCAACAGCGGGTCCGCCGCCGTCGCGGCCGCCAGCGACACCCGGTCCGTGCGATACAGGAAAGCTGCGGTGATACCGCGGGCGTCCGCGCCGGTCCGGTCATAGGCGGCGGCGTACGCGGGCCCACCGGCCGCCGCGACAGTGAGCGCCAACTCCTGGATGCTGTCCGGAGCGCCATCGGCGTTGTTGGTGTCGCCGCAGCTCAGCGTCGCCCCGGAGACCGTGCAGATGTCCTGGTCCTCGGCCTCCTGCACCAGGATCAGGTCCGGTGCGTGCAGGTCGGTGACGATCTGGTCGGCGAGCGCGGCCAGCTGCTCGCGGTATTCCGTCTCGCTGCCCGGGACGTAGTCGAACGGCGGGGTGACGCCCACGCAGCCGGCGTTCCCGGCGAAGTCGCAGCCGTCGAACGGGTCGTCGCGGTAGTCGTACAGGTTCTCCACGTTGTAGGTGGCCACTGCCACCTCCTGCGACCGGTCGGCCGGCTTGGGCGGGTTGTTCTTCGACGGGTCGGCCCCGGCGGCGAACTCCGCCCGCTCGACCTGGACGCCGTACTTCTCGAACGAGTAGTAGACCCCGCCCACCGCGTCCGCCCGCAGCGTGTCGAAGGTGTGCGTCGGCGGGAGCAGCGCGGCGCTGTCCCCGGCGGTGGCCTTCACTCCCATGCTGCCGAGCAGCGTCCGCTGGCCGTTTCCGTCGTCGAAGCGGCGGGTCGGGTCGTTGTCCAGCGGGTGCGAATCACGGAAGACCCGCCGGGAGTACGGGTCGGCGCGGTCGAGCAGTGGGTCGTCGCGGTCGACCACCCACAGCTCCGCGTCGGCAGTGGAGGAGAAGACGTCCCGGCCGCTCACCGCGCCGCTGCCCGCGCGTACCCGCATCCGGGAGCCCTCGTGCCGCTCCCAGAAGCGCTGTGCGTCGTCCAGCACGGCCGGCGGCACCGCGTCGGCCACCGCGACCGCGGTGTCCACTACCAGCCCACCGCCGATCCGGCGGACCAGCGACGCGCCGGAGAGCTGGGTGAAGTTGTAGTACTCCGACACCCGGGCCCGCAGCACTACCTCATCGCCGACCGTCGGCACGTAACCGCCGATCAGCGAGGTGAACGTACCCATGAACACGAAGATGCCGTCGGAGCTGGTCGGGTCGCCGTCGGTGTCACCGACGCGGCTCTGCAGGAAGAAGCCGTGCTGCTCCGCCCCGGCCGAGGTACGGGCCAGGGTCAACTGGGTGATCACGCCGCGTACGTCGTACAGGGTGCTGCTCGTGCCGTTGCCGCTCGCCGGTGCGAGCGGTGACCGGTCGCTCGGACCGGACTCGCTGTCGGTGGTCGGACCCTGCACCTCGCCGACGGTCAGCTCCCGGGTCACCTGCACGGCCAGCGCGCAGCTCGCGGTGCCACCGTCCGCGTCGGTAGAGGTGAGGGTGACGGTGTACGCCCCGGGGGCGAGGTCGGCGCTCACGCCGACCGTGGCGCGGGCGGTGCCGCCCACCCCTCCGGCGGGGGTGAACGCGGTACGGCTGATCGAGCCGGCGGTCGGGCTCGGGCTGATCGCGGTCACCGCCAGGTCGACGATCGTGTCGTCGGCGTCGGTGGCGCTCACCTCGCGGCTCGCGGCCGTGCCGGCGGCGGTGACCAGCGGCCCGCCACAGGTCAGCGCGGCCGGTGCGTCGACCGGGCCACCGCCGTCCACCGTGTGCGCGCCCAGCCCGTCGAACGTGTCGACGGGGAAGCCGGCCCACTGCGCGGCGGGGTCGAACGCGTCCGACGGGTCGGTGTCACCGGCCGTCACGCTCGGCAGCCGGCGCACTGTGTTGTCCGCGGTGCTGGTGACGCCGGCGCCCCACTCGGTGCCCGGGTCGACGCCCACCTGGCCGATCGAGTCGAGCACCGTGCTGCCCCGGCGCAGCACTATCGCGTCGTCACCGTTGAAGAGGCTCGCCCCGGTGGTCTGGTCGGCCTGGGCGAGGATGGCGGCCCCGGCCGAGGCGCTGGCGAACACGAACGCGTCACCGGCCGCCACGCTGCCGGTCAGGGCGATGGTGGTGGCCGTGGTGGCGCCGTTGAAGTGGAGCTGCAACTGGTAGCCACCGGCCGCCAGGTCGACGGCGGCGCCCGTGCCGTTGAACAGCTCGATCGCCTTGTTGTTCGACGAACCCTCGACGTACTCCGAGATGAACAGGTCGGTGGGCGCGGCGCTGGCCGCGGTGGGTACGACGCCGAGCGCCGTGACGGTCACGGCGGCGGTGGCGGTCGCGAGCGCGGCGATTGAGCGGCGCGGGCGCATAGGGCCTCCACGATGGGTGGATGGGGTCAACGCACGTTAAGGTGCGCGGCTGTCCACCGTCCATCCCCTAATGGACAGTTTCGTGAATTCCTCAGCGTGGCGGATCGAGGCGGTGCACCAGCTCAGCGACGTCGACGCTGTATTCGCACCAGTCCCGGTCGGGGCGGTAGCCCAGCTCCGCGTTGACCTTCAACATCGCCTCGTTGGCCTGCGCGTTCCAGGTCTGCACCTCGATCAACTCCGGCTCGGCGGAGCGCAACTCCAGCAGCATCCGGGCCTTGATCGCCCGATCGATGCCGTAGCCCCGGTGATCCTGCGCGACGATCGTGTCGTACTGGTCGGCGCGGGTCGGGTGCTGCGCCGGCACCACCACCTCGGTCAGGCCGGCCACCTCGCCGCTCTGCTCGTGACGGGCGAGCACGATGTACGGCTTCATGCCCCGCCGGTGCAGCGTGTCGAGGCTGTCCCGCAGCCGCTCCGGGTCGTAGGAGCTGGGGCGCAGCTCACCGTCGTCGACGTCGCGCACCTCGGCCTTGGCCCGCGCGTACGCCTCGATCAGGTCGTCCGGCGGCCCGCCCGGGAAGAACTCCAGCTGGTAGCCCGTCCCGATGCCGGTGGCCATCTCGGCCAACTCGGCCCAGTCCACCGAGGTCAGATCGAGCACGCTGCGCGTCTCCACGTACTCCCGGTTGAAGCCGAGCGACTCGTAGAACCCGACCGCCGGCGTGTCGCCGACAACCTCGACCCCGATCGACCGGAAGCCCTCCTGGTAGACCCGGCGCGCGGCGCGCAGCACCAGGTCACGACCGAGGCCGGTGCGCCGCGCGGACGGGTGCACCAGCACCTCGAGCACACCGATGTCACCCAGAAGGAGTACGTGCACCTGGCCGAGCACCGCGCCCGTGTCGCCCGGAGCGGTCGGCTCGGCCTGGGCGATCCAGGAGATCCGCCGCTCGCCGGGCATCACCTCGGCGAGGTATTCCCGCAACGAAGCCACCCGCCAGGGCGGATCCTGCGGCAGATCGGCCGCCAGGACCGCGTTCAGCGTGGCCAACAGCGACGCGATCTCGGCGGACGACGCGGTCCTGGGGTCCCACTCGCGCACCATCACCCGTCTAGCTTGCCGCTAACAGAGGCCCGGGGGAAGTGTCCAGTTCTCCAACGTATCGAGACGATCACTTCACGACCGACTGGCCCGTCCGTACCGGTTCGCGGTGTCGTAGACGTCCTGGGCGTACCGCCGTACGTCGTTGTAGGAGAGGATCGCGTTCCACCAGTCGCCCGCAATGCTCAGGTTTCGGCCGCCCTTGCAGAGGTAGTTTCCCGCTGCCAGGGCGGCGTCGTCCAGGTCGTGCGGGTCCTTGCGGCCGTCGTTGTCCGCGTCCGCGCCGATCTCCTGCCAGGTGGTCGGGATGAACTGCATCGGCCCGATGGCGCGGTCGAGGGTCGCGTCCCCGTCGAGCGCCCCACGGTCGGTGTCGATGATCCGCATCCGACCCTCCTTCCCGTCCAGCGCCAGCCCGATGATGTTGGGCACCGCCTTGCCGTCCTGCCCCAGCCGCGCGCCGTTGGCCGAGCCGTGTCCCGATTCGACCTGCCCGATCGCGGCCAGCGTGGTCCAGCTCAGCGCACAGCTGCGGTTGGTCTGGGCGAGCACCAGCTCGGCGTAGCCGTACGCCTGCATGGCGACCGCCGGCACGCCGACCTTGGCACCTACCTGCTGCGCCCAGCCGGCCAGGGCGTCCGACGGGCGGCCACCGATCACCGACCCGGTCGGCAGCCCGTTGCCGGGCAACCCGCCGGTGGGCAGCGGAAGGGTCGGCAGCGGACCGGTGGGCAGCGGGCTGGTCGGCAGGCCGGACGGCATCCCAGGCGCGGCGACCCCGCTCGGCGTGGCCGAGGCGTCGACAGCTACCGGGCGCGGTGAGCGGATCGCGGCCGGTACGAGCAGCGCTCCCGCCGCGGCGGTCGCGGCCACCAGCGCCAGCAGGAAGACGCCGGGCAGGGTCAGCCGACCACTCGGCCGGCGTGCCCAGGCACGGGTCGCCTGGGCCGCGGCGGCTGCTGCCCGGCGGGGCGGCAGACGTACCGCGTGGGCGAACTGCACCCGCCGCCGACGGGCCGGGTCGGACGCCGGCACGACCGGGATCTCATCCACAGTGGTCTTGGCCGGATCCGCGGCACCGGTCTTCGCGTCGTCAGCGGGCTTGTCGGCGCTCGACGCGCCGGCCGTCTTCGACGCGGCCGGGCCACTGGCGCTGCCGTCCGCCTTCGGTTCCTCGGCTTTCGCGTCGTCGACCTTGGGGGCCTCGGTCTGAGGGGCGGTCGCTGGGCCGGCGGTCGGGACGGATCCGGCCGGGATGTTCGTGCCGGTGGCGCTCGCGTCCGGTTCGGACCCGGCGGAGTCGGGCGCGGTGGGCTTCGCCGCTGGCGGAGCCGGCGCGGTGGCCGCTGGCGTGGTGGCCGGCGCGCCAGTGGAGCGCCCGCTCAGCCAGGGGCGGCGGGGGCGGGGCACCTTGCGCACCGGGTCGGGCGCGGCCCCGGAGCCTTCGAGCGGCCCGTCCAACGGCGCGGCCGGTCGTAACGGTTGCACACGCTTGTCGTCCTCGCCGTCCACCACCTGTCGAGTATCACCCATCCTCCGCGATCCGCCAGATCCACGTACCCTGGGTGGCATGCCCCGGTACGAGTTCCGCTGCCGCGCCTGCGGCGACACCTTCGAGGTCAACCGTTCGATGGCGGCGGCCGGTGAGCCGGCCAGCTGCCCTCAGGGACACGCCGACACGGTCAAGCTTCTCTCCGCGGTCGCCGTCACCGGTCGCAGTGGCGGTGCCGGTGGTGCCCCGGCACCCGCCGCTGGTGGTGGCTGCTGCGGCGGCGCCTGCGGCTGCTGATCGGGCCAATCCGCCGCCGCCTGGTGGGCCGGCCTTGCCGGGAGCGGGTCCGAGTGGCACGTTGAGGCGGCACTTGCCCGGCCGTTCTCACGATGTGTGATCGTTCGGACTCAGGCAGCATGAACCCGACGTCACGGGCGGAGGTTCCTCGCATGTCGCCACGGATCCAGCTCCCGAGCGGTTGGGTGACCTTCGTATTCACCGATATTGAGGGCTCGACCCGGCTGGCTCAACTGCTCGGCCCCGACTACCGCCCGGTGCTCGCCGAGCATCGACGGCTGCTGCGCCGCACGCTGGCCAGCACGGGTGGCGCGGAACTGTTGACCGAGGGCGACTCGTTCTTCCTGGCCTTCGAGGAAGCGACAGCGGCGATGACCGCGTGCCTGACCGCCCAACGGGCACTGTCCAGCCACGACTGGCCCACCTCCGAAGCCGCGCCCCGGGTGCGGATGGGCCTGCACACCGGCTATGCCGAGCCACGCGACGGCGAGTACGCCAGCCCCGAGGTGCACCGGGCCGCCCGGGTGGCGGCCGCCGCCCACGGCGGGCAGGTGCTCTGCACGGCGTCCACCGCACGTCGGGCGGAGCCGATGCCGCCTGGTGCGACCCTGCTCGACCTGGGCCTGCACCGACTGCGCGGCTTCGACGACCGGGAACGACTGTTCCAACTGGTCGCCCCGGGTCTGGAGCGGCAGTTCCCCCGACCCCGCACCGCCGACGCGGTGGCGCACAACCTGCCCACCCAGGTGACCTCGTTCGTCGGCCGGCAGGCTGAGCGCATCGAGCTGGGCCTGCTGGTGCGTCAGCACCGCCTGGTCACCGTGCTGGGCGCCGGCGGCGCGGGCAAGACCCGGCTCGCGGTGGAGTTGGCCAGCGGAGTTGTCGAGGCGTACCCGGACGGGGTCTGGTTCGTCGACATCGCCTCGGTGACCGACCCGGGGCTGGTGGCGTTCGCCATCGCCGCCGTGCTCGGCCTGCGTCCCGAGCCCGGTCGGCCGATGCTGGACACCCTCGTCGAGTACGCGGCCGGCCGCCGGATGTTTGTCGTCCTGGACACCTGCGACACCCAGCCGGCCGCCTGCGCCGAGGTGATCGCGCGTCTGCTGTCCGGCGGGAGCGGCGTGCGGGTGCTGGCCACCAGTCGCGAGTCGTTCAGCCTGCCCGGCGAGGTGGTGTGGCGGATTCCGCCGCTCTCGGTCGACCCGCGCGCGGACGGTGCGGAGAGCGACGCGGTGGCGCTGCTGCTGGACCGTACGGCGGCAGCGCGTGGTGGTCGGCAGCCGGACCCGGCCGAGTCCGCCGACCTGCGTCGGGTCGTGCAACGGTTGGACGGTCTGCCGCTCGCCATCGAGTTGGCCGCCGCCCGGCTGCGGGTGCTCTCCGTCGGTCAGCTCGCCGAGCGGCTCGACGATGTCCTCGGCACCCTGGACGCCGGCCGGGAGGACCCGGATCCGCCGCCGGTGGAGCGGGGCTGGTCCGGCAATCAGCAGGACACCGTGGACCTGGTCGCCGCGGCGGCCGGGGCGTCGCCGCCCACCCCGGCGAGTCGGGCGGTGCAGCGCTCGGCCACCGAGCGGCATTTGACCATGCAGGCCACCGTCACCTGGTCCTACCGGACGTTGGGGCCCCGGGCCGCCCGCCTGCTGCGGTGGCTGGCGGTCTTCGCCGGCCCGGTGGATCTGGCGACTGTGGAGTGGCTGCTGGGTGACGATCCGCTGGACCCGCTCTCGGTCCTGGTGGACAAGTCGATGGTGTTGGCCGAGCCGCGCGCCGCCGGCAGCACCTACCGGATGCTCGACCCCATCCGGGCGTACGCGGCGCGGCGGTTGGGCGAGGCGGGCGAGGAGCAGGCCGCTCGGGACCGGCACGTGGCCTGGTCGGCGCACGCGTTGGACCGGGCCCACCTGGGCCAGGACGGCCGGCCGGTGACGCTGTCGTTGTATGCCCTCGATCCACTGGCCGGGGAGCTGCGCGCCGCGCTGCGGTGGTGCGCCACCGGAGGCAGCGCCCGTGCCGGCCTCGGTCTGGCGGGTGGGCTGGACCAGTGGTGGCTGGAGCGGGGCCTGGCCCGCGAGGGGCGGCTGTGGCTGTTCCGGCTGTACGGGCGGATCGCGGAGACGGGGGAGCGGATTCCGGAGGCGGAGCTGGCGGCGGCGTACCACATGCATTCGCTGCATGCCAGCGCCGACGGCGAGTTCGCCGAGGAGCTGCGCTACTCCCAGCGGGCGGAGGCAGCGGCCCGGCAGGCCGGCGACGCCGGGTTGCTGGCCCGGGTGCTCGCCGGCAGGGCCGCGCCGCTTGTCGACATGGGGCAGTTCGTCGAGGCCGAGCGGGTGTGCCGGGAGGTCATCGACTGGGCGCACGGGCAGGACGTGGTCGGCGAGGCGCTGTTCGCTGTCTTCAGCCTGGCCGAGCTGCTCTGGCGGCGGGGCGCCCTGGAGGAGGCTGCGGAGCTGTTGGGCGCGGTGCGTCCGGTGGAGGCGGCCCGGCCCGTGGAGCGGGGCCGGCGTTCGGTGGACATGCTGCTCGGCATGGTCGCGCTGGCCCGCGGCGACGTGATCGCCGCACACGAGCACCTGCTGGTGGCGCTGCGCTCCCGGATGGGCCACGGCTACCACGGGCGGGCGTGCGACACCTTGAACGCGGTCGCGGTGCGTTGTGCGATCGGCGGGGAGCGGTTGACCGCGGCCCGCCTGTTCGGGGCCGCGCAGGCAACCCGGGCGAGCATGCGTGCCACCCCCGGCATCTTCGGCGGTTACTGGGCCGAGCAGCAGGGGGAGTTGCGCGCGGTGCTTGGCGACGCGGCCTTCGACGACGCGTACGGTGAGGGTGCGGAGCTGGGGCTGGACGAGGCTGCGGCGCTGGCACTCGACGTGGAACACCCGGACCTGGCGGCGGACTCGACCCGCTTCAGCACCGGCCTGTCCCAACCGACCCCCCGCCGTCCCGCCGACCCCGACCGCCACCCAGCCACAAGAACCGAACGCGCCTAACCCACCCAGCCCTCCACCCCACCCCGCCCCGCCCCGCCCCGCCCCGCCCCGCCCCCCTCCCCCCACCCTTGTTGATCAAGAGATTTGCGTCAGGAAACGCGCTCCCGATGACCGAAACCTCTTGATCAACACGGGTGGGCGGGGGTGGGGGCGGGGGTGGGGTGGGGTGGGGTTAGTGGGGTTAGTGGGTTTTGGCGTTGGCTTCGGCTTGGGCCTTCATTCGGGCAGCGCGGTCGATGTCGGCCTGCTGGACGGCCGCTACCGAACCGAAGATGCTGACCGCCTGGTAGTAGGTCCAGGCCAGGCTGTAGCAGGCCGGCCGGACGACCGAGTTGTACGTGGTGCAGACGCGCTTCAGGTCCTCGTAGAAGGCGCTGTCGAGGCGGGACTTGTTGGCGGAGAACTGGCCGACCGCCTTGTAGTTGCGGTAGCCGAAGTCGTGTCGGTAGCAGCCCAGGTTGAAGGTGAAGCCGAGCGGGTTGTCCGGGCTGGACGAGCAGTAGTCGGTGGACCAGTTGAAGTTGTACTCGGCCCAGGGTGCCCGGTTGACCCGGGCGCTGTTCCACGAGTTGTAGCTGGACGCGCTGGTCTGGGTCCAGCTGGACAGCACGGAGAGCCGTTGGGCGGGGGTGACGGCGGCGGCGGGGGACGCGATGGTGAGGGTGGCGAGCAGCGCTAACGCGCCCGAGGCGATCAGGGTGGCGAGACGTCGGGGCACGGGTTACCTCCGCGGGGGTGAGCGGGTGGGACGGAAGTTACCGGCGGGTTACCGGATGTCGATGAGTGTCGATCAGCTGATCAACTAGGCGGTATGCGTATCGCCAACTATTGGTGACATGCGTTGAAACAGACGAATGCCGGCGGGCTGGCGGGGCTCTCGTTCGCCGACCGGTCCAGTGCGGTCAGTCGGTAGGTGTAGCGCCGACCAGGCTCGGCCGAGGTGTCCACCCAGGACTGGTCGTTGCCGGGCGCGGCCCGGACGGTGCCGACCAGGTGCGCGGCGTCGGCAGTGGCGCACCGACCGGGCAGCGTGGTGCCGTCGAACCGATAGATCGCGTACGAGGTGGCGGTGCCGAGCGGACCGACGCCGTCGGCGGGCTGCCGCCAGGTGAGCCGGACCCCGTCGGCCTGCCGGATCGCCTTGCTGACCACCGGGAAGAGCAGCGGCCGGGCCGGCAGGTGGGGCATGGCCGGCACCAGGGCCGGGCGGGAGTAGTGCGCGCCCGCGTAGATGTCGGTGGCGCCGAGGCGGTTGGCGCGCACCTGCACCGCGGAGAAGTGCACGTTGCCCTGCACCTCCGGATGCGACCGGTTGAGCGTCAGGTGGTCGGACAGCTCGCGCGGGTTCTGCCAGTACGGCCCGTACGCCGGGTCGCCGCTCTTGTAGTCGGCCTGGCCGATGTAGAGCTGCACGCGGGTGCCGCGCACCGTCTCGGCCCACCACGGCACCAGGCGCGCGTAGTCGGCGGCCGGGTACTGACCGATGTACCAGTAGAGCTGCGGCACCACGTAGTCGATCCACTCCTGCTTGATCCACTTGCGGGTGTCGGCGGAGATGATGTCGTACGACTGGCTGCCGGTGGTGTCCGAACCCAGCGGGTCGGCGGTCTTGTTGCGCCAGATGCCGAACGGGCTGACGCCGAACTTCACCCACGGCTTCGCCGCCTTGATCTTGCCGTTCATCTCCTGGATCAGCAGGTTGATGTTGTCCCGCCGCCAGTCGGCCCGGTCGGTGAAGCCCCGGTTGTGGGCGGCGAAGGTCGCGTCGTCCGGCACCTGGTAGGTGCCGCTGGGGTAGGGGTAGAAGTAGTCGTCGAAGTGGACGCCGTCGATGTCGTACCGCTTGACGGCGTCCATCATGGCGGTCTGGACGAACTCGCGGACCTCGGGAATTCCGGGGTTGTAGTAGAGCCGGCTGCCGGCCACGCCGGCCGGTGGGTAGGCGAAGGTCCAGTCGGGGTGCTGCTGGGCCGGGTGGCCGGGGGCGAGCTGGGTCAGGTCCGCGCCGGCGCCGCCGGGGGCCGGCATGGAGACGCGGTACGGGTTGAACCAGGCGTGGAACTCCAGGTTCCGCTTGTGCGACTCGTCGACCAGGAACGCCAGTGGGTCCCAGCCCGGGTCCTGGCCGCGTACCCCGGTCAGGTATTCCGACCAGGGCTCGTACGGCGAGGGCCAGAGCGCGTCGGCGGTGGGCCGGACCTGCACCACGACGGCGTTGTGGTGCAGTCGCCCGGCCAGGTCGAGCAGCTCGCGGTATTCGGCCTGTTGGGCCGCGATCCGGTCCGGGTTGGTCTGGGACGCCTTGCTGGGCCAGTCGATGTTGACCACCGAGGAGATCCACATGGCCCGGAACTGCCGTTTCGGGGTGGCCGGGTCGGTGGCGCAGGTGGCGGTGCCAGTGGTGTCGGCCGCGCTGGGTGCGGCGCTCGCGGGGGTGGCGGTGACGAACGTGCCGAGCAGGGCTGCGATCAGCCCGGTGACTCCGAGTCGGGTGGCTTTCATGCGGTGTGTCCCTTCGTTGGGGCTCCCGGATGTTTCGCGCGGTGCGCGGCAAGATTCGCCGTCGATGTCCGCGTTGCTGGTAGGAAATTTTCACAGTCTGGCCGTCGCCGCAAGAGTTCGCGGTTGACCAATCGCGCCGGTGGGTAGCAACGGCGGTCACCGGCCGCCACGGGGGTGGTCGCACGGTGGGAGGGGTGACCGGGTGTCCGTGCTGCGCACAAAACCAATCAAGGACGTGATAGCCCAAGGTGAGGCGGACGGCAGCGACGGCCAGCTGGGGCTGAAGCGACGGCTCGGCGCGATCGACCTCACCGGCTTCGGCATCGGCATCGTGATCGGCACCGGCATCTTCACACTCACCGGGATCGAGGCCCGGGACAGCGCCGGGCCGGGTGTGGTGATCTCCTTCGCCATCGCCGGCGTGGTGGCCCTGCTCGCCGCCCTCTGCTACGCCGAGTTGGCCTCCAGCGTGCCGACCGCCGGCAGCGCCTACACCTACGCGTACGCCACGATGGGCGAGATCGTCGCCTGGATCATCGGCTGGGACCTGCTGCTGGAGTTCGCGCTCGGCGCCGCCGTGGTGGCCCGAGGCTGGTCCGGCTACCTCGCCGAACTGCTCGACCTGCCGACCCGATGGTTCGGCGAGGAGGGCAGCACCGTCAACGTGGGCGCCATCGCGATCGTGCTGATCCTCGGCATCGTGGCGATCGTCGGCATCCGCGAATCCGCCCGGATCACCAACCTGCTGGTGCTGGTCAAGGTGGCCATCTGCGTCTTCGTGGTGGTAGCCGGGCTGTTCTTCGTCAAGGCCGCCAACCTCACCCCGTTCATCCCGCCGGCCGAGCCCGCCGGGAGCGGCGACGACGGCATCAAGCAGCCGGTCACGCAGGCGCTCTTCGGGCTGGAGCCGTCGGTCTTCGGCTTCGTCGGGGTGCTCAGCGCCGCCGCCGTGGTCTTCTTCGCGTACACCGGCTTCGAGGCCGTGGCCAACCTGGGCGAGGAGACGAGGAAGCCCAAGCGGGACCTCACCCTGGGTCTGCTCGGCACGCTGCTGATCTCCACGGTGCTCTACATCGGCGTCTCGCTGGTGGTGGTCGGGATGGTGCCGTACACCGAGATCGACCGGGGCGCCCCGATCGCGTCGGCCTTCGAGTCGGTCGGCGCGGGCTGGGCGGCAGTGTTGGTCTCCATCGCCGCGGTCGCGGGCCTGACCAGCGTCATCCTGGTCGACCTGGTGGCGATGGGCCGGATCGGCTTCGCCATCGCCCGGGACGGGTTGATCCCGCCCTCGATCGCGAAGGTGCACCCGCGCTGGGGCACCCCGTACCGGATCTCGGCGATCATGACCGTGGCGGTCGCGCTGCTGGCCGGCTTCCTGCCACTGTCCGCGCTGGCCGACCTGGTCAGCATCGGCGCGCTCTGCGCGTTCGTCCTCGTGTCGGTGGCGGTGCCGATCCTGCGCCGCAAGCGGCCCGACCTGGAGCGGCCGTTCCGGGTGCCGTTCTCACCGGTGCTGCCGATCGTCTCGGCGTTGGCCTGCTTCTACCTGATGCTCAACCTGTCGGTGGAGACCTGGCTGCGGTTCCTGGCCTGGATGCTGCTCGGCGCGTTGATCTACTTCGGCTACGGCCGCCGCCGCAACCGGCTGGCCCAGCACGAGCCCGCCGTGCAGGAGGGTCGCTGACGGTATGGTGCGCCCGTCACCTCGGGGAGGTTGCGGCGTGCGACACAGACTCAAGGACGTGGCCGAACGGGCCGGCGTCTCCGTCAAGACCGTCTCCAACGTCGTGAACGGCCACGTGCACGTACGACCGGACACCCGTGCCCGGGTCGAGGAGGCGATCGTCGAACTCAACTACCGGCCCAACCTCTCCGCCCGTCACCTCCGCAAGGGACGCACCGGCGTGATCGCGCTGGCCGTTCCGGAACTGGACATCCCGTACTTCGCCGAGCTGGCCCGTCACGTGGTCAGCGCCGCCGCCGAGCACGCCTGGACGGTGCTCATCGACCAGACCGGCGGCCGGCGTGACCAGGAACGGGTGCTTGCCTCCGGTATCACCGACCACCTGATCGACGGGCTCATCCTCAGTCCGTTGGCGCTCACCGCCGCGGACCTGGCCGGTCTGGACGGCACTCCGATGGTGCTGCTCGGCGAGCGGATCGAACACTGCCCGGCGGATCGCGTGGTGATCGACAACGTGGCAGCGGCCCGGGAGATCACCAGCCACCTGATCCAGTTGGGTCACCGCCGGATCGCTGCCATCGGCGCGCAGCGCACCGACGAGGGTGCCAGCGCCCGGCTGCGCCTGGCCGGCTACCGCGACGCGCTGCGCGCCGCCGGCCTCGACCACGACCAGGACCTGGTGGCGTCCGCGCCGGCCTGGCACCGCGCCGACGGCGCGGCCGCGATGCGGGGCCTGCTCACCTGCGGGGTACGCCCCGACGCCGTCTTCTGCTTCAACGACACGCTGGCCCTCGGTGCCCTGCGGGCGCTGCACGAGGCCGGCCTGCGGGTGCCCGAGGACATGGCGGTGGCCGGCTTCGACGACATCGAGGACGGCAGGTTCGCCACCCCGACCCTGAGCACCGTCGCCCCGGACAAGGAACAGGTCGCCCGCCTGGCCGTCGAACTCCTCGCCAACCGCCTGGAGGGTGATCCCACCGTCCCCGCCCGGGAACTCCGCGCCCCCTACCGCCTGGAACTCCGCGAGTCCACCCGGACCCGCTAGTCGAAGAAGCGGGCCAGGTGGGACTGCGGTGCCGCGTCGGCGTCCGGGGGAAGGGGCGTCAGGTCGGCGAAGATCGAGGCGCCGTCGCAGCCCGCGTGCAGTGGGTACCAGCGCGGCGTGCCCGGTGGCCGCAGTTGGCAGATCCCCTTGAACGTCTGCACGTCCATCAGCCGGACGTGGGTCGGGTCGGCCACCGCGTTCACATGCCCCCACCAGGGGCTCATCACGTGCAGCACCCCACCGGGGCGGAGCACCCGATGACACTCGTCGACCAGCGGCAGGAAGTCGATCAGGTGCTCCAGGATGTGCACCGCGAAGAGGACGTCCACCGAGTTGTCGGCGAGCGGTAGCGAGCCGGACAGGTCCGCCACGGCATTCACGCCGGGTGCCGGGTAGATGTCCAGCCCCAGGTTGCTCGACCACTGCTTGGTCGGCCCACAACCGAGGTCCACCACCACCGGCGCCCGCCCGCCGATGCCGACCCGGCACCAGACGCCGTAGACACCGGCCAGCCGCCCCACCAGGTCCCGCACCAGCCGTAGCTGGGTGGGATCGGCCACGTCGCCGCTCAGATGGGCCACCCCCCGGTCGAACCGCACCTCGACCGCCAGCTCCCGCAACCGATCATCGTGGCGGACCTGGTCCGCCCACGCCTGAGCGAGGAAATCGTCGATCGCCCGCAGCCGGTCGGCCGAGGGCGGAGTCTGTGCCAAAGCGACCATTCGGGCCACCTCCCGCCGCGCGATACCCGCAATCGCGCCCGGTATGCCCCGCTCGCCCGCCTCGTTGGCAACTTCCGGTGCGCGGCCCGGCGCGGTCGGGTCAGCCGGAGAGGGTGCGGCGGCCCCCGCGCATCCGCTGGCGAGGCGGCGGGTCGGCGGGCTTCGGCCGCTTGAGGTGGTAGCGGTGCAGTTCGTGGTTGCCGGGCAGGGACGGGTCCTCGCTCATCGCGACCAACTCCCACCCCTGGTCGCCGGCCCGGTTCAGGTGGGCCAGCGAGGTGTCGCCGTACGGCGTCACGTCGACCATCGAGCCGTCCGGCCCGTACCAGACGAAGACGACCTCCCAGCCGAGGTCGTTTGTCGCAGCCTGGCGGCGGCGGACCAGCAGGGCGTACTCCCACTTGAGCATGGCGTCATTCTCACCCCGCGCCGGCCCGCGGGCACGGATCAATCCTCGGCGATCCGCCCGGCGTCGACCCGCAGCCGCCGGTTGGTCTCGATGGCGGCCAGCATCCGCCGGTCGTGGGTGACCAGCAGCAGCGTTCCGGGATAGCTGGCCAGCGCCGATTCGAGCTGCTCGATGGCGGGCAGGTCCAGGTGGTTGGTGGGCTCGTCCAGCACCAGCAGGTTGACCCCACGGCCCTGGAGCAGGGCCAGCGCGGCCCGGGTCCGCTCACCGGGGGAGAGGGTGGCCGCCGGTCGGGGCACGTGCGCCGCCCGCAGGCCGAACTTGGCCAGCAGGGTCCGCGCGTCCGCCGGCGACAAATGGGGTACGGCCGCCTCGAACGCGTCGATCAGCGGCACGTCGCCGAGGAACAGCCCCCGGGCCTGGTCCACCTCGCCGACCACCACGCCGGGCCCGAGCGAGGCGGTGCCGGCGTCCAGCGGCAGCCGGCCCAGCAGCGCGGCCAACAGGGTGGACTTGCCCGAGCCGTTCGCCCCGGTCACCGCGACCCGGTCCGCCCAGTCGATCTGGAGGTCGACCGGGCCGAGGGTGAAGCCACCACGGCGTACCACTGCTCCGCGCAGCGTGGCCACGACGGCGCCGGCGCGGGGCGCGGCGGCGATCTCCATCCGCAGCTCCCACTCCTTGCGGGGCTCCTCGACCACGTCGAGCCGTTCGATCAGCCGTTCGGTCTGCTTGGCCTTGGCGGCCTGCTTCTCGCTCGACTCGCTGCGGAACTTGCGGCCGATCTTGTCGTTGTCGGTGGCCTTGCGGCGGGCGTTCCGCACGCCCTTCTCCATCCACCCACGCTGGGTACGGGCCCGAGCCTCCAGCCCGGCCTTCGTGTCGGCGTACTCCTCGAAGTCCGCGCGGGCGTGCCGGCGGGCCACCTCGCGCTCCTCCAGGTAGGCCGCGTAGCCGCCGCCGTAGTGGTTCACCTGCTGCTGCGCCAGGTCCAGCTCCACGACCCGGGTCACCGTGCGGGTGAGGAACTCCCGGTCGTGGCTGACCAGCACCGTGCCGGCCCGCAGACCGGTGACGAACTCCTCCAGCCGCTCCAACCCGGCCAGGTCCAGGTCGTTCGTCGGCTCGTCGAGCAGGAACACGTCGTACCGGCTGAGCAGCAGCGACGCGAGCCCGGCCCGGGCCGCCTGGCCCCCGGAGAGCCCTGTCGTCGGGTGGTCAAGGTCGACAGTCAGCCCCAGGTCGGCGCTCACCTGCTCGGCGCGTTCGTCGAGGTCCGCGCCGCCGAGGGCGAGCCAGCGCTCCAGCGCGTCGCCGTACGCGTCGTCGGCACCCGCCGCCCCGGCGGTCAGCGCCTCGGTCGCCGCGTCCAACGCCGCCTGCGCGGCGGTCACCCCGGTCCGGCGGGCCAGGAAGTCCCGTACCGTCTCGCCCGGCCGCCGTTCCGGCTCCTGCGGCAGGTGTCCGACGCTCGCGGTGGGCGGGCTGAGCCGCACGCTGCCGGCCTCGACCGGCAACAACCCGGCGAGGGTACGCAGCAGCGTCGACTTGCCGGCCCCGTTCGGCCCGACCAGCCCGACCACGTCGCCGGGGGCGACCACCAGGTCCAGTCCGGCGAAGAGCGGGCGGTCGCCGTGCCCGGCGGCCAGGTCCTTGACGATCATCGTGGCGCTCATCAGGACGGCAGCCTATCCGGCCGCCCGCATACGACCGGCCGGCAGCGGGCAGACTCAACGACGTGGTGACCACACTGGCGATCGACTGTGGCGGCGGGGGCATCAAGGCCTCCGTGCTCGACGAGGCGGGAACGATGCGGGCCCGGCCGTTGCGGGTGCCCACCCCGTACCCGTTGCCGCCCGCGCTGTTTGTCCGGACCCTGCGGGATCTCGGCGGGCGCCTGCCAACGGCGGACCGGATCACTGTCGGCGTACCCGGGATGATCCGGCACGGAGTGGTGGTGAGCACCCCGCACTACGTGACCCGCAACGGCCCCCGCACCCGGGTCGACCCGGACCTGCTCGCCGAGTGGTCCGGCTGGGACGCGCGCGGTGCACTGGCCGACGCGTTCGGGGTGCCGGCGCTGGTGCTCAACGACGCCGAGGTGCACGGCGCCGGAGTGGTCGCCGGCACCGGCTGCGAGCTGGTGCTGACCCTGGGGACGGGGCTGGGCAGCGCGCTTTTCGACGGCGGGGTGCTCGCACCGCACCTGGAGTTGTCGCACGCGCCGGTGCGCTGGGGCACCACCTACGACACGTACGTCGGCGAGCCGGAACGGCGGCGGCTCGGCGACGCCTTCTGGTCCCGTCGGATCCGCCAGGTGGTGGACGGGCTGCGCCCGGTGTTCCGCTGGGACCGGCTCTACCTGGGCGGGGGTAACTCCCGACTGATCCGGCCCGAGCAACTGACCCGGATGGGCGACGACGTGGTGGTGGTGCCGAACACCGCCGGAATCGTCGGCGGTGTCCGCGCCTGGGAACTTTCCGCCGGACGCCGGGACGCCCGCACCTGACCCTTCGGCGGCCCGAACTGACCTGATCTCGACCCCGGGAACAGTCGCCAAACGTCCGGTGTTGTGCCAGCGTCGGAACAGGTGACGGTGCGACCCGAGGAGGTGGCAGATGGATCTTCTGGCGGACTACCGGCGGGCGACCATGTTCTTCGAAACCGGTGACCCCAGCGGGGCAGCCCGACTGCTGGAGCCGATCATCGACGCCGAACCCGGCAACGCGGCGGTCCGGCAACTGCTGGCTCGGGCGTACTTCCAGTCGGCCCAGCTCAACCGGGCCGAGGAGCATCTGCGCGAGCTGGTCGAGCGGGACCCGAGCGACCACTACGCGCACCACGTGCTCGGTCGGACGCTGGAGCGACTGAACCGACACACCGACGCGCTGCGGCACCTGCGGATCGCCGCCGCGATGTACGCGGCCAACGACGACTACCGGACCGCGCTTGAGCGGGTGGAGACCCGCCTCGGCGGCCGGCGCTGACGGTGCGCAGTTCCATCACAGGGGCGGTCCTTCGGGGCCGCCCCTTCCGTCGCCCGATTGGCGGGCCGGCGGCCGCGCCTAGGATGGCGGACATGGGACCTGACCGGCCGGGGGCTGCGGCATGAAGCTCAAGCTGGACCTGCACGAGATCTTCAACAAGGGCCAGGACATCGACAGGGCGTTGCGCGGGATCATGGACGAGGCGGTGGCGAAGAAGGCCACCCTCGTCGAGATCATTCCCGGCAAGGGGTCCGGCCAACTCAAGAAGCGGGTGCTGCGGTTCCTCGACCAGAAGGACGTCAAGCAGCTCTACCACCGGGTGGAGAAGGACTCGAAGAACTTCGGCCGCCTCTTCGTGCACTTCCGCTGGAAGTAGCGCCAACACGCCTTTTACCTGCCGTCTCCGAGACCCTGTAAGGGTTCCTGAGTCGTGAAAGCGGCGGGGTTCGGCATCGGGTGGAGCCGGATCTTCGTGACGAGGCCCGCAATGCGTGCGCGCCAGGGGGCCGGATACTGGATGGGTGGCGGAGGACCAGGTTACCGAGTCGACGCGGTGGACGATTCACGGTGAGCGGGTGGTGGATGGCAGCCGGCGGGCGCGGTTGAGCATCGCCGACGTGGAACTGCCGGATGGGGTCCGTTTCGAGCAGTACGTGATCCGGGCACCCCGGTCGGCCATGGTCGCGGTGCTTGACGAGCAGGAGCGCCTGCTGCTGATGCGGCGGCACCGGTTCGTGTTCGACCGGTGGGTGTGGGAGCTGCCTGGGGGTTACGTCGACGACGGTGAGCAGCCGGCGATATGCGCGGTCCGGGAGGTCGAGGAGGAGACCGGATGGCGTCCGGGTGCGGTGGAGCCGATGCTGTCGTTCCAGCCGTGGGTGGCAACCGCGGATGCGGAGAATCTGCTGTTCCTTGCGCGCGACGCAGTACATATTGGTTCGCCGGTGGACGTCAACGAGGCCGAGCGGGTGGCCTGGATGCCGTTGGCGGAAGCGCGGGACCTCGTGTCCCGGGGTGAGATCGTGGGATCCGGCACGGTGATCGCGGTGTTGGAGCTGGTCGCGCGCAAAGCCCGGGGTGAGCTGTAGTCAGCGGCGATGACCGAGGGTCACGTCGACGCGGTTGATGAAGTGTCTGACGGCCGGCCGGCGGCGGTGCACTGTGAGGTCGGCTTGCAGGTCGCGTAGGTATCGGACGGCTCGGGCCGACCGCAGTTGAGAGGTCAGCGTGAGCGCTTTGGCCCCGATGGCGCTGGCGCGATCGGGCTCGCCGTGGCGGGCGTGGATGGAGGCGAGAAGAGTGAGGTTGAAGGCCTTCCCGCGTATGTAGCGTTCGTCCATCTGCAGCGAGCGAACGGTGAAGCGCTCGGCCTGCTGGTGGCGGCCGAGGGGTGGAAGCAATGGCCGAACTTGGCTGAGAGGTATGCCTCGTCGAAGTAGCCGAGCCATTGCGGGTCGCTGCTGCGGTCGGCTCGGTCGAGGGTCTGTTCTGCCTGGTGCAGTGCGGTCGTGCAGGCGCGTTCGTTGCGCGCGGCAGCGTGGGCATGAGCTTCCATGACCAGCGCCTCGGCGGTCAGCACCGCGAGGCCGGCGCGTTGTGCCGTCTGCCGGGCAGCGCGGGCGAGATCGACGCCGGTGGCATTGTGACCGAGGTAGGTGGCTTGGTGGCTCATCGCGGCGAGGATTTCGGCGCCGAGCCCAGCATCGTCGGCAGCTCGGGCGAGGTCGAGGGCGTGGGTGAGGTAGCGCTGAGCGAGGCCGTGCTCAGCCGTGTCGTATGCCTGCCAGCCGGCGAGCTGAGTCAGCTCGGCGACGGCGGCGAGTAGCTTTCGTCCGGTCGCCGGATCGTAGCGGCCCTCGATTAGCAGGGGCGTGACCTCGTGGTTGAGGTAGCGGGCGAGGGTTTCGCGGGCGTGGCCCCCTCCGTGCTGGTTGTCGAGCCGCCGGTAGGTGGAGGTCATCTCGCGGATGGTGTCGATGTCCGGTTGACCGACTGATCGGTGACCTTTCTGTGTGACGGGTTGTGTGGTGGGGACGGTGAACCAGCGCAGCGCGGGCAGGGTGTAGCCAGCGGAGCTGAACACCGTCTGACGGAGCATGTCTCGGCGCTTCACGTCGCCTTCCCACAGCTGCGTGGCGGCGCGGACGTCCTCGCGCCAGGATCGGTCGTTTGGCACATCACCCCGAGGGCTGCCGGGGGTGAGGCGACGTGCTTGTTGGCACGGTGCAAGGCCGAGCGACATCCGGGTCTCGTCGGGCATGCCGCAGCCGTCGGCGATCCGCTCCAGCACGTCGATGGAGGTCACCTTCCGGCCGGCGATCACCCGGCTGACGTAGCCCTGTTCCAGGCCGACCACCGCCCCGATGCGTGTCTGACTCGCCCCCGTATGCCGGGCAAGCAGCCGGAACAGAGTGCCGATGTCGCGGACGCGCACTGCGGTCCTGATGTCCTCCCGCGACCAGAAGCCGTCGGGAATCCGAAGATGGTCGAGTAGCACAGCCGGCCCCACCGTCATCGAGTGACTACGCATCGTGCTCAACCTGGAGCTTAAGTCTGGTGCCGGCGTAGGTCGAGCCCGCTCATGTCACCGTGACATGGCTAGCGGACATGGTCGCGGGACCACAGCCGGCGGGACCGTCTTGGACATGTCGTTCGATGTCGAGAACCCACCGGTCGAGCCGCCTGACGGCTGTCGCCACCGGCTGCTGTGGCGTCTGTGCCGAGCACTGTGGGAAGACCACCGCCCCGACCGTGCCGGCCACTACCTCATCGTCGGTTGTACGCACGACGACCAACTTGTGTCGTGCCGCCTGGGACGCCTCGCTGTAGAAGGCCTGCGAACCGCTAGCGGGGAGCAGGCCGTGGCGTCACCGCTGTGGCTCGATGTTGCCCGGAGCCGCATCGCCAGGGGCGACATCAACCTCGCCGCCGTGCTGGCGGAGGCAAACTGGCACCGTCGCCGTGCGGGCCTGACGGGGTGAAAGATGGCTGCCATTCACGGCCTAGAGGCCTTCATCGGCCACGCCCAGGCGCAAGTCGATGCTGCCGACGAACTCCTGACACGCCACGAAGAGGTTGGACTCGACCTGTGCCGGTGCGGCCGGCCCCACCCCTGCCCAGAGCGACTGCGGTGGCTCCAGAGGCGAGCGCACTTCGTGCACCTCATTGGCGAACCACGATGACCACCCACGGCCCGGTGATGCCGATCTGGACCTGCGGGGGCTGCAACGCGCCCTGGCCCTGCCGGACCCGACAGCAGGAGCTACGCGCTGAATACGAGGGCGCATCCGTTTCCCTGGCGCTCTACATGGGCGCTCAACTGGTCTGCGCCTCGCGGGACCTGGCCTGGGTACCGGCAGGGGTCCTGCACTGTCGCTTTCTTGGTTGGACCCGATGAGCATCCTGCGGCGGGGGGACGAAAAGTTCCATTACAGCGATGGCTCCCACAGGTGGATCACCCCGGACCCGGACTACGACCAGGCGGTCTGGGACGAACAGGTCCGCCAGCACAAGCAAGCCCACCTGAGAAACGAGCACCCAAAGGTACGCCTCCAGCGTCTCGTCTGAGCCCAGTGATTGTGCAACTCGTGCCAGCAGCCCTCGGGCGTTCCGGGATGGCTAGGGGTGCCAAGATGGAGACGACGCGTGGGTCAAGGGAGCTGACAGCGTGTCCAGGTCTGCCTTGCAGTGACTTGACTGGGACGCCACACGCGTCAGGCCCCGATCTCAGCGACCATCGTGTCCGCGTCCTCGAACGACTCAACCGTGCGGAACCCTTCGGCGGCGTACAGCCCCGCAGCGAAGTTCGCCCGCTCCACGCTCAGCGACACGGTGCGGATGCCACGTTCTCGTGCGGCGTCCAGAACAGCGCGCAAGAGCACCCGGCCCACACCGCCACCCCTCCAGCTTTCCACCACGCCGATAGTCAGCTCCGGCACGTCGTCACTCACGTACCCGTAGCCCGGATCAGCGGCGGTCAGGTATCGGAACCAGGCCGCGCCGACTGGCCGATCAGCAGGGTCCACCGCAACCAGGCCGAAGTCGTCAGGCTGCAGCCAACCGGTGACGTAGTGAGCCAGTGCGGGATTCGCCAGGATCTGCTCGCGAGACCAGTTGCGCTCAGGCAGCCAGTTGGTGGCCTCCACGAGCATGTCAACCAGGAAATCGCGATCAGCCGAGGTGGCTGCGCGGATGACGAGATCAGTCACCGTCGAAGCCTCGCACACGTCAGCACGGCCGAACAGGCAGATCAGGGCGCAGCGTCGAACTGGGTGTTGACGGTGATGGTCGACCCGTAGGGTGTCCTGATGTCGACGGTGAACCTGCGGCGATCGGCGCGTGCGGTCGTCGTCGATGAGGACGACCGGGTTCTGCTGCTACGACTTGCCATTCCCGATCCGGCTGGCACGATCGCCGTTTGGATCACTCCCGGGGGTGGCGTCGAAGACGGCGAGACGCCACTGGCCGCGCTGCGGCGAGAGTTGCGCGAAGAGGTCGGTCTTGCTCTCGATGTCGACCCGCCTCAGGTCTGGCGCCAGGAGATAGTCGCCGCCGGGTCCGCACCCGGCCACGATGGCGTCGTGAACGACTACTTCCTCGTCCGGACCGCGTCGTTCGCGCCGCGCGGTGCGATGAGCGACGAGGAACTCGCCGCCGAGCACGTCATCGGCTGGCGTTGGTGGTCGCTGTCAGAGATCAGGCAACACCACGGTCCGGAACTGTTCTCGCCACGGGACCTCGCCACGCCGTTGACCGCACTGATCGCTGACGGAGTACCAACCCAACCCGTCCCGCTTGGCCTGTAGGCAGAGCGAAGCGGACCGGACGTGGAGGCAGACTGGCATGCGGTACGAGGACCGGTGCGCAGCCACCACGCCCCCCATGCCGCGATCTTGCACTTACTGTCCCGACGAAAAGGGCATCACACGCTTTTCGGCGACAGAAACTGCAAGATCGGCGAGGGCTGGACGCGACGGACTGCTCAGATCAACGGGGGCGCGGTCAGAGGATCGTGACGAGGAGGCCGCACGCGAGCAGCGGGAGCAGCGCGGCGAGGGTGCCCACCAGGGTCGACGAGCGGATCCGGGTGCGGGAGATGAGTGCCGCGAGCGTCGCCAGGCTGACCAGCAGTGCGAGGAACAGCGCCGGCAGGGCCACGTAGAGCCCGAAGAGCAACGTCCTCGACCGTTCGGAGTCGCACACCTCGCCGCAGCCCGTCGGAACCGATCCGGAGAGCGTGCCGAGGAACAGGCCGAACGCCACGACGACGGCCACGTACCAGCCGGCCAGCACCAGCAACGAGGAGCGCCGGTCGGCGAGGTCGGTGCGGGGCGGCGCAAGGGTCATCGCCGGAGTATCCGCTGTTGCGTTAAGAAGCGTCAGCCCGCGAGGGCGTCGGCGCGGGCTGGGCGTCGGGACCAGCACTGTGGGCGCTGCCGGACGGCGAGCTCCAGGGCCTGATGGTCGGACTCGATCATTTCCCGGGCTATTCGACGCGCCATTTCCAGGCGGTCGACGTGCATGTCAAGATCCGTCGGGCCGGCGCCTGCCATCTCGAACTCCTTGTCAGCGTTCGAACTAGTCGCATCATGCGTCACGCCGAGAATCGTCACCATTCCCCGATCGGTGGAAAGCTTCCGCCGTACGGCTCGGTGTCGCGTACCCCGGTTGCGCCGATGGTAACGGTGGCCGCGCCATGCCGCCCGGAACTGCGGTTATCTCGTCTTGCCTGCGGTTTGTACATTGCATTGTGCGCGGGTCGGGGGGCGCGACAAGTCCGGTGAGGGATCTTCGTTACGGGAGGACCGCCGTGCAGCATTCGAGCACTACCGATCCCTTGTTCGTCGCCGTCGAATCAGAGTCGATCACCCGAGCGGATGTCGCCGGGCTCATCGCGGGGCGGCTGGCCGCCGTTCGGGTGCCGGGGTTGCTCTCCGCGGCCCGCTGCCAGGCGATCACCGCCGCCCTCGCCAACGCGCCGATGGACCGCTACGACGAGAGCCGGGTCTTTCCCGTCGTCGCCAAGTTCGGTCCGGCCATCAACGACCACCGGTCCGCCGGGGCACTCCGCGAGGACTACTGGGACGCGGCCGGCGCAGCCGAGAAGAGCTGGTCGACGCTGGGCCTGTCGGACTCGCCCCGGGACCTGTGCCTGGCCGCGTTCCGCGATGCCTGGCCGGACGTGGCACCCGGGCGGCGGCAGGGTCGGGAGATGCACGTCGGCATCGTCCGCGAGATCAACGCAGGGCTCCAGGTGCACTTCGACGACGCGGTACGGGAGTACGCGGGTCGGCTGCTCGACGGCGAGGTGGTGGCCCAGTTGGCGTTCAACATCTACATCCGGGTGCCACCGGTCGGTGGTGAGACACTGTTGTGGCGGCGGCGCTGGCAGCCGAAAGACGAGCCGTTGCGGATCCCCGGCGGGTACGGCTTCCAGGAGGCGGTGGTCGCCGAAGCGCAGTCGTTGACGTTGCGCCCCACGCTCGGGGAGGGCTTTCTGTTTGATCCGCGGCACTATCACACGGTGCGTCCCGCGTCGGATGGCCGACGGATCTCCATAGGATGTTTCGTCGGGCTCACCGACGATGGTCGACTGGCCCTCTGGTCGTAGTGAAGGGCGTTTCCCCATGGTGGACAGAAGCGACGTCGAGGCGGCTGCGGCCCTTGTCGAGGGGCGGGTCCGGGAAACCCCGGTCATCGCCGTCGACGGCGCCGATCTGGGTGTGCCCGGGCAACTCAGCCTCAAGTTGGAGCTGCACCAGCACACCGGCTCGTTCAAGCCGCGTGGCGCGTTCAACCGGATGCTCCAGGGGTCGTTGCCCTCGGCCGGGGTGATCGCCGCGTCTGGTGGCAACCATGGCCTCGCCGTCGCGTACGCGGCCCGGTCGTTGGGCGTGCCGGCGGAGGTCTTCGTGCCGGTCACCGCCTCGCCGGTGAAGGTGCAGCGGTTGGCCGGGTTGGGCGCACAGGTGCGCCAGGTGGGCCAGCACTACGCCGAGGCGTTGGCGGCGAGCACCCAGCGGGCCGGGGAGACCGGCGCGCTGGTAGTGCACGCGTACGACCAGCCGGAGGTGGTGGCCGGTCAGGGCACCGTCGGCCGGGAGCTGGAGCGGCAGGTGGACGGGATCGACACAGTGCTGGTGGCGGTCGGTGGTGGCGGGTTGGTGTCCGGTATCGCCAGTTGGTTCGGCGGTTCGGTACGGGTCGTGGCGGTCGAGCCGGAGCAGATTCCCACCCTGCACTCGGCCCTCAAGGCGGGTCGGCCGGTCGACATCGAGGTGGGTGGTATCGCCACGGACTCGCTGGGTGCCCGGCGGATCGGCGAGATCGCCTTCGACACCGCCCGCCGGACCGAGGTGGTGTCAGTGCTGGTCCGCGACGAGGACCTGGTGCGGGCGCGTCGGTTGCTCTGGTCGGAGTTGCGGGTCGCGGCCGAGTTGGGTGGTGCCGCCGCGCTGGCCGCGCTGGTCGGCGGCGCGTACGTGCCGCAGCCGGGGGAGCGGGTGGCAGTGATCATCTGTGGTGGCAACACCGACCCGAGTGACCTGGGCCCGGCCGCGCCGCACTGACCGGTCAGTCGCCGTCGCGCAGCCGGCGCAGCGCGTGTTCCACCTGAAGGGTGTCCAGGTGGGTGTCGCCGAGGAGCCGCCGGCGGTCGGCCAGCAGCTGCTCGTACACCTCGATCGCCGCGTCGACCTGCTCCTCGAGCAGTAGCACCAGGGCCAGGGTGGATCGGATGGCGAGCACCTCGCTGCGGTCGGCGTGCCGGGGTTCGACGGTGGCCAGGGTGGCCCGCAGTTCGGCCTCCGCCTCGGCGAGCCGGCCCTGCGCCTGCATGCAGCGGGCCAGCGTGTGCCGGGCCTGCCAGGTCTCCGGTTGGTTGAGCGGCCACAACCGGTAGCGGACCTCCAGGATGGCGTGCAGCATCTCCTCGGCCTCGGGCGCCCGTTGCTGGGCCAGCACCGCCAGCGCCAGGCTGTGCCGCACGATCATGGTGTCCCAGTGTTCCGGGCCACGTACCTGGTCCTCGGCGGCGACGATCTGCCGCAGCTCCAGCTCGGCCTCCGGCCACTGGCGCTGCGCCATGATCGCCTTGGTGAGCTTGTGCCGGCTGGCGAGGGTGTCGGCGTCGTCGCTGCCCAGCACCCTGGTGCGGTCCGCGATGACCTCGCGGAGCACCCGGTCGGCCATCTCCGGCTGGTTGCGCTCCAGCCAGGTGCGGCCCAGTTCGTGGCGCAGCGCCAGCACCTGCGGTCGGTCCAGGTCGTGGTCGTACGCTGCGCAACCGCGCACGATCGGGTCGAGGATGTCGAAGGCCGAGCCGGGTAGGCCGACCGCGATGAGGTAGCGGGCGGTGAGCCGGGTCAGCTCCAGCGCGCGGCGTACCGTCTCGGGGTCGTGCTTGTGTTTCTGCGGCACGAGGTATTCCCGCACGGCCTCGACCAGGTGCGGCACCAGCACGTCCCAGTTGGTCCAGGCCGCCGAGTCGTCCGGGTTCTGCCCCTCGGTGGCGGCGAGCAGCAGCTTCATGACCAGCCCGTGGTACTCGGCGATCTGCTCACGCACCTCGTCGCGGTCGCGGAACATCGCGTGCACCAGTGGGTGCAGCGAGAGAACGTGCGCGAACGCCGGGTCGGTGACCTCCTCCTGCACGTCGAAGTCGACCAGGGCCAGGTTGCCGATGCCCTCCAGCACCTTCACCCGCTGCCGGCCGGTGAGCCCCTTGAAGAGCGGCGACTCGGCCAGGATGGCCGGCTTGAGCACCACCTCGTAGGGCACCGGGGAGATGCTCAGGCAGGCCAGCACGTTGAGCAGTGGCCGGCTCTGTTGGAGTTGGCGGCGGGCCAGCAGGTCCAGTGAGATGTCGTCGACCTCGCGGACGATCTCCAGGCCGAGGGACTCGTCGAGGTCGACGTCGGCGGCGTCGCGCGGTGAGCGGAACCGACGCTGCACTGCCGTCCGGTAGTCGGCGAAGGTGGTGATTGTGGATGAGCCGCGCCAGACCGGGCTGGCGTTGACCGACCGCAGGTAGTTGCCGGCGGCGCGTAGGGCGAGGGGCAACCCGCCCAGCTCCCGGGCGAGTTCCCGGGCGTCGACCAGGCCGCCGGCCTGGGCGCCGGCCCGGTCGATGAGCACCTTTGCGCCGGCGTCGGCGTCGAGCGGGCGCACCTGGTGCAGCACCGACCAGGTGCCCCAGGTGGCCCGGTTGCCGTCCCGGCTGGTCACGATGACCATGCCGTCGTCGGCCTCCGGGCTGCGCAGCCAGCCGGTGCCGTCGGCGAGCACTCCGTCGGTGGGGCCCAGGCTGGCGGGCTCGTCGGCACTGTCGAAGATCAACAACCAGGGCTGCGCGGCCTGGTTGAGGTAGCGCCACACCAGGTCGGTGGCGCTGATCATCCCGGCCCACGCCTGGTCGACCTGGGTCTCCGACGCGCCGAGTTGGCTGACCACCTCCCGCATCCCGGAGTTGAGCCGCCCCGCCTGTACCCACCAGACCGTCCGGCCTCCAGCGCGGGCCCGGCGGGCGATCTCCAGCGCGACGTGGCTCTTGCCGGAGCCGCCCATGCCGCACAGGATGTGCACACCGGGCCGGCCCTGGGCAATTTCCCCCGGTTGGACGATCTCGTCGATCAGGTCGTCGCGCCCGTGCAGTGGGCTGTCCAGTCGCCCGAGCGGTGGATCGACGGAGACCCGACTCGGCCGGTCGTACGCAGGCCGAGGCACGCCGGCATCCTCGGGTGGAACGTCCGCAGTCAATGCGGTCCCCCTTCGGTGGCGAATTCACAATGGGGCGGAGGCGTTTGATACCTGTCCATCTGGTGGACAGTCGGAGGGATTGCCGCCCGCACCATGTCGACCGCAAGCGTATCCACCCCCGTACTGGGTTGCACACTCTCCGTTTAGGCCGCCCGGCTGACCAAAACCAGTGTCGGAATTCCCAATTCGCTGCTGATTCCGGCCGATCCGCCGTGCGCGGCACTCGACACGGGCATCCACGATGGACCTATGAACTGGTCGCCAATCCAGGACGTCGTCGACTGGGGTTCCGTGCCGGACTGGTTCGGCGCGGTCGGCTCCATCGCCAGCGTGCTCTTCGTCTACCTCGGACTGCGGCGGGAAATCCGGGCCCGTCGTAACGACGATCTGCGAGTCCGGGCCACCCAGGCTCGGCTGGTCTCGGCGGTGGCCGAGATTCGCGGCACCTCGGTGCTGCGGGTCGCCGTGGCCAACGAGAGTGACGCCCCGGTGCTGGACGTGGTGGCGCTGGCTCGACTCGTTCCACCCGACGATCCGGACGCGCCGCCGGTCGGGCTGGCCGCAGCGAAACAGGTCCGTCGGATCCCCGGCCGCGACGTGCACGACCTCTTCGTCACCGTCGCGGCGGAGCACCGGCTCCGCACGGGCGACACCGTTCTGGTCGACCTCACCTTCACCGACCACGACGGTAATCGCTGGCACCGGGTCGGTGCCGGCCAACCCGAACCGGTGGGCTGACCGGAAGAGAGGGAACGGTGGTCCGGCGGAAAGACCACTCCGCCGGACCACCGTTTCACCTCAGATGGGATAGGTGCGGGCGACCGCCAACATCTCCGAACTGTGCGACCCGACGACGCCGACAGCCGGCGGCCGGGGGCGGAAGCCGGGCAGCGCGTCCAACCCGTCACTGGCGTCCATCACCCGCAGCGCGACCGGGCCGTCACCGAGGCTCGGGTACATGGTCAGTGCGATTTCGACCCCCTCCGCCGGAGGCGCGTGGAACACCACGCCGAAGCCCCAGGGCTTCTGAGTCGCCATCCGGGCAACGTCGAACTGTCGTCCGTTCACCGTCGCCGACGTCACCGCCGTCGGTCCGTTCACATGCAGCGTGAGCAGGCGGACCGGACGCTGCGGGAGGACACGCACCCGCACCAGCCGTTCGTCACCGGAGCGGGTGTCGGACAGCACCTCCACCTTCGGTGCCGGGAGGTCCGCCTTCGGGGCTGGACCGCCGCGCAGCTCCGCATCGCCCAGGCCGGGGAAGTCGTCGACCGTGGTCACCCCGTCCACGTAGCCGTCCGTCCACGGCTGTGGGTCGGTCTCGTGGCTGAGCCAGCGGGCCTGGCCGGTGCCGGCGTCCATCGCGTACATCAGGTGGGTCGGGGCGGGATGGGCGGCGTCGAACCGGTCCACTGCCAACCCGACCCCGGCGAGCACCACGGCGGCCACCGCGGCGGCGCCGGCCGGCAGCACCGCGAGCCGCCGGGCCCGCAGCGCGAGCAGGCCGCGCTGACCACCGGCCTGCGGGTGCAGCAGGTCGACCACCGGCAGGGCGACCAGGCCGAGCAGCACCGCGACCAGCGCCGCCACCCCGCCCATGGCCATCCCCAGCGCGGGGAAGAGCAGCACCACTGTGGGCAGCAGGATGACCACACCCACGGCCGCGGCGGCCGTCACCGCCACCACCGGCCACGGTCCGTTCTGCCGGGTACGCAGCGCGACCAGCCCGCCGAGGGCGCCGGCCAGCGCCGGAAGGGTGGTGAGGTACGCCCCACCCGGCACCGCCACGGCGAGCAGCACCCCGAGCAGGGCCAGCCAGGCCAGCCCGGCGACGGCGAGCGCGGCCGGGCCGATCCGACGGCGGGTCAGCGCGTACCAGGTGAACAGGATGGCGGTGGCGAGCGCCAGGACGGCCAGCCGGTACCAGATCGGCCGGTACGGGTCGAGCAGTTCCGCGTACCCCGGTCGGATCGTGGTGATCGCCAGCCAGAGCAGTTGGGCGGCGACCGGCGCGGCGACGATCGGCACCAGAGCCAGCGCGAAGCCGGCGGCCAGCCGGCCGGTGCTGGCCCGGCCGCTCCGGCGGGTCAGCCAACCCAGGGCGGCAACCAGGGCCACCGCGAGCAGGGCCAGCGGCAGTGTGAGCCAGCCCGGGTAGCGGACCAGCCCGCCGGGGACCGGGAAGTAGGTGGCGTCGTGCCCGGAGCGCAGGTCGGTCAGGTCGGTGTCACCGAACTCCCGGGCCAGGCCCAACGCGTTGTCCCCGTGCTGCTGGAGGCTGCCCCGGTCCATGGCGGCCGGGGTGTCCAACGGCGTGTGGTAGATCGCGCCCCCGTCGATGTACGCCGAGTTCAGCCCGACGAACTTCTGATCGAGGAAGGCGGTGAAGTCGGTGTCGTTGGGCAGCGCGCGGTAGATCTCCACAGCGAACGAGGTGCCGACCGGGTGCGGGGCGGCCCGGCCGAAGATGTCCACCAGCTTCGCGTTGTTCCGCGACGTCTCGAACATGATCACCGGCCCGGTGGAGCCCCGCGCCTCCAGGTTGAGCACCACACCGCCGTCGGCGGCCAGCGGGTGGCTGGCGGCGAACGCGGCCGCGCCGCAGAGGCACGCCTCCTCGGCGTCGGTCAGCACGAAGACGATGTCGTTGCGCGGCCGGGGGCCGGTGGTCAGCGCGCGGGCCACCTCCAGGATGGTCGACGTGCCGGCCGCGTCGTCGTTGCCGCCCGGCCCGGTCTGTACCGAGTCGTAGTGGGAGACCAGGAAGACCCGACCCGTCGAGTCGGTGCCGGGCAACCGGGCCACCACGTTGCGGACCCGGGCCAGTGTCGCCCCGCCCGCCGCCCCGCTGAGCTGACCGGCCTCCGGTGCCACAGTGTCCTGCACCTCGGTCTCCAGGCCCAGCCCCCGCAACTGCTGCTCCAGGTGCGCGCGGACCTGTTCGTTGGCCGGGCTGCCGGCGACGTGCGGTTCGGCGGCGATCACCTGGACGTCCTCGTACGCGCGGCCGGCGCTGAACGTGCCAGCGGGCGCGTCGGCCGACTTCGGGGCCGGGGTGCGCAGGTCGAGCAGACTGCCGGCGCCGACCGCGGCCAGCGCGACCAGCGCCGCCGCGGCGGCCACGAGCCGCCGACGCGGCCGGGTCAGCGCACGGCTGGCAGAGGGTACGCCCGGAATCGGACGGGGCGGCGTGCCCGTCGTGGCCGGGGTGGTGGGTGCGCCCACGGGAACTCCTCGGGGGGTGGTGGGGCCTGGGGTGGCATCATCCTGCCCGTCGGGTGCTGCGGATGGGATGGCCGGTACGTCCCGCGTCCATCAGCCGCCCGGTTTGTCCACGGCCGAGCAGTGATGCGCCCCATCCCCGCCCGCGCCGCAGGCATCGTGTTGTGTGCGACCGTTGTCTAATACAGGATCAGCAGGGCACTCGGAAGGAGCCCGACATCACCAGCGAACTCCCGCGTCTCGCGGCGGTGACCCGGCCGCACCGGGGGGCCGGCTTGGCCGGTTCCCCAGTTGTGCCGTACCCGCACGGTGGCCTGGCGCGGCACGCCAACCTGCCGCCGGGTGAGCGGTTACGGGTGCTGCTGGTGGAGGACGACGAGGGCGACGCCTTCCTGGTCGGTGAGCTGCTCGCCGAGACGAACTCGATGATCGACCTGCTGGTCGCCACCAGCCTCCGGGAGGCGCGGCAGCGGATCAACGACGTCGACTGCGTCCTTCTCGACCTGGGCCTGCCCGACGCGCAGGGGCTGGACGGGCTGCGCCAGGTGTTGGAGATGTCCAGTGGTGCCGCGGTGTGCGTGCTGACCGGCCGCACGGACGAGCACCTGGGCGTCGTGGCGGTCGCCGAGGGTGCCCAGGACTACCTGGTCAAGGGCCAGGTCGACGGGGTGCTGCTGACCCGGGCGCTGCGCTACGCAGTGGAGCGTAAGCGCGCCGACGAGAACGCCCGCCGGTTGCGCGAGGTCGAGCTGCGCCAGGCCGAGTCGGCCCGACTCGAACGCGGCCTGCTGCCCCAACCGCTGATGACGACCGACCAGGTCTCGGTGCACACCTTCTACCGGCCGGGCCGGCACGCCGCGTTGATCGGCGGAGACTTCTTCGACGTGGTGCAGACCCACCCGGACCGCCTCAACCTGATCGTCGGCGACGTCTGTGGGCACGGGGTGGACGAGGCCGCGCTGGGGGTCGAGCTGCGGGTGGCCTGGCGCGCACTGGTGCTCGCCGGAGTGCCGGACGACGAGGTGCTGCCCGCGCTGGAGCAGGTGCTGATGAGTGAGCGCCGCCTACAGGAGATCTTCGCGACGGTGGCCACCGTCCGACTTGACCTGGACGCCAACCGGGCCACCGTCCGGCTGGCCGGGCATCCACCGCCGTTGCTGCTCTCCGGCGGCCGGGTCGCCCCGGTGCCCGCGCCCGGCGGCCGGCTGCTGGGCGTACGACCTCGCCGGCCGATCGCCTACGACCTGGAGTTCGACACCGATGACTGGTCCCTGCTGATGTACACCGACGGCCTGATCGAGGGGCGGGTGGGTGCCGGCGACGAACGGCTCGACGTGCCGGGCCTCAGCGGCTTGCTGGACGAGCCGGACAACCGTTCGGTGTCGCTGCCGGAGCTGCCGGCCTGGCTGGTCGGGCGGGCCGAGCGGCTCAACGGTGGCCCGCTCTCCGACGACGTGGCCATGCTGCTGGTCAGCCGGGGTGGTGGCCGGTGAAGCCGGTGGTCGGCGGCTGGAGTCTGCGCCGCCGGGTCATCACCCTGCTCACCGTCGTGGGCTTCCTGTTGATCGGGCTGGCCAGCGCGGAAGCGGCGATGGCCGCCCGCAACCGCACCCAGATCGACGCGGTGCTGAACGAGACCGGCCCGTTGCGGGTACAGTCCCAGGAACTGCTCAACGCGCTGCTCGACCAGGAGACGGCGATCCGCGGGTACGCGGTCAGCGGCGACCAGGACGACCTGAACCCCTACCGGGAAGGGCTCGCCCAGGAGCAGAGCGTCACCGCCTCGATGCGGACGCTGCTCGACGACTATCCAGGGATCAGCCAGGAGCTGCGGACCGTCGAGGAGCGTGTCGCGCAGTGGCGACAGTCGGTTGCGGAGCCGGTGATCACCACCACCGAGCAGAGCGGCACCACCGCCGGCCAGGCGTTGGTCACCGAAGCGGCCCGGCAACAGTTCGACGAGGTGCGCTTGGCGGTGAACGACCTCCAGGAGGAGGTCCTGGCCGCCCGGGAGCAGACCGCCACCAACGTGCGTACCAGCAGCAACGTGCTGGTCGTCCTGCTGATCGTGGCCGCCCTGGTGGTGGTCGTGGCCGGTGCGGTGCTGCTGCTCTCGCTGGATCGGATGGTGGTCCGGCCGCTGACCGGCCTCGCCACCCAGGTCCGCGAGGTCGCCGAGGGCGACTACCAGCACCGCATCGCCACCGTCGGCCCGCCGGAGTTCATCCAACTCGGCGAGGACGTGGACGCGATGCGGCAGAAGATCGCCGCCGACCTGGCCGAGGTCCGGGCCGCCCGCGAGCGCATCGAGTGGGTGAACAGTCAGCTCCAGAAGCAGGCCGAGGAGCTGACCCGGTCCAACCGTGACCTGGAGCAGTTCGCGTACGTGGCCTCGCACGACCTGCAGGAGCCGCTGCGTAAGGTCGCCAGCTTCTGCCAGCTGCTCCAGCGCCGTTACGCGGGGCAGCTCGACGAGCGGGCCGACCAGTACATCGCGTTCGCTGTGGACGGCGCGCAACGGATGCAGCGCCTGATCAACGACCTGCTCGCGTTCTCCCGGATCGGGCGGCTCACCACCGGCTTCGTCGAGGTCGACCTCAACAAGGTGATGGGCGACGTGGCCGGCCAGACCGAGGCCGCCAGGCAGTACGCGGACGCCGAGTTGACCTGGACCGAGCTGCCGGTGATCTCGGGTGAGGAACCGCTGCTGACCAATCTGCTGGCCAACCTGGTCAGCAACTCGATCAAGTTCCGCCGCCCGGACGTGCCGTCGAAGGTGCACGTCTCGGCCCGGTTGGTGGGCGCCGAGTGGGAGATCACCTGCCAGGACAACGGCATCGGGATCGAGCCGGAGTTCGCCGACAAGATCTTCGTGATCTTCCAGCGGCTGCACTCGAAGGACGCGTACCCGGGCACCGGCATCGGGTTGGCGATCGTCAAGAAGATCGTCGAGTACCACGGCGGCCGCGTCTGGGTGGACACCGACGTGCCGGAGGGCACCGCGATCCGGTTCACCCTGCCGGCACTTCCCGAGGACGTCGCGGCGGCTGCCGCCGCCGATTCCGCTGAGGAGCCGAACGCCTCGACCGTGGGCGACGCGACGCCCTCGCCCGAGGCCCCGGCAGAGCCGACGGAGCAGGCCGACGGGCCGGACCAGCCGGACCGGGCCGACGAGACGCTGGAAAGCGGTAGAACGGGTGACATGAGGGAGACGGTGGGATGACCGCGCCGGCGGATGGCAAGAGCCCGATCGAGGTCCTGCTCGTCGAGGACGACCCGGGTGACGTGCTGATGACCCAGGAGGCGTTCGAGGAACACAAGCTGCGTAACCGGCTGACCGTCGTCTCCGACGGGGCCGAGGCGCTCGCCTACCTGCGCCAGGAGGGTCAGTACGCCGACGCGGTGGCGCCCGACCTGATCCTGCTCGACCTCAACCTGCCCCGGCGCGACGGCCGGGAGGTGCTGGAAGAGATTAAGAAAGACGAGAACCTGCGCCGGATCCCGGTGGTGGTGCTCACCACCTCGCAGGCCGACGAGGACATTCTGCGCAGCTACCAGCTGCACGCCAACGCCTACGTGACCAAGCCGGTGGACTTCGAGCGCTTCATCTCGGTGGTCCGTCAGATCGACGAGTTCTTCGTCAGCGTGGTCAAGCTGCCGCCGCGTGGCTGACACCCTGCTGGACGACGTCGGCGGCCTGCTCTGGGAGGCCGCCGACCAGGTCGTGCTGCCACTGTTCCGCAAGCTCGACGACGCTGACGTGTCGGAGAAGGCGCCCGGCGAGGTGGTCACCGTCGCCGACCGCCGGGCCGAGGAGTTGCTCTCGGCGGGGCTGCGCCGGCTGCGGCCGGGCTCGACGGTGGTCGGCGAGGAGGGTGTCGCCGACGATCCGGGGTTGCTGCGGCACCTCCGCGACAGCGGGGACGTCTGGCTGGTCGACCCGGTCGACGGGACCGCCAACTTCGCCGCCGGTCGCCGGCCGTTCGCCCTGATGGTGTCGCTGCTGACCGACGGGCGGCCGACGGCCGGCTGGATCCTGGACCCGCTCGCCGGCACTCTCGCCGCCGGCTCGGCGGACGAGAGCACACTGCTCAACGGTCGACCGGTGGACGGCGCCGGCCCGGTGCCGCCGCTCGGCGAGCTGCGCGGCGCGGCGATGACCCGGTTCCTGCCGCCGGAGACCCGCGACCGGGTGCGCGCCGGGGGCCGGCGGCTCGGTGAGCTGCTGCCCGGCCTGCACTGCGCCGGTCGGGAGTACCTGGACATCCTCACCGGCGAGCAACAGTTCGCCCTCTTCTGGCGCACCCTGCCCTGGGACCACGCCCCGGGCGCCGTGCTGGTCCGTGCCGCCGGGGGTGTCGCCCGCCGGTTCGACGGCGTCGACTACCACCCCGCCGACGACGGCCGCGGTCTGCTCGTCGCGGCCAACGAGCAGGTCTGGGCCGAGGTGCGCGACGCGCTCCTCAGCACCTGATCCGCGCGCTGCGCGACCACGTCGGGACGCTCCGTCGACATCGGGACAGCCCGAGGGTCGGCGGGCTGGTCACCGGCCCACGATCCGGTATCGTGACCGGCGGTCTCCGCCAGCAGGCCGCCGACCGGCGCCGCCGTGCAGTGTTCATCGGGGGCCGGCGGTCGACGGAAGGACGCTTTCGTGCCCAGGACCAGGCTCAGCCCGCGGCTCGGTCGCCGCGCTCTGTTCGCCGTGCTCGCCGCCGTCGCGCTGGTGCTCGGCGGTGCCGCCGTGCCCGCGTACGCGGAGCCTGGCGAGGGCGGCAGCAAGAAGTTGCAGGACGCGCTGGAGCTGACCGCCAAGGGCCACATCGAGGCCAAGGCCAAGCTGGACAACTCCAAGCGTCGCCAGACGGCGCTGACCGGCGAGCTGACGACGCTGGAGGGTCGGCTGGTCGGGCTCAGCAGCCAGGTGGGCGAGGTGGCCGCCCAGTCGTACCGGGTGGGTCGGCTGAGCGCGGTGTCGATGCTGCTCAACACCGCCACGCCGGAGGCGTTCCTGCAACGCGCGGGTGACCTCGACCTGATGGCCCAGCGGGACAGCAAGCGGCTGCGTGACCTCACCGAAGCCCGGCAGCAGGCGCAGCAGGCCAAGGTCGCCATCGACGCCGAGGTCCGCGAGCAGCAGAAGCAACTCGCCGTGATGGCGAAGAAGAAGAAAGAAGCCGAGGAGGCGCTCGCCGAGGTCAGCTCCGGCGGCAGCAACGGTTTCAGCGGTGGCAGCTCCGCCTCGGCGAAGCCGGCGCCGCGCAACTCCGACGGGTCCTGGCCGTCGGAGTCCTGCTCGGTGAAGGACCCGACCACCTCCGGGTGCATCACCCCGCGCACCCTCAACGCGCTCAAGCAGACCCAGGCGGCCGGCTACAAGCGGCACGTCTCCTGCAAGCGCAGCGGTGGCGGCGGCGAGCACCCGAAGGGCCGGGCCTGCGACTTCTCGGCCGCCACGAACGGCTTCGAGGACAAGAACGCGACCGGCGGCGACAAGGCGTACGGGGACAGCCTGGCCGCCTGGCACGTGCGCAACGCCGACCGGCTGGGCGTGCTCTACGTGATCTGGTACCGGCAGATCTGGCATCCCGGCACCGGTTGGCGCTCGTACAGTGGAAGCGGCTCTCCGGCGGCGTCGCACACGAACCATGTTCATCTCTCGATGTACTGACCCGAAGCACCAGCTTCGCTGCGTACCATCGCGACGATGAGCTCCCCACCGTCCGACGTAGCGGCCCTGCCGGCACCCCCGGCCCCGCCCGTGCCGGTCACCGGCCGGGCGCTGCCCAACGGCCTGGCCGCCTTCCTGGTCTTCTTCTCCAGCGGCGCCGTGCTGGTGCTGGAGACCGTCGCGCTGCGCCTGGTCGGCCCGTACGTAGGGGTGACCCTTCAGGTGACCAGCTCGGTGATCGGCATCGCGCTTGCCGCGATCGCGTACGGGGCGTGGTCCGGCGGTTGGCTGGCCGACCGGCGCAACCCGCGGGGCCTGCTGGCGCCGGCGTTGGTGCTGGCCGGCATCGCCACCGCTGTCACCCTGCCTGTGGTCCGGTACGCCGGTGAGGTGCTGCGCGGTGGTGCGGCCAGCGGCATCCTGCTGCTTGTCGCGTTGGCGGTGTTCGTGCCGGCCGCGCTGCTGGCCGCTGTCACCCCGCTGGTCGTGAAACTTCAGCTCGCCGACCTGCGCCGCACCGGCCAGGTGGTCGGTCGACTCTCCGGGATCGGCACCCTCG
Source organism: Micromonospora salmantinae (assembly GCF_022230905.1). Lineage (NCBI taxonomy): Bacteria > Bacillati > Actinomycetota > Actinomycetes > Micromonosporales > Micromonosporaceae > Micromonospora > Micromonospora salmantinae. The sequence continues at coordinate 195,810 of NZ_JAKKFG010000012.1, forward strand.
GCGGCATCACCGCAACCCTGCTGACCGGGTTCGTGCTGGTCGCCGCGCTGCGCAGCACCGTCATCCTGCTGGCCCTGTCGCTCGCGCTCGGGCTGGTCGGCATCGGCCTCGGCTGGTACCTGCGCCGGCAGGAACCCACCGAGCTGCCCGGTCCGGCCCGAGCCCGGGCCGCGCTGGCCGTGCTCGGCCTGGCCGGGGCGGGGCTTACCACCGTGGCGCCCAACCCGTGCGACATCGAGACGGCGTACCACTGCGCCCGGGTCACCGCGGACCCCTCCCGGCCCAGCGGGCGGACGCTGCTGCTCAACTCCGCCCAGCACTCGTACGTGGACCTCGCCGACCCGAAACACCTGGAGTACGCGTACACGAAGTGGATCGGCGCGGTCGGCGACGTCACCGCGCCGGCCGGTCAGCGCCTGGACGCGCTACACCTGGGCGGCGGTGGGTTCACCGTGCCGCGGTACCTGACCGCGACCCGACCGGGCACCGACAACCTGGTGTTCGAGATCGACGGCGGGCTGGTCGAGCTGGGTGAGCAGGAGCTGGGAGTACGGACGGGGCCGGACCTGCGGGCGGTGGTGGGTGACGCCCGGATGCTGGTTGCCGGCGAGCCGACCGACAGCCGCGATCTGGTGGTCGGCGACGCGTTCGGGCACCTGGTGGTGCCCTGGCACCTGGCCACCCGGGAGATGGCCGCCGACGTCCGGCGGGTGACCCGCCCCGGCGGCGTGTACGTGCAGAACGTCATCGACTACCCGCCGCTGCGGTTCATCCGCGCCGAGTTGGCCACGGTGGCCGCCGAGTTCGGGCACGTCGCGTTGATCGCGCCGCCGGAAGCGCTCGCCCAGGAGCAGGGCTCCAACTTCCTCATCGTCGGCTCCGACGCGCCGTTGCCGCTGGAAGCCGTCCGGGCCCGGCTGACCGAGGTGGACCCGAAGGTCAGCCTGCTGTCCGGTGCGGCGCTGACGGACTTCGTCGGCGAGGCGATGGTGTTGACCGACGACTACGCCCCGGTGGACCAACTGCTGGCCACCGCCTGATCGGGTGACAATCCTGACCGATTCCGATACTCCAGGTGTAGGCGGGCCGTTCCTGGGCAACATCGCTCACCATGGGTGGTGGGGACCGAAACGGCGCGCAGCTGCTCGATGAGCGGTACCGGCTGATCGAGCAGCTCGGCGCGGGCGGCATGTCGGTGGTCTGGCGTGGTTACGACGAGGTGCTCGGCCGCCAGGTCGCGGTGAAGGTGTTGGCGTCCCGGCTGGCCAGCGACCGGGCCTTCCGCCACCGCATCCGGATCGAGGCGCAGGCCGCCGCGCGGCTCTGCCACCCCAACATCACCAACGTGTACGACTACGGCGAGTCCGAGCAGGTCGGTCTGACAGTTCCGTACGTGGTGATGGAGCTGGTCGACGGCGCTTCGCTGGCCAGCCGGTTGGGCCGGGAGAGCCAACTGCCGTGGCGGGAGGCGGTGACCATCGGCGCCGAGGTCAGCTCGGCGCTGGCCACCGCGCACGCTCGCGGGGTGGTGCACCGCGACGTCACCCCGGGCAACGTCATGCTCACCTCGACCGGGGTCAAGGTGGTCGACTTCGGCATCTCCGCGCTCGTCGGGGAGAGCGAGAAGGGCCCGGACGGCACGCTGTTGGGCACGCCCGCGTACCTCGCACCGGAGCGGCTGGACAACGGCCAGGTCTCCCCGGCCACCGACGTGTACGCCGTTGGGCTGCTGCTCTACCGGATGCTCACCGGCCGACTGCCGTGGCAGGCCAGCACTACCACCCAGATGCTGCGCGCCCACATGTACAACGACCCGGAGCCGATGCCCACCGTCCCGGGGCTGCCCGACGGAGTGGCCGAGCTGGTCGGGCGTTGCCTGGCCAAGCGGCCCGCCGACCGGCCGGCCACCGCCGAGCTGACCCGGACGCTCGCCGAGGCGGCCGGCATGCTCGCGGCGGTGCCGGTCTCCCCGGCCGCCGGGCCGCTGGACGCGGCCATGCTCGGCAGTGCGCGTACCACGATCCTGCCCTGGTCGGCGGCGACCGACGCGTTGCCGCTGTCGCGGACCCGCAACCGGGACCGTCGGACGCGGCAGCGGGTGACCCGGCGTCGGCGGGTGGAGGCCGGAGTGGCCGCCGTCGGGCTGATCGCGGTCACCGGGGCGATGTGGGGGTTCACGTCGCGCAGCCCGGCCAGCGGCGGGGACCGGCCGACGACCGAGGCTCGGATGGGTCTGCCGGCGGCGGCGCCCTGCGAGGTGGCGTACGCCTTGCGCACCGACTCCGGCACCGAGTTCGCCGCCGAGCTGACTCTGACCAACACCGGTGGCCGTGAGCTGCGGGACTGGGCGATGAGCTTCACCTTCCCCGGGCAGCAGAAGGTGACGAAGGCGGAGCCCGCGCCGGTGCACCAGCAGGGGAGCACTGTGCTGATCCGACCGGCGGCCCAGCGCACCACGCTGGCCCCCGGTGCGGCCGAGAAGGTGACCCTCACGGGTAAGTACAGCGGGGCGAACCCGTTGCCTGTGGAGTTCCGGCTCGGCGAGGCGACCTGTGGGGTTCGGGTGTCCGGCGTCGCCGGCAGCGCGCCGTCCACTGCCCCGCCGACCAAGGCCGCCACGACGAAGGCTCCGCCCAAGGCAGCGAAGGTGCCCAGCGGCTCCGGTTCGGGCGGCGGCGCGTCGAAGGCCAAGCCGCCGAAGCCTGCGAAGGCCCCGGCGAAGCCCGCGAAGGCCGCCGGTGGTGGTCCGGGAAAAGCGGAAAGGTGACCAAGGGGCCGCGTGGTCACCGGAAGTGAGCAGGCCACACCGCGTCGCCCGTGCGTTGGGGCCGTCGGACCAGTTGGTCCGACGGCCCCGATCGATCTTGCCCTGCTGCGCAGGTCAGCGCATCCCCGCGAATCGCTGCACCTGGTCGATCCCACCCTCGACGATGAGCACCCCGCCCTGGGGAAGCGTGGTGTCGTCGGCGGTGTACCGGAAGCGTTCGCCCGGCAGCTTGGCGCCGACCACGCGTACCCCGAAGCGCTCCTCCGGTTTCAGGTCGAGCAGGGTGCGCCCGACCAGGGACTCCGGCACCCGGACGGTGGCGATGGCGAAGTCGTCGTCGAACTCGATGAAGTCGAGCAACCGGCTGACGATCAGGTGCGCGACCCGGTCCCCGGTCTCCGCCTCCGGGAAGATCACGTGGTGCGCGCCCACCGACGACAGGATCTTGGCGTGCTTCTGTGAGGTGGCCCGCGCCCAGATCTGGGGCACACCCAGCTCGACCAGCGCCAACACGGTGAGCACGCTCGCCTCCACCGAGGCCCCGATGGCCACCACCGCCCGCCCGAAACTGGTGATGCCGAGCTGCCGCAGCGCCCCCTCCTCGGTCGCGTCGGCCTGAACCACCCGGTCGAGCTGCGCCGACCAACGCTGCACCTTCGCCGGGCTGCGGTCGATGGCCAGCACCTCGCGGTCCATCCGGGTCAGCGCCCCGGCCAGGTGGCAACCGAATCGACCCAGCCCGATCACCACGATGCCGCCGCTGTCCGCCCGTCTAGCCGACACCTCGGCCCTCCCTGCTTCCACTGGCGTGTCTCCGACGTGCGGGCCGGCCGACACTTCCGAAACACGCACTAGCCGACAATGGGTTGCTCCTGGGGGTAGCGGTAGAGCCGGCGTCGGGTGTTCAGGGCGATCGCCGACCCCAGGGTGAGCGTCCCGACGCGGCCGATGAACATCAGCACGGTCAGCACCAGTTGGCCGCCGGGCGGCAGGTCGGCGGCCAGACCGATGGTCAGACCGGTGGTGCTGAACGCCGAGGTGATCTCGAAAAGGGCCGCGACGAAGCGGACGCCCTCGGTGAGCAGCAGCAACAGCATCGTTCCGGCCGTCACCAGCGCGACGCTGAGCAGCGCCACGGTGACCGCCTGCCGCTGGCTCGCGGTGGCCACCCTCCGATGTCCGATCGTCACGTCGGGCTCACCCCGCAACTCCGCCCAGATGGTGAACGCCAGCAGGAAGAACGTGGAGACCTTGATGCCACCGGCCGTGCTGGCGCTGCCGCCGCCGATGAACATCAGCACGATCAGCAGGGGATAGCTCTCCTCCTGAAGAGCGGCGATGTCCAGGACGCTGTAGCCGCCGGTGCGGCTCAGCGCGATCTGGGTGAACGACGCGAGGATCTTCCCGGGTACGTCGTACTGGCCGATCGTGCTCGCGTTGGTCCACTCGGCGGCGAGCAGACCAGCGAAGCCGACCAGCAGCAACACCACGCTGCCCCAGATGGTCAACTTCGTCGCCACCGCCCAGTGCGCCGGCTGACGCCACTCGCGGACCGCCTCGAACAGCGCGGGAAACCCGAGCCCGCCGATGATCGCGCCGATCGCCAGGGGCAGCGACACCCACGGGTCACGGCTGAAGGCCAGCAGGCCGTCGGTGTAGAGCGCGAAGCCACCGTTGTTGAACCCCTGCACGGCGTGGAAGGCACCCGACCAGAGGGCCTGCCCGAACGGGTAGTCGTAGGCCAGCCAGAGCCGACCGGCGACCAGCACTGTCATCACGGCCTCGCAGGCGAAGACGGTCAGTGCGATCCGGCGGAGCAACCGGCCCACGTCACCGATGCCGAACTCCGCCGTCTCGGCCTGCACCAGCAACCGGTTGCGCAGCCCGAGCTGGCTGGAGACCACCAGGATGACCAACGCCGCGACGGTGAGGATGCCGAGCCCCCCGAGCTGGGTGAGCAGGGTGATCACCACCAGTCCCGGGCCGGACCAGTAGTTCGGCGTGTCGGTGATGGCCATGCCGGTGACCGACACGGCCGAGGTGGCGGTGAAGAGCGCGGTGACCACGGGTGGGCGTACGTGTTCGGCGGTCGCCCAGCGCGCCATGAGCAACAGGGTGCCGAGCAGGATCGGCACCAGGAACGCGAACGGCACCAGCCGCACGGGATTGCGGAAAAACCGGCGCACCAGACAATCTTCCTGTCCGCCCGCCCGCCTGGAGTGGGAACGGGCATTCCGGAGATTCATCTGCCGGCCAGCCATCGACCAACTCCCGGCAAATCACGGGCGGTCTGCTTACCCGGACCATCGATGACAGGAGACGGCGTTGCGACGTACCCTCTCGACCCTCGGCGTGGCCAGCGCTCTGCTCGCCGCCGCCGTGGCCCTGCCGACCATGGCCGCGGCCGAACCAACGGCCAACGCGGACCGCTCCCGGGCCAACGACCGACCAATCGTGATCGGTCACCGTGGCGCCAGCGGCTACCGGCCGGAGCACACCCTCGAGGCGTACCGGTTGGCGATCCGGATGGGTGCCGACTACATCGAGCCGGACCTGGTCTCCACCTCCGACGGCGTGCTGGTCGCCCGGCACGAGAACGAGATCTCCGGCACCACCGACGTGTCGGCCCGCCCGGAGTTCACGGCCCGCAAGGCGACGAAGACCATCGACGGTGTCGCGGTGACCGGTTGGTTCACCGAGGACTTCACCCTCGCCGAGCTGAAGACGCTGCGGGCCAAGGAGCGGCTGCCGCAGGTACGCGTGGCGAACACCGCCTTCGACGGCCGCTTCGAGGTGCCCACCCTCCAGGAGGTCATCGACCTGGCCCGGACCGAGGGGCGGGCACGGGGCCGCACCATCGGCATCTACCCGGAGACCAAGCACCCGAGCTACTTCGCCTCGATCAAACTGCCGTTGGAGGAGCCGCTGCTGCGGGTGCTGCGGCAGAACAAGCTGGACCGGAAGAACTCGCCGGTCTTCATCCAGTCGTTCGAGACGGCCAACCTGCGTCGCCTGAGCCGCCTGACCGACGTGAAGCTGGTCCAACTGCTCGACGCGACCGGCCGCCCGTACGACTTCACCGTCGCCGGTGACGCCCGCACCTACCAGGATCTGGTCACGCCGGCCGGCCTGAAGTGGATCGCCGGGTACGCCGACGGCATCGGCGCGAACAAGAACCTGATCGTCCCCCGGAACGCCGCCGGCGCCCTGCTCGCCCCGACCACAGTGGTGCGCGACGCGCACCGGGAGCACCTGCTCGTGCACTCCTGGACGTTCCGCGCCGAGAACCAGTTCCTCCCGGTGGACTTCCGGATCGGCGCCGACCCGAACGCGCGCGGCGACATCACCGCCGAGTACGAACTCTTCCTCGGCCTGGGCCTCGACGGTGTCTTCAGCGACCACCCGGACACTGCCGTCGCCGCACTCGCCGGCCGCTGACCCACACTCGGCCCGGAGCTGATCCGCTCCGAGCCGACCACCGGGCCGACCACGCCCGGCCCACACGCTGGCCCGTCGTCCGTCACCCGGACGACGGGCCAGCGGCACGTTCGGGCGGCCCGCGTCCGCAAGATCACATTCGATCTTGAAGGGGTGGCCCTGACCGAACCGGGCGAATGGCGCGGGGCGACACACGGCTGGGGTGGCCCGTGGGGGTTCGGGCCATCGAGAGCGTGGGCTCCCGGCTGGTAGTGCGGCCCGTTGTAACCTCCGGCCACCTCATTCCTGTTACTTGTGTGTTTCCGCCACATAGCTCGTGGGTGACGTCACTTCTAGCGTGAGCCGTCACGAAGAAGTTCTCTCCCTCTGAGTCCTCATGTGGAGTCGCAATGACGGTCCGGACGACGCGGCGGGCGTTCCTCTCCGCCGCCACGATGATGGCCGCGGCGCTGGCCGCCACGGCCTGTGGCAGCCCGCAGGACACCGCCACCGGCGGCGGCGACAGTGCCGCGCCGGTCAAGGTCGGCCTGGTGTACTCCCAGTCGGGAGCCCTGGCCAGCTACGGAAAGCAGTACATCGAGGGGTTCAAGGCGGGGCTGGACTTCGCCACCAAGGGCACCGGCAAGGTCGGTGACCGGACGATCGAGCTGACCGAGGTCGACGACGCTGGCGACCCGGCCAAGGCGGTCTCCGCGGCGAAGGACCTGATCGGTAAGGGCACGAAGATCATCGCCGGCTCCACCGCCTCCGGTGTGGCGCTCCAGGTTGCGCCGATCGCTGCGCAGAACAAGGTGCTGTTCATCTCCGGCCCGGCTGCCACGGACGCGGTGACCGGCGCGAACAAGTACACCTTCCGCTCCGGTCGGCAGTCGTACCAGGATGTGGTGACCGCCAAGTCGTTCATCGGAGACCCCACCGGCAAGAAGGTGGTGGTCTTCGCCCAGGACGGCGCGTTCGGTGACGCCAACGAGGCCGCCGTCAAGGCCGTCATCGGCAGTGCGGGCGCGACGGTGAGCAGCGTCCGGGCCCCGGCCAGTGCCACCGAGTTCACCCCGTTCGCCAGCCAGATCAAGGCCGCCAAGCCGGACCTGCTCTTCGTGGCGTGGGCGGGCACCACCGCCCCGGCCATGTGGCAGACCCTCGACCAGCAGGGCGTCCTCTCGTCCACCACTGTCGTCACCGGCCTGGACATCCGCGCCTCGTGGCCGACCTTCGGTGCTGCCGGCGCGAAGATCTCCTTCCTGTCGCACTACTTCGACGGTGCCAGCGACACCGAGGCCAGCAAGGCGCTGAAGGCCAAGGTCAACACCACCGACCTGTTCCACCCGGACGGCTTCGCCGCCGCGCAGATGGTGGTCCGGGCCGCGCAGGAGGGTGGGGACGACGTCGACAAGATGGTCACCGCCCTGGAGGGCTGGAGCTTCGACGGGGTCAAGGGCAAGATGACCATCCGGGCCGCCGACCACGCGCTGCTCCAGCCGATGTTCCAGGCCAAGCTGACCGGCAGCGGCACCGCGTTCACCGCTACCGCGCAGAAGAGCCTCACCGGTGACGAGACCGCGCCGCCGGCCGTGGCCATGAAGGGCTGACCATGCTCGCCACCCGCGGTCTGACCTGGCGGATCGGTGAGGTCGCCATCGTCGACAGCGTCTACCTCGATCTGGCACCCGGGGAGTTCCTGGGCGTCATCGGGCCGAACGGCGCCGGTAAGACCTCACTGTTCAACCTGATCACCGGCCTGCGCCGGGCCACCGAGGGCCGGATCGTTCTGGACGGGCAGGACATCGGGGCGCTTCCGCCGCACCGGCGGGCCCGCCTCGGTCTGGGCCGTACCTTCCAGGCGTCCTCGGTCTTCGGCTCGCTGAGCGTGCGGGAGAACGTCCGGCTCGCCGTGCAGGCGCACCGCGGGGGCTCGATGGCGCTGTGGCGGCGGGCGGCGGCCGACCGGGAGGTCGCCGCCGCCGCCGACGCGGCGCTCGACCGGGTCGGCCTCGCCCACCGGGGTACGGCCCTCGCCGGCACCCTGGCCCACGGCGAGAAGCGCAAGCTGGAGATCGCACTGCTGCTCGCCGGGGAACCGCGGGTGATGCTGCTGGACGAGCCGATGGCCGGGGTCAGCGCCGAGGACGTGCCGGAACTGGTCGCCGTCATCAAGTCGTTGACCGGCGACAGCGGCCGCGCGGTGCTGATGGTCGAACACCACATGGACGTCATCCTGGAACTCGCCGACCGCATCGCCGTCATGCACCACGGCGCGCTGCTGGCCTGCGACACCCCGGAGACGGTGATGGCCAACCCCACGGTGCAAGAGGCATACCTGGGGGAGTCGCTGTGAGCGCGAGGAGTGAGCCGGGTTTGCGAGCCCCGCAGTCGCGAACGGAGGCACCCCTGATGGAACCAGTTCTCAGTGTGGAGGAGCTGTCGGTCCGGATCTCCGGGCTGCACATCCTCCAGGGGGTGTCCTTCACTGTCGCACCGACCGGCGTGACCGTCCTGCTCGGTCGCAACGGCGTCGGCAAGACCACCACGCTGCGCGCGATCGTCGGCCTCACCCCGCCCGCCGGGGAGGTCCGCGGCACCATCCGGATGGGCGCGCAGAGTCTGCTGGCCCGGCCGACGCACCGGCTGGTCCGCGGTGGGCTCGGCTACGTGCCCGAGGACCGCTGCGTGTTCGCCGGGCTCACCGTCGCGGAGAACCTGCGGCTCGCCGAGCGGCGCGGCACCACCCCGGCGTACGACAAGGTCTTCGCGCTCTTTCCGGAGCTGGACCGGCGCGGACGGCAACGGGCCGGTTCGCTCTCCGGCGGGCAGCAACAGATGCTCGCCATCGGCCGGGTGCTGCTCAACGACAACCGGCTGCTGCTCGTCGACGAGCCGACCAAGGGGTTGGCGCCGAAGGTGGTGACCGAGGTGGCCGAGGTGTTGGAACGGGTCGCGGAGTCGGTGCCGGTGCTGCTGGTCGAGCAGAACCTGGCCGTCGTACGCCGACTGGCCCGCGACGCGGTCGTGCTGGCCGCCGGCAAGGTGGCCTGGACCGGCGACGCCCGCGAGTTGCTGTTGGAGACCGCGTTGACGAAGTCGCTGCTCGGTGTCGGCTCGGCGGAGGTGGCCGCGCCGAGCGCGAGGAGTGAGCCTGCGGGCCCCGCAGTCGCGAGGGAGGACCAGCACTGATGGGCACCGTGATCCTGTTGGCGTTGACCGGGCTCGGCCTGGCGGCGCTGTACTTCCTGGTCGCCTCCGGCCTGTCCCTGGTCTTCGGCCTGGCCGACGTGCTCAACTTCGCGCACGGGCTGTTCCTCGGCGTCGGCGCGTACGGCACCTGGTGGGCGGCGGGCAACCTGCCGGGCGCCGGCCCGGACGGGTTCGGCTTCGTGTTCGCTGTCGCCTTCGGGGTGGCCGCCGGCACGCTGGTCGCGATCCTGGTCGAGCTGGTGCTGATCCGCCCGCTGTACTCGCGCACCATCGAGCAGGTGCTGGTCACCGTCGGGCTGTCGCTGGCCGGGGTGGCGTTGCTCCAGGCCACCTGGGGTGCGGACGCCCGGCCGTTCCCGCGTCCGGACTGGACCCGGCAGGTGACCGGGATCTTCGGCGCGCAGGTGCCCAACGGTGGCCTGCTGCTGATCATCGCGGCGGTGCTGGTGCTCGGCGCGATCCTGGCGTTCCTGCGCTGGACCCGGTACGGCCTGGTGATCCGGGCCGGGGTGGAGAACCGGGAGATGGTGACAGCGCTGGGCATCGACGTCCGCAAGGCGTTCACGCTGGTCTTCGCGATCGGCGGGGCGGCCGCCGCGCTCGCCGGCGCGCTCGGCGGGGTCTACTTCGGCACCGTCTCGCCGGGGCAGGGCGGCTCGCTGCTGATCTTCGCGTTCATCGTGGTGGTGATCGGCGGGATGGGCTCGGTGGTCGGCTCCGCGTACGCGGCGGTCGTGGTCGGGTTGGTGCAGCAGTTCGTCAACTACTACGGCACGTCCGGGCTGGGCGACATCTGCGTGGTCGGGCTGCTGGCCGTGGTGCTGCTGCTGCGCCCGCAGGGCATCGCCGGAAAGGTGGCAACGGCATGACGGTGATCGACGCGCCTCGCGCACAGGTGCCCGACGAACTGAGTCCGCAGCGGGGGCGGTGGCACCGGGTACGCCCGTTCCTGCCGCTCGTCGCACTGGTCGTGCTGGCGATCCTGCCGTACTCGACGATCTCCCTGCCGGGGATCTTCGAGGGGCCGGTCAACTCACCCGGCACCCTGCAACTGCTCGCCATCTGCCTGATCTTCGGCGGGCTGGCGGCCGGGTACGACCTGCTCTTCGGCCGGACCGGGATGCTCTCCTTCGGGCACGCGCTGTACTTCGCCGCCGGTGTCTACGGCACCGACATCCTCATCACCCGGGCCGGTCTGCCGCTGTGGCAGGCGGCGCTGCTGACCATCACCGGCGGCACCATCCTCGCCGCGCTGCTCGGCGCGGTGGCGCTGCGCACGGTGGGCATCGCGTTCGCCATGGTCACGTTGGCCTTCGCCCAGGTGGGCGCGATCCTGGTGGCCCGCGACTTCGGCGGGCTCACCGGTGGCGAGGAGGGCCTGCCGCTGGACGTGTCGGGGCTGCCCGCCGGGCTGGTGGGGGTGACCAACACGGTCAACCTGTACTGGTTGGCGCTGGCGTACCTGACCCTGGTGGTCTTCGTGGTGCACCGGGTGAGTGGGTCACCGACCGGTCGGGTGCTCGCCGGGCTGCGCGACGACGAGCGGCGGATCGGCGTGCTCGGGTTGGACCCGTACCGCTACAAGCTGGTGGCGTTCACACTGGCCGGCGGGTTGGCGTCGGCGGGCGGGGTGGTCTACGTCCTGATCGTCGGCGGCGCGTCGCCGCACATCACGTCCTCCGAGTTGACCCTGTCGCTGCTGGTCATGGTGGTGCTCGGCGGGCCGGGCACCCGGTGGGGTCCGGTGCTCGGTGGTGTCCTCTACATGTACCTGGACCACCGGCTCACCGCCTTCGGCACGAGCGACGCGGTGGACAACCTGCCGGCCGTCCTCAGCCGTCCGCTGAGTCAGCCGCTGTTCGTCCTGGGCACTGTCTTCATCCTGGCCGTCTACTTCTTCCCCGGTGGCCTGACCAGCCTGGCCCCACGCCTGTCCCACCTGACCCGAGCCCTCCGCCCCCGCTCCCCCCACTCCCCCCACGACGCCGCTGACCCACGCTGACCGCGTTGATCAAGAGGTTTGCGTCGGAATCCGGCCGAATGATGACGCAAACCTCTTGATCAACAGGGGGATGACGGACGGCGCTGGTAGAAATGCCGGGTGGAGACAGCAGAGCGGGCAGCGGTACGCGAGCGGGCCGAGGCGGTGCTGCGCCGGCTGGCCGGTGACCACGCCCGGCTGCGTGAGGATCAGTGGCGCGCCATCGAGGCGCTGGTCGTCGACCGGCGGCGGGTGCTCTGCGTCCAGCGCACCGGTTGGGGCAAGTCGGCCGTCTACTTCGTGGCCACCGCACTGCTCCGGGACCGCGAGCAGGGCCACCAGGCCGGGCCGACGGTCATCGTCTCGCCGCTGCTGGCGTTGATGCGCAACCAGGTCGAGGCCGCCGCTCGGGCCGGCATCCGGGCCCGCACGATCAACTCGGCGAACCTCGACGAGTGGGACGAGATCACCGCCGAGATCCAGACCGGCGCTGTGGACGTGCTGCTGATCAGCCCGGAACGGCTCAACAACCCGGATTTCCGCGACGGCGTCCTGCCGAAGTTGGCAGCGACCACCGGCCTGCTGGTGGTCGACGAGGCGCACTGCGTCTCCGACTGGGGGCACGACTTCCGGCCGGACTACCGGCGGCTGCGGACGTTCCTCGCCGAGCTGCCCGAGCGCACCCCGGTGCTGGCGACCACCGCCACCGCCAACGCCCGGGTCACCCAGGACGTCGCCGAGCAGCTGGGCGACGCCCTCATCCTGCGCGGCACCCTGGACCGCGAGTCACTGCGCCTCGGGGTGCTCGACCTGCCCAGCCCGGCGCACCGGTTGGCCTGGCTCGCCGACCACCTGGATCAGCTGCCCGGCTCGGGCATCGTCTACACGCTGACCGTGGCGGCAGCGGGGGAGACTGCCGAGTTCCTGCGCTCCCGGGGCTACCAGGTCGCCTCGTACAGCGGGCAGTCCGACGACGCCGACCGGCGTGCCGCCGAACAGGACCTGCTCGACAACAAGATCAAGGCGCTGGTCGCCACCAGCGCCCTCGGCATGGGCTTCGACAAGCCTGACCTGGGCTTCGTCGTCCACCTCGGCGCGCCACCCTCGCCGATCGCGTACTACCAGCAGGTCGGCCGCGCCGGCCGCGCCGTCGAGCACGCCGAGGTGCTGCTGCTGCCCGGCGTCGAGGACGCCGCGATCTGGCGTTACTTCGCCTCCCTGGCGTTCCCACCGGAGCAGCAGGTCCGGGCCGTGCTGGCCGCCCTGCACACCGACCGCCCGCTCTCCACCCAGGCCCTCGAACCCCTCGTCGACCTGCGCCGGGCCCGGCTGGAGCTGATGCTCAAGGTGCTCGACGTGGACGGCGCGGTCCGCCGGGTGCGCGGTGGTTGGCTCGCCACCGGCGAGCCGTGGGTCTACGACGAGGCCCGGTTGCGCCGCGTCGCCGAGGCGCGCACCGTCGAGCAACAGGCCATGCGGGAGTACGCAACCACGTCCGACTGCCGGATGCGGTATCTACGGGAACGCCTGGACGACACCGAGGCGGTCGACTGCGGCCGATGCGACAGGTGCGCCGAGCCCCTCTTCGCCGCCGACGTGTCGACTGCCGCGCTCGCCGCCGCGCAGACCTTCCTCGGCCGACCCGGCGTGGAGATCGCGCCGAAGAAGCTCTGGCCGACGGGGCTCGACGCGGTGGGCGTACCCCTCAAGGGCCGGATCGCCCCCGCGGACCAGGCGCTGCCGGGCCGGGCCGTCGGGCGCCTCTCCGACCTGGGTTGGGGCGGGCGGCTGCGCTCTCTCGTCGGCCCGGAAGCGCCGGACGCGCCGCTGCCCGACGACGTCGCCGGCGCGGTCGTGGAGGTGCTGAAGGCGTGGGCGCACGGCGACGACCCGTGGCCCCGCCGGCCGGTGGCGGTGGTCGCTGTCGGTTCCCGTCGGCGGCCCCGGCTGCTCGGCTCGATCGCCGAGCGGATCGCCACAGTGGGCCGGCTGCCGCTGCTCGGCGAGGTCACCGCGGCGGGCCCCGACGGCCCGGCCGGGCCGCGCGGCAACAGCGCCCAACGGGTACGCGCTCTGCACGACGCCTTCACCGTGCCCACCGACCTGGCCGACGCCCTGGCCGGGCTGGACGGCCCGGTGCTCCTCGTCGACGACCTGATCGACTCGGGCTGGACGATGACGCTGGTGGCCCGGGCCCTGCGCCGGGCCGGCGCGACCGACGTGCTCCCGCTCGCCCTCGCCGTGGCCGGCTGACCCGCTGCCCTCGGGGTCGGGTGGGAAAGTTCCCGGGCGGTGTCGAGTGCGACAGTCGCCACGCTGTCCGGGCGTCGGCCTGACGCGGCCGGGCGCGGCGGTACCGTGGGCGGCATGACCGACCGGCAGCCCGTCACCCGTGCGCGCACCCTTGCGGGCAGGACCGTTGGCGGCGAGGCCGGCCAGGCGCGGGGCGTCGGTCGTGCTGATCAGGGTCGGGTGGAGCCGGACCGGAGCACTCTCCGGCTGGCGCTGGTGGTCGGCGGGCTGGTGCTGGCGGTGCTGCTCGGCTTCGGCCTCGGCCGGCTGAACGCCAACGGTGCCGTCACCGGCAGCCCGTCGTTGGCCGCCGAGCACACCGACCCACCGGGCGTCGCGCCGCACAACCACGGCTCGGCCACGGCCACCGATCAGGGCGCGGCCACCGAGCCGGGCGGTCTCGCGGTCAGTTCGGCCGGGTTCACCCTGGCGCCGCTGGCCACCGAGTTCGCGGCGGGTCGTCCCGGTCAGCTCCGCTTCCAGGTGCGCGACGCGCAGCGCCGGCCGGTGACCCGGTTCGCCATCGTGCACGACAAGCCGATGCACCTCATCGTCGTCCGGCGGGACCTGACCGGTTACCAGCACCTGCACCCGACCATGGCGGCGGACGGCACCTGGTCGGTGCCGTTGACCCTCGCGCAGCCCGGCCTCTGGCGCGCGTACGCCGACTTCACGGTGGTCGCCGACAACGGCGCGCAGACCGCTGTGACCCTCGGCACGGACCTGGTGGCGCCCGGCGACTACCGACCCCGTCCACTGCCGGGGCCGGCCACCTCGACGACCGTGGGCGGCTTCACCGTCGGCTACCAGGGCACTGCGCAGGCCGGGGCGACAGTGCCGCTGACCTTCCGGGTCGACGGCGCTGACGGCGCAGCCCCGCTGGAGCGGTATCTAGGGGCGTACGGCCACCTGGTGGCGTTGCGCGAGGGCGACCTCGGCTATCTGCACGTGCACCCGGAGACCGAGTTGGTGGACGGTCAGATCAAGTTCTGGTTGACCACCCCCGGCCCGGGCCGCTACCGCCTCTACCTCGACTTCCAGGTGAACGCCGAAGTCCGAACCGCCGAGTTCACCCTCACCGTCCCCTAACCCGCCCCGCCCCCTCGCCCACTCCCGTTGATCATGAAGTCATTGCCTCTCGGCGCGGCGTGTCGTGGCAATAACTTCATGATCAACGCCGACGGGGGTGGGGGTGGGGGTTAGCTGGCTCGGCGGATGGGGCGGCGGGCCAGGTAGCGGAGCAGGTCGCGGATGTGGTGCTTCTCCTCGGCGGGGACCGTGGGGTCGGCAAGCCGGTCCAGGATGGCCCGGACGTCGGCCTCGACCGGGCCGTCGTCGTGGCGTCGGCGGGGCGCTGGGCCGGCGTCGGGTAGCCCGAGCGCCCGGAACGCGGCGGCGACCGGCAGATCCAGCGCGGCGCAGAAGCCGCGCACCTTGGCCAACTCGGGATAGTCCTGCCAGTCGCCGGCCAGCCAGCGGAACACGGTGGAGCGGCCCACGCCCGTGTGCGAGGCAAGATCAGTCACGGTCCAGCCACGTTCGTCGCGAGCGTCATCGATGGCGCGCCGGACGAAGCGGGCGAAGGCCATCTGCGGTGATACGTCGGCTGATCCCATCCCTGTGTGTCTTCCCCTCCTGCCGGAGCACCGGGACGATGCGCCTTCCGAGGGTAGTACGCCAGGAGCCGGAAACAATTGACTGACCGCACAAACTGTCCCGTGGGCGAGACTTTTCTCTGGAAGCGTGTGTGCAGAACGAAAATTGCATCGAGCGATATTCATCGTTCTTCCATTAAGCTCGGTGCCCGTCCCGACATCGCGTCTGTCGCCTGCCGCCTCCGACCGGACCACCGCCGAGGAGCACCATGGCCGAATCGAGCCGCCCCCAGCCGTACCAGCCCGGTGCGGTGAGCCTCTTCTTCGTCGCCAAGGCCGGCGTCTTCGCCGCCGCGTTCTGGATCTGGTTGCTGGTCCTGGTGCTCCGCACCGACTCCGCGACCGGCCTCCAGGTGCTGGCCGCCACCGGCACCATCACCACCACGCTCGTCGCGGTACTGCTCGGCGCCCGGATGGCGTTGCAACACAACGCCGCCATCCGGCACGCCGAGGTCAAGAAGTTGCTGGTGGACATCTCCTGGAACGCCTTCGCGGCGGCCGGCAACGCCGAGACCGGGGGCAAGGTCGTGCCATTCCCGACCGCCCCGGCCGACGGTGAGTGGGCCGCCCAGCGGCCCGCCGCCGACCGGGTGTCGGTCCTCGACCGGGGTGTCAGCGAGCGCAACGGTGGCCGCGACCGCCGACGCCAGCCACCCAGGAGCTAGGCGGGTGTCTCTCCGGTGGCCAGCAGGGTCTCCAGCCGGGGAGTGACCTGCCACTGGTCCACCAGCTCGCGGTACTCCGCGCGCTGCGGCTCGGTCGCCTCGGCACCGGTACGACGGGCGCGGATCAGCAGGTTACGCGGGGTGTGCTGCGAGTCCACGAACTCCACCACCTCGGTCCGGTACCCGTGCACCCGCAGCAGCCCGGCACGCAGCGCGTCGGTGAGCACGTCGGCGAAGCGCTCGCGCAGGATGCCCTGCCGGGTCAGCAGCTCGTACGGGGCCGGGGTGGGGTGGGCGCGGAGCTGCTTCGCCAGATCGTGGTGGCAGCACGGCGCGGCCAGCACCCAGCGGGCCTCCCAGCGCACCGCGCGGGCCAGGGCCTCGTCGGTGGCGGTGTCGCAGGCGTGCAGCGCCAGCACCAGGTCGGGGGCGGGGTCGACGACGGCGTCGGCGATCGTCCCGGCCACGAAGCTGACCTGGTCGGCCCAGCCCAGCCGCTGCGCCAGCTCGGTGTTGCGCCGCCGCTGGTCCTCCCGGACGTCCACACCGACCAGTTGGACGTCGAGCCCCCGACTCGTCAGGTAGCGGTACGCGGCGAACGTCAGGTAGGCGTTGCCGCAGCCCAGGTCGACCACCCGTAGCGGACCGGTCAGGTCGTCGGGCAGGGTCGCGGCCAGGGCCCGCAGGAACGCGTCCACCTGGCGGCGCTTGGCCGCCGAGCCGCCGATCTCCGCGAAGATCGGGTCACCCGGGTCGAGCAGGTATTCCTTCGTCCGGTCGTTTCCGGTGGGCGTCGCCGCCGGACGGGACGTCGCGGCCCTGTGCACCTGCGCCTCGCCGGACTTGGTCACCCGCAGTTGGAGGGTGGCGTCGGTCGTCTCGACGTGCCAGTTGCCGAACGGCTCGGCGAGCAGTTCGTCGATCGCCGCGGCGGCCTCCGGACCGGAGGCGAGGTTGCGGGTGTAGGGGCGAGTACCGTCGGACGTGGTGATCTGCATTCGGGGCCCGGCCTTGAGCCGCACCGGCCGCAGTTCGGCCCGCTCAACTGTGGGGCGGCGACCGCGTCGACGTCCGGCGGCGACCGCCCGGGTCAGCGCGGGGTCGAGCAGCAGCGCCCGAACCTCGGTCAGGGCGGCGTCCAGTGGTTGCGGCATCGTTCCATCTTCGGCAGGTGGGGTGGGAGAAGGGAACATCCCCCGCACCGCGCGAGGCGGTGCGGGGGATGTCAGGTGTGGCTGGTGGTCAGTCCGCGGTCGCCTCGGCCGGCGCATCCGCACCGGAACCGCCACCACGGCGGCGGCGTCGGCGGCGCGGCTTGGACGCCTCGCCGTCGGACGCGGTGGCCGGCTCGGAGGGGCCGGCGTCGGCGGAGATCACAGCGGTCGCCTCGGCCGCGACCACCTCGCCGGCCCGGCGGCGACGCCGGCGGCGGGGGGTACGGGTGCCTTCGTCGGCGGCGTCGGCCGCAGGTGCCTCGGCGACGGCCGGCGTGCCGGCGTCGGAACGGTCGCGGCGGCCATCGCCCCGACCACGACGCTCGCCGCGACCCTCACCACGGCTCTCGCCGCGTCGGGGGCCCCGACCGCCGCTGTCGCCCCGACGGGAGCGGGTCGTCCCACCCAGATCCTCTTCGATCTCGGCGGACAGCCCGGCCCGGGTGCGCTCGGCCGTGGGCAGCGTGCCGCTGACCTCGGTGGAGATGTGCAGGTCGGTGTAGAGGTGCGGCGACGTGTGGTACGTCTCCGGCGGCTCCGGCATCTCCAGACCCAGGGTCTTGTCGATGATCCGCCAGCGCGGCATGTCGTCCCAGTCGACGAAGGTCACCGCCACACCCGTCGCGCCGGCCCGGCCGGTACGACCGATCCGGTGGGTGTAGGTGTCCTGGTCTTCCGGGCAGTCGTAGTTGATGACGTGGGTGACGCCGGTGACGTCCAGCCCACGGGCCGCCACGTCGGTGGCGACCAAGATGTCGATCTTGCCGGCCCGGAAGGCCCGCAGAGCCCGCTCGCGGGCGCCCTGGCCGAGGTCACCATGCACCGCGGCGACCGCGAACCCGCGGAAGTCGAGGTCCTCGGCGACCCGGTCGGCGGCCCGCTTGGTACGCGTGAAGATCATGGTCAGCCCACGCCCCTCCGCCTGGAGGATGCGCGCCACCACCTCGACCTTGTTCATCGAGTGGGTGCGGTAGACCAACTGCTGGGTCTGCGGCGACGGGCCGGTCTCGGCGGTGTGCCCGGCGTGGATCGTCATCGGCTGGCGCAGGAAGCGCCGAGACAGGGTGACGATCGGGTCCGGCATGGTGGCCGAGAAGAGCATCGTCTGCCGGTCTTCCGGAAGCATCGCCAGGATCTTCTCGACGTCGTCGAGGAAGCCCAGGTCGAGCATCCGGTCGGCCTCGTCCAGGACGAGTGCGTGCACCCGGTCGAGCCGGAGGTGCTTCTGCTTCTGCAGGTCCATCAGACGGCCGGGCGTGCCGACCAGGATCTCGACGCCCTTGCGAAGCGCGTCGATCTGCGGCTCGTACGCCACGCCGCCGTAGATCGGCAGCACCCGGACGCCACGCGTCCGGCCGGCGGCCGCCAGATCCTTGGCGACCTGGATGCCCAGCTCACGGGTGGGGACGACGACCAGCGCCTGGGGGACACCGTCGCTGCCCTCGCCCGGGGCGAAGACCCGGTCGAGCAGCGGTACGCCGAAGCCGAGGGTCTTGCCGGTGCCGGTGGGCGCCTGACCGATCAGGTCGACGCCGCGCAGCGCGATCGGGATCGCGTACTCCTGGATGGCGAAGGCGCGGGTGATGCCGGCCGAGGCCAGGGCCTCGACGGTTTCGGCGCGGGCGCCGAGTGCGGCGAACGTGGGGGCCTCCGGTCGTACCGGGGCGGTGGGGGCCAGTTCCTGGCCGTCCAGCAAATCTTGAGTCAGGTCGCTCATGTGGATGTGGGGGTGCCCTCTCGTGGGTGCGCCCGTCATGTCCTCAGGGCGCGTTCGGTATGACGCGGGCCACACGGTCGGCGGCAGATTGCCGAGCCGGACCGGGCCGCACGCGCGCCGCGGGCTGAGCTTCGATCAGATCGGCGCCCACGGCAACTGCTCCATGTTACCTGAACAGGCATGCCCCCGTCCCGATTCCCGGTCGGCCACTCGCCACGCGGGGCAAGCAATTGTGACCTACGCCACACTTATTGCCCGCCGCCCGCCCGTCGACCGTGAGCGTGGAGCTCGGTCGGGGTGCGCAGTGGGCGGGCCGCGCCTGAGGGCCGGTACGCGATAGCCTGCCGCTCGTGTCCGCCTCCGGTTCCGCGTACGCCGACCTGCTGGGTCTGGTCGCCTTCGGTGAGCTGCTCGCCTTCGAGCGAATGGCGGGCGATGCCCGGCTCGCTCCTGACCTGCGCCGCCGGGCCGCGCTGAACGAGATGGCCGCGGCCGAGATCGCCAACTACCGGCGCCTCGCCGACCGGCTCACCGCGTTGGGCGTACCGCCCGAGGATGCGATGGCGCCCTATGTCGAGCCGTTGCAGGCGTACCACGACTCGACCGAGCCACGGGACTGGGCGGAAGTGGTCACCAAGGCGTACGTGGGCGACGCGATCACCGACGA
Source organism: Micromonospora salmantinae (assembly GCF_022230905.1). Taxonomy (NCBI): domain Bacteria; kingdom Bacillati; phylum Actinomycetota; class Actinomycetes; order Micromonosporales; family Micromonosporaceae; genus Micromonospora; species Micromonospora salmantinae. Next base: position 215,398 of record NZ_JAKKFG010000012.1, read on the forward strand.
CTTCGTTCGCGAGATCGCCGATGCGCTGGAGGAACCGGACCGGGCGCTGGTGCTGGACGTCCTGCACGACTCCCGGTACGCGGACTTCGCCGCTGCGGAGATCCGGGTGGCCGTCGCCGACGACCCCCGGGTGGCCGGTCGGCTGTCGATGTGGGCTCGGCGGCTGGTCGGCGAGGCGTTGTCCCAGGCCGGCCGCGTCGCCGCCGAGCGGGCCACCCTCACCGCGCTGATCGCACGCGACGGCCGGGTCGACGTGCCGGGGCTTTTCGGCAGGCTCACCACCGCGCACACCGCGCGGATGGCCGCCGCCGGGCTGAACAACTGACCACCCGGCCGGGTCGGCCGGGTGCCGGCCTGCGGCAGGTGGGCCGAGCGCCGACCTGCCGCGATGGCCGGACCAGTCAGCGGACGGTGAACCCGACCGCCCGGGACGACGCCTCGGCGATCTCGACGTAGGCGACCTTCTCGACCGGAACGATGACCCGCCGGCCCTTCTCGTCGGTCAGGGAGAGCGTGCCGCCGTTGCCGGCGAAGGCGTCGGTCACGATCTGCTCGATCTCGGCCGGCGACTGCGCGCTGTCCACTACCAGCTCGCGTGGCGCGTACTGCACGCCGATCTTGACCTCCACTGTGCCTCCTCAACTGGGGCGAAAGAACCGCCCTGCGAAGGCTATCCGATCACGGGGCCGGAGGTCAGGCTGACTCACCTTGCAGCGGGAAGCTCGCGATGCCCCGCCACGACAGCGCCGCCACCAACGCCTCCGCCTCGGCCTTCGGCACCTGCCGGCCGCCGGCCAGCCAGAACTGCGCTGCCGTCTCCGCCGCGCCGACCAGCCCGGAGGCGAGCAGCTCGGCGTGCGCCCGGCTCACCCCGGTGTCGGAGATGATGGTGTCGGTGATCGCCGCGATGCAGCCCTGCTCGACCCGCTCCACCCGCTGCCGCACGGCCGGGTCGTTGCGCAGATCCGACTCGAAGACGAGCCGGAACGCCTCGCTCTCGTGGTCGACGAAGTCGAAGTAGGCCCGTACCGATGCGCTGACCCGCTCCTTGTTGTCGCTGGTACCGCGCATCGCATCCTGCACCTGAGCGACGATGGCGTCACAGTGCGTGTCGAGCAGCGCCAGGTAGAGATCCATCTTTCCGGGAAAGTGTTGGTAGAGCACCGGCTTCGAGACCCCGGCCCGCTCGGCGATGTCGTCCATCGCGGCGGCGTGGTAGCCCTGCGCGACGAACACCTCCTGCGCCGCAGCGAGAAGCTGCTTACGACGCGCGGAGCGGGGCAGGCGGGTGGGCCGGCCAGCGGTCTGTGCACCGTTCCCCGCAGCGGTCATGGGATCCTCCGAGTTCTCCGTACGAGCCGGCGTTTTCCCCCCAGACCGGGCGAGGCCCGTGACCTCGGTCGTGGAAATGGCCCGCCGCTGTAACTTATCGCCACTCTCGGCACACGGTAGCCTCAGCGGGGGCGACCAAGGAGCGCGCGGTGAGTGAAACAGGGCAACCCGGAGCCGCCACCCCGGGAGAGCACGGTGACGGAGCGGGTCAGCACGACGACCCGAGCCGTTCCGTCAGTGGGTGGGCGCCTCCGGCGGGTGGGTGGCCCCGAGCCGCCGACCGCGAGGACGCCCGGGATGAGGCGCCGCGCTGGCAGCCCGACCCCGCGTCGGGCTGGCGGACCTCCTCGACACGGCACGGCGATCTACCATCGCCGCTGGTCGGCCGGTCGGGCGACCCCGAGTCGCCGGCCCGCACCAACGGCCACCACGTCAACGGCGCGCACCCGGACGACGTCAACGGCGTCCACCACCCTGGTCTCGAACCGTCCGCGGGACGCCTCACGCCGGTGAGCGCTCCGCCCGGGCTGCCCGCTGACGGCCGCCCTGCGGCGGCCAGCGACCGGCTCGTGGTGCCCGCCCAACGTCCCGCACCGCCGACTGAGCAGGGTGCCGTCGAGCCCGACCCCGGCCCCGCCCCACACTCCACCGTCGATCCGGCTGCCGCGCACCGTGCGCGCTGGGCCGAGCCCGGGTTACCCACCTCGGCCCCGCCGGCTGTCCAGGTGCCGCCCGTCGGCACCTCGGCGTCGGGTTTCGAGGTGCCGCCCGGTTTCCACGCGCCGACCGGCGAGCGGCTGGCCCCCGACGAAAGTCCGACAGCGCCACGCGACTGGCGGGACCCGCTCGCACCCGAGCCCGCGGCGACCTCGGGACGCACCCCGGGCCCGGCCCCGTCCGCCGACGAGGGCGAGCCCGGGCGCGCTGCCGAGGGTTCCCGACCGGCGGAGACGCATCGCGTCGGAGACGCGCACCGTCCCGGTGAAACGCACCGGGCCGGGGAGTCGTCGGCCATCGAGCCCGACTGGTCGGGGCCGAGCTGGAACCGCCCGAGCTGGGGTGGCGGGTGGGCCCCGCCCTGGTCCCGCCAGGACGACGAGCCGGCTGGCCCGGCAGCACGGGACGAGTCGGCGCCGGACTGGGTCGGCGAACCCCACCAGCCGTACGAGCCGGTGCGCGCCGAGGTGCCCCGTCCGTACGAGCCGGTGCGCGCCGATCCGCCTCGGGCGTACGAACCCGTCCGGGTCGAATCCGAGCCCACCCCGGAACGCTCCGCCGAACCGACCAGCGCGCCACCGGCTGACCGTCCGTCCTGGGCGGGGGGTGCGTCGCCGACCAGTGGTCCGCCTGCCGATCGTCCGTCCTGGGCGGGGTCCGGGGCGACCGGCGGACCTCGCGCCGACCGCCCGTCCTGGGCGGGCGGGGCCGATCCCGACCCCACCAGCGCGTCGCCGGCGCGGCCCTCCTGGGCTGGGGGGTCCGATCCGACGCCGACCAGCGTGCCGCCGGTTCGGCCGTCCTGGGCCGGCGGGTCCGAGGCGGCGACCAGCGTGCCGCCGGTACGACCGTCCTGGGCCGGCGGGTCCGAACCGCCCGCGACCGGCGCGGCGTCGACGCGGCCGTCCTGGGCCGGCGGTGCCGATCCGGCACCGGCCAGCTCCCCGCCGACGCGACCCTCCTGGGCCTCCAGCCCGGCATCGGCCGACCCGTCCGCACCGGCCGAGGCGATACCTCCGGCACCCGTCGGACCGCCTCCGGCTCCGGCCGGGCCACCTCCCACGCTGACCGACGCGCCACCGGCTCCGGCAGGCCCGTCGCTGGTCGCGGAGCGGTCGTCCTGGACCGGCGGTTCGCCGACGGCGAGCAGTTCCCGGGCCGAACGGCCGGACTGGTCCGAGGGCCGACTCCCGGCCACCCCGGTCGAGCGCCCGTCGTGGCCGGCCAGCCGATCGGCCGGCGCCGGTGGGGGCGACGGAGGCGAGACGCCCGGCCGGTCCCGGCCCGACGTCCGACCGACCGCACCGTTCCGGCTCCGGCCGGCGACACCCGAGCCCGGTCCGTCACCCGTCGAGCCGCCCCCATCGGCCGCGCCGGTAAACGGCTCGCCATCGACTGACGCCACCCCGTCCGCCACCGCAGCGGTCCCGCCCACCGCCGCCAAGGGTTCCGGCCGCCGCGATCAGCCCGCACCGGCGTCCGCCTCCGCCTACGCGGCGCGCCGATCCGCTCCGGACCCGACGTCGCCGGCCGACGACGGCCGGCAGTCGGCTGCGAGCGCGGTGGTGCTGCCGCAGCGCGTCCCCGCAGAACCGGACGTGCCCGTCGTGCCGGAGCCGCCAGCCGTGGAGCCACCCGCCGAAACCCCGGAACTCGCCCGCATCGCCACCCACCTGCGCCGGGACGACGAGCCAGCCCCACTGCGTGAGCGCCCCGAGGGGTTCGACGTCAACGCCATCCTGGACGCCGTCCGGGAGGTGGCCGGTGTCCGCGACGCGGCCCTGCGCCGCACGCCGGCGGGGGCGCACAGTCTGCGACTGGACCTGGCCGACGGTGCCGACCCGGCCGAGGTGAGCCGGCAGGTGGCCCGGCTGCTCCAGGAGCGGATGGGGTTGGCCGCGGCCCCGCAGAACGTGCCCGGCCTGCCCAGCACGCCACCGCCACCGGTCCGCCGTCGCGCGGCCGAGCCCGCCGAGCGGCGTACCCCGGAGACTCGAAACGCGGCTTCGCGCGATCCCGGCGAGATTCGGTCGGCCGAGTCGCCGACGGTCGCCCGCCCGTCCGGCGGTCGGGTCGAGTCCCCGCCGGCCGGCCCGGAGCAGCGGACCGGCACCGACTCGACCCGCCGCCGCCGGTCGAACGCTCCGCACCGGGGGCGCGCCACCGTGGAGGAACCCGGGTCGGTCTCGTCCGCGCCGACCGGCGCCGCGACCGGTAGCCCGGCGACGCTGGGCACGTCGTACTCCGGTGGTCAGGTGACCACGACGGAGTCGGCGCCGTCCCGGCCGCTGGAGACCGGCGGTACGCCGGGGCCCCGAGTGGTGATCGACCACGTGCAGGTCAGCACCTTCGGTCTGGACGCGAACGTGGAGGTCCGGCTGCTGGCCGGGGGCGACAGCGCCTCCGGGTACGCCACCGGGCCGGCGGTGGACGGCTACGTGTTGCGGCTCTGCGCGGTGGCGGCGGCTGCCGCGGTGGACGAGTTGCTGCGCGGTGCCGAGAACGCCGAGCGGGGGCGCTGTTTCGTCGAACACGCTGCGGTGGTGCCGTTCGGCAATTGCGAGGTGGCCACCGTGGTGGCGCTGCTGGTCTGTGAGGGCTGGGTCGAGCAGCTCGCCGGGTCGGCCCTGGTCGCGGGTGATCCCCGTCAGGCGGTGGTCCGGGCGACGCTGGCGGCGGTCAACCGTCGGCTGGAGGCGCTGCTGTCCTGAGTGGTCCGAGGCAGACTGGAGCAATGAGACGCGCCACCCTCTGGCCGGACCACCTGCTCCCCGACGACAGCGTTCCGCCGCCGTGGCCGGGCCGGGAAGTCCGCCTCGACGGACGGGTCACGTACGTCCGGGACACTCCGGCCACCGCCGCCGGCGCGGAGCCGGCGCTGTACGTGCACGGGTTGGGCGGGTCGTCGCAGAACTGGACCGACCTGGCCGGGCTGCTCGCCGACCGGCTGGACGGTCAGGCCATCGACCTGCCCGGCTTCGGCCGTAGCGAGCCGGGCCTGAGCTACACGATTCCGGCCTTCGCGGATCTGGTCGTCCGCTGGATCGAGCAAACCGGTCGAGGGCCTGTGCACCTGTTCGGCAACTCGCTGGGTGGCGCGGTCGCGGTCCAGGTCGCCGGGCTCCGGCCGGAGCTGGTCCGCACCCTCACCCTGATCTCCCCGGCGCTGCCGTTCCTGGATTTCCGGCGCTCGTTGCAGGGGCGGATGCTGCCGGTGCTCGCCATCCCCCGAGGTGAGCGGCTGGTCGCCCGGCACCTCACCCAGATGGCTCCCGAGGTGATGGCCCAGCAGGTGCTGGAGGCGTGCGTCGCCGACCTCAGCCGGATCTGCGATCAGCGCCGGGCCGAGGCGTTGGAGGAGATCCGGGTGCGGTACGAGGCCGAGCACTACGCCGCCGCGTACGTCCGGACGTTCCGTGGGCTGGTCTCCAGCTTCCTGCGGGCGTACCTGCCGGGGCCGGGGTCGCTGTGGCGCCTCGCCGAGGCGGTACGCGCACCGACCCTGGTGGTGGGCGGTCTTCAGGACCGTCTGGTCGACGTGCGGGTCGCGCCGCAGACCGCCCGGGTCATTGCGGACAGCCGATTGATGATGCTCGGCGGCGTCGGCCATGTGGCGCAGTTGGAGGTTCCCCGGCTGGTTGCCCGCGCGGTGGTCGGTCTGCTCGCCGAAACGGAGGACACCGCGGGGCGGTCTGATCTGGCAGGCTGACCTGGATGCCCAGCTCAGCCCGCCATCCTGCTCGCCGTCGGCGACGTTTCGCGCTGTTCGCCCAACTGGTGGCGGTGGTGGTGGCCGTCGGCGCGGCGGTGACAGTGATCGCCGAGGGGCCGGGTGGGCATCCCGGCGCTGACCGGTTGGCCGCCGAGGAGATCGGCCCGCCGCCGCTGGTGGCCGGGCCGCTGCCGCCCGACCCGTCGCCCTCTGACGCGGTTCCGTCCAGCCCGCCCCCGGTGTTGCGGGTGCCCGGCGTGGTTCCGAGCGCCGGCACGGGCGGGTTCGGCTATGACGCCCGCTCCGGCCCGGTGCTGGGTCGGGCGGGTGAGCTGCGGCGTTACCGGGTCGCTGTGGAGTCGGGCAGTGCCGAGGACGTCGCCGAGTTCGCCCTGGCGGTTGAGGCGGCGCTCGCCGGGCCGGGCAGTTGGGTCGACAGCGGCAGGTTGCGGCTACAGCAGGTGCCGGGGGCCGCGCCTCGGGACTTCACCGTCTACCTGGCCACCGCCCGCACCGCGGGTCGGATGTGCGCGACGGGTGGGGTGGACATCCGGATCGGCGGTCGCCCGTACACGTCCTGTCGGGCGCCCGGCCAGGTGATCATCAACCTGGATCGGTGGCGGTTGTCAGTGCCGCACTTCGTCTCGGCCGGCGTGCCGTTGACGGTCTACCGGACGTACGTGGTCAACCACGAGGTGGGTCACCAGCTCGGGCATCGGCACGAGCGCTGCCCCGGCGCGGGCCGGCCGGCGCCGGTGATGATGCAGCAGACGCTCTTCCTCAACGGCTGTCGGGTCAACCCGTGGCCGTATCTGAACGGGCGTCGATACGCCGGTCCCGCCCTGTGAGTTGCTCGGCCCGACACGCCGACTGTTGGCCCCTCCATCAGGCGTCTTGCGGCAATAGCGATAAAATCGGAGAAATGCCCGAATAATCTGGCAGGCTCGATCGTATGACGCCGTCGTCCCCTTACGGCCCGCCCCGGCCGCCCGAGCCCCGGGCGGCGTTGCGGGGTGTGCGTCCCGCGTTCGTCCGGATGCACCGGCGTCGTCGTCGCAGCATGCTCCTCGGCCTGCTCGTGCTCGCGGCCGCCATCGGGGTGACGGTGAGCCGGGGCGGCGAGTCGTCGGTCGAGCCTCCGGCCACCAGGCAGGGCGGAATGGGCCACGGAGGTGGGGTGGCCGCGCACCCGGCGTCCACCGGCTATCCGTCGGTCGGAGCGGGGCGCTTCACGGCGGCCGACGGCGAGACACCCGTGCACGGCACGGACGGGCCGCTGCACCGATACCGGGTCGTCGTCGAACGAGGCGCCGGCCAGGACGCGGACGTGTTCGCCGCCAGTGTGGACGAGGTGCTGGCCGACCCGCGCAGTTGGATCGCGTCCGATGAGCTGCGGGTGCAACGGGTGGCCGACGCCGGGGCCGCCGACTTCACCATCTACCTGGCCACCCCTGTCACGTCCGAGCGGATGTGCGCCGAGGGCGGGCTGACCACCGAGCGCTACACCTCCTGTCGCCTGCCCGGCCAGGTCATCATCAACCTGGCCCGCTGGATGGAGGCGGTCCCCGACTACGGCGCCTCGCTGGACACCTACCGGACCTACGTCATCAACCACGAGGTGGGCCATGAGTTCGGCGAGGAGCACGAGGCGTGCCCCGGCCCGGGGGAGCCCGCCCCGGTGATGCAGCAGCAGACGTACGGGCTGCACGGCTGCGTCGCCAACGCCTGGCCGTACCTCGACGGTCGTCGTTACGCGGGGGACATCGTCCCCTGATCTGCCGGGTCGTCGGTTATTCCCGCTCCCGCATACCGGACCACGTGTCGTCCCTCATGGCCGAGAGGGCTTCCCGCGAGCAACAATGGCGCGGTTCACACCGCCGATCCCGGGGAGTCCACCGTGTCGTTGCCCCCGCTCGTCGAGCCCGCCGCCGAGCTGACCGTAGACGAGATCCGCCGCTACTCACGTCACCTGATCATTCCGGACGTCGGGGTGACCGGCCAGAAGCGGCTGAAGAACGCCCGGGTGCTCTGTGTCGGCGCCGGTGGCCTCGGGTCGCCCGCCCTGATGTACCTCGCCGCGGCCGGGGTCGGCACGCTCGGCATCATCGACTTCGACACCGTCGACGAGTCGAACCTCCAGCGCCAGATCATCCACGGCGTGTCCGACATCGGCCGGTCCAAGGCCGAGTCCGCCGCCGCGTCGATCCGCGAGATCAACCCCCTGGTCAACGTGGAGATCCACAACACCGCGCTGGACCGGGAGAACGTCCGCGAGATCTTCGCCCAGTACGACCTGATCGTCGACGGCACCGACAACTTCGCCACCCGCTACATGGTCAACGACGCGGCGGTGCTGCTGGGTAAGCCGTACGTCTGGGGGTCGATCTACCGCTTCGACGGTCAGGCGTCGGTGTTCTGGGCCGAGCACGGCCCCTGCTACCGGTGCCTCTACCCGGAGCCGCCGCCGCCCGGCATGGTCCCCTCCTGCGCCGAGGGTGGCGTGCTCGGCGTGCTCTGCGCGTCGATCGGTTCGATCCAGGTGAACGAGGCGATCAAGCTGCTCACCGGCATCGGTGAGCCGCTGGTCGGCCGTCTGATGGTCTACGACGCCCTGGAGATGGAATACCGCAAGATCAAGGTCCGTAAGGACCCGAACTGCGCGCTCTGCGGCGACAACCCGACGGTCACCGACCTGCTGGAAGACTACGAGGACTTCTGCGGCGCGGTCTCCGAGGAGGCCCAGGAGGCGACGCTCGACTCGACCATCACCGCCCTGGAGCTCAAGGAGTGGCAGGACGCCGGCAAGGACATCTTCCTCGTCGACGTACGCGAGCCGGCCGAGTACGAGATCGTCCAGATCCCCGGCGCCACCCTGATCCCCAAGGGCGACATCATCTCCGGTGAGGCCCTCGCGAAGCTGCCACAGGACCGGCAGATCGTGCTGCACTGCAAGTCCGGCGTCCGCTCGGCGGAGGCGCTCGCCGCGCTCAAGGCGGCCGGATTCAAGGATGCCGTGCACGTGCAGGGCGGCGTGCTCTCCTGGATCAAGCAGATCGACCCGTCGCTGCCCGCGTACTGACCGGTCGAGCCGGGGCGGCCCTGGCGCGGCCACGCCGCCGCGCCGGGGTGGCCCACGCGGCTGCCCCGGCAAATCGACGCAGATGACGCCGAGCGGCCGTCCGGCCAGAGCGACGCAGCCATTCCGAGCTGGCCGATTCTCCGAGGCGGCATCGCGTCTGCGCAGGTAGCGTCTCCGCCGTGGTCGACTTGGAAGCCGCGATCGGGTTCGTCGTGGCGCATGGGGATGCGGTGGAACGCGCCCGCCTCTCCTGGCTCCGCAACGGCACGGCCGTGCCCGCCGAGTTGCTGGAGACGGCCGAGGTCGGCCAGTCACCGGACGGCGGCTGGCCGGCCACCTGGGGCGGCGAGGTCGCCTCGATCGACGCCACCTGCTTCCGGCTCGTCGAGCTGGACGACCTGGGCGCGCTCGGCCGTCCCGCCGCCCGCCGCGCCCTGGACTGGCTGGCGTCCCGGCAACAGGCCGACGGCGGTTGGGAAGAGGACGCGTCGCTGGCCGACTCGGCACCGGAGTGGGCCCGTCCCGGCGACCCGGAGGCCGGGTTCCTCGTGTCGGCCAACGCCGGTTTCTGGCTCACCGTCGCTGGCCTGGACGCCCGGGCCTCGGGTCCGCTCGACCATCGGGTCGGTGGGGCGTACGCCGGGGTGGTGCAGGCGGCGGCCCACTCGCTCGCCGCGCGGCTGCGCCCGGACGGTAGCTGGCCGTCGTACCTCGCCGCCGGCTGGCTGAGCGCGGCCGTGCTGCACCGGCAGGAGATGTTCCAGGAGTCCGCCCGGATCCAGGTGGCGCTCGCCGAGCGGATGCCGAAGATGACCCCCGGGGACGTGGCGTGGCTTGCGGCCACGTTGCGCCGCGCCGGCGTCGACCCCCAGGACTGGATCATGGTGCGGGCGCTGCGCCGGCTGACCGAGACCCAGCGCAGCGACGGCGGCTGGGAGAGCGACGACGGCCACCAGTTCGACGTGCACGCCACGCTGGCCGCGATCCGGGCGGCCCGGCCCACCCCGCCCGGCTGAGCCGCCCCGTCGCTAGCGCACGTGTCCGTCGCCGGTGACGACGTACTTGGTGCTGGTCAGCTCGGGCAGGCCCATCGGACCGCGAGCGTGCAGCTTCTGGGTGGAAATGCCGATCTCCGCACCGAAGCCGAACTCGCCCCCGTCGGTGAACCGGGTCGAAGCGTTCACCATCACCGCCGCCGCGTCCACCCTCGCCACGAAGTCGCGGGCCGCGCTGGCCGAGTCGGTGATGATCGCCTCGGTGTGCCCGGTGCCGAAGCGGCGGATGTGCGCGACCGCCGCGTCCAGTGAGTCCACCACCGCCACCGAGATGTCGGCGGACAGGTACTCGGTCGCGTAGTCCTCCTCGGTCGCCGGAACCACGGCGGCGGAGTGGGCGGCCACCTCGGGTGAGCCGTGCACTGTCACCCCCGCCTCGGCGAACGCGGCCAGCACCGGCGGCAGGAACGCGTCGGCGATGCCCGCGTGCACCAGCAGCGACTCGGCGGTGTTGCAGGTGGACAGGCGTTGCGTCTTGGCGTTCAGCGTCACCGCGACGGCCTTCGCCAGGTCGGCGGCGGCGTCGACGTAGACGTGGCAGTTGCCCACCCCGGTCTCGATCACCGGCACTGTCGACTCCTCGACCACGGTGCGGATCAGCGATGCGCCACCGCGCGGAATGAGCACGTCGACGAGACCTCGGGCGCGCATCAGCTCCTTGACCGAGTCACGGGAGCTGGCGTCGAGCAACTGCACCGCGTCGGCGGGCAGACCGGCCCCGGCGACCGCGTCGCGCAGCACCGCGACCAGCGCGGCGTTCGAGTGTGCGGCCGACGACGACCCGCGCAGCAGCGCCGCGTTGCCGGACTTGAGGCAGATCCCGGCGGCGTCCACCGTCACGTTGGGCCGCGCCTCGTAGATGATGCCGACCACCCCGAACGGCACCCGGATCTGGCGCAGCTCCAGGCCGTTGGGCAGGGTGGACCCGCGGACCACCTCGCCGACCGGGTCGGGCAACGCGGCCATCTCACGCAGCGCGTCGGCGATGCCGGCCACCCGACCCCCGTCGAGCGCGAGCCGGTCCAGCACGGCCGCGCTCAGCCCGGCCTCACGGCCAGCCGCCAGGTCCGTCTCGTTCGCGGTCAGGATCTCCGGGGTACGCGCCACCAGCGCGTCGGCCATCGCCACCAGCGCGACGTCCTTGACCGTACGCGTGGCCACTGCCAACTCAGCGGCGGCGTCCCTCGCCCGTCGCGCCTGCTCAACCACGCTCATGCCAGCACTCCGCTTCGCTCCGTGTCGACCTGAGGCACCAGAGCCCTGAATCGATGATTCGCTCGCTGACGCTCGCTCATGCCAACGCTCCTCAGATGGGGTGGGAAGGTCCTCGGGTCACAGCAGCACCAGGTCGTCGCGGTGGACGACCTCTCGTTCGTACGCCGGGCCGAGCGCCGCGGCGAGTTCGGACGTGGAGCGGCCGAGCAGCCCCGGTAGCTCCACCGCGTCGTAGTTGACCAGCCCGCGGGCGACCGATGCGCCGGCGGTGTCCACCAGGTCCACCGGGTCGCCCGCCGTGAACGTGCCGTCCACGGCGGTGATGCCGGCCGGGAGCAGCGACTTGCGCCGCCCGACGACGGCGGCGACCGCGCCCGGGTCGAGGTGCAGCCGCCCCCGGGGTGAGGTGGCGTGGGCCAGCCAGAACAGCCGGGCCGTCGGCCGTCGCCGCTGCGGGTGGAAGAGCGTGCCGACCGGTTCGCCGGCCAGTGCCGGCGTGGCCAGGTCGGCGGCGGTGAGCACCACCGGGATGCCGAAGCCGGTGGCGATCCGCGCGGCCTCGACCTTGGTCACCATGCCACCGGTGCCGACGCCGGACCGGCCGGCCCCGCCGATGGTGATGCCGGAGAGGTCCGCGTCGTCGCGTACCTCGGCGATCCTGGTCGAGCGCGGGTTGGTGGGGTCACCGGTCCAGAGCGCGTCCACGTCGGAGAGGAGCACCAGCAGGTCGGCGTGCACCAGCGCGGCCACCAGGGCGGCCAGCCGATCGTTGTCGCCGAACCGGATCTCCTGGGTGGCCACCGTGTCGTTCTCGTTGACGATCGGCACCGCCCGCAGGTCGAGCAGCTTGCGCAGCGTCCGGTACGCGTTGCGGTAGTGCGCTCGCCGGGTCACGTCGTCGACGGTGAGCAGCACCTGCCCGACGGTGCGGCCGTGCCGGGCGAAGCTGGCCGCGTACCGGCCGATCAGCAGCCCCTGCCCGACGCTGGCGGCGGCCTGCTGGGTGGCCAGGTCGCGCGGGCGTCGGGACAGCCCGAGCGGGGCGAGCCCGGCGGCGATGGCGCCGGAGGAGACCAGCACCACCTCGCGCCCTTCGGCGGTGAGCCGACCGAGGGTGTCGACCAGCGTGTCGACGCGCTCGTCGGCCAACCCGCCGGTGGCGGTGGTCAACGAGGAGGATCCGATCTTGACGACGACCCGCCGGGCCGTCGTGACTGCGTCGCGCACCCGACCATTCTGCGTGGTCACGGCCGCACCGCCCGGCGGCGTTCCCATATGGTGGCGGATTGTGACTCCAGACGAGTACGTCGAGGCGGTGCTCGACCTGGTCGAGCGGATCCCGGAGGGCCGGGTCATGTCGTACGGCGGGGTGGCCGACGCGCTGTCCGAGCGCTCGGGCCGTGCCTCGGCCCGGTTGGTCGGCAACATCATGGCCCGGCACGGAGGCTCGGTGCCCTGGCATCGGGTGGTGACCGCGAGTGGTCGACTGCCGCCGGGGCACGAACGGGAGGCGCGGGCCCGACTGCGGGCCGAGGGTGTGCCGCTGCGCGGCGAGGGTGTGGACATCGCGGCGGCAGGCTGGTCGCCTGATGAGGGGATGTGACCGCCGCCCTAACGTGAGTAACATTCGGGCCCATGAAAACGCCGCCGGGCGCCGGCTCGTCAGCCACCGGCTCGCTGCCCCGATCGGTGCACGCCGGCTACGCGCTCGGTTCCCTGGCGACCGGAGCGTTCGGCACCGTGCCCGGCCTGCTGCTGCTGCCGTACCTGACCGACACCCTGGGCGTGGCCGCCGGACTGGCCGCCCTGCTGGTACTGCTGCCCAAGGCATGGGACGTGCTGGTCAACCCGGTCGCCGGGCGGATCTCCGACCGCACCCGGTCGCGGTGGGGCGCCCGCCGGCCGTACCTGCTCGTGGCCGGCCTCGCGCTCGCCGTCCTGTTCGCGTCGATCTTCGCCGCGCCCTTCGGTAACGGTCCGGCGGCCGTGGCGTACGTGGCGTTCGCGTTCCTCGCCACCGCCACCGCGTTCGCCTTCTTCCAGGTGCCGTACGTGGCGATGCCGGCGGAGCTGACCGGCGACTACGCCGAGCGCACCCGGTTGATGACCTGGCGGATCGCGGTGCTGGCGCTGGCCATCCTGGTCTCCGGCGCGGTCGCGCCGCTGGTGGTGAGCGCCGGTGGTGACGGCGTGGCCGGGCACCGCTGGATGGGCCTGTTCGTGGCGGTGCTGATCGCCCTCGGCGCCCTCGGCGCGTTCCTGGGCACCCGGTCCGCGCCGACCGGCACGATGGGCGAGAGCGAGCCGACGCTGCGCGCCCAGCTCGCCGTGGCCGGCGCCAACCGTCCGTTCCGGGCACTGCTGATCTGCTTCGTGGTGCAGTCCGCCGGGGTGGCGACGATCCTGGCCGGGGTCAACTACTTCGCCGGGCAGATCCTGCGCGACGAGGAGAGCGGGCCGACCCTGCTCTTCGTCTGCTTCGTCGGGCCGGCGCTGCTGGTGATGCCGATCTGGAGCCGGATCGGTGCCCGGCTGGGCAAGCGCACCGCGCTGGTCGTCGCCTCGCTGATCCTCGCCGTCGGTGCGTTCGCCCTGGTCGCCGCACCGGCGTTGCCGGCGGTGGCCGTCTATCTCGTGGTCGCGCTGATCGGCGTGGGGTACGCCGGGCAGCAGGTCTTCGCGCTGGCCATGTTGCCGGACTGCATCGCGCACGAGACGGCGCGCACCGGTCGACGGCAGGCGGGCGTCTTCACCGGGCTGTGGACCGCCGGGGAGACCTTCGGCCTGGCGCTCGGCCCCGGTATCTACGGGCTGGTGCTCCAGCTCTCCGGCTACGTGTCCTCCGACACCGGCTCGGCGGCGGCCCAGTCCGACACGGCGAGACTGGGTGTCCTCCTCGGTTTCACGCTGATCCCGGCCCTGCTGATCGCCCCTCCGATCCTCCTGCTCCGCCAGTACACCCTCACCGCCCACAGCGACCTGGTCGATCACGGAGTTGTGGTGGGGGACGAAAGCCGTTGACCGTCACGAGAAGGGCACCGTAACTCCATGATCGACGAGAACAGGGTTGAGGCTGGGGCGCTTTCCGCCACCGGGGTTCCGGCGGAACGGGTTCTGGAGGAGGTACGGGAGCTGCGGGCCAGTGACGCGCCCACCCACGGCGGACGGCTGTTCGCGTACGTCTACGACCCGGCGGTGCCCGGGCTGGACGAGCTGGCCGCCGCCGCCCACCGGGAGAGCGCGCACGTCAACGGGTTGGACCCGACCGCGTTCCCGTCCCTGCTGGCCATGGAGAACGCGCTGGTCGGCGCCGCCGGCCGGGTGCTGGGCGCCGGCCCCGGGACCACCGCCCCGGACGTCGTCGGCAGCGTCACCAGCGGCGGCACCGAGTCACTGATCCTCGCCGTCAAGACCGCTCGGGACGCCCACCCGGAGATCACCGCGCCTCGGATCGTGGTGCCGTCGAGCGCCCACGCGGCATTCGCCAAGGCGGCGCACTACCTGCGGGTGGCGCTGGACGTCGTGCCAGTCTCCCCGGAGACGCTGCGTCCCGATCCGGCCGCGATGGCCGCCGCGATCCGTCCGGAGACGGTCCTGGTCGCCTGCTCCGCGCCGTCCTACGCGCACGGGGTGGTGGACCCGGTCACGCAGATCGCGGCCGCCGCGGCCGAGGCCGGGGTGCGCTGCCACGTCGACGCCTGCTTCGGCGGCTGGACCCTGCCGTACCTGCGTCGGCTCGGGGAGCCGGTGCCGCCGTTCGACTTCGCGGTGCCCGGGGTCACCTCCATCTCGGTCGACCTGCACAAGTACGCGTACGCCCCGAAGGGGGTGTCCGTGCTGCTGCACCGCGACGCCACGCTGCGCGCCCCGCAGTACTTCGCGTACGCGGACTGGCCCGGCTACACCATGATCAATCCGGTGATCGCGTCCACCCGCTCGGGCGGTCCGATCGCCGCCGCTTACGCCACAGTGCGGCACCTCGGCGACGAGGGTTACCTGCGGCTGGCCGCCATCACCCGGGACGCGGTAACCGGGCTGGCCGATGCGGTCCGCGCCGTCGACGGCTTGCGGCTGATGGCCGAGCCCGAGTCGACAGTCGTCTGCTTCACCGCCACCGAGGGCGGGCCCGACCTGTTCGTCCTGGTCGACGAGCTGACCGCGCGGGGCTGGCACACCCAACCCCAGCTCTCGTACGCCGGTCTGCCCGCCAGCGTGCACCTCACGGTGACCGCCGCGGTCGCGCCCCGGGTCGCCGAGTTCGGGCCGGACCTGACCGACGCGGTGGCCGCAGCCAGGGCCGCCGGCCCGGTGCGGCTGCCCGCCGAGTTGGCAGCCCTGGTCGGCGCGCTGACCCCCGAGGCGCTGACCCCGGACCTGATCGTCGGCCTGGCCGCCGGGCTGGGCCTGGGCGGCGAAGTGGGTTCGGACGCGGGACCACTGCCGGAGCGGATGGCGCTGGTGAACACCCTGCTCGACGCCGCGCCATCGGCGCTGCGCGAGCGGTTGCTCGTGGAATTCGTCAGCCTGCTGCAACGCCCCAGCTGGGCGCCCAGCTGACCGCGCGGCAACGGGCCCGGCCGTCGGTGCCAGCCGGGCCCGATCGGCCGGATCAGGGAGCCACCCGCACCTCCACGAAGTTGTTCTTGAAGGTCAGGTCCTGCCAGCGCCGGTCCTGGTCGTCGTAGTGCACCACCCGGACGCTGGGCTGTCTCAACGCCGTGGGATCGACCAGCAGATGGAACGTGTACGTCCGGCGCTCCCCGGCCCGCAGGCCGGCTGTGCGGCAGGTCGTCCCCGAGTCGTCGCCTCCCCGCCACGGCACGCAGATCGACGAGTCGGCAGTGCTCATCGCCCCGATCTGGCCAATTTCGGCGAAGCCGACGTGTGCCACGTCCACCGGCCCCGTGTTGGTCAGGCTCAGGCTCAGGGTGCCCGGACGTTTCCCGTCGGCACCGGCCGGCCCGAGTACGAGGTTGCCGCCGGTCAGCACCAGGTCGGTCAGCCGAGGGTCCTTGCCGAAGGACCTCGGCCCGTCGCTCTGGGTGAACCGGCCGTCGTGCCAGCGGTACGTCCGCCACTGGTTCTGCGCCCAGTAACTCGGCGTCGAGCAGCAGGGCTGGATGTCGGCCACCTGAGCCCGCACCTTCCCGTCCTCGGTGACGGCGGCGTCCGTGATGTCGTCGAGCCCCTCCATGGTGCCGACGACCCGAGCCATGGTCACGATGCGACCGTGCCGGTCGCGGTCGAACGCGACGAGTTGTTTCGCCGAGGCCTCGCCGAGCCGGCAGGTGACCAGGGCGACCGTCTCGGTCGCGCCATCGCCGTCCAGGTCGGTGTAGCCCAGGTCCAGGTCCGCCAGTGTCGACACACCCGTGTCGCGTCCCGAAGGCCGCAGCCGAACGTCCGAGGTGGCGCAGTGCGACGCGTACGAGGGCCAGGCCGGCAGGTCGACGCGGGCGGCCAGCAACTGGGCCCGGCTGATCCGGCCGTCCGGCGCGGCCGGACTCGTGGTCGTGGTGGTGCTGGGCGTCAGCGGGGTCGACGGCGTCGGTGCGGGAGCGCTCGGCGGTGGTGTGGTCGGCTCGCCGGTCTGCGCCGGCGTCGGAACCGATCCGTCGTTCCGCAGGGCGGCGTTGGCGACGATCGGTGCGACCGCCAGGACAATCGCCGTCACGGCCACCGCCGCAGCCCTCGCCTGCCGACGCCGACGAAGGGTACGCCGGGCCTGGTCAGGTCCCGGACCGGCGATCTGGGAGATCGTCTCGGCACGGTACGCAGCGAACCGCTCCCGTAGCCGCGGGTCGATGTCAGACATTGCCCATCCCCTCGATGCTCTCGTCGAGCAGCCCCGCCAGCGCTGTCCGGCCGCGGTGCAACCAGGACTTGACAGTGCCCTCGGCCACCCCCTCCTGACTCGCTATCTCACTGACCGGCAGGTCGGCGAGGTAGTGCAGGATGACGGCCCGCCGGTGGTTGGCGGGCAGTCGGGCCAGCGCGGCGTCGATCGCCACCCGATCGGGCGTCGGCCCGGCCATCGTGGCCTCGGCCCGCCGCTGCCGGAGCAGGTGGTTGCGCGCGGTTCGGAGCCGCCGCCAACGGCTCCGGGCGAGGTTCCAGGCGACCTGCCGGACCCAGGCGACCGGGTCGTCGTACCGGGCCAGCCGGTCCCACCGGGCCAGGGCCCGGCAGAACGCCTCCTGCGCGAGGTCCTGAGCCTGTGAGAGGTCGCCCACGTAGGCGCCCAGTTGGCTGGTCACGTTGCGAAAGTGCGCGTGGTAGAAGTCGTCGAAGCTCACCGTCGTGGTGCGCTGCCCGGCCATCGCGGCAATCGCCCCCGGTGGCTCGTTGGCACGGGCTCCCGTCATCACTGTCACTGCCCCTCCCCGTTCACCGTCGGGCCCGTACCCGAGGCGGTCGTACCACTCGCTGATCGGGGTCGTTCCCGTGCTCCCCGTTGTCGGCGCTCCTGCTCGGCGTGCCGTACCCCGTTAGAAGTCCCGAACGGGCCTCGGGGTTGCAGCCCGACACCGTGGTTCGACTGTCGTGTGGGGGACTGAGTGGCGAGGCGGGATCCGACCGGTCAGCGGTACGTGATCACGACAGTGTTGTCGGTGCCGTAGACCTCCTCGACGAAGTCGAAGGCTGAGTCCATCGGCCGGGCGTCCACCTCGGCCTTTCCGGATCCGACTGTGGCACCCGCCGCCACCCGGAAGCCCAGCGTGAGCCGGAGTTCCTTGCCCCCTTCGAGCCGGTTCAGGTCACAGGTGACCGGCTCTCTGGTCGTTCCCGGGTCGTTGCGGCAGGCCGCCCAGCCGCCGCCGTCCGGGCGGATCGCCGCCGGCAGGCCGAGCCGCAGCGCCACATGGGCGGCCGGACCCGTGGCTCCGTTGCGGATGCGTACGGTCATCGTGCCGGTCCGGGAGCCGTCCGTTGCCGTGGTCAGCGTCAGATCAGTTGAGGTGACGACCAGGTTGACATCGTGCTTGTTGGTGCCGAAGGTCGTCGGACCGGAGACCTGCGCGAAGGCGTCGCCCTTCCAGCGGTAGCCCCGCCACTGCCGCTGTGACCACTCGGCGGGCCAACCGCCCCCGGGAGCGATGTCACCGACCTGCACGCGGACCGTGCCGTCGCCCACGACATCCAGCGCGAACAGCCACTGCGGCTTGTCGATGGTGGTCGCGACCACCCGGCCGACCGTCGTCACCTTTCCTTCCTTGTCGCGGTCGAAGGCGACCACCTGCATCGGCCCGCGGGTGCCGAGTACGCACTGCACGAGAGCCACCGTCTCCACCGCGCCGTCCCCGTCGATGTCGCCGTGGTCGAGCGCCAAGAGCCAGTTCGCGCCCTCCCGGGCGTCGGCGGTGAGCCGGGTTTGCGACGTCGGGCAGCCTCGTCCGGCCCGCCATGCCGGCAGGGTCACCGGCACCCCCAGCAACTGTGCCCGGCTGAACCGGCCGTCCGGCACGGGGATGGTCGGGCTGGCACTGGTCCCGGCGGGGCTGGGGGTTGGAGTCGACGGTGGCGTCGGCGACACCGACACGCTCGGCGTCGGCTCGACCGGACCGGGCCGGTGCTCAGGGCCGCTCATCGCCGCGTATCCGACGGCCGACCCGCCGAACAGGGCGAGCGCCGTCGTGGCAGTGGCAGCCAGCCGTCGTCGGCTGCGGCCCCGTACCGTCCGCCGAACAGCGGCAGGTCCCGGTGCCTCGACCTCCGGCAGCGCGGTGCGACGGTAGCGGGCGAACTCTTCGGCGAGGTCAAGAATCTCCTGCTCAGACATCCCGCACCTCCTCGTTGGTGTCGCGTAGAAGTGTGGCGAGAGCGGCCCGGCCCCGGTGCAGCCAGGACTTGACAGTCCCTTCGGCGACCTGTTCCTGGGCGGCGATCTCGGCGACCGTCAGGTCGGCGAGGTAGTGCAGCACGACGGCCCGCCGCTGCTTCGGCGGCAGCTTCGCCAGGGCGGCGTCGACAGCGACCCGGTCCGGGTTCGGCTCGGCGACGTGTGTCTCCCGTTGCCGCAGCAGCCACAGCTGGGCGGTACGCAGCCGTCGCCAGCGGTTGTGGCCCAGGTTCCAGGCGACCCTACGGACCCAGGCCAGAGGGTCCTCGTAACCGACGAGCTGGTCCCAGCGGGCGTACGCCCGACAGAACGCCTCCTGAACCAGTTCCTGCGCCTGCCCACGGTCACCCGTGTACGCGGTCAACTGCACCACCAGCCCCCGGAAGTGGGCGTGGTAGAAGTCGTCGAAGACCAGCTCCGCCGGTTTGGAGGTTGCGCCTCCCGGCAGGTCCGGCGGGCGTCCGCCCACCCGCACATCTCGTGTCACAAGCACTCGTCCTCCCCGTGGCGGCTGCGGGCGGTGTGTTCGCCAGCACCGGTCACACAAGCGAGCGCGCCAGTAGGTTGCGCGTCGATCGCTGCCGATCCTTGTCGGCTCCGGGACAGTTGGTGGGCCCCTCGGGCCGATCACCGCCGGACCGCGCGGACGCCGTCTGTGATTCACTGTCGGTGAGGAGAGGGGGCGGTCGTGCAGCTACCGGCAGTGCTCGGCGAGCCGATCCGGTTCGTGCTGAACTGGGGCCGTCGCTACTCGCTCTGGGTGTTCAACTTCGGTCTGGCCTGCTGCGCCATCGAGTTCATCGCCACCAGCATGGGTCGGCACGACTTCATCCGACTCGGCGTGATCCCGTTCGCCCACGGCCCCCGCCAGGCCGACCTGATGGTGGTCTCCGGCACGGTGACCGACAAGATGGCCCCGGCGATCAAGCGGCTGTACGACCAGATGCCCGAGCCGAAGTACGTCATCTCGTTCGGCGCCTGCTCCAACTGTGGCGGCCCCTACTGGGATTCGTACTCGGTGACCAAGGGCGTCGACCAGCTCATCCCGGTCGACGTGTACGTGCCCGGCTGCCCGCCCCGGCCGGAGGCGCTGCTGCACGGCATCCTGCGCCTGCAGGAGAAGATCGCCGCCGAACAGTCCGGCATCGGGGGTGTGCCGCAACGGGACGTGCTGGCCGCACCGCTGGACGCCCCGCCGCGTGAGGCCGCCCCGCCACGCTCGGTCGACTCGCTCACCGCTCCACCGGTACGCCCACCCACCGCCGGCTGACGGCGTGAGTCACCACCCACGACGGCGCGCTCGCCACCCTGTTGTGGACCCGCCGCACTAGCCTGCGCACTATGACCAGCTCAGCGGACCAGCGGTCCACCCACATCGTCGACGTGCTCACCGAGGAGTTCGGCGCGTCGATGGCGATCGACCCGGCCGCCTTCCGCCGCAAGTTCCGCAAGATGGCGGCGTCGCCGTTCGCCTTCTACCGGGGCAGCGCCGCGCTGTTCTACGCCGACCAGCTCGGCGACTTCGCCGACGACCGGTTCTCCGACGAGCAGACCAGCCGGGTGTGGATCCACGGTGACCTGCACGCGGAGAACTTCGGCACCTACATGAACGCCTCCGGGCAGCTCGTGTTCAACGTCAACGACTTCGACGAGGCGTACGTCGGGCCGTTCACCTGGGACCTGCGCCGGCTCGCGGCCAGCGTGGCGCTGCTCGGCTACGGCAAGGCGCTCTCCGACACGGCGATCGGGGAACTGGTGGCCGGCTTCGCCCGGTCGTACCTGACCGAGCTGCGGGCCATCGCCGCCGGTGGCGACGACGCGATCGGTTCGATCACCCTGGACAACGCCGACGGGGTGCTGCGCCGGGTGCTCCAACGGGCCCGGCTCAACACCCGCGTGGACCTGCTCGCCGCGCAGACCACCATCGACAACTACGAGCGACGCTTCTCCATCGGCGACGGGGTATTCGAGATCGACGCCGCCACCCGGGACCTGGTCAGCGCCGCCTTCCAGGACTACCTGGGCACCCTGCCAACCGCCTCGACGCAGCTGCGCCCGGTGGCGGCGCGGATCAAGGACGTGGTGCTGCGCAAGGGGGTGGGCATCGGCTCGGCCGGGCTGCCGTCGTACAACCTGCTGCTGGAGGGGCACACCCAGGCGCTGGAGAACGACGTCGTCATCTACATGAAGCAGGCGCAGGTGCCGGCCGTGGCGCGGTACGTCACCGACGAGTCGGTCCGCGGCTACTTCCAGCACCAGGGTCACCGGACCGCCGAGTCGCAGCGGGCGTTGCAGGCGCACGCCGACCCGTGGCTGGGCTTCACCGAGCTGAACGGGACCGGTCAGCTGGTCGCCGAGGTCTCCCCGTACGCCGCCGATCTGGACTGGTCGGACGTGAACGAGCCGGAGGAGCTGACCGGGGTTCTCGTCGACCTCGGCCGGGCGGTGGCCCGGATGCACTCGGTCGCCGACGACGAATCCAGTCACGACCTGGTGGACTACTCCACCGAGGAGGCGATCGTCGCGGCGGTGGACGCCGACGAGCCGGGTTTCGTCGCCCACCTGGTGGACTTCGCGCACGCGTACGGGGTGCGCGCCCGCCAGGACCATCAGCTCTTCGTCGACCTGTTCCGCAACGGTCGGCTGCCGGGCATCTGATCGGGCGCGGCGTCGCTCAGGACGCGAACTCCAGCACCACCTTGATGTCGTCCGGCCCGGGGGTGTACGCGTCGGCGTACCGGTTCGCCGGCACCCGTCGGGTGATCAGCGACTCGAGCCAGACCTGGTCGGCGCGGGCGAGCGCCTGCGCGGCCATGGTCCAGTGTCGCCGGTTGGCGTTCACCGAGCCGAACACCACGTTGTTCTCCAGCACCAACGCCCGGTTGAGCGCCCCGGCGTCGAAGTCGATGCTCCGACCACCGCTGGACACCCCGGCCAGGCAGACGATCCCGGTCGGGGCCGCCTTGCACATGACGTCGAGGACCACTGTGGGAGCGCCGGTGCACTCGATCACCACGTCCGGCTCGAAGGGCAGGTCGTTGACCGGCACCGTGTGGTAGGTGGCGCCGAGCCCGGCGACCAGTTCCGGCTTCGGCCCCTCGGTGTTCCGGTCCAGCACGTGGACGGTGAGCCCTCGCTGGGTGCCGAGCAACGCGGCCAGCAGACCGATCGGCCCCGCCCCGGTCACCAGCACGGTCTGCGGCTGCCATTCGGCCCGGTGCCCGATCCGCTCGATGTGGTCCCAGGCCTTCGCCACCACACTTGTCGGCTCCAGCAGCACTCCCACCTGGGCCAGTGTCGGGTCGAGCGCGACAGCGAACCGCGGCTCGACCCGCCAGCGGTCGCGGGCGAACCCGGCCAGTCCCTTGATGCCGTGTTCGGTGTACTGGCCGTTGCGGCACATGTCCCACTCGCCGACCGCGCAGTTCGGGCAGGGCACCGGGTCGGGATGCCTGACGATCCCGGCCACCAGGTCACCAGGTTGCAGGGTGCCGCTGGGGTCCTCGATGACCCGGCCCAGTGACTCGTGCCCGATGACCAGGCGGTCGGCACCCGGCGGCGCCTCGCCGTACTCCCCGGCGATGATCTCGTGGTCGGTGCCGCAGATCCCCACCGCCAGCGCCTCGACCAGGACAGAGCCCTCCTCGGCAGCCGGCTCCGGCTGATCCTCGACGAGGTTCAGCGAATTGGCGACCCCTGGTCTCACTGTCACAGCGCGCACGCCCCCATCTTTCCCCGCCGAGGCGTGCGCCGCGCCCAAAGCCGGCAGATCGCTGGGCATCGGCGGCGGCCAGGCGCGGGCTCGGCCGGCACTAGGATCAGCGGCATGACTCCCGAAGAGGTCGGCGCTCGGCTGGTCGCGCTGCTCGCGCCGGTTGAGGCGACCCCGTCGGTCTCCGGCGGGCAAAGGTTCGCCCGGGCCACAGTCGATGTGCCGCCCGAGAGTTGGCTGACAGCGGTTTCCGCCGCCCGTGACGACGCCGAGTTGGCCTGCGACTTCTTCGACTGGCTCTCCGCCGTCGACGAGTTGGCCGAGGGCTTCGACGTGGTGGCGCACCTCTGGTCGACGCGACTGCGCCACGGCGTGCTGCTGCGTACCCGGTTGCCGCGCGGTGCGCCCACTGTCACCTCGGTGGTCGACGTCTACCCCGGTGCCGCCTGGCACGAGCGGGAGACGCACGAGATGTTCGGCATCGACTTCGCCGGGCATGGGGAACTGCTGCCGCTGCTGCTGCCGCCGGAGTTCGAGGGTCACCCGCTGCGTAAGGAGTTCGTGTTGGCTTCCCGGGTGGCGAAGCCCTGGCCGGGTGCGAAGGAGCCGGGCGAGTCCGAGGCCGGCGGCGGGCGTCGACCGATCCGCCCGCCGGGCGTTCCCGCTCCGGGCGAGTGGGGGCCCACGCCCACACCGGCCGGCGCCGGTGGGGTGGGGGAGGGCCCGCGTGGCGGCACCCCGGCCAGGCCGGCCGGTGAGCGTCCGGCGCGGCCCGCCCCGGGGGCCCGTCCGGCGCGTACTCCCCGACCGGCCGACGCCACAGACGGCCCGGCTCCGGCCGCCGAGCCCGCGCCCGGCGCAGGCTCGGCCGACCAGCCCGCGCCCGGCACGGCCGCACCTGACAAGCCCGGCGATGGCCGGAGCGATCACGACGGGGGTACGGCCTGATGCCGCTCTGGGTGGAGTTGGTGCTCCGGATCGGCGGCGTGGTGGTCGCGTTCCTCACCCTGCCGTTGCTTGTCGGCCAGGCCGAGCACAAGGTGATGGCGCACATGCAGGGTCGGCTCGGCCCGATGTACGCGGGCGGCTTCCACGGCTGGGCGCAACTCGTGGCCGACGGGGTGAAGTTCGTGCAGAAGGAGGACATCACCCCGCGCGAGGCGGACCGGGCGGTGTTCCGGTTGGCGCCGGCGGTGGCCCTGGTGCCCTACCTGCTGGTGCTGCTGGTCATTCCGCTCGGTCCGAACGACCTGGTCGGGCAACCGTTGGACATCGGCCTCTTCTTCGTGCTGGCCGTGGTCGGCGTCGGGGTGGTGGCGGTGCTGATGTCGGCGTGGGCGTCGGCCAACAAGTACAGCCTGCTGGGCGGGTTGCGCGGGGCGGCCCAGTTGCTCGGTTACGAGCTGCCGCTGGTGCTGGCCGCCGCGTCGGTGGCGATGGCGGCCGGCACGCTCAGCCTGTCGGGCATCGTCGAGGCGTGGCAGCCGTGGTGGCTGCTCTGGCAGGCACCCGCGATGATCATCTTTTTCGTCGCCGGGCTGGCCGAGATCCGTCGGCCACCGTTCGACATGCC
Organism: Micromonospora salmantinae; assembly: GCF_022230905.1. Taxonomy (NCBI): domain Bacteria; kingdom Bacillati; phylum Actinomycetota; class Actinomycetes; order Micromonosporales; family Micromonosporaceae; genus Micromonospora; species Micromonospora salmantinae. Next base: position 239,633 of record NZ_JAKKFG010000012.1, read on the forward strand.
GGTGGCCGACTCGGAGCTGGTCTTCGGCTACATGACCGAGTACACCGGTCTGCGGTTCGCGTTCTTCCTGCTCGCCGAGTACGTCGGCATCGTGGTGATCGCCGCGCTGACCACTGTGCTGTTCCTGGGTGGTTGGCAGGGCCCGTTCGCCGACGACCAGTTGGGCTGGCTCTGGACGCTGCTCAAGATCTTCGCGGTCTCCTTCGTGATCATCTGGCTTCGGGTTTCCTACCCCCGGCTACGCGAGGACCAACTCCAGCGCCTCTGCTGGCTGGTCCTCGTACCCGCATCCCTGGCCCAACTGGTCCTCACCGCAGCAGTCCGCATAGCCCTGTAGACCCCCCCGAACTCCCGCGCCGATCTTGCACTTCCTGTCCCGGCGAAAGTGGCCGAGTAGGGCATTTCGGCGTCAGAAAGTGCAAGATCGACGCGCGTAGGGGGGCGGTGGGTGCCCCGGTCAGCGCAGCGGGGTGTGTTCCGGGTCCACCGGCTCGGTGGGGGGTGGGGGCGGGGTGCCGTCGCCGAAGGGGCGGCCACCGAGCGCCTCCCTGCTGGGTGGGGTGAGCCAGTTGGACAGGTCCGGGCCGAGCGGCACGATCCCGGTCGGGTTGATGTCGCGGTGCACCTCGTAGTAGTGCCGCTTGATGTGGTCGAAGTCGATGGTGTCGCCGAAACCGGGAGTCTGGAACAGGTCCCGGGCGTACGCCCACAGCACCGGCATCTCGCTCAGCTTCTGCCGGTTGCACTTGAAGTGGCCGTGGTAGACCGGATCGAAGCGGACCAGCGTGGTGAACAGTCGCACGTCGGCCTCGGTGATGGTGTCGCCGACCAGGTAGCGCTGGTCGGTCAACCGCTCGGTGAGCCAGTCCAGCCGGTCGAAGAGCTGGTGGTACGCCTTGTCGTACGCCTCCTGGTTGCCAGCGAACCCGCACCGGTAGACGCCGTTGTTCACGTCCCGGAACACCATGGCGTTGACCTCGTCGATCTGCTCCCGCAGGTGCTCGGGGTAGAGCCGCGGGGCGCCCTCGCGGTGGTACGCCCTCCACTGCGTGGACAGGTCAAGGCTCATCTGCGCGTAGTCGTTGGTCACCACCTGCCCGGTCGGCACGTCCACGATCGCCGGCACGGTGATGCCGCGCTCGTAGCCGGGGAAGCGCTTGAAGTACGCCTCCTGGATGCGCTCGATGCCGAGCACCGGGTCCCGGCCGTCCGGGTCGAGGTCGAAGGTCCAGCTCCGGGCGTCGTGGGTCGGGCCGGCCACCGCCATCGAGATGGCGTCCTCCAGACCGAGCAACCGCCGCACGATGATCAGGCGGTTGGCCCACGGGCAGGCGCGGCTGACCGCCAGCCGGTACCGGCCCGGCTCGACCGGATAACCGTCGCGCCCGTCCTCAGTGATCCGGGTGGCGATGTACCGCTGGTCGCGGGTGAACTCGCCGCCCGGCTCGACGTACTTGCCGCCTTTTTCCTCGCCCACGTCGCCCTCCCGGTCTGGTCAGTGTCTCTACCCAATCCTCGCGGATCTACGGCGCACAGTGGTCCCGGATACCCTGCCGGCATGACGGATGTGGAGACGGCGGCCCGCCGGTTCATCGCCGATGTGTGGAATGCCCGCCAGGAGGAGTCGGCGTACGAGCTGGTCGCCGAGGAGTGCCCGGGGCTGGGCGGCACCGGGCCGGAGGCGACGTTGGCCTGGCACCGCGAGCGCCGGGCGGCCTTCCCGGACCTCCGCTACAAGATCGTCGACGTGGTCGCGGCCGGCGAGCGGGTGGCAGTGCACTGGCGGGCCGCCGGCACCCACGCCGGGCAGTTCGGACCGGTGCCGCCGACCGGGCAGGTGGTCAGCTACTCGGGGGCGACGTTCCTGCGTTTCGACGCGGCGGGCCGGATCGTCGAGGTGTGGAGCTGCAACGAGCTGTTCCAGTTGCTGCAACAACTCGGCGTCGAGATGCTCCCACCGGCCGTCGTCAGCGGACCCGGGGCGTGATCCGACTGATCGGCAGATTGATCGGAAAGGGCTCGCCGGTGTCGACGAACTTCGTCCACCGCCCGGTCTCGGTGTAGACCTCGTTCACCGCGTCGATCCGGTAGGTCACGACCTCCAGCGCGCCTTCGGTCTCGATCCGCCAGTAGTAGGGGATGCCGGCCTGGGCGTACAGCGCCGGCTTCAACACCCGGTCGATGGAGCGGGTGTTCGGTGAGACGATCTCGATGGCAACGACCACCTCGTGCGGCTCGTACTTCGAGGGCTCGCGAGCCGCCGCGGCAGCCGTGGTGATCAGCACGTCGGGGATGAAGGATCGGGTGCGGTTGATCCGCACCTCGACCGCCTGGGTCACGTCGTAGCCGTCGGGGCAGTCTTCGTCGAGCGCGGCCATCAGGTGGCCAGCGATGGTCTGGTGGGTGCGGGTGGGGGAGGGGGACATCAGCAGCACTCCATCGAGCAGTTCCCGGCGGCGACCATCCTCGGGCAGCGCATCCAGGTCGTCAGTCGTCCACTCGCTCTCGGGCGGGTAGTCGCTCTGCAGCGCGGCGGTCATGGGCAGGTCCTTCCAGGTGCGTTCCTTCTCCCCGCGACCACGGTACCGCCCCGGACCTGTGGGTGGTGGTCGCGCGCGCCGTGGCCACAGGGCAGGATGGTCGACATGAGCGACCCCAGCGAGCGCGATGACACCGGCGGACGCGGCCTTCCCGGCGCGGGCCTGGTGAAGGGGCTGGCGGTCACCCTCAAGACGATGACCAGCCGTTCGACCACCCAGCAGTACCCGGACACGGCCCCTGACCTGCCGCCGCGCTCGCGCGGCGTGATCGCCCTGTCCGAGGAGAACTGCACGGTCTGCATGCTCTGCGCCCGGGAGTGTCCGGACTGGTGCATCTACATCGACTCGCACAAGGAGGAGGTGGTGGTGCCCGGCGCCGCCCGTCCCCGCCAGCGCAACGTGCTCGACAAGTTCGACATCGACTTCTCGCTCTGCATGTACTGCGGCATCTGCATCGAGGTGTGCCCGTTCGACGCGCTCTACTGGTCGCCGGAGTTCGAGTACGCCGAGTACGACATCAAGGACCTGTTGCACGACAAGGACCACCTCGGTCAGTGGATGGCCACCGTTCCGCCGCCGCCCGCCCACGACCCCAACGGCGAGCCGGCCAAGGAGGAAACCTCCGCCGCGCGCAAGGCGGCCGCCGCACGTCCCGCTCCGTCAGCGGTACGCCCCGACGCCGATCAGGACCCGGCGTCGTGAGCGCCCGAGCCGGAAGGGTGCACCGGTGACCGGGGCGGATGTGCTGCTGCTCGCCCTCGGTGCGGTGGCGGTCGGCGCCGGCGTGCTGGTGGTGACCACGAAACACCTGGTCCGGGCCGGGCTCTACCTGGTGGTGTGCCTGGGCGCGTTGGCCGGTGACTTCCTGGTGCTCAGCGCCGAGTTGGTGGCCTGGGTGCAGGTGCTGATCTACGTGGGCGCGGTGGTGGTCCTGCTGCTGTTCGCGGTGATGCTGACCCGGGCCCCGATCGGCGCATCCGACGACCTGGACCGGCCCGGCTGGCCGGCCGCGCTGATCGGTGGCGGCGCCGGGCTGGGGCTGACCGCCCTGCTGGTCGACGCGTACCGATGGAGCACCGTCACGCTGCCCAGCGCCGGCACCGCCGAGCGGTTGGGCGAGCAGATCTTCCAATCCTGGGTGCTGCCGTTCGAGGTGCTCTCGGTGCTGCTGCTCTCTGCCCTGGTGGGCGCGATCGTGCTGTCCCGGCCGGACATCGGCCGAGCCGCGCCGCAACGAGACGGCGCGGCAGGCGACCTGGTCGACAGCGAACCCGGGGGCCGCCGGTGAGGCCGGTCATCCCGTACGTCACCGCCGCGCTGCTGTTCGGCCTCGGCGTGTACGGCGTCCTGCGCCGCCGCAACGCGGTGCTGGTGCTGATGTCGGTCGAGTTGATGCTCAACGCGGTCAACCTGATCCTCGTCACCGCCGACACCACCGCCCGCGCCGTGCTCCCGCACTCGGGGCAGGTCTTCGCACTGTTCGTCATCGTCCTCGCCGCCGCAGAGATCGGGGTGGGGCTGGCGATCGTCCTTCAGCTCTACCGGCTGCGGGCGACCGTCGCAGTGGACGACGTGCCGCTGACCGAGTCGCCGGATCCCGTCGACGGGCGCGAGCCGGCCGTCGCAGACTCGGAGGCGGGCCGGTGACCGGGCTGCTCGGGGCGCTGCTGCCCGCCGTACCGCTGGTCGCCGGGCTGCTCGGTCTGCTGCTGCCACCGGCCCCTCGGCGCGACAGCGCGACCGGCGGCGACCGGGCCCGGACGGTCGCCGTGACGCTCGGCGTCGCCGGTGCGGCCGGCGCGCTGGCGCTGGCCGTCGCGCTGCTGCTCACTGTCGACGGGCCGACCGAGACGTCGACCACCTGGGTGGACTTTGGCGGGCTGGCGGTGACCCTCGGCGTACGGCTGGACGGCGCCGCCGCACTGGTCGCGGTGGCGGTCACCGCTGTCGCCCTGGCCGTGCAGGTCTACTCGATCGGCTACCTGCGGCGCGGTCCGCACGACGACGTCGACGTGGACCACCGCTACCCGCCCTACGCCGCCCAGATCAGCCTCTTCACCGGTGCCATGCTGCTGGTGGTGGTCGCCGGCGACCTGATCATGTTGTTGGTCGGCTGGGAGGTGATGGGCTTCTGCTCGTACCTCCTGATCGCCCACGACCGCCGACTGGCCGGCGCCCCCGCCGCCGCCATGAAGGCGTTCCTGGTGACCCGGGTCGGTGACGTCGGGTTCCTGCTCGGCATCGCGCTGCTGGGCGTGTCGACGGGCAGCTTCCGGATCGCCGACGTGCTCGCCCACGACCACTCCGGCGCGACGTTGACCGCCGCTGGCCTGCTGCTGCTCGCCGGTGTGGCCGGCAAGAGCGCGCAGTTCCCGCTGCACACCTGGCTGCCGGACGCGATGGCCGGTCCGACCCCGATCTCCGCGCTGATCCACGCCGCGACGATGGTCGCCGCCGGGGTGTACGCGGTGGCCCGGCTCTACCCGCTGTTCACGGCCGCGCCGGTGACGTTGACAGTGCTGGGGGTGCTCGGCGCGATCACGCTGCTGCTCGGCGCGCTCGCCGCCACCGCCCAGGACGACATCAAACGCGTGCTGGCCTGGTCGACAGTGTCCCAACTGGGTTACATGACCGGCGCGCTGGCGGTCGGTTCACCGTCGGCCGCACTCTTCCACCTGCTCACCCATGCCGCCTTCAAGGCGCTGCTGTTCCTCGCCGCCGGTGCGGTGATCCACGCCGTCGGCACCACACTGATGTCGGAGATGGGCGGGCTGCGGCGCAGCATGCCGGTGACGTTCTGGTGCACTGTGGTGGGCCTGGGCGCGCTGGCCGGGGTGCCGCCGTTGGCTGGCTTCTGGAGCAAGGACGGCGTCCTGACGGTCGCCGAGTCGGCAGCGCTGGAGGGCACCGGCCCCGCCCCGTCCTGGGTGGGCTGGATCGTCTGGATCGCCGGGCTCGTCGGCGTGGCGGTCACCGCCTGGTACGCAGGTCGGCTGCTGCTGCGCGCCTTCTTCGGCACCCCGCGCCTGCCCCTGGTCCAGCCGCACGACCCGCCGGCCGTGCTGCGCTGGCCGGTGCTGCTGCTGGCCGTGCCGGCCGCGCTGCTCGGTCTGGCCGGGTTCGTCGGGGTGTTCGCCGACCGCCTGCGGTTCCCCACCGTCCCGGTGGCGGGCTCCGAGGACGGCCTGGTCCACCTGGGGCCGGGGGTGCTGCTGCCGCTCGCGTTCCTGCTGTTCGGCGCCGCGCTGGTGACGCTGGGCTGGCGGCGCGACCAGGCCGCCGACCCGGCCGCCGCGCTGGGTCCGCTGCGGCCGGTCTTCGCCAGCGCGTTCCGGCTCGACGACGTCCAGCGCACCCTCGTGGTACGCCCGGTCCGCGCGCTGGCCCGCGCCGCGTGCACGAGTGACGAGGTGGTGGTGGACGGCGCGGTCGAGGGCAGTGGGCGAGCCGCGTCCGGTCTGGGTGCGGGGCTGGCCGCGCTGCACCGCGCGGCGCTGCCCCGGGCCGCCGCCGGCGTGCTGGCCGGCGCGCTGCTGATCGGCCTGGCCGCTGCCCTGGTTGGAGTTAACCGATGACGCTTGGGCAGGGGTTGCTGGTCGCGGTGCTGGCGGTGCCGGCGTTGGGTGCGGTCGCGGTGGCGGCGACGCCCCGGGACCGGGCGGCCCGGCTGGTCGGCACGGTCGCGGCGGCGCTGACCCTGCTGGCCGCGGTGCCGCTGGTGTTCGGCGGTCGGGGCTGGGCCGCCTGGTCGGCGGACGCGCCGGCGGTGCGCCCGTGGCACCAACTGGACCTGCCCTGGGTGCCCGGTCTGGAGTTGCGCTTCCACCTCGGCGTCGACGGCATCTCCTGGCCGCTTGTGGTGTTGACCGCGCTGCTCACGTTGCTCTGCTGCGCGTACACGATGTGGCGGGTTCCGGACGGCGGCAGCGGCCGGGCCCTTGTCGCGCTGCTGCTGGTGGTCGAGGTGGGCATCCTGGGCACCTTCCTCGCCCTGGACCTGGTGTTGTTCTTCCTCTTCTTCGAGGTCGTCCTGCTGCCGATGTACGCGATCATCGCCGGCTGGGGTGGCGCGGACCGGCGTCGGGCGGCCCGGAAGTTCGCCCTCTACACGCTGTTCGGCTCGGTGTTGCTGCTTGTCGGCGTGTACGTCGTGGTCGCCGCCGCCGGCACCGCCGACCTGATGACGCTGACCGGTGGCGCGGGGATGTCCAGGGGCACCCAGTTGGCCGCGTTCACACTGCTCGCGTTGGCGTTCGCGGTGAAGAGCCCGCTGTGGCCGTTGCACTCCTGGCTGCCCGACGCGCACACCCAGGCACCCACCGTGGGCAGTGTCGTGCTGGCCGGTGTGCTGCTCAAAATGGGCACGTACGGCCTGATAAGGGTCGCGGTGGGGGTGGCGCCGGAGGGCGCCCGTTGGGCGGCGCCGGTGCTCGGCGTGCTCGCCGTCGCCGCGATCCTGATCGGATCGCTGGTGTGCCTGGCCCAGTCGGACGTGAAGCGGCTCATCGCGTACTCCAGCGTGGGGCACATGGGCTTCGTGCTGCTGGGCGTCGCCACGCTGACGGCCACCGGCATCCAGGCGGCGTTGATCGGCAACGTCGCGCACGGTGTGATCACCGGCCTGCTGTTCTTCCTGGCCGGGGCGGTGAAGGACCGTACCGGCACGGGCACCCTCGCCGAACTGTCCGGGCTGCGGGAGACCGCGCCCCGGTTGGCGGGTCTGCTCGCGTTCGCGGCGATCGCGTCACTGGGCCTGCCCGGGCTGGCCGGCTTCTGGGGCGAGGCGTTCGCGGTGATCGCCGCCATGCAGGTGGGCGGCCCGCTCTGGACCACCCTCGGGGTGCTGGCGGCGGTCGGTGGGGCGCTCACCGCCGCGTACTTCCTGCGGTTGCTGCGCCAGGTAACCCACAACCGGCCGAGCCCCGCCGTCGGTCAGGTCGGCCCCGGCCTGGCCGGTGCGGAGTTGACCGCCTGGGTGCCGCTGGTGCTGCTCGCGTTGGCCATCGGGCTGGCGCCGACGCTGGTCCTCGGCGTCGCCGAGGCCCCCGTCGACGCCCTGATCGGGGTGGTCAAACCATGAACGTCGTGCAGAGCGTGGACAGCGTCGCGCTGCTGCCGGCCTACCTGGCCGCCGGCACGGCCGTACTCGTACTCATCACCGACCTGCTCGTGGCCCGGCCACGGGCCACCATCGCCGTGGCCGCGCTCGGCGCCCTCGGCACCGCCGTCGGCTCCGCGCTGGTCGGGGCGGGTGCCGAGCGGCGGACCTTCTGCGTGGGCGCCGACTGCTCCTGGATCTTCGGTGGTCGCGCGGCACTGGTCGCCGTGGTGGTCGCGCTGCTCACAGTGGGCGTGCTCGGGCTGTCGGTGCCGGCGCTGCGGGCCGGGCAGTCACCGGTCGGGGAGTACGCCTTCCTGTTGGCCTGCTCGATGACCGGCGGCGTGGTGCTCGGCGCGGCCGGCGACCTGATCACCCTGATCGTTGCTTTAGAGACGCTGACCCTGCCGCTGTACGTGCTGGTCGGCCTGCGCCGGGGGAGCCTCGCGAGCGCCGAGGCGGCCGTGACCTTCTTCGTGGTGAGCGTGGTGGCGACCACGCTGACCCTGCTCGGCGCGGCGCTGCTGTACGCGGTGACCGGTGGGCTGCACCTGGACCGGCTCGGCGCGTTGCTCGCCGAGCAGCCAGAGTTGCGGAACCTGCCGCTGACCACCGCCGCGGTGGCGGTGCTGCTGGTCGGCCTGGCCTTCAAGGTGGCGGCGGTGCCGTTCCACGCCTGGGCTCCGGCCACCTACGACGGCGCGCCGCTGCCGGTGGCCGCGTACCTGTCCACCGCCTCGAAGCTGGGCGGCCTGGTCGCCCTGCTCGCCGTGGTGCAACGGGCGCTGCCGGCGGAGCAGACCGGTCCGGTGCTCGCCCTGCTCGCCGTGCTCACCATGACCGTCGGCAACCTGGTCGCCCTGCGTCAGCGGCGGACCGTCCGGCTGCTCGCCTGGTCGTCCGTCGCGCAGGCCGGGTACATTCTCGCCCCGTTGGGAGCGTTGGCGCTGGCCGCCGGGCGCACGGACGAGGCACGGTCCGCCGCGTACGCGGCCGCCATGGCGTACGCCGTGTTCTTCGTGGTGTTGGAGCTTGCCGCCTTCGCCGGAGTGACAGCGCTGCGGCCGGCGGGTGCGGACGGCGGCACGCTGGACGACCTGCGCGGGGCAGCCCGACGTCACCCGTGGCGAGCTGCGGCGTTCGGTCTCGCGCTGGTGGGTCTGGCTGGTCTGCCGCCGGGGCTGGCCGGCCTGTTCGCGAAGGTGACAGTGGTCCGGGCGCTGCTGGACGGTGGCGCGGCCTGGCTGGCACTGGTGGTGGCGCTGAACGCCGTGATCGGGCTCGCCTACTACCTGCGGGTGACCGCCGCGCTCTGGGCGCCGGCCACGACGCCCGGCCCGGCCGCGGCGCTCGCCGGCGGCGGAGCGCCGGGCGTACCAGTGGTGGGTGTGGTGGCGGTGGTGCTGGCGGTGGCGACGGTGGCCGCCGTGGTGCTCGGCGTCGCCCCGCAGCTGGTGCTCGACCTGGCTGCCCGCTGACCCCACCTGGGCCCCGGTCTCAGTCAACTCTCAGCGTTGAGACGGATGGTTGGCGGGTACCGGGTTGTTACACCGGTCAGCGGATCCCGGCGATCCGTGCACCGAAGGAGACATCGTGCACCACAACCGTCTGAAGACCGCAGCGCTGCTCGGCCTGCTCAGCGCCCTGATCCTGGCGGTGGGCTACTGGTTCGGCGGCAGCGGCGGCCTGGTCATCGCCGTCGTCGTGTCTCTGGTCATGAACGGCGTCACCTACTTCTACTCCGACAAGCTCGCACTGCGCTCGATGGGGGCGCAACCGGTCACCGAGGCGCAGTTCCCCGAGCTGTACCGGATGGTCCGAGAGTTGGCCACCGACGCCCGGCAGCCGATGCCGCGGCTCTACGTCAGCCCCACCGCGCAGCCCAACGCGTTCGCCACCGGTCGCAACCCGCAGCACGCGGCCGTCTGCGTGACCCAGGGCATCACCGAGATCCTCGACTACCGTGAGTTGCGCGGCGTGATCGGGCACGAGCTGTCCCACGTCTACAACCGGGACATCCTGATCTCCAGCGTGGCGGCCGGCCTGGCCAGCATCATCACCCTGCTGGCGAACCTCGCCTTCTTCCTTCCGTTGGGCGGCGGGGACGACGAGGACCGACCCAACCCGGCTGTGCTGCTGCTCACCCTGATCCTGGGCCCGATCGCGGCCACTGTGATCCAGTTGGCGATCAGCCGGAGCCGCGAGTTCCAGGCGGACGCCTCCGGCGCCGAGCTGAGCCGCGACCCGCTGGCGCTGGCCAGCGCGCTCCGCAAGATCGACGCGGTGGCCCGACGTCGGCCGTTGCCGGCCCAGGGCCAGCTCACCAGCACCGCCCACCTCATGATCGCCAACCCGTTCCGGGGTGGCGGCATGGCGGCGCTCTTCTCCACCCACCCGAAGATGGAGGACCGCGTCGCCCGGCTGGAGCAGATGGCCCGCAACTCGGGGCCGGTGCAGTTCCAGCGCTGACCCGCTGACCCACCGCCTCCGCCCGTACCCGGCCACGCCGGGTACGGGCGGATCGCTGTGTCGGAGACTATTCCGGTGTCCGCCTGTCAGGCAGCGGCGTTAGGGTCATAACGGCTCACGCTCATTACATCCTCGGGAGGTTCACGGTGACCGCGCTGCGTCAGTACCTGGGTGTCTGGCGGATCCCCGGCGCACCCATGCTGCTGATCACCGGCATCATCGGGCGGCTCGGAATCGGCATGACCCCGCTGGCGCTGCTCCTGGTCGTCGAGCAGGTGACCGGGCGCTACTCACTTGCCGCCATCGCCGGTGGCATCTACGCCCTTGCCGGTGCCGCGCTCAGCCCGGTGGCCGGACGGATCGCCGACCGGGTCGGCCCCAGCCCCGTCCTGCTGCTCACCGCCATGGCCCACCCGTTGGCACTCATCGGGTTGCTGCTGGCCAGCCGCTCCGGCGACGACGCGCTCCCCGTCATCTACCTCGCCGCAGGCGTGGCCGGCGCCACCTACCCGCCGCTCACCGCCGCCATCCGAGGCGCCTGGAACGACCTGACCGGCCCCAACTCCGGCCGATACCACCTCCGCAACACCGCGCTCGCAGCCGAGACCACGCTCTTCGAAATCGTCTTCGTCCTCGGCCCACTGCTCGTCGCCGGCTTCGTCCTCGTCGCCGACGCGGCGGCCGCGCTGATCGGCGCCGCAGTGGTCACCCTGGTCGGCACCACCGCCGTGGCCCTCGGCCGGGTCATGCGCGGCTGGCGTCCGCACCCGCGGGAACACCACGCCCGTGGGCTCGGCCCGCTACGGGTCCCCGGCTTCCCGGCCCTGCTGATCTGCGTCGCCGGCCTGGGCATCGCGTTCGGGGCCGCCGGTGTGATCGTGCCGGCGTTCGCGAGCGACCACTCCACCGGCGACCCGGAGAGCCTCGCCGGCGTGCTGCTCGCGGTCTGGGGCGTCGGCAGCGCCATCGGTGGGCTCTGGTTCGGCGTCCGCAAGCCAGCACCGAACATGACCCGGCAGTTCGCCCTGCTGCTCGCCGCGCTGGCCGCCACCTTCGCCGTGTTCGCGGTGATGCCCACTCCGCTGGCGCTGGGTGTCGCGCTGGTCGCCGGCGGGGCCACCATCGCGCCCGCGCTGACCCTGGAGAACACCCTGGTCGGCCGGATCGCCCCGACCGGCATGTTGAACGAGGCGTACACCTGGGTGGTCACCGTCGCGGTGGCGGCGAGCGCCGCCGGCGGCTCGATCGCCGGCGTGATCGTGGACCACGCCGGCGGTGTCCGCTGGGCGTTCCTGTTCGCCGGGGCTGCGGTCGCCGTCGGGGCCGCGGTCGCCGCGCTACCCGCCGGGCCCATCGCCCGCGCGGAAACCACGGCGGTACGCGCCGAACACCCCGTCCCCGTCTGACGGTGGTAATTGGGTCGGCCCGCGTCGCCCGGTGGGTCCGTGCCTTGGCCGGTCCGTGCCTTGGCTGGTTGTTCTTGATCGACCGGACGCGCCGCGGCCGGGGACCGGATCGCTGGGGACAGGCGTCAGCGGTAGTTGTTGAACTGGAGGGCGACGCCGAAGTCTTCGCCCTTGAGCAGCGAGATGACAGCCTGGAGGTCGTCCCTCTTCTTGCCGGTGACCCGCAGCTGGTCACCCTGGATCTGCGCCTGCACGCCCTTGGGGCCCTCTTCGCGGATCTTCTTGCTGATCGCCTTGGCCTTGTCCGTCTCGATGCCCTGGATCACCTTGCAGTCGATCTTGAAGATCTTGCCCGACGGGCGGGGCTCCCCAGCATCCAGCGACTTCAGCGAGATGTTCCGCTTGACGAGCTTCTCCTTGAACACGTCCAGTGCGGCGCGGACGCGCTCCTCGGTCTCCGCCTGAAGGCCGATCGCCTCCTCGCCAGACCAGGAGATCTCAGCGCCGGTGCCGCGGAAGTCGAACCGCGTCGCAAGCTCCTTCTCCGCCTGCCGAAGGGCGTTGTCGACCTCCTGACGGTCAACCTTGCTCACGATGTCGAACGACGGGTTCGCTGCCATGTTTCTGCTCCTGCTGTCCGGCGGTCTGGGCCTGCCGTCGGCCGCCGACCAGCGGCACGACCCCCTGACCGTACCCGGTTGCGTAGGTGCCGGGGGGAGCCGCTATCCTTGCTTCCGCCGCCGCGTTACGACGCGGTGGGGTGCCCTGGCGGGTTGCCCGAGCGGCCAATGGGAGCGGACTGTAAATCCGTCGCGAAAGCTTCAGAGGTTCGAATCCTCTACCCGCCACCAGGCGCAGAAACGGCCCCTGACCAGCAGAGATGCTGATCAGGGGCCGTTGTCGTTGTCTCGTCGCCAACTGCGTTGACGGCGAGGACGCCATGAACGGCAAGGTCTGCCGTGCACTCGATGAGCGCCCTTTTCAGCTGCCGATCTTGGTCGTGGTGTCACCGACGAGATGGCGAGCGTCGGCGATGGCGTTGCGTCGACGTCCGCTGTCGTTGTGCTGGTCTGCTTGTGCCCGTTATAGGCGGCGTCAACGTAGTCGTTGCGTTGGTTGGCGAGATGCCGGCGAGGATCGCGAGGGTCGGACCTTCCACACCCGCTATCAGGCGGTCGCCTGCGGCCGAGATCGCGTCGGCCGCCGTGCTCGGTCTGGCGCTCCACGGGCTGCGGGTCATGCTCCGGGCGTTGCGGTGGATCCTGTCGGTGGGTCTGCCGCCAGGTTGGCGCTCGAGTTCGTGGCGGATTTGACCTACGTCAGAACACGCTCTATCTGCTGTCATCGATGCCAAGTGCGATGTTAGCTGCGCATCCGCTGCTCGTGGTCAGCGCCCATGTTGCTCTCCGCCCACTGAAATGAACCCGACGAAGGGCTGGCGGGATGGCGAGGAGCCGGTATGGTGGTCGATGGCCGGATGGAGGCGCGAGTTTGTCGCGGGCTGTTGAGGTGTTGCTGAGGGTGACCGCCAAGCCGGATGTGGCGAGTGTCTACAGCTGGACCCGAATTGCGTTGAAGGTCGTATTCAACGCTGCGTGAAGCGGTGAACCACCCCGCAAGCTTGTGATCTGGTCCAGTGCGTTGGGGGCGGTAGGCCGAACGGCGGGAAGTAACAGACGGTGGGGCCAGTCGGGCGACCACCACTTCTCTGGCTGCCCGCGCTGTGGCACGATCGTGGAACCTCCATCAACGCTGTACATCTCCCGACAGGAGCGATCATGTCTGGTCGAAGGCTAGGCCGACTCGGTGGGTCTCTCCTCCTTGTTCTCGCTGCCGCCGCCATCGTCGCCTTCCCCGCCGGCCTCTTCGACAGCAGTGCCAGCGGAGCTCAGGCCATCGATCTCATCTGGACTGTCGTTCCGGAGAACACTGTCTTCGGCAGTGGTCGCTGACTGGTTCAGCTCATCCCCACTCAAGAGCGGTAAACCGCAGGCGCCGTAGGGAGCGGTATGGCTCCGCGTGATCGATCGCGACGTCGTTCGGCGGATCGTGCCTGGTTCATCACCGCGCCGCTGGTGTTCTTCGCAGCGATCTGTTCCATGGTCACGGGGCTGGTGTCGTCCCAGCCTCTCGGTGAATGGCTTCTCGCGCTCCTGTTGTTGGTCGCCATGGCCGCTGTGGGCATGCCGGTCCTCAACTTTGTCGTCCGGCGGCAGTCGTTCGGCATGACCCTGACCGAGATTCCGCTGGTGCTGGCGCTCTTTCTGCTGCCACCGCTGACCGTCGTCGCCATCTACACGGTGGCGTCGATGCTCACGCAGACGCGGCACCGGTTCGCGCCCGTCAAGTTCTGGTTCAACGTGGCCAAGGCGGCCGCCGGGACCTCTCTCGCCGTCCTCCTCCTTCAGGCGCTACCGCCCTCGAAGGAGGTGGACGACCCCGGCACCTGGCTGAGTCTTTTCGCGGCCGTAACCGCGGTGATTCTCGTCAGCCTTGCGGGCATCGTCGGCGTGCACACCCTCCTACAGGGCTGGCAGGCGGGACGGGACTCTCTGCGTACCGCACGCCCCGCCCTGCTCACTGCGGCGATCAACGTCTCGCTCGGTCTGATCATCCTGATCGCCGTCACGACCACCTGGTGGTCGTTGGTGCTGCTGGTCGCACTCGGTGTGGCCCTGGTCCTGGTCTACCGCTCCTACGCGGAGTTCTTCCGGCAACACCGGACGCTGGCCGCGATGTACGACCTGACCCGCGCAATCGGGGAGCGCGGCCAGGACGGGACGCTCGTCGACGCTCTCCTGGGTCGGGTCCGGGCCCTGATGCAGGCCGAGTACGCGACTCTGTGGCTGCCGGCCCTGGGCCGCCACCCCGAGGTGTTGCTCACCGCCAGGGTTGACGATTCGGGTCTGCTCGACGTCGTACGGACGCCGGCTTCCCTCCGCCAGCGAGCCGCAGGTGAGGGGCGGACCATCGCGGTGGGGCGCGCCTTCGACGAAGAGTCCAACGAGCGCCAGGCCCTGAGTCACGGCAAGATCAAGGACGTCATCGTCGTGCCGCTCCGGTCCGGCCAGGCGGTCATCGGCACCCTGGAGGTCGCCAACCGGCTCAGCGACGTCGGTCACTTCACGCCCGGCGACATCCCCGTCTTCGAGACCGTGGCGGCGCACGCGGCCGTGGCCCTGGAGAATTCGCGGCTGGTCGACCGGCTCCGGCACGACGCGCACCACGACACGTTGACCCGACTGCCCAACCGGCGACGGATCACCGGAGCACTGGACGAGTCGGTCAAGATCCGCGCGCCGGGCGAGGTGGTGGCGCTGCTGCTCTTCGACGTCGACGGGTTGCGCCAGGTCAACGAGTCCCTGGGGCACGCGGCCGGGGACAAGGTCCTCACCGAGGTCGCCAGTCGGTTGCGGGCAAGCGCACCGTCGTCGGCTCTGGTTGGCCGTGCCGGCGGGGACGAGTTCCTGGTGACGCTGCGGTTGGAGAGCGCTGAGGCCGCGCTCGAGTTGGCCGCCCAACTGCGCGACCAGATCCGCGACGAGATGGTCTTCGACGCGCTCACCCTCGACGTGGACACCGCCGTCGGGGTGGCCGTACACCCGGATCACGGCAGCGACGCGGCGACCCTGCTGCTTCGGGTCGACCTCGCCGCCACCGCGGCCAAGTCGGTGCCGGGCAGCGTGCAGCTGTTCAATCCCGCGCTGGAGTCCCGTTCACTGCGCCGGTTGGGTCTGGCCGGCGATCTGCGCCGGGCACTGGACCAGGACGAGCTGGAGGTCTACTTCCAGCCCAAGGTGACTCTGCGGGACCGGCGCCTGGTGGGTGTGGAGTGTCTGGCCCGCTGGGAGCACCCGGCGCACGGCACGGTCGCGCCCGAGGACTTCGTGGCGGTGGCCGAGCACACCGGTCAGTTGAGCCGACTCACCGAGGTGGTGCTCCGGGAGGGCCTTCGGCGCAGCCGGGACTGGGCGCTGGCCGACCAGCCGCTGCCCATCGCGGTCAACCTCTCGGCCCGTACGCTCATCGACCGGGACTTCCCGGACCGGGTCCAGGAGTTGTTGACCGAGTACAAGGTGCCGGCACAGCGCCTCACCCTGGAGATCACCGAGTCGGGGGTGCTGGACGGCACGGACCGGCCGATCCCCACCCTGCAACGGCTGCGGGATCTCGGCGTACGACTGTCGGTGGACGACTTCGGCACTGGTGACTCGTCTCTGGCGCACCTGCGCCGGCTGCCGGTGCACGAGGTGAAGGTGGACCGCTCCTTCGTGCAGGGCATGGCGACCGACCCGGGGGACCTGGCGATCGTCAACGCGGTGGTCACCCTCTCCCAGCAGTTCGGCCTGGCGGTGGTGGCCGAGGGGGTGGAGAGCGAGTTGACCCTGGAGCTTCTGCAGGACATCGGCTGCGAGATCGGGCAGGGTTTCCTGTTCAGCCGGCCGCTGCCGTACGAGCGGTTGGCTGCCTGGTTCGGCGCCCAGGTCGAGCCGGAGACGGCCACGAACGGAGAGCTGCCCCGCCTGCGTGTTGTGCCCTGAACAGGGCGCGGACGATCACCGGGGATCCGATTTCACCTGTCGAGCCGGGCCGTGTACTCTTACTCCTGCGCGCCCCACGGGGAGATCGCGCAGGCCCCCTTAGCTCAGTCGGCAGAGCGTCTCCATGGTAAGGAGAAGGTCTACGGTTCGATTCCGTAAGGGGGCTCGAGGGTTCAGCTGGACCCATCGCAGCGGTGTAGCTCAGATGGTAGAGCAAGCGGCTCATAATCGCTGTGTCGCCGGTTCAAGTCCGGCCACCGCTACTCTCGTCTTCCGGGCTCGTTGCCGGTGGTCGTAAGAATGGGCGCTTCTGGCGCCCACTTTGCATGTCCGCGCTGTCAGCGTCTAGGCTGGCGCGTCGTAGTTGTTTCCGTTAGCGAGGAAGGCACTCCGCCGTGGCGAAGGCTACCGATGTCCGGCCGAAGATCACTTTGGCGTGTGTGGAGTGCAAGGAGCGCAACTACATCACGCGCAAGAACCGGCGCAACGACCCCGACCGCATCGAGCTGAAGAAGTTCTGCCCGCGTGACGGTCGGCACACGGTCCACCGCGAGACCCGCTGACTGCTGGCCGGCCTCAGGGCCGGCCGTTGTCGAAGCTTTCCGATCGCCGATCTGACCGGTTTGGTGCGGCTCCGCCGCCGCCTACCGATCAGGTCGGCGATTGGGCTTTCCGTGTAGGTTCGCGGCATGCCTCTGGACCCTTCCTTCGTCGGCCGGACGTATCCGCCGACCGCCCCCTACCAGGTGGGCCGAGAAAAGATCCGCGAGTTCGCCAGCGCCATCGGCGCCACCGACCCGGCCCACCACGACCCGGAGGCCGCGCGGGCGCTGGGCCACCCCGACGTGGTGGCCCCGCCGACCTTTCCGGTGATCGTGACGATGGCCGCGAGCAGCCAGATCATCGAGGACCCGGCCCTGGGTGTCGACTACAGCCGCCTGGTGCACGGCGACCAGCGGTTCGCGTACACCCGGCCGGTGGTCGCCGGCGACGAGCTGGTCTGCACCAACACCATCGAGGACGTCAGCACCAGGGGTGGACACGGCTTCCTGACCACGCGCACCGACGTGAGCACCGTCGGCGGGGAACCAGTGGTCGCGGTCTGGGCCAGGTATGTCATTCGCGGGGAGGCGTGAGATGGAGTTGCCAGCACAGACGTTTCAGGTGACTCGCGCGGACCTGGTCCGCTACGCCGGCGCCTCGGGGGACTTCAACCCGATCCACTGGAGCGACCGGGTAGCCACCAAGGTGGGCCTGCCCGGGGTGATCGCCCACGGCATGTTCACCATGGCGCTGGTCGGTCGGGCGGTCGCCGAGTGGGCCGGGTCGCCGGACGCGGTGGTCGAGTACGGCGTGCGTTTCACCCGGCCGGTGGTGGTCCCCGACGATGACCAGGGGACCGAGATCGAGGTGACCGCGCGGGTCCGCGAGGTGACCGAGGACGGTCTCACCCGACTCGAGGTGACCGCCACCTGCCTGGGTGAGAAGGTGCTGTCGCAGGCGCGGGCGACCATCCGGACGGCACGCTGAATCGAGCCCGCCACGCGTGGCGGAGAGACCGGTTGGGAAAGTCGGGCGGCTACCCGTACACTGGTCCGCCGTGGGGCAAGTGACCCCTGCTCGGTCGTCTGTGGCCGGGTGGGGCGAGTGTTGCCACATAGGGGTGTAGCTCAATTGGCAGAGCAGCGGTCTCCAAAACCGCAGGCTGCAGGTTCAAGTCCTGTCACCCCTGCGCCTCAGGCCTGACCGTTCCCGTGGGTCGCGCCGCCACTTGGCGGCGTCCGGCCCGTGGTGGTGGCATCGGCGGGGTGGCTCCGAGGCAATCGGGGCCCTCCGGGTGATCCACCGGCCGCGGCCCGTCGCGGGACGGTTGGGTCCGGCCGGCGTGACCAGCGCCGCGTACGCCACTCGGCGTGCGACCCCAGATTCCGCGACGGAGGGCGAAGTGGCCGACAACAAGCGGCGCGACGACGACGGCGACGATCGTCTGGACGACGAGATCGTCGACGACGTGGCCGACGACGACGCCTCCGGCGCGGACGAGCCGGTTTCCCGGGGAGGCACCGCCACGCGGTCGCGTGCCCGGGCGGAGTCGGCGGACAGCCGGCCGACCACGCGGTCGGAAACGGGTCGGGTGGGCGTCTTCGGCCGCATCGCCCGGTTCTTCCGCGAGGTCGTAGCTGAACTGCGTAAGGTCATCTGGCCGACCCGCAAGGAGTTGCTGACCTACACCGCCGTGGTGGTGGCGTTCGTCGCGGTGATGCTGACGATCGTGGGTGTGCTGGACTTCGGCTTCGCCAAGGTCGTGTTGTTTGTCTTTGGCAACTCGGACTGACCGGCTGCCTCCAGCCATAGTGACGGAAGTGAGCGAGCGTGCCTGAGTACGACGAGACCGCCGGACCGGTGGACGAGCAGTCCACGGTCGCGACGGCGGCTGGTGACGAGTCGGTCGAGGCCGCCAGCGAGCCGGAGTTCCCTACTACCGAGCCCGCACCGGACGAGGACTACGACCCTGTCGCGGAGCTGAGGCAGAAGCTGCGCTACGCGCCGGGTGACTGGTACGTGGTGCACTCGTACGCCGGCTACGAGAACAAGGTCAAGACCAACCTCGAGACCCGGATCACGAGCCTCGACATGGAGGAGTTCATCTACCAGGTCGAGGTGCCGACCCGGGAAGAGGTCGAGGTCAAGAACGGTAAGCGTTCGCAGATCCAGGCCAAGGTCTTCCCGGGTTACATCCTGGTCCGGATGGAGCTGACCGCCGAGTCCTACTCCTGTGTCCGGAACACCCCGGGTGTGACCGGCTTCGTCGGCGCGACCGACCGGGCAGACCGGCCTGCTCCGCTCTCGCTCGACGAGGTGCTGAAGTGGCTGGCGCCGGCTGTCGAGACCGAGCAGAAGAAGTCGAAGCCGGAGATCAAGGTCCTCGACTTCGAGGTGGGCGATTCCGTCACCGTCACCGACGGCGCGTTCGCGTCGCTGCCGGCCACGATCAGCGAGATCAACGCCGACCAGCAGAAGCTCAAGGTGCTGGTGTCGATCTTCGGTCGTGAGACTCCGGTGGAGCTCAACTTCAACCAGGTCGCCAAGATCTGATTGGTCGTCGGCGGCGGGCCCGGCCCGCCGCCGACGTCGGCGTACGCGCTCTCGCTCGACCTCGGCGGACGAGTGGGCTGCGGCCTGCGCTACTCTTGAATGTCGCCGCTGTCGCACCGCGCTGACCGTGCGCGCCCGAGGGCGGCGACAGCCGCATTTTCCCAGCTCCAAGCCCCAGGAAGTGACATGCCTCCGAAGAAGAAGCTCGTCAAGACGTTCACGCTTCAGTTGCCGGCGGGCCAGGCCACGCCGGCGCCGCCGGTCGGCCCCGCGCTCGGCCAGCACGGCGTGAACATCATGGAGTTCTGCAAGTCCTACAACGCGCAGACCGAGTCTCAGCGGGGCGACATCGTCCCCGCCGAGATCAGCGTGTTCGAGGACCGGTCCTTCACGTTCGTGCTGAAGACCCCGCCCGCTGCCCGGCTGCTGATCAAGGCTGCCGGTGTGCAGAAGGGTTCGGGTGTTCCGCAGTCCGAGAAGGTCGGCTCGGTCAGCCGCGCCCAGCTGCGTGAGATCGCCGAGAAGAAGATGGCCGACCTCAACGCCAACGACATCGCCCAGGCCGAAAAGATCATCGCCGGCACCGCCCGGTCGATGGGCATCACCGTCAACGACTGACGTAGGCCCCGGCCTTCGATCCGACCGTGGGAGGGCTCGCGCCGAGCGGCCCGCCAGAGACCACAGGAGTAATCAGCAATGCAGCGCAGCAAGAGCTACCGCAAGGCCGCCGATGTCATCGACCGGTCGAAGCTCTACACCCCCACCGAGGCCGTGAAGCTGGCCAAGGAGACCACCAACGTCAAGTTCGACGCCACGGTCGAGGTCGCCATGCGCCTCGGCGTCGACCCCCGCAAGGCGGACCAGATGGTCCGCGGCGTGGTCAACCTGCCGCACGGCACCGGTAAGACCGCCCGCGTGATCGTGTTCGCCAGCGGCGCGAAGGCCGAAGAGGCCGCCGCCGCGGGTGCGGACGAGGTGGGCACCGATGAGCTGGTCGCCCGCATCCAGGGTGGTTGGCTCGACTTCGACGCGGCGATCGCCACGCCGGACCAGATGGCCAAGATCGGCCGGATCGCGCGGATCCTGGGCCCGCGCGGTCTCATGCCGAACCCGAAGACCGGCACGGTGACCATGGACGTCACCAAGGCGGTGCAGGACATCAAGGGTGGCAAGATCACCTTCCGGGTGGACAAGCACTCCAACCTGCACCTGATCATCGGCAAGGCCTCCTTCACGGAGACCCAGCTGGTGGACAACTACGCTGCGGTGCTCGACGAGGTGCTGCGTGCCAAGCCGTCCGCGGCCAAGGGCAAGTACCTCCGCAAGGTCATCCTGACCACCACGATGGGCCCGGGCGTCCCGGTCGACCCGAACCTGGTGAAGAACCTTCGGGAGGACCAGGCCGACGCCTGAGTCGACAGATCGCTCCGCCGGGGCGCCGCCACGACCGTGGCGGCGCCCCGGCGCGTTCCAGGTGTGGCAGGCTCGACGCCATGCGGCTGGAGAACGTCTGGTTGCGGTACCACCGGCGGGGGCCGTGGGTGCTGCAAGGCATCGACGTGCGGATCGGTCCCGGCGAGGTGGCGATCGTGCTGGGCCGCAACGGGGTGGGCAAGTCGACGCTGCTCCAGGTGGCCGCGGGGGTCCTCCGCCCGGGCCGGGGCCGGGTCACCGACCGGCCGGCGCGGGTGGGCTGGGTGCCGGAGCGTTTCCCCGCGGACCAACCGTTCACGGTGACCCGCTATCTGACCGGGATGGCCCGGGTGGCGGGGCTGGGCAGGGCTGCGGCCGACGAGGCCGTGACCTCCTGGACGGACCGGCTCGGGCTGTCCGCCTTCCGCTCGGTCCGGCTGCCGGAGCTGTCCAAGGGCACCGCGCAGAAGGTCGGCCTGGCCCAGGCGCTGCTGCGCCCACCGGGCCTGCTGGTGCTCGACGAGCCGTGGGAGGGTCTGGACGCCGCCACCCGCGAGTTGGTGCCCGAGCTGATCGCCGAGGTGCTCGCCGCCGACGGGTCCGTCCTGGTCAGCGACCACCGCGGCGAGACGGTCCGGCTCCCGGCCGCGCGCCGCTGGTTGGTGGCCGACGGCGCGCTCTCCGAGGAGACGTCGTCGACGGACGAGACGATCGCGGTGGTCGAGGTAGCGGTGCCGGCCGCGCGGGTTGCCGGCACCGTCGCCCGGTTGCGCGCCGAGGGCCACCAGGTGCTGCGGGTACGCTCCGACGCCTCCACCGCCGCGTCCCAGGCCCTACCCGTCGAGCCGCTCCGGTCGGCCGGTGCCGCCCGACCCGCCGAGCCGTCGCTGGGGATGGCCGGGGAGCTGACGGCGGAGCAGCCGGAGGCCGCTGACGCCGCTGTCGAGTCGGCAGCGGGGGAGACCCGGTGAGCGCCCTGGTCCGGATGCGGTTGGCCGGTTTCCTGCGAACCGGCCGGGCGTTGGCGCCGTTGCTCGCCGGCCTGATCACGCTCGGCACCCTCTACGGCGGTGGCCGAGCCCAGCCGGCGGAGGCGTACGGGGTCTCCGCGGTCGTGCTCTTTCCGGTGCTCGCCTGGCAGACCAAGATCCTGTTGGACGTCGAGCCGGACGTGCAGCGTCGACTGGCGCAGGTGACGGTCGGAGTGGCCCGTGAGCGGTTGGCCGGGCTGCTCGCCGCCGCGGTGGCGGCGCTGGCGACGGTGACCGTCGCGCTGCTCTTTCCGTGGCTGGTCGGCGGGGTGTCCGGCCCGGTCGACCCGGGGGACCGGTCGATTCCGGTCGGGCTGGCGCTGGGATTGTGGGCACACGTGCTGGTCGTACCCGCTGCGGTTGCTCTTGGGGCGCTGGCCAGCCGGGCGTCGGTGGGCGGCGCCGGGTACGGCGTCGCGGTGTTGGCCCTCGGCGGGGTCGGCGCGGTGGTGTTCGGCCTGACCGGCTCGGTCGCCCCCTGGCTGGCACCGCCGATCATGGCGGCCGCTCGCACCACCGCCGGCGACGCCGCCGCGCTGACAGTGCTGGGGCTGAGCGGGTGGGCGTCGGCCTGGAGCGCCGCTGTCGTCGGCGGCTACCTGTGGCGTCGGCGGGCCCAGGGCTGACCGGCACTGGCGTGGGTGACGCGGCTCACCGGGCGCGATTTGGCGCTGCTGGTCGGGGCGCGTACTCTTCAACCGTCATCCGTGTTCTCATGGATGAGGAACCACCCAGAGACCGCTGGTCACCGTGTTTCGGCACGGTCGAAGGTCCCGCGACAACGGGCGACCCGCGTAGGGCGGCAAGCGTAACTCGGCAGTGAGCATGGTCCGCCGACCATGACGATCCGCCGGCCCTCGCCCCGTGCGCCCTGCGCCGGGGCTTTTTCGTTGTCGCGCTGCCTCCGCCCCCGTTCCGGCTTCGGCCGAGACGGGGACCAGCCTCGAGTAACGAGAGAGGAGGGACATGGCGGACAAGCCGATCCGGGCCGACAAGGCCACGGCCGTCGCTGAGCTGACCGAGAGCTTCCGCAGCTCGGGCGCCACCGTGCTGACCGAGTACCGCGGTCTGACGGTTTCCCAGCTCACCCAGCTTCGGCGCTCGCTCGGCGCCGATACCAGCTACACGGTCGCGAAGAACACGCTGGCCAAGCGTGCTGCGACGGACGCGGGCATCACCGGCCTCGACGAGCTGTTCACCGGTCCTACCGCGCTGACTTTCGTTTCGGGCGACGTCGTCGAGGCGGCGAAGGGGCTTCGCGACTTCGCGAAGGCCAACCCGAAGCTCGTCATCAAGGGCGGTGTCTTCGAGGGCAAGGCCATCACCGCGGCCGAGGTCACGAAGCTCGCCGACCTTGAGTCCCGCGAGGTGCTGCTGGCCAAGCTGGCCGGCGCGATGAAGGGCAACCTGAGCAAGGCCGCGGCCCTGTTCCAGGCCCCGCTGTCGAAGACCGCCCGTCTGGCGGCTGCACTGCAGGACAAGCGCGAGAAGGAGGGCGCCGAGGCGGCCTGAGGCCCCCACGGCGCACCAGTTCTTACTTAACAGAATCAGGAAAGGACGCCAGATATGGCGAAGCTCAGCACCGACGAGCTGCTCGACGCGTTCAAGGAGATGACGCTGATCGAGCTCTCTGAGTTCGTGAAGCAGTTCGAGACGACCTTCGAGGTCACCGCTGCCGCTCCGGTCGCGATCGCCCAGGGTGGTGGCGGCGGCGCCGCTGCGGCCGAGGCCGAGCCGGAGCAGGACGAGTTCGACGTCATCCTCGAGGCTGACGGTGGCAAGAAGATCCAGGTCATCAAGGTCGTGCGTGAGCTGACCGGCCTGGGCCTCAAGGAGGCCAAGGACGCGGTCGAGTCCGCGCCGAAGGCCATCCTGGAGAAGGTCAACAAGGAGACCGCCGACAAGGCGAAGGCCAAGCTCGAGGGTGAGGGCGCCAAGGTCACCCTCAAGTGACCTGACGTTCCACCAACGCGTACCCGGCTCGTGAGCTGGGACACCATCGCGTAGCGGCGGGCGGTGATCCGACACGGATCACCGCCCGCCGTTTTGGTGGATCTGGCTGCGACCGGTCCTGAGCTGGGCGCCGACCATGGGTACCCTTGACCCGAACGAGCGTGGCGGGTCGCCCTCCAGTGGGAAACAGGGGACAACCCGGATACCGGCCCTTGACGCGGCCCGGGGCTGCCAGGCACGCTGACACCAGCAAGACACCGCGCTTGCGACGGCCACGACGTGGGTATGACAGCGACGGCACCATCGGCCGCTGTAACCCGAGCGGCCCAGTGGGGAGTTGCGTTCTGAGCGGCCCGGCAGACCCCGGTTGACGGGGGCCGAGGCGCGCTCCGCAAACAACCTGCGGGGTGGGCTGGACAGCGGTTAGCCTCTCGGCTACACTGCTAGTTTGCGCTGCCTTCCGACTTGACCCCTGCTCGGAAATGTCCGTTTACGGATATTTCTGGTGGGGTCATTGGAGTGCACGCGTACCAGCCGTTCTGCAGCACCGGTCCTCGGAAGGACGCATCTTGGCAGCTTCCCGCCCTGCGAAGACCAGTCGTACGTCGAGCGCATTCGCTCCCCGCCGAGTTTCATTCGGCAGGATCACCGAACACCTCGAGGTCCCCAACCTCCTTGCCATTCAGAACGAGTCCTTCGACTGGCTCGTCGGCAACGAGGCTTGGCAGGGCCGGTCGGCGGACGACCCGCACGCACGATCGGGTCTCGCGGAGATCCTTGAAGAGATCAGTCCCATTGAGGACTTCTCCGGCACCATGTCGCTCTCCTTCTCAGCGCCGCGCTTCGACGAGGTCAAGGCCTCGATCGAGGAGTGCAAGGAGAAGGACCTGACCTACTGCGCTCCGCTCTTCGTGACCGCGGAGTTCACCAACAACACCACTGGCGAGATCAAGAGCCAGACGGTGTTCATGGGTGACTTCCCGATGATGACGCCCAAGGGCACCTTCGTCATCAACGGCACCGAGCGCGTCGTGGTCAGCCAGCTCGTCCGGTCTCCGGGCGTGTACTTCGACAAGCAGCCGGACAAGACCTCCGACCGCGACCTCTCCAGCGTCAAGGTCATCCCGAGTCGGGGTGCCTGGCTGGAGTTCGACATCGATAAGCGCGACACGGTCGGCGTACGCATCGACCGCAAGCGTCGGCAGGCCGTCACCGTCCTGCTCAAGGCCATCGGATGGTCGGCCGAGCGGATCCGTGAGAAGTTCGGCTGGTCCGAGCTGATGATGACCACGCTCGAGAAGGACCACATCGCCGGCGCCGACGAGGCTCTGCTCGACATCTACCGCAAGCTGCGCCCTGGCGAGCCGCCGACGCGCGAGAACGCCCAGACCCTGCTCGACAACCTCTTCTTCAACCCGAAGAGGTACGACGTCGCCAAGGTCGGGCGCTACAAGTTCAACAAGAAGCTGGAAGTTGGCGTGCCGATCACCACCGGCACGCTGACCGAGGACGACATCGTCGCCACCGTGGAGTACCTGTGCCGGCTGCACGCCGGTGAGGACGGCTACGAGGCCGACGACATCGACCACTTCGGCAACCGGCGCCTCCGTACCGTGGGCGAGCTGATCCAGAACCAGGTTCGGGTCGGCCTGTCCCGGATGGAGCGGGTCGTCCGCGAGCGGATGACCACGCAGGACGTCGAGGCGATCACCCCGCAGACCCTGATCAACATCCGCCCGGTGGTGGCGGCGATCAAGGAGTTCTTCGGGACGTCCCAGCTGTCCCAGTTCATGGACCAGACCAACCCGCTGGCGGGCCTGACCCACCGGCGTCGGCTGAGCGCGCTCGGCCCGGGTGGTCTGTCCCGGGAGCGGGCCGGCTTCGAGGTCCGCGACGTGCACCCGTCCCACTACGGCCGGATGTGCCCGATCGAGACGCCGGAAGGCCCGAACATCGGCCTGATCGGCGCGCTGTCCACCTTCGCCCGGGTCAACCCGTTCGGCTTCATCGAGACGCCGTACCGGAAGGTCGTCGAGGGTCGGGTCACCGACCAGATCGACTACCTGACCGCGGACGAGGAGGACCGGTTCGTCAAGGCCCAGGCCAACGCGCGCCTGAAGGCTGACGGCACGTTCGCCGAGGACCGGGTGCTCTGCCGTCGTAAGGGCGGCGAGACCGAGGACGTCGTCCCCGGTGCCGTCGACTACATGGACGTCTCGCCCCGGCAGATGACCTCGGTCGCGACCGCCATGATCCCGTTCCTCGAGCACGACGACGCCAACCGGGCACTGATGGGCGCGAACATGCAGCGCCAGGCGGTGCCGCTGGTCAAGGCCGAGGCGCCGCTCGTGGGTACGGGCATGGAGTACCGGGCCGCTGTCGACGCTGGCGACGTGGTGGTCGCCGAGGTCGGCGGTGTGATCGAGGATCTCTGCGCCGACTACGTCACCATCCACCAGGATGACGGCCACCGCCGGACGTACCTGCTGCACAAGTTCCGCCGCTCCAACGCCGGCTCCTGCGTCAACCAGAAGCCGGTCGTCTTCGAGGGCGACCGCGTCGAGGCCGGTCAGGTCATCGCCGACGGTCCGTGCACCGACGAGGGCGAGATGGCACTCGGACGCAACCTGCTGGTGGCGTTCATGTGCTGGGAGGGCCACAACTACGAGGACGCGATCATCCTGTCGCAGCGCCTCGTGCAGCAGGACGTGCTCACCTCGATCCACATCGAGGAGCACGAGGTCGACGCCCGGGACACCAAGCTCGGTCCGGAGGAGATCACCCGCGACATCCCGAACGTCAGCGAGGAAATGCTCGCTGACCTCGACGAGCGCGGCATCATCCGGATCGGCGCCGAGGTCGTCCCCGGTGACATCCTGGTCGGCAAGGTCACGCCCAAGGGTGAGACCGAGCTGACCCCGGAGGAGCGCCTGCTCCGCGCGATCTTCGGTGAGAAGGCGCGCGAGGTTCGGGACACCTCGCTGAAGGTGCCGCACGGCGAGACCGGCACGGTCATCGGTGTGCGCACGTTCTCCCGCGAGGACGGCGACGAGTTGCCGCCGGGTGTCAACGAGCTGGTCCGGGTCTACGTCGCCCAGAAGCGCAAGATCCAGGACGGCGACAAGCTCGCCGGCCGGCACGGCAACAAGGGCGTCATCTCGAAGATCCTGCCGATCGAGGACATGCCGTTCCTTGAGGACGGCACCCCGGTCGACATCGTGCTCAACCCGCTCGGTGTGCCGAGCCGGATGAACATCGGCCAGGTGCTGGAGACCCACCTCGGTTGGGTCGCCAAGACCGGTTGGAAGGTCGAGGGTGACGACGCCGACTGGAAGCGTCAGCTGCGCTCGATCGACGCGCACGAGTCCGAGGGCGACACCAACGTGGCCACCCCGGTCTTCGACGGTGCTCGCGAGGAGGAGATCTCCGGTCTGCTCGAGTCGACCCTGCCCAACCGGGACGGCAAGCAGCTGATCGGTCGTACCGGCAAGGCGCAGCTGTTCGACGGTCGTTCCGGTGAGCCGCTGCCGGACCCGATCGCGGTCGGCTACGTCTACATCCTGAAGCTCAACCACCTGGTCGACGACAAGATCCACGCTCGTTCGACCGGCCCGTACTCGATGATCACGCAGCAGCCGCTGGGTGGTAAGGCGCAGTTCGGTGGTCAGCGTTTCGGTGAGATGGAGTGCTGGGCGATGCAGGCGTACGGCGCTGCCTACGCCCTGCAGGAGCTGCTCACGATCAAGTCCGACGACGTGCTCGGCCGAGTGAAGGTCTACGAGGCCATCGTCAAGGGCGAGAACATCCCGGAGCCGGGCATCCCGGAGTCGTTCAAGGTGCTGCTCAAGGAGCTGCAGTCGCTGTGCCTCAACGTTGAGGTGCTCTCCAGCGACGGTGTGGCCCTGGAAATGCGCGAGACCGACGACGAGGTGTTCCGGGCCGCTGAGGAGCTGGGCATCGACCTGTCCCGGCGCGAGCCGAGCTCGGTCGAAGAGGTCTGAGGTGAGCGGTCGGGGGCCGGCTCGCCGGCCCCCGACCCCACCCGAGAATTAGCAGTACAGACGACGACATAGGGGACATAGTGCTCGACGTCAACTTCTTCGACGAGCTGCGCATTGGTCTCGCCACCGCCGACGACATCCGTCAGTGGTCGCACGGCGAGGTCAAGAAGCCTGAGACGATCAACTACCGCACCCTGAAGCCGGAAAAGGACGGGCTCTTCTGCGAGAAGATCTTCGGTCCGCAGCGGGACTGGGAGTGCTACTGCGGTAAGTACAAGCGCGTCCGGTTCAAGGGCATCATCTGTGAGCGCTGCGGCGTCGAGGTGACTCGCTCGAAGGTCCGCCGTGAGCGGATGGGGCACATCGAGCTCGCCGCTCCGGTGACCCACATCTGGTACTTCAAGGGCGTTCCGAGCCGGCTGGGTTACCTGCTGGACCTCGCTCCCAAGGACCTCGAGAAGATCATCTACTTCGCCTCGTACGTCGTGACGAGCGTGGACGCGGAGTCGCGTCACCGCGACCTCTCGACGATCGAGAACGAGATCCTGGCCGAGAAGCGGCAGTCCGAGAACAGCCGCGACTCGGAGATCGAGAAGCGGGCCGCCAAGCTCGAGGCCGACCTGGCCGAGCTGGAGGCCGAGGGTGCCAAGGCGGACGTCCGGCGCAAGGTCAAGGAGGGCGGAGAGCGCGAGATGCGCCAGATCCGCGACCGGGCCCAGCGCGAGATCGACCGCCTGGACGAGGTGCTGGACACCTTCCGCAAGCTGGAGCCGAAGCAGCTGGTCACCGACGAGCTGCTCTACCGCGAGCTGCGCGACCGGTTCGGTGAGTACTTCACCGGTTCCATGGGCGCCGAGGCGATCAAGGCGCTGGTCCAGAACATGGACCTCGACGCCGAGGCCGAGAGCCTGCGGGAGACCATCCGGTCCGGCAAGGGCCAGCGGAAGATCCGGGCGCTCAAGCGACTCAAGGTCGTCGCGGCGTTCCTGAACACCCGCAACTCGCCGCTCGGCATGGTGCTGGACTGCGTCCCGGTCATCCCGCCGGACCTGCGCCCGATGGTGCAGCTCGACGGTGGCCGCTTCGCGACCTCGGACCTGAACGACCTGTACCGCCGCGTGATCAACCGGAACAACCGCCTCAAGCGACTGATCGACCTCGGCGCGCCCGAGATCATCGTCAACAACGAGAAGCGGATGCTCCAGGAGGCCGTCGACGCGCTGTTCGACAACGGCCGTCGCGGCCGGCCGGTCACCGGCCCGGGTAACCGCCCGCTCAAGTCGCTGTCCGACATGCTCAAGGGCAAGCAGGGCCGGTTCCGCCAGAACCTGCTGGGCAAGCGCGTCGACTACTCCGGCCGTTCGGTCATCGTGGTCGGCCCGAAGCTCAAGCTGCACCAGTGCGGTCTGCCCAAGCAGATGGCGCTGGAGCTGTTCAAGCCGTTCGTGATGAAGCGGCTGGTCGACCTCAACCACGCGCAGAACATCAAGTCCGCCAAGCGGATGGTCGAGCGTCAGCGCCCGGTCGTGTGGGACGTGCTGGAAGAGGTCATCGGCGAGCACCCGGTGCTGCTCAACCGGGCGCCGACCCTGCACCGTCTGGGCATCCAGGCCTTCGAGCCGCAGCTGGTCGAGGGCAAGGCGATCCAGATCCACCCGCTGGTCTGCACGGCGTTCAACGCCGACTTCGACGGTGACCAGATGGCGGTGCACGTGCCGCTGTCCGCCGAGGCCCAGGCCGAGGCGCGGATCCTGATGCTGTCGTCGAACAACATCCTCAAGCCGGCCGACGGTAAGCCGGTCACCATGCCTACCCAGGACATGGTCATCGGTCTGTACCACCTCACCCACCTCACCGCCGGTGAGAAGGGCGAGGGCCGGGCGTTCAGCTCGGACGCCGAGGCGCGGATGGCCTTCGACAACGGCGAGCTGCACCTGCAGGCGCCGGTGAAGATCCGCCTGCGCGGCGTGGTCGGTGTCGACAACGGCAACGGCTCCGAGGCGTGGAGCGCCCCGGAGGGCTGGGTCGAGGGTGACCCGCTGACCGTGGAGACCACCCTGGGTCGGGTGCTGTTCAACGAGACGCTGCCGCAGGGCTACCGCTTCGTGAACTACGAGATCCGCAAGGGTCAGCTCTCCGCGATCGTCAACGACCTCGCCGAGCGCTTCCCCAAGGTGGCGCTGGCCGCCACCCTGGACGGGCTCAAGGAGGCCGGTTTCCACTGGGCCACCTGGTCCGGCGTGACGATCGGCATGGAGGACGTCATCGCTCCGCCGCGCAAGGCGGAGATCCTGGCGAAGTACGAGAAGGACGCCGACCAGATCGACAAGCAGTACCAGCGTGGTCTGATGACCGCCGAGGAGCGTCGCGGCGAGCTGATCGAGATCTGGACCAAGGCGACCAACGAGGTCGCCAAGGAGATGGACACCGCGCTGCCGCAGGAGAACCCGCTGTGGAAGATGATCAATTCGGGTGCTCGCGGTAACCTGCTCCAGCTCCGGCAGATCGCGGCGATCCGTGGTCTGGTGGCCAACCCCAAGGGCGAGATCATCCCGCGGCCGATCAAGGCCAGCTACCGGGAGGGTCTGTCCGTGCTGGAGTACTTCATCTCCACGCACGGTGCCCGTAAGGGTCTCGCCGACACCGCGCTGCGGACCGCCGACTCGGGTTACCTGACCCGTCGTCTGGTGGACGTCTCGCAGGACGTCATCATCCGCGAAGAGGACTGCGGCACCGACCGGGCGATCCCGATGCAGATCGGCGAGAAGCTGGACGGCAAGCTCGTCGTCCACACCCACGCCGAGACCAGCGTGCACGCCCGGACCCTCGCCGACGACATCAAGGGGCCGGACGGCACCGTGGTGGCGGAGCGCGGTCAGGACATCAACTCCATCGGGGTCGACAAGATCGTCGCCGCTGGTGTGGAGACGGTCCGGGTGCGCAGCGTGCTCACCTGCGAGTCGAAGCTGGGCGTCTGCGCGGCCTGCTACGGCCGGTCGCTGCCGACCGGTAAGTCGGTCGACATAGGCGAGGCGGTCGGCATCATCGCCGCCCAGTCCATCGGTGAGCCCGGTACGCAGCTGACGATGCGTACCTTCCACACCGGTGGTGTCGCGGGTGAGGACATCACCCAGGGTCTGCCGCGTGTTCAGGAAATCTTCGAGGCTCGGGTCCCGAAGGGTAAGGCGCCCATCGCCGACACCCCCGGTAAGATCCGGATCGAGGACGGCGAGCGCTCGCGCAAGATCATCGTGGTGCCGGACGACGGCAGCGAAGAGATCGTCTACGACAAGATCTCGAAGCGGGTCAAGCTCCGTACCCACGACGGCGGTCACGTCGCGGTCGGCGAGAAGCTGACCGAGGGCACCATCGACCCGCACGAGTTGCTGCGGATCATGGGTCCGCGGGCGGTCCAGGTCCACCTGACCAGTGAGGTCCAGGAGGTCTACCGCTCGCAGGGTGTGCTCATCCACGACAAGCACATCGAGATCATCATCCGCCAGATGCTCAAGCGGGTGACGGTCATCGACTCCGGCTCGACCGAGTTCCTGCCGGGTGTGCTCGTCGACCGGGCGCTGTTCGAGTCGGAGAACCGCCGGCTCGTCTCGGAGGGCGGCGAGCCCGCCGCTGGTCGTCCGGTGCTGATGGGTATCACCAAGGCATCGCTGGCCACCGACTCCTGGCTCTCGGCGGCCTCCTTCCAGGAGACCACCCGGGTGCTGACCGACGCTGCGATCAACTCGCGCAGCGACTCCCTGGTCGGCCTCAAGGAGAACGTGATCATCGGAAAGCTCATCCCGGCCGGTACGGGCATCAGCAAGTACCGCAACGTCCGGGTCGAGCCGACCGAGGAGGCCAAGGCCAAGGTCTACTCGATGACCGGTTACCCGGAGACCGACTACGGGTTCGGGCCGGCCAGCGGGCAGGCCGTGCCGCTGGACGACTTCGACTTCGGGTCGTACCGCTAAGCACCAGTAACACGACGAGGCCCCCGGTGAAAGCCGGGGGCCTCGTCGTGTCCGTGCCGACCCACCCCTGGGCCGGGTTCGGCATGATGGGGGGATGACGACCGCACCCGGGCAGGTGTCCGTCGCCCAGCAGGGCGTGCGCCACCCGCTGGACCCGGACCCGGCCCGCGCCACGAAGGCACGGGCGGTCTTCGCGCTGGGCCTGCTCGGCATGTTGACCGGGCTGTTCATCGGTGGCGTGGTGCCGGCCACGGTGGCTCTGCAACTGGCACGGCAGGCGCGCCGGGAGGCGTACGCCTCGGGGGGTTTCCTGACCGGCGGCGTCTGGCTGCGACGGGGGGAGTGGATGGCCTGGACCGGCCTGGTGCTGGTCGCGGTCAGTGTGGTGGCCGCGGTGGTCATCGGGGTGGTCCGGTTGGCCGGCGCCCCGTTCGGCCACGACTACCCGGCGAACATGGACTGAGCCACCGGTGGCCGCGCCCGGCGCGGGCGGCGGTGCTCGCGGCGGTAGCCTGGCCGGTGTCCGCCGTGTGTCGGTGGCGGCCTTTCGACAGGAGGACCTCGTGACGGAACCGGCGCGGCCCCCTGCGGACGAACCGGCCGGCCCGCCGGACCCTCCGGCTCCGCCATCCGAGCCGAGCGACTGGGCGCGACCCGGCCCGAGCGGCGAGCCGCACCCACCGGCGTCCATCCCGGGCCCGCCACCCCCTGCGGCACCACCCCCCGGTTGGGGTCCGAACGGCTGGGGCGCGACCCCGACGCCCGGCTCCGACCAGCCTTACCCGGTCTCCAGCGCCCCGACCTCGACGCCGCAGGGCTGGGGCCCGCCCACCTCCGGGCCGGGTGTGCCGCCCGGCTGGGGCCCGCCGGCGGCCGGTTCGGGAGTGCCCTACGGCTGGGGTCCGTCCTCGTCTGCGCCGAGCGTGCCGGCCGGGTGGGGTCCGTCGTCCGCTGCGCCGTCTGCGCCGCCTGGGTGGGGCCCGTCCCCGTCTGGGCCGGCTGCGCCGTACGGCTGGGGCCCGCCGTCGTCCGGGCACGGGGCGCCGCCCGGCTGGGGCCCGCCGCCGGGGCACGGCCCGGGGTGGGGTGGCCCGTCGGGGCGTTCGGTGCCGCCGCCCACCGACGACCAACGCCGGCCGCCGAAGCGGGTGGAGGGGGTTTCGGGTACGCCGTTCGGCGTCGTGCACCTGGACGTGGCACCGGTCACCTCCGGGCTGGCCATCGGGGCGCTGGCGGCGGGGATCGCCTCACTTCTGGTCTCACTTCTGGTGATCTGCTTCGGAGTGGCCTTCAAGAACGACGGCGGGGCCTGGGCCTCCGGGGCGTTCGCCGCGCTGGGTGTGCTGGCCGGCGGGGCGGCCGTCGTCGTCGGGCTGCTCGGCCGGCGGCAGATCCGGCGGCCGACCGCGCCCTCCGCGGTCCAGTTCACCGGCCGCGGGCTGGCGATGGCCGGGATCAGCTGCGGCGCGGCGGGAGCACTGCTCAGCCTGCTGGGCCTGGGTCTTGCCCTGCTTCTGACCCTGACGTGAGAGTCATCACCGAGAGATCCGGCACCTGACAGGGGTTTTCCGCGGAAGGCTTGCGGTCACCCCGGGGGCGATGGGTGCTTCTGCGGGGAAGCCGTTACACTTGTGTTCGTAGGTGCCCATCGCGGGCGACGAGGCAGGACGAGATCCGGCCGGCGGGTATGAGACAGTCGCCGGGCCATTCCGTTTTGACCTGGGCGGTTGTGGTAGGTACTCTTTCCCCTTGTGCCCGGGCATGCCCGGGCAACTCGTGCGTGCGCTGTTTCCGGCTTACGGACGGCGGCACGACAAGCCAAAGATCCGGGGCGGGGCGACCCGCGCGCCGGTGACAAAACCCGGTACGAACGCGAGAGCGTCCGCAACGGGGCCGTGACGAGGGCGACACGCCCGACCGCGGGTGCCGGGGTCTCCGCAAGGCGACCCTGGTCGGAATGTAGGAGAGCCGGTCATCAGGCCGGCTAACGAGCAGACGGCGCGGCCGC
Source organism: Micromonospora salmantinae (assembly GCF_022230905.1). Taxonomy (NCBI): domain Bacteria; kingdom Bacillati; phylum Actinomycetota; class Actinomycetes; order Micromonosporales; family Micromonosporaceae; genus Micromonospora; species Micromonospora salmantinae. The sequence continues at coordinate 273,157 of NZ_JAKKFG010000012.1, forward strand.
GGATGCGGCCGAAGGGAGCGGAGAAACCCGGTGCCCACGATCCAGCAGCTGGTCCGAAAGGGCCGCCAGGCGAAGACGACCAAGACCAAGACCCCGGCGCTGAAGGGTTCCCCTCAGCGGCGCGGCGTGTGCACTCGCGTGTACACCACCACCCCGAAGAAGCCGAACTCGGCGCTGCGCAAGGTCGCTCGCGTGAAGCTCAGCAGCCAGATCGAGGTGACCGCCTACATCCCCGGCGTCGGTCACAACCTGCAGGAGCACTCGATCGTGCTCGTCCGCGGTGGCCGGGTGAAGGACCTCCCCGGCGTGCGTTACAAGATCGTTCGCGGCTCGCTGGACACCCAGGGTGTCCGCAACCGCAAGCAGGCGCGCAGCCGTTACGGCGCGAAGAAGGAGAAGAGCTGACATGCCGCGTAAGGGACCCGCTCCGCGGCGGCCACTGGTCGCTGACCCGGTGTACAACTCGCCGCTGGTCACCCAGCTGGTGAACAAGATCCTGCTCCGCGGCAAGCGTCAGCTCGCCGAGTCCATCGTGTACGCGGCCCTCGAGGGCTGCCGCGAGAAGTCCGGCACCGACCCGGTCGTCACCCTCAAGCGGGCGATGGACAACGTCAAGCCGACCCTCGAGGTGCGCAGCCGTCGTGTCGGTGGCGCCACCTACCAGGTTCCGGTCGAGGTCCGCCCGACCCGGGCGACCACCCTGGGCCTGCGCTGGCTGGTCACGTACTCCCGCGCCCGCCGCGAGAAGACCATGGTCGAGCGGCTGATGAACGAGCTGCTGGACGCGAGCAACGGCCTCGGTGCCGCCGTCAAGCGGCGCGAGGACACGCACAAGATGGCCGAGTCGAACAAGGCCTTCGCGCACTACCGCTGGTAACACCCTGGTTCCGGCGCCTCCGGGCGCCGGAACCGCCACCAGTTGAGTCGAGACGACGATAAGTAGGGATTGAAGTGGCCGCCGCAGACGCGCTCGCCAAGGTACGCAACATCGGCATCATGGCGCACATCGATGCCGGTAAGACCACGACCACCGAGCGAATCCTGTTCTACACCGGCATCACGTACAAGATCGGTGAGGTCCACGAGGGCGCTGCCGTCATGGACTGGATGGAGCAGGAGCAGGAGCGTGGTATCACCATCACCTCCGCTGCTACCAAGTGTGAGTGGAAAGACCACACGATCCAGATCATCGACACGCCTGGCCACGTCGACTTCACGGTCGAGGTCGAGCGGTCGTTGCGGGTCCTGGATGGTGCGGTAGCGGTCTACGACGGTGTCGCCGGCGTGGAACCGCAGACGGAGAACGTCTGGCGGCAGGCCGACAAGTACAACGTCCCGCGTATGTGCTTCGTCAACAAGCTCGACCGGACCGGCGCCGACTTCTTCCGCTGCGTGCAGATGATGATCGACCGGCTGAACGCCACCCCGCTGGTGCTCCAGATCCCGATCGGGCTCGAGGGTGACCACATCGGTGTCGTCGACCTGATCGGCATGCGCGCGCTCACCTGGCGCGGGGAGACCCAGAAGGGTGAGGACTACGCGGTTGAGGAGATCCCGGCCGAGCTGGCCGACTCCGCGGCCGAGTGGCGCGAGAAGCTGATGGAGACCCTCGCCGACGTCGACGACGCGGTGATGGAGAAGTACCTGGAGGGCGATGAGATCTCCGCCGAGGAGATCAAGGCCGCCATCCGGCGTGCGACCATCGCCGGCAAGGCCAACCCGGTGCTCTGCGGCTCGGCGTTCAAGAACAAGGGCGTTCAGCCCATGCTCGACGCCGTGGTCGACTTCCTGCCGTCGCCGCTGGACGTTCCGGCGATCGAGGGTACGGCCACCGACGGCGAGACCCCGCTGCTGCGTAAGCCGTCCAACTCGGAGCCCTTCTCCGGCCTGGCCTTCAAGATCCAGACGGACAAGCACCTGGGCAAGCTCACCTACGTGCGGGTCTACTCCGGCACGCTCGATTCCGGTTCCCAGGTGGTCAACTCCACCAAGGACCGCAAGGAGCGGATCGGCAAGATCTACCAGATGCACGCCAACAAGCGGGAAGAGCGTCCGTCGGCGCAGGCCGGCGACATCATCGCCGTGCAGGGTCTCAAGCAGACCACCACCGGCGACACTCTCTCCGACCCGGCGAACCCGGTCATCCTGGAGTCCATGACCTTCCCGGAGCCGGTCATCTCGGTGGCGATCGAGCCGAAGACCAAGTCCGACCAGGAGAAGCTGGGCACGGCCATCCAGCGCCTGGCCGAGGAGGACCCGACCTTCCGCGTCCAGCTGGACGAGGAGACCGGTCAGACGGTCATCTCCGGCATGGGTGAGCTGCACCTGGACATCCTGGTCGACCGGATGCGCCGCGAGTTCAACGTCGAGGCGAACGTCGGCAAGCCGCAGGTGGCGTACCGCGAGACCATCCGCCGCAAGGTGGAGAAGGTCGAGTACACCCACAAGAAGCAGACCGGTGGTTCCGGCCAGTACGCCCGCGTGATCGTGAGCGTCGAGCCGCTTCCGCTGGACAACGACTCGCCGACCTACGAGTTCGCCAACGCCGTCAGCGGCGGCCGCATCCCCCGGGAGTTCATCCCCTCGGTGGACGCCGGTGCGCAGGACGCGCTGCAGTACGGCATCCTGGCGGGCTTCCCGCTGGTCGGCGTGAAGCTGACCCTGCTGGACGGCCAGTACCACGAGGTCGACTCGTCGGAAATGGCATTCAAGATCGCCGGCTCGATGGTGATGAAGGACGCGGCCCGCAAGGCCGATCCGGCACTGCTCGAGCCGATGATGGCCGTTGAAGTCACCACTCCTGAGGAGAACATGGGTGACGTCATCGGTGACCTCAACTCCCGCCGCGGCATCATCCAGGCGATGGAGGAGCGCAGCGGCGCCCGCATCGTCCGGGCCCTGGTGCCGTTGTCGGAGATGTTCGGCTACGTCGGCGACCTGCGGTCGAAGACCCAGGGCCGGGCTAGCTACAGCATGCAGTTCGACTCCTACGCCGAGGTTCCGCAGAGCGTCGCGAAGGAGATCATCGCCAAGGCAACGGGCGAGTAGCGCTCTGAGCAGGTGATTCGTGGTTGGTCGCGGGAGGGTTCACCCGCCCGCGGCCACCACGATCGGATCGCGTGAGACCGGGCCTGTAGGCTTCATCGCCGCAGAACCCACAAAGGCTCTCCGGCCGTCAGGCCGGAAAGGCTGTCGACAGAGTCCTAAGCGCCGACCGGCGCGCCGGGCGTACGAACCAAGAAGTCCACAGGAGGACACCAGTGGCGAAGGCTAAGTTCGAGCGGACTAAGCCGCACGTCAACATCGGCACCATTGGTCACATCGACCACGGTAAGACGACGCTGACGGCGGCCATCACCAAGGTCCTGCACGACCAGTACCCGGACCTGAACCCCTACACGCCGTTCGACGAGATCGACAAGGCGCCGGAGGAGAAGGCCCGCGGCATCACGATCTCGATCGCGCACGTCGAGTACCAGACCGAGTCGCGGCACTACGCGCACGTCGACTGCCCTGGGCACGCCGACTACATCAAGAACATGATCACCGGTGCCGCGCAGATGGACGGCGCGATCCTGGTGGTCGCGGCGACCGACGGCCCGATGCCGCAGACCCGCGAGCACGTGCTGCTGGCCCGTCAGGTCGGTGTGCCGTACATCGTCGTGGCGCTCAACAAGAGCGACATGGTCGATGACGAGGAGCTCCTGGAGCTCGTCGAGCTCGAGGTCCGTGAGCTGCTCTCCTCGCAGGAGTACCCGGGTGACGACCTGCCGGTCGTTCGGGTTTCGGCGCTGAAGGCCCTCGAGGGTGACCCCGAGTGGACCGGCAAGCTGCTGGACCTGATGACCGCTGTCGACACCTCGATCCCGCAGCCGGAGCGCGAGGTCGACAAGCCGTTCCTGATGCCGGTTGAGGACGTCTTCACGATCACCGGTCGTGGCACCGTCGTCACCGGTCGCGTGGAGCGCGGCGTTCTCCTGCCGAACGAGGATGTTGAGCTCGTCGGTATCAAGGAGAAGAGCTTCAAGACCAAGGTCACCGCGATCGAGATGTTCCGGAAGACCCTGGACGACGCCCGCGCAGGCGAGAACGTCGGCCTGCTGCTGCGTGGTACCAAGCGCGACGAGGTCGAGCGCGGCATGGTCGTCGTGAAGCCGGGCTCGAACACCCCGCACACGGAGTTCGAGGCGACGGTCTACATCCTCTCCAAGGAGGAGGGTGGCCGTCACACCCCGTTCTTCCAGAACTACCGTCCGCAGTTCTACTTCCGGACCACTGACGTCACCGGTGTCGTCACCCTCCCCGAGGGCACCGAGATGGTCATGCCGGGTGACAACACGTCCATGTCGGTGAAGCTGATCCAGCCCATCGCCATGGAGGAGAACCTCAAGTTCGCGATCCGCGAGGGTGGCCGCACCGTCGGCGCCGGGTTCGTCACCAAGATTAACAAGTGAACTAGGTAACCCCGATTAGACCCGCCGCCGGTCGTGCGGCATACTAGTCAGGTTGCGTAACGACAGTTCGTCGCCTGTGTTCGGCTTTCGCTGAACCTCCGGGTGGCGAGGCAGTCGAGCGTAGGGTGGTTGGCGGCCCAGTCGCCAACCACCCTCGCACGGCGTTCAGGTCGCGGTAATGCGATCGGCGCCTTGACCCCCCGTGCGGTCGGCACCACTCCGGTACCTAGGGGCGGAGCTCGGCCCGAGGGCGCGACACGCCCGACCGCGGGGGTCGGCGAAGTGGGCCTGTGCCAGCCGGTACAGGCGCCCGCAACACAGCGGCATCGAGAGAAGGAACAGAAGCCACCATGGCGGGACAGAAGATCCGCATCCGGCTCAAGGCCTATGACCACGAGGTCGTCGACTCCTCGGCTCGGAAGATCGTCGAGACGGTGACGCGCACCGGGGCGCAGGTCGCGGGCCCGGTGCCGCTGCCCACGGAGATCAACCGTTTCTGCGTTATCCGCTCGCCGCACAAGTACAAGGACTCGCGCGAGCACTTCGAGATGCGCACGCACAAGCGGCTGATCGACATCATCGACCCGACCCCGAAGACGGTCGACTCGCTCATGCGCCTCGACCTGCCGGCTGGCGTCGACATCGAGATCAAGCTGTAGGGACCGGACAAATGGACAGGCAAGTCAAGGGGATCCTGGGCGCCAAGCTCGGCATGACCCAGGTCTGGGAGAACAACCGTGTTGTTCCCGTGACCGTGGTCGAGGCCGGCCCGTGCGTCATCAGCCAGGTTCGTAGCGCCGAGAAGGACGGTTACTCCGCGGTCCAGCTCGCGTACGGCACCATCGACCCGCGCAAGGTCAAGAAGCCGATCAGCGGGCACTACGCCAAGGCGGACGTGGCGCCGCGCCGGCACATCGTCGAGCTGCGCACCACTGACGCTGGGGAATACTCGCTCGGCCAGGAAGTCACTGTCGAGGAGTTCCCGGCCGGCGTCACCATCGACGTCACCGGCAAGACCAAGGGCAAGGGCTACGCCGGCCCGATGAAGCGGCACGGCTTCCACGGCCTGGGCGCCGGGCACGGCGTCGAGCGCAAGCACCGCTCGCCCGGCTCCATCGGCGCCTGCGCCACTCCGGGTCGTGTCTTCAAGGGCACCCGGATGGCCGGCCGTATGGGTGGCGTTCGGTACACCGTGCAGAACCTCACCGTCCAGGCGGTCGACACCGAGAACAACCTGCTGCTCGTCCGGGGTGCCATTCCTGGTCCCAAGGGCGCGCTCGTTCTGGTCCGTACCGCGGCCAAGAGCAAGGTGAAGAAGGGCGGTGCGGCCAAGTGACCACCGTTGACGTGCGCACCGTCGAAGGCACCACCAGCGGCTCCGTGGAGCTGCCGGAGGACATCTTCGACGTGCAGGCCAACGTCGCGCTGATGCACCAGGTCGTGGTGGCCCAGCTCGCGGCGGCCCGACAGGGCACGCACAAGGCCAAGACCCGCGGCGAGGTCGCCGGTGGCGGCAAGAAGCCGTACAAGCAGAAGGGCACCGGTCGCGCCCGGCAGGGCTCGATCCGCGCGCCGCAGTTCGCCGGCGGTGGCGTCGTGCACGGTCCCGTGCCGCGCGACTACAGCCAGCGGACCCCGAAGAAGATGAAGGCCGCCGCTCTGCGGGGTGCCCTCTCCGACCGGGCCCGCGCCGGGCAGGTGCACGTCGTCGAGGCGTTCGTCTCGGGCGAGAAGCCGTCGACCAAGGCGGCCCTGGCCACGCTGACCAAGCTCACCGAGGCCCGTCGGGTCCTGGTCGTGCTGAGCAGCACCGACGAGCTGAACTGGGTGTCGTTGCGCAACGAGCCGCGCGTGCACCTGATCGAGTCCGGCCAGCTGAACACGTACGACGTGCTCGTGGCCGACGACGTGGTCTTCACCAAGGACGCCCTGGACGAGTTCCTGGGCGTGCCCGCCGAGACCACCGAGGAGGGTGGCAAGTGAGCACGATCGCCGACCCGCGCGACATCATCGTGGCGCCGGTCGTCTCGGAGAAGAGCTACAGCGAGCTGAACCGGAACTGGTACACCTTCCTGGTGCACCCGGACGCGAACAAGACCGAGATCAAGATCGCTATCCAGCAGATCTTCAACGTCCGCGTCCTGACGGTCAACACGCTCAACCGCCAGGGTAAGCGCAAGCGCACCAAGACCGGCTTCGGTCAGCGCAAGGCGACCAAGCGGGCGATCGTGAAGCTGGCTGACGGTGACCGCATCGAGGCCTTCGGCGGCCCGGTCAGCTGAGGGGTGTAGACAATGGCTATCCGTAAGTACAAGCCGACGACGCCGGGCCGACGTGGCTCGAGTGTCGCTGACTTCGCCGAGATCACCCGGTCCACGCCGGAAAAGTCGCTGCTGGCTCCGTTGCCGAAGAAGGGCGGGCGTAACGCCCACGGCCGGATCACCACGCGGCACCACGGTGGCGGTCACAAGCGTCAGTACCGTCTGATCGACTTCAAGCGGGTCGACAAGGACGGCGTGCCGGCGAAGGTCGCTCACATCGAGTACGACCCGAACCGCACGGCGCGCATCGCGCTGCTGCACTACGCCGACGGCGAGAAGCGGTACATCATCGCGCCGAAGGACATGAAGCAGGGCGACCGCGTCGAGTCCGGCCCGGGCGCCGACATCAAGCCGGGTAACAACCTGCCGCTGCGCAACATCCCGGTCGGTACCACGATCCACAACGTGGAGCTGCGTCCGGGTGGCGGGGCCAAGCTGGCCCGTTCCGCCGGCGTCGGCATCCAGCTGCTCGGCCGCGAGGGCGCGTACGCGACCCTGCGTATGCCGTCCGGCGAGATCCGGCGGGTGGACGTTCGCTGCCGCGCAAGCGTCGGCGAGATCGGCAACGCCGACCAGTCGAACATCAACTGGGGTAAGGCCGGCCGGATGCGGTGGAAGGGCAAGCGCCCGACCGTCCGTGGTGTCGCCATGAACCCGGTCGACCACCCGCACGGTGGTGGTGAGGGTAAGACCTCCGGTGGTCGCCACCCGGTCAACCCGCAGGGTAAGCCCGAGGGCCGCACCCGCCGTAAGGGCCAGCCGAGTGACCGGCTGATCGTCCGCCGCCGCTACGCCACGCGTAAGCGCGGCTGAGGGAGATAAGACATGCCTCGCAGCCTGAAGAAGGGCCCGTTCGTCGACGACCACCTGCTCAAGAAGGTGGAAGTTCAGAACGACAAGGGCTCCAAGAACGTGATCAAGACCTGGTCGCGGCGCTCGACGATCATCCCCGAGATGCTGGGGCACACGATCGCCGTTCATGACGGACGCAAGCACGTCCCGGTGTTCGTGACCGAGGCGATGGTCGGGCACAAGCTCGGCGAGTTCGCGCTGACCCGCACGTTCAAGGGTCACGAGAAGGACGACCGGAAGAGCCGTCGGCGCTGACGCCGCGGGCATACGGATAGAGGGAACAAGGGGTTACAGCGATGCCAGGAAAGGGCGACGCTCCGGTGCTTCCGGGCGCGCGGGCGGTTGCGCGGCACGTGCGCATCTCGCCGATGAAGGCGCGCCGGGTGGTCAACCTCGTCCGCGGCCTGCCCGCGAAGGAGGCGCTCACGGTGCTGCAGTTCGCGCCGCAGGCTGCGAGCGAGCAGGTGTACAAGGTGCTCGCTAGCGCGATCGCCAACGCGGAGAACAACGAGCGGCTGGACCCCGACGCGCTGCTCGTCAGCGAGGCCTTCGTGGACGAGGGCCCGACGATGAAGCGGTTCCAGCCGCGGGCGCAGGGTCGGGCGTACCGAATCCGCAAGCGCACCTGCCACATCACTGTGGCGGTCGAAGCGGTCGCGCCGGCAGCGCCGAGGAAGGCCGCGGCGAAGAAGGCCGCCCCGGCCACGGAGGCCGCACCGGCCGAAGCGCAGAGCAAGACGGAGGACGCCGAGTAATGGGTCAGAAGGTTCACCCCACTGGGTTCCGGCTCGGCATCTCGACCGACTGGAAGTCCCGCTGGTTCGCGGACAAGCTCTACAAGGACTACATCGGCGAGGATGTCAAGATCCGCCGCATGATGTCCAAGGGCCTCGAGCGTGCCGGGATTTCCAAGGTCGACATCGAGCGCACCCGCGACCGGGTCCGGGTCGACATCCACACCGCCCGGCCGGGCATCGTCATCGGCCGTAAGGGTGCGGAGGCCGACCGGATCCGCGGCGAGCTTGAGAAGCTCACCGGCAAGCAGGTTCAGCTGAACATCATCGAGGTGAAGAACCCCGAGTCGGACGCTCAGCTGGTCGCGCAGGGCGTGGCCGAGCAGCTGTCCAGCCGGGTCAGCTTCCGTCGGGCGATGCGCAAGGCCATGCAGTCGGCGATGAAGAACCCGGTCTGCAAGGGCATCCGGGTTCAGGTCTCGGGTCGCCTCGGCGGCGCCGAGATGAGCCGGACCGAGTTCTACCGTGAGGGCCGGGTTCCGCTGCACACGCTGCGGGCCAACATCGAGTACGGCTTCTTCGAGGCCCGTACGACGTTCGGTCGGATCGGTGTGAAGGTCTGGATCTACAAGGGCGACGCCGTCCCGGGCCGGGAAGCTCCGGCCGAGGCCGGTCCGTCCCGCCCGCGTCGTGGTGAGCGCGGCGACCGTCCCGAGCGTCCGCGCCGTGGCCGGTCGGGTTCGTCCGGCACCACGGCTGGTGGCACCGAGGCCGGTCGGGCTGCTGCGACCACCATCGCGCAGCAGGCCGAGACGCCGAGCGGCGAGCCGGTCGACAGCGCAGCTGTCGCCGCCACTGCTGCTCCGGCAGAAACGCAGCAGGAGGGCTGACAGATGCTGATGCCGCGCAAGCCCCCGAAGGGCTTCCGCAAGCCGCACCACCCGGACCGCAGTGGCGCGTCCAAGGGTGGTAACCGGGTGGTGTTCGGCGAGTTCGGGATCCAGGCTCTCGAGCCGGCGTACGTGACGAACCGGCAGATCGAGTCGGCACGTATCGCGATGACTCGCCACATCAAGCGTGGTGGCAAGGTCTGGATCACGATCTTCCCGGACCAGGCCCTCACCAAGAAGCCTGCCGAGACCCGGATGGGTTCCGGTAAGGGTTCGCCGGAGTGGTGGGTTGCCAACGTCAAGCCGGGGCGGGTTCTCTTCGAGATGTCCTTCCCCAACGAGCAGACCGCGCGAGAGGCCATGCGTCGCGCGATCCACAAGCTCCCGATGAAGTGCCGCATTGTTACGCGCGAAGTGGGTGAATCCTGATGGCAGCGGGCGTTAAGGCGACCGAGCTGCGTGAGCTCTCCGAAGAGGAGCTGGTCACGAAGCTGCGGGAGGCCAAGGCGGAGCTGTTCAACCTCCGCGTGCAGGCCGCAACCGGGCAGCTGGACAACAACCGGCGGTTGCAGGTCATCCGTCGGGAGATCGCCCGGATCTACACGATCATGCGTGAGCGCGAGCTGGGGCTCTCGGCCGCGCCGACTGAGGTGACTGCATCATGACCGAAGAGACCGCCACCGCCGCCGCGCGGTCGCGCCGCAAGGTCCGCGAGGGCCTGGTGATCAGCGACAAGATGGACAAGACCGTCGTTGTCGAGGTCGAGGACCGGGTTCGGCACGCGCTGTACGGCAAGATCATGCGCCGTACGGCCAAGCTGAAGGTGCACGACGAGCAGAACGCCGCTGGCACCGGTGACCGGGTTCTCATCATGGAGACCCGGCCGCTGAGCGCCACCAAGCGTTGGCGGATCGTGGAGATCCTGGAAAAGGCCAAGTAGCGAAGGCTCGAGCTCGCCCGGCGTTGCGTCGGGCGTAGGTTCCGCCAGGCTCCGGCCGCTACGGCGGCCGGAGAACCGGCAGACATAGGAGATAGACGTGATTCAGCAGGAGTCGCGACTGCGCGTCGCCGACAACACGGGTGCTCGGGAGATCCTGTGCATCCGGGTTCTCGGCGGCTCGGGTCGGCGCTACGCGAGTATCGGCGACGTCATCGTGGCCACGGTCAAGGACGCGATCCCGGGTGCCGGTGTGAAGAAGGGCGACGTCGTCAAGGCTGTCGTCGTTCGCACGGCCAAGGAGAGGCGGCGTCCGGACGGCTCGTACATCCGCTTCGACGAGAACGCCGCCGTCATCATCAAGGACGGCGGGGACCCGCGTGGAACCCGTATCTTCGGCCCGGTGGGCCGGGAGCTGCGGGACAAGCGGTTCATGAAGATTATTTCCCTCGCGCCGGAGGTGTTGTGACCGTGAAGGTCAAGAAGGGCGACACGGTCGTCGTCATCGCCGGCAAGGACAAGGGTGCCAAGGGCAAGGTCATTCAGGCCTACCCGCGGCAGGACAAGGTCCTGGTCGAGGGCGTGAACCGGGTCAAGAAGCACACCCGCATCAGCACCACCCAGCGTGGCGCCAAGACCGGCGGCATCGTCACTCAGGAGGCCCCGATCCACGTCTCGAACGTGCAGGTCCTGGACTCCGACGGCAAGCCGACCCGCGTCGGTTACCGGATCGACGACAACGGCCAGAAGGTCCGCATCGCGCGTAGCACCGGTAAGGACCTGTGATGACCACGGCTACCGAAAAGACCCTGCCGCGCCTCAAGGAGCGGTACCGCAACGAGATCGTGGCCCAGCTGCGTGAGCAGCGCAGCTACGGCAACCCCATGCAGGTGCCGCGGCTGGTCAAGATCGTCGTCAACATGGGTGTCGGCGAGGCTGCTCGCGACGCCAAGCTGATCGACGGCGCGGTCCGCGACCTCGCCACGATCACCGGCCAGAAGCCGCAGGTGCGGCGGGCGACCAAGTCCATCGCGCAGTTCAAGCTCCGCGAGGGCATGCCGATCGGCGCGAAGGTCACCCTTCGCGGCGACCGGATGTGGGAGTTCATGGACCGGCTGCTCTCCATCGCGCTGCCGCGTATCCGCGACTTCCGCGGTCTGGACGGGCGCAAGCTGGACGGGCACGGCAACTACACGTTCGGTCTGACCGAGCAGTCGGTGTTCCACGAGATCGACCAGGACCGGATCGATCGCCAGCGGGGCATGGACATCACGGTGGTCACGACCGCCACGACCGACGACGAGGGCCGGGCGCTGCTCAAGCTCCTGGGCTTCCCGTTCAAGGAGAACTGAGATGGCCAAGAAGGCGCTGATCATCAAGGCGGCCGCGAAGCCGAAGTTCTCGGTTCGCGCGTACACCCGCTGCCAGCGGTGCGGGCGTCCGAAGGCGGTCTACCGCAAGTTCGGGCTCTGCCGGGTCTGCATCCGGGAGATGGCTCACCGCGGTGAGCTGCCGGGCGTGTCCAAGGCTTCCTGGTAAGGGCGACCGCGTCCCGGCCGTCGGCCGGGAACTCCTGCACCGATTAGGTATTGCTCTTCGCCGTAGGCCCGGGGCTGATGCCCCGGGAACCCCGGCGAGAAAGGCTGACGAAATCCATGACGATGACCGACCCGATCGCAGACATGCTCACGCGTCTGCGTAACGCCAACCAGGCGTACCACGATCAGGTGAAGATGCCCTACTCCAAGATCAAGGCGAACATCGCCGAGGTCCTGAAGGCCGAGGGTTACATCGCCACCTGGTCGGTCGAGGAGCCCGAGGAGGGCGCCGTCGGCAAGCGACTGGTCGTCGAGCTGAAGTACGGCCAGAACCGCGAGCGGAGCCTGGCCGGCATCAAGCGCGTGTCCAAGCCCGGTCTCCGGGTGTACGCCAAGTCGGACGGGCTCCCGCGGGTGCTCGGTGGGCTGGGCGTGGCGATCATTTCGACGTCCCAGGGGCTGCTGACCGACCGGCAGGCCCGCAAGCGGAGTGTTGGCGGGGAAGTCCTCGCCTTCGTCTGGTAACGGGAGACAGGTAGAAATGTCGCGAATTGGACGTAAGTCGATCCCGGTGCCAGCCGGCGTCGACATCACGATCGACGGGCAGACCGTCAAGGTCAAGGGCCCCAAGGGCCAGCTCCAGCACACCCTCGCCGAGCCGATCACGATCGAGCGGGCCGAGGATGGGCAGCTGAGCGTCAACCGGCCGAACGACGAGCGCAAGGCCAAGGAACTCCACGGCCTGAGCCGTACGCTGGTTGCGAACATGATCGTCGGGGTCACCGAGGGCTACCGCAAGAGCCTGGAGATCGCCGGCACCGGTTACCGGGTCACCGCCAAGGGTTCGGACCTCGAGTTCGCGCTCGGGTTCTCGCACCCGGTGGTCGTCCCCGCCCCGGCGGGCATCACCTTCACGGTGGAGCGGCCGACCCTGTTCCACGTGGCTGGCATCGACAAGCAGCAGGTCGGTGAGGTCGCCGCCAACATCCGGAAGATCCGCCCGCCGGAGCCCTACAAGGGCAAGGGCGTCAAGTACCAGGGCGAGGTCATCCGCCGCAAGGCTGGAAAGGCAGGTAAGAAGTGAGCGCCACGCTGCTCAAGCGCCGCCGCGGTGTCGCCGCCAAGCGCGCCGTTGGGCGTGCGCGTCGACACTTCCGCGTCCGCAAGAACGTCAGCGGTACGGCCGAGCGTCCGCGCCTGGTCGTCACCCGCTCGCTGCGGCACATGGTCGCCCAGGTCGTCGACGACACCAAGGGTCACACCCTGGCGTCGGCGTCGACCCTGGACGCCTCGCTGCGCGGTGCGGAGGGCGACAAGAGCGCCCTGGCTGGCAAGGTGGGCGCGCTGCTCGCCGAGCGGGCCAAGGCCGCCGGCGTCTCCAAGGTCGTCTTCGACCGCGGCGGCAACCGGTACGCGGGGCGAGTCGCCGCGCTTGCCGACGCCGCCCGCGAAGCCGGGCTCGAGTTCTAACAACCCCGTCACGAGAGAGAAGGAAGGCTGCTGATGCCAGGTCAACAGCGCCGTGGCGGCGGGTCCGGTGGCAACGAGGGTGGTCGCCGCGACAACCGCCGTGAGGGCGGCCGCGGAAACGCGCCCGTCGAGAAGACCCCGCACCTCGAGCGGGTCGTCGCGATCAACCGCGTCGCCAAGGTTGTGAAGGGTGGTCGTCGCTTCAGCTTCACCGCCCTGGTGATCGTGGGCGACGGCGACGGCACGGTCGGTGTGGGCTACGGAAAGGCCAAGGAGGTGCCCGCGGCCATCGCCAAGGGTGTCGAGGAGGCCAAGAAGCACTTCTTCAAGGTCCCGCGGATCGGCCAGTCGATCCCGCACCCGGTGACGGGTGAGGACGCCGCTGGTGTGGTGCTGCTCAAGCCGGCCTCGGCCGGTACGGGTGTCATCGCCGGTGGGCCGGTGCGTGCCGTGCTGGAGTGTGCCGGGATCCACGACGTGCTCTCCAAGAGCCTCGGTTCGTCGAACCCGATCAACATCGTGCACGCCACCGTGGCGGCCCTGAAGGGGCTTGAGTCCCCCGAGCAGGTCGCGGCGCGTCGTGGTCTGCCGGTGGAGGACGTCGCGCCGGCGGCCATGCTGGCGTCGCGTGCGGGGGTGGCGCACTGATGGCACGCCTGAAGGTCACCCAGCTCCGGTCCGGTATCGGGACCAAGCACAACCAGCGTGAGTCGCTGCGTTCGCTCGGTCTCAAGCGGATCAACGACGTGGTGGTCAAGGAGGACCGGCCCGAGATCCGCGGCATGATCTTCACTGTGAGCCACCTCGTGAAGGTCGAGGAGGTCGAGTAATGACGATCAAGGTGCATCACCTGCGCCCGGCGCCCGGTTCCAAGACCGCGAAGACCCGCGTGGGTCGCGGTGAGGGTTCCAAGGGCAAGACCGCTGGTCGCGGTACCAAGGGTTCCAAGGCCCGCAAGAACATCTCGGCGGCGTTCGAGGGTGGGCAGATGCCCATCCACATGCGCCTGCCGAAGATGAAGGGCTTCAAGAACAAGTTCAAGGTGGTCTTCCAGGTTGTCAACCTGGACCGACTCGCTGAGCTGTTCCCGAATGGTGGTCAGGTCGGCCCGCTGGAGCTCGTCGAGTCCGGCGCGGTCCGCAAGGGTCACCCGGTCAAGGTCCTCGGCACCGGGGACCTCGGCGGTGTGGCGCTCCAGGTGTCCGCGCACGCGTTCAGTGCGTCGGCCAAGGAGAAGATCGCTGCCGCCGGTGGCTCCGTCACCGAGCTGTAAGGCGTACGACCATGGCGCCCGTCCAGTTGAGAGCAACTGGCGGGCGCCATGGTCTACCTGGGACCTGAGCGCCCGGTAACATCGGAATCGATTTATGTAGTCGGGCGCATCTGCCCGGACCGGGGTGAGGCTGTTAGAGTCCCATCCCAGCCATGGATTGCGGGCACTCGCCCGTGATCCACCCCGACCCGCCAGGGATCACCGGCGGCCCGCCTCGCGCAGGAGGAAGAAGTTGCTGTCCGCCTTTCTCAGTGCGTTCCGTACGCCTGACCTGCGCAAGAAGCTGCTGTTCACAGTAGGCATCATCGCGGTCTACCGGCTGGGTGCAACGCTCCCCAGCCCGGGCGTCTCGTACGGCAACGTGCAGAAGTGCCTCGACACCATCCAGGGTGACACCACCGGGGTGGTGAACCTTCTCAACCTCTTCTCCGGCGGAGCGCTGCTGCAGCTCTCGGTCTTCGCGCTGGGCATCATGCCCTACATCACCGCGTCGATCATCCTGCAGCTGCTGACCGTCGTGATCCCCCGCCTGGAGCAGCTCCGCAAGGAGGGCCAGGCCGGTCAGGCGAAGATCACCCAGTACACCCGCTACCTGACTCTCGGTCTCGGTGTGCTGCAGGCCTCGGCGTTCGTGGCGCTGGCCCGCTCGGGCCAGCTGTTCCAGAACCGCTGCGACCAGTTCCCGATCATCCCCACCGGCACCGGCATCCCGGACTGGCTGACCCTGACCATCCTGGTGATGACGATGACCGCCGGCACCGGCATGGTCATGTGGCTCGGTGAGCTGATCACCGACCGCGGCGTCGGCAACGGCATGTCCGTCCTGATCTTCACCTCGATCGCGGCGCGGCTGCCCAGCGAGGGCTGGCAGATCAAGACCAGCAAGGGCTGGGACATGTTCGCCCTGGTCATCGCGCTGGTCCTGGTGGTCATCACCGCTGTCACCTTCATCGAGCAGGCGCAGCGCCGGATCCCGGTGCAGTACGCCAAGCGGATGATCGGCCGGCGGATGTACGGCGGCACCTCGACCTACATCCCGCTCAAGGTCAACCAGGCGGGTGTGATCCCGGTCATCTTCGGCTCGTCGCTGCTCTACCTGCCGCAGTTGGCGCTGCAGTTCTTCGACCAGACCGACCCGGGCAAGACCCAGTCGTGGATCCAGAACAACCTGGTCAACCCGAGTAGCCCGATCTACATCTCGGTCTACTTCCTGATGATCATCTTCTTCACGTACTTCTACGTCTCGATCACGTTCAATCCGACCGAGGTCGCGGACAACATGAAGAAGTACGGCGGGTTCGTGCCGGGCATCCGCCCGGGCAAGCCGACCGCCGACTACCTGGACTTCATCCTCAGCCGGATCACCCTGCCGGGCGCGCTCTACCTCGGCGTCATCTCGATCCTGCCGAACTTCTTCTTCATCTGGCTGGACAACCAGCAGTACCAGAACTTCCCGTTCGGCGGCACCGCTGTGCTCATTATGGTCGGCGTCGGTCTGGAGACCGTGAAGCAGATCGAGAGCCAACTCATGCAGCGGAACTACGAAGGGTTCCTGCGGTAGATGAGACTCGTTCTGGTTGGCCCGCCGGGCGCGGGCAAGGGCACGCAGGCCGAGTTCATCGCCGCGCACCTCTCGGTGCCGAAGATTTCGACCGGAGACATCTTCCGGTCGAACGTCACCCAGGGCACGCCGCTCGGTGTCGAGGCGAAGCGGTACATGGATGCGGGCGAGCTGGTTCCGGACGAGGTCACCATCAACATGGTCCGGGACCGGCTGGCCGAGCCCGACGCCAGCGAGGGTTTCCTGCTCGACGGCTTCCCGCGGACGACTCCGCAGGCGGCCGCTCTGGACAAGCTCCTGGCCGATCTGGGCACCGCCCTGGATCTGGTCCTGGAGCTGGTCGTCGACGACGACGAGGTGATCCGGCGGCTCTCCGGCAGGCGTACGTGCCGGGGCTGCGGCAAGATCTGGCACGTCGAGTTCGACGCCACCACCCGGCCCGGCATCTGTGACCGGTGCGGCGCCGAGCTGTTCCAGCGCGACGACGACAAGCCGGAGACGATCGCCACGCGGCTCCGCGAATACAGCGAGAAGACCGCACCCCTGGTCGACTACTACGGCGCTCAGGGCAAGCTGGTCGGGATCGACGCCACCGGGCCGGTGGAGGACGTCACCACCCGGGCCATCGACGCGTTGCGGTCGTACGGCGGCTGAGGTCCGGCCGGGCCACGGCGGATAGAGTGCGAACAGCGGGGTACGCGTTATGTGCCCCGCTGTTCGGCAACGAAAGGTAACCGCTCCATGCGTCGTCCCCAGCTGGACATCCAGCTGAAGACCCCTGACCAGATCGAGAAGATGCGGGCCGCCGGGCTGGTGGTGGCCGAGGCGCTGCGTCGGATGCGGGAGGCTGTCGCCCCCGGTGTGAGCACCGCCGATCTGGACGCCATCGCCGAGGCGACCATCCGCGAGGCGGGCGGCGTGCCGTCGTTCAAGGGCTACCACGGTTTCCCGGCGTCGATCTGCTCCTCGGTCAACGAGCAGATCGTGCACGCCATCCCGTCGCCCGAGCAGGTGCTCCGGGCCGGTGACCTGATCTCCATCGACTGCGGCGCGGTGCTGGACGGGTGGCACGGCGACTCAGCGATCACGGTCGGGGTCGGTGACGTCGACCCGGCGCTGCTGAAGATGGCCGAGGTCGCCGAGGACGCGATGTGGGCTGGCATCGCCGCCGCCGCGCGTGGCGCGGCCAGCGGCAAGGGCCGCCTCACCGACATCTCGCACGCGGTGGAGACCGCTGTCCGCAAGGGCGGCCGGTACGGCATCGTCGACGGCTACGGCGGCCACGGCATCGGCACCGAGATGCACCAGGACCCCCACGTGCTCAACCACGGTCGGCCGGGCAAGGGTCCGCGACTGGTCCCCGGGATGGCCCTGGCCATCGAGCCGATGATCACCATGGCGTCCCCGCGTACCGCCGAGTTGGCCGACGGGTGGACGGTCGTCACCCGGGACGGCTCGGTGGCCGCGCACGTCGAGCACTCGATGGCGCTGCTGCCGGACGGCGTCTGGGTGCTCACCGCGTTCGACGGTGGCCGGGCCCGCCTGGGCGACCTGGTAACGGCACGCCAACCCGCAGCCACCAAAACCCCCTGACCCCGCTGATCATGAAGTTGTTGCCCTGACACGCCGGTGAGGCGGGCAACAACTTCATGATCGACCGATGCTCGGGGTCGGGCGGGAGTGGCGCGACGGTGGCATGCTTGCCGGCATGGACGGGCGCGACGGGATGCGAGCCGCGGACTCGGACCGTACGGCGGTGGCCGACCGGTTGCGGGTCGCCCTCGACGAGGGCCGACTGGATCTGCACGAGTACGACGAGCGGTTGCAGCGCGCCTACGCGGCACGCACGTACGCCGACCTTGAGGCCCTGCTCACCGACCTGCCGCCGGTGACGCCGGCGCAGCGGTCGGGCCTGGCGCCGGTTGCCGGGCCGACGGCGAGCCTGTTGGGCGACCAGCTCGATCCGGCCGCCAGCAGGGGCGTCACCGCACGCTGGTTGGCTGAGGTGTGGTTCCCGTACCTGTGGGTGATCGCCCTCGTGGTGACCATCTGGGCGGTGACGTCGGTGCTCAGCCAGGACCTGCTCTACTTCTGGCCGGCCTGGGTGGCGGGGCCGTGGGGTGCGGTGCTGGTGGTCCGCACTGCCAGCGGGCTGGCCACCAAGGAGCCCCAGCGCCAAGCCGTCAAGCGCCAACGCCGCCGAGACCGCAAGCAGGCAGAGCGCGCCCTCAAACCGGACGAGAACCCGCCAACCTCCTGAACCCCACCACCTTCCCGGGCCTACCCCCCACCCCGCCCGTTGATCATGAAGTTTTCGCCACCGTCGCCGGCGTGTTCTGGCAACAACTTCATGATCAACGGCGCTGGAGGTGAGGCCGGTGGGGGCGACGCGCGGGTTGGTGGGTGGTCGGTTTGGCGGGGGAGTGCAGGCCGGCGTACACTTTCAGATCGGCGCACAGCGTCCACTCCGGCATGCCCACCCTGCGCTTCGGTGGGAGCTGGAGCCGCGGCTGGCGCGGGCTTCTGATTCTGATCAGATTTCCGTGTAAGACGTTGTGGGCCGCCCGGAGCAATCGACGTCAGGACAGCGGAGGACATGCCGAAAAAAGACGGAGCCATTGAGATCGAGGGTCGGGTCATCGAGCCCCTGCCGAACGCCATGTTCCGGGTGGAGCTCGCGAACGGCCATAAGGTGTTGGCTCACATCAGCGGCAAGATGCGGCAGCACTACATCCGCATCCTTCCGGAGGACCGGGTCGTCGTCGAACTTTCGCCGTACGACCTGACCCGCGGGCGCATCGTCTACCGCTACAAGTAGTCCTGACGGCGGCCGGGAAGTCCCGTGTCCGTCTTCGACGTCCGATGTCGCGTAGAGCGCGTCCCCGGGCCAGATGGGAAGTAAGGCAACCGTGAAGGTCAAGCCGAGCGTCAAGAGGATCTGCCAGAAGTGCCGGGTTATCCGCCGGCACGGCCGGGTCATGGTCATCTGCAGCGACCCGCGCCACAAGCAGCGCCAGGGCTGACTCAGCCCGTCCGGCCGGAGCACGGCCGGGTGGCGTTGGTCCAGGCAGATCCCCAGCGACACACACATCACACATGCTCGTCCCAGCCGCGAGCGGTACGCCAGACGTACCTCTGCGTGGCTGACCCCCGGTCGGAGGCCGGGGCCCGCTCGGGCAGCGACCGATCCCGGTCGCCGGCGCTCACCGCGTCGGAAGGACGGGACGGCCGGTAGCGGGGTGGGACGGGTCCACACCTCCGCCACACATCACGAGGAGTACGCCCGCACATGGCACGTCTAGTCGGCGTGGATCTCCCCCGCGAAAAGCGGTTGGAGATCGCGCTCACCTACATCTTCGGGGTCGGTCGCACCCGCGCCCTGGAGACACTCGCCGCCACCGGCATCTCGCCGGACAAGCGCGCTCGGGACCTCACGGACGAGGAGCTCGTGCAGCTCCGCGACCACATCGAGGGCAACTACAAGGTTGAAGGCGACCTGCGCCGCGAGGTCGCCGCTGACATCCGCCGCAAGGTTGAGATCGGCTGCTACGCCGGCATCCGGCACCGCCGGGGCCTGCCCGTGCGTGGCCAGCGGACCAAGACCAACGCCCGGACCCGCAAGGGCCCGAAGCGGACCGTCGCCGGCAAGAAGAAGCCCGGCAAGAAGTAGTTCTTGACCGGATGACGGGGTCGGCCGCCGCCGAGGTGGGTCAGGCCGCAACCCAATCCGGAAAGTCAACTAGGAGCGCACAGACTTATGCCACCGAAGGCTCGTGCCGGAGCCGCTGTAAAGAAGGTCCGGCGCAAGGAACGCAAGAACGTCGCCCACGGGCAGGCGCACATCAAGAGCACGTTCAACAACACCATCGTGTCCATCACGGACCCGACCGGTGCGGTCATCTCCTGGGCCTCCGCTGGCCAGGTCGGCTTCAAGGGCTCCCGCAAGTCGACTCCGTTCGCTGCGCAGCTGGCCGCCGAGGCTGCCGCGCGTCGCGCCATGGAGCACGGCATGCGCAAGGTCGACGTGTTCGTCAAGGGCCCCGGCTCCGGCCGGGAAACCGCCATCCGTTCGCTGCAGGCCGTGGGCCTCGAGGTCGGGCAGATCGCCGACGTCACCCCGCAGCCGCACAACGGATGTCGTCCGCCGAAGCGTCGCCGGGTCTGAGAGGTAGAGAGAGATGGCTCGTTACACCGGTGCAGACTGCCGCCGTTGCCGGCGGGAGAAGATGAAGCTGTTCCTCAAGGGCAGCAAGTGCGATGGTCCGAAGTGCCCGTTCGAGTCCCGGCCGTTCCCGCCCGGGCAGCACGGCCGCGGCCGCACCAAGGAGACGGAGTACCTGCTCCAGCTCCGCGAGAAGCAGAAGGCCCGCCGGGTTTACGGCGTGCTGGAGAAGCAGTTCCGCGGTTACTACGAGGAAGCCGTTGGCAAGCAGGCCAAGACCGGTGAGGTCCTCCTGCAGATCCTCGAGTCGCGGCTGGACAACGTCGTTTACCGGGCCGGCTACGCCCACTCGCGGGACATGGCCCGCCAGCTGGTCAAGCACGGTCACTTCACGGTGAACGGCAAGAAGGTCGACATCCCGTCGTACCGCGTCAAGGAGCACGACATCATCGAGGTTCGGGGCAAGAGCAAGGAGCTCACCCCGTTCATCGTCGCGCAGGCTCAGGCCGGCTCGAAGACGGTTCCGGCGTGGCTTGAGGCCATCCCGAGCCAGATGAAGGTGCTCGTGCACTCCCTCCCGGCCCGGCAGGTCATCGACACGCAGGTCCAGGAGCAGTTGATCGTCGAGCTCTACTCCAAGTAGTCCGAGCTCGTTCGGTGGCCCGCCCTTCGGGGCGGGCCACCGCAACAGGTTGTGTCGTGGGCGTCAAATAGCGGGCGCCCCGGAAGAGAAGAGAAAAGATGCTCATCAGCCAGCGACCCTCCCTCTCCGAGGAGTCGATCAACGAGACCCGGTCCCGGTTCGCCATCGAGCCGCTGGAGCCGGGCTTCGGCTACACCCTGGGTAACTCGCTGCGGCGTACGCTGCTGTCGTCGATCCCGGGCGCGGCCGTCACCTCGATCAAGATCGACGGTGTGCTGCACGAGTTCACCACGATCCCCGGTGTCAAGGAGGACGTGGTCGAGCTCGTCATGAACATCAAGGAGCTGTGCGTCAGCTCCGAGCACGACGAGCCGGTCAGCATGTACCTGCGCAAGCAGGGCCCGGGCGACGTGACCGCGGGCGACATCCAGCCCCCGGCCGGCGTCTCGGTGCACAACCCGGATCTCAAGCTCGCCACCCTGAACGGCAAGGGCCGGCTCGACATGGAGCTGACCGTCGAGCGGGGCCGGGGCTACGTGACGGCGGCGCAGAACAAGCAGTCCGGCGCCGAGATCGGCCGGATCCCGGTCGACTCGATCTACTCGCCGGTGCTGAAGGTGACCTACCGCGTCGAGGCGACCCGTGTCGAGCAGCGCACCGACTTCGACCGGCTGATCATCGACGTCGAGACCAAGCCGTCGATGGGTCCGCGTACCGCGCTGGCCTCCGCCGGTTCGACGCTGGTGGAGCTGTTCGGGCTCGCCCGGGAGCTGGACGAGACCGCCGAGGGCATCGACATCGGGCCGTCCCCGCAGGACGCCCAGCTGGCGGCGGACCTCGCTCTGCCGATCGAGGAGCTGGACCTCACCGTCCGCTCCTACAACTGCCTCAAGCGCGAGGGCATCAACTCCGTTGGTGAGCTCATCGGGCGTACCGAGGCCGACCTCCTCGACATTCGCAACTTCGGTCAGAAGTCGATCGACGAGGTCAAGATGAAGCTCGCCGGGATGGGTCTCGGGCTGAAGGACTCGGCTCCGAACTTCGACCCGGCGCACGTCGTGGACACCTTCGGCGAGGCCGACTACGACACCGACGACTACCGCGAGACCGAGCAGCTCTAGTCCGCGCTGCCGCCACAACTGAGGAGCACCAAAAATGCCCACGCCCACCAAGGGCCCCCGCCTCGGCGGCAGCCCCTCGCACGAGCGGCTGATGCTGGCCAACCTGGCGACCGCGCTGTTCCAGCACGGGAAGATCCAGACCACCGAGACGAAGGCCCGGCGGCTGCGCCCGCTGGCCGAGCAGCTCATCACCAAGGCCAAGCGCGGTGACCTCGCCTCGCGGCGTCGGGTGCTGGGTGTCGTCAAGGACAAGGACGTGGTCTACGCCCTGTTCGACCAGATCGCACCCCGGTACTCCAACCGCCCCGGCGGTTACACCCGGATCGTGAAGACCGGTCCGCGCAAGGGTGACAACGCGCCGATGGCCATCATCGAGCTGGTGGAGGAGCTTCAGGTCGCCGAGCCGAAGGCGAACAAGAAGACCGCCGCCCGCAAGGCCGCGCAGCAGGACAAGGTCGAGGCGCTCGCCCCGGCCGACGAGGCCCCGAAGTCGGCTCCGGCCGACCAGGACTCCGAGGCGCCGGTGTCGGCGTCCGGTGACACCGACGCCGCCCGCGAGGACAGCGACGAGGCCACCGAGAACAAGGCCTGATCAAGGGCATTGTCGGGCCCGGCACCCCATCGGGGTGTCGGGCCCGACCCGTAACAGGAGGTACGAGGTGGACGAGCGGATCCGGCTGCGGCTGGACGTCTCGTACGACGGCACCGACTTCTCCGGCTGGGCAGCCCAGCCGACCAGGCGCACCGTCGCGGGGGTGCTCGTCGAGACCCTGGACCTGGTCCTCGGCGTCGGTACGGCCACCGGGCTGACGGTGGCCGGGCGGACCGACGCGGGAGTGCACGCCACGGGGCAGGTGTGCCATGTGGACCTGCCCGTGGACGTGTGGCGGCAGCACGAGGGACGGCTGCTGCGTCGCCTGGCCCGGCTGCTCCCCACCGACGTGCGGGTACGGGCGATGACCGAGGTGCCGGCCGACTTCGACGCCCGGTTCTCGGCCACCTTCCGGCGCTACGAGTACCGGGTCACCGATGCGCCCTTCGGTGCCGAGCCGTTGCGCCGCCACGAGGTGCTGGCCTGGCCGAAGCCGTTGGACCTGGCCGCATTGAACGCCGCCGCGTCCGGCCTGGTGGGGGAGCACGACTTCGCCGCGTACTGCCGACGCAAGGAGCACGCCACCACGCTGCGCGAGGTGACCCGACTGGACTGGCGTCGCGACCCGGACGGCATCCTGGTCGCCACAGTGCAGGCCGACGCGTTCTGCCAGGCGATGGTGCGCAGCCTGGTGGGAGCCATGCTGGTGGCCGGGGACGGCCGCCGCCCGGTCGAGTGGCCGGGAACCCTGCTCACCCGGCGGGAGCGGTCCAGCGAGGTGACAGTGGCCCCCGCGCGCGGGCTGACCCTGGTCGCCGTCGGCTACCCGGCAGATCCGGCCGAGTACGCCCACCGTGCCACCCTCACCCGCCGGTTGCGGGTGCCGATCGAGGGTTGACCGTCCGCACTGTCACTCGCCCGGCAGGTCGCCCTGGTTGGCGTTGCTGCCGGTGGGTGCCGCCGTCGGTTGCGCGGCGGTGCCACCGTCGGCCCGGCTCTGCAGCACGCCCCGGCTGAGGTGCAGCTCGATCATGTCGAACAGGATCTCGCGGACCTTGGCGTCACCCGCCTTGACCGCCGCCCCGTCCTTGCGGACCACCAGCGCGTACGCCAGGTAGTGGCCACGGACCTGCCAGCCGACGCGTGCCGGAGCGCTGGCCAGGACTTCGGTGCCGTCGCCGTCGTCGGCGGTGAGGCCCCGGAAACGGCCCTGCCGCTCGTCGAGCAGTTGCCGGAGTCGGTCTCGGACTCGTTCCGCGGTGACCTTGTCGGTGAGGTTGAACAGGCCGGCGGTGACCAGGTGGCTGTCGTCGGGCGTACTCAGCGTGGCCCGGACGACCTGGTTGCAGCCGAGCCGGACCAGCAGGTCGGCGACCTCGTCGGTGGCGGCTACGGCGCAACTGCCGCTGGACTGTGTCTTGAGCACCTGGTAGCTCGGCTGTCCGTCGGTGAGCTTCAGCTCCTTGCCGGGGAAGAGTTCCTTGGCGGTGAGCGGGGCCTGGTCGGTGTCCCGGGAGTCGAGGGCCAGCCGTTCCGCGGGTGCCGACGTCGGGGCGGCGTTCGGCTGGTACGTCGGGTTGCTCTGCGGCTGCTCGCCGCGGTCGATGAGCAGCGCGGCGGCGCCGAGGCCGCAGAGGGCGAGCAGCACCAGGACGGCTGCGCCGCCGATCAGTACCTGCCACAGGCGGCCGCCGCCGCGCCGGGCGGGCGGCTCCGCCGACGTCGCCGAGGTGTAGATCTGGCTGCGCGGCGGGGCGGGCGGGATGTCGGCACGCGTCGGCAGTGGCCGCGGCGCATCGGCGCGGGCGGCCGGACCGGGCTGCGGCACATCGGCACGGGCCGGCACCGGTTGCGACGAGGGCAGCGAGAGCTGGTTCGGCCGGGGCAGCGACGGCGTGGGGAAGCGCGACGGAGAGGGCCCGGCCGCCGGGGGCGGACCGGCGCCGAGCACCGACAGATCGGACCCGGGCTCCGGGTACTCCTCGAAAGCGTCCTCATCGGACTGGTACCGATACACCATGTGGCCCAGAGTAGGAGTCATTGTCCCTTTAGGGGGTAATATCGGGGAAATGTGCGGGTGGGCCGCGTCAGGTCCGCCCCGGACCGGTGCGAGAATTGCCGGGTGACCGGCGACCACTACTTCACCGCTCAGCCCACCAGCGACGCCCCGGCGCGCGAGGTCGAGTTCTCCGTCGCCGACCGCGACTACCGGCTCACCTCGGCCGGCGGGGTCTTCTCCGCCAGCCGGCTCGACCCGGGCACCGCGGTGCTGCTGCGCAAGGCCGAGCTGCCCGCCGCCGACACCACCGGCGACCTGCTCGACCTCGGCTGCGGGTTCGGACCGATCAGCTGCGTGCTGGCCGACCTCGCACCCACCAGCACCATCTGGGCCGTCGACGTCAACGCCCGGGCCCGCGAGCTGACCGCCGCCAACGCGGCTCGGGTCGGCGCCGCCGACCGGGTCCGGGTCAGCGCGCCGGACGACGTTCCGGACGGCGTCCGCTTCGCCCAGATCTGGTCGAACCCGCCCATCCGGATCGGCAAGGACGGGCTGCACGACCTGTTGCTGCGTTGGCTGCCCCGACTCGCCCCGGACGGCGTCGGCTGGTTGGTCGTCGCCCGGCACCTCGGCGGCGACTCGCTGCAACGCTGGCTCACCGAGCAGAGCTGGCAGGTCGAGCGGTACGCCAGCCAAAAGGGCTTCCGGGTGCTTCGCGTCACCCGGTAATTGGATATACCCCCCGACCCTCGTTGGGGCAGGATCCCGGCGTGGGATACGTGGACGTGGCAGCGGTCGGGCACATCCTGCCCGACGGTCGGGAACTCTTCGCCGACGTGTCGTTCCGGGTCGGGGAGGGCAGCAAGGTCGCCCTGGTCGGGCCGAACGGCGCGGGAAAGACGACGCTGCTCAGGATGGTCGCCGGCGACCTGCCGGTGCGCAGCGGCGTTGTCGCAAGGGCCGGCGGGCTGGGCGTGATGCGCCAGTTCATCGGCATGATCGGTGACGAGTCGACCCTCGCCGACCTGGCGTTGTCGCTGGCCCCGCCGGCGCTTCGCGACGCCGGCCGGCGGCTCGGCGAGACCGAGGCGGCCATGCGGGCGGCCGAGGCCCACGGCAAGTTCAGCAACGCCGCGGGCAAGGCCCAGCTGGCGTACGCCGATGCGCTCGGCGCCTGGGGCGAGGCCGGCGGGTACGACGCCGAGGTGCTCTTCGACACCGTCGCGACCATCGTGCTCGGCCAGCCGTGGGACGCCGTTCGGGACCGGCCGGTGCGTACCCTCTCCGGCGGCCAGCAGAAGCGCTTCGCCCTGGAGTTGCTGCTGCGCGGCCCGGACGAGGTGCTGCTGCTCGACGAACCGGACAACTTCCTCGACGTGCCCGGCAAACGCTGGCTGGAGGCGCGACTGCGCGAGTCGACGAAGTCGGTGCTCTACGTCTCGCACGATCGTGAGCTGCTGGCCCAGAGCGCCGACCGGGTGGTCGCCGTCGAGGGTGGCAGCGCCTGGGTACACCCGGGCGGCTTCGCCAGCTGGCACGAGGCTCGGGTGACTCGGCACGCCCGCCTCGACGAGCTGCGTCGGCGCTGGGACGAGGAGCACCAGAAGCTGCGCGAGCTGATGCTGATGTACAAGCAGAAGGCCGCGTACAACGACGGGTTGGCGTCGCGTTACCAGGCCGCGCAGACCCGGTTGCGCAAGTTCGAGGAGGCCGGGCCGCCGCCCGTACCGCCGAAGGACCAGGACATCCGGATGCGGCTGTCCGGCGGGCGGACCGGCAAGCGCGCGGTCATCTGCGAGCAGCTGGAGCTCGACGGCCTGACATTCCCCTTCGACCTGGAGATCTGGTACGGCGACCGGGTGGCGGTGCTCGGTGCCAACGGCACCGGCAAGTCGCACTTCCTGCGGCTGTTGGCCCGCGGCGGCACCGACCCGGACCCGGCGAACGGGCCGGTCGACGGCGCGGGCGCGCTCGCCCCGGTGACGCACGAGGGCACGGCCCGCCTCGGTGCCCGGGTCCGCCCCGGGCACTTCTCCCAGACCCACGACCGGCCGGAGCTGATGTCGAAGACGCTTGTCGAGATCCTCTGGCGGGGCGACGAGCACCGCACCGGGATGGACCGGCACGCGGCGATGGGTGTGCTCAGTCGCTACGAGCTGGCCGCGCAGGGCGACCAGCGCTTCGGCACGCTTTCCGGCGGGCAGCAGGCCCGGTTCCTGGTGCTGCTGTTGGAGCTGTCCGGGGCGACCCTGCTGCTGCTCGACGAGCCCACCGACAACCTCGACCTGGCCAGCGCGGAAGCGCTCGAAGCGGGCCTGAACGCCTTCGCGGGGACGGTTATCGCGGTCACCCACGATCGCTGGTTCACCCGCTCGTTCGACCGGTTCGTGCTGTTCCGAGGCGACAGCGAGGTGGTGGAGACCCCGGAACCGGTCTGGGACGTCGGGTGATCGGTCCCCGGCGGCGGTGCGTCCGGCCGGCATAGGGTGATCTCGTGACTCAGATGACCTATCGCCGGCTGGGCGACTCCGGGCTCGTGGTGTCCGTGGTCGGGATCGGCTGCAACAACTTCGGCCGCAAGCTCGACCTCGACGGCACCCGGGCGGTGGTGGACGCCGCCCTGGACGCCGGGATCACCCTCTTCGACACCGCCGACATCTACGGCGAGCCGCAGGGCAGCTCCGAGGAGCTGCTCGGGCAGGCGCTCAAGGGGCGCCGGGACGACGTGGTGGTGGCCACCAAGTTCGGCATGGACATGAACGGCCTCAACGGGCCGGACTACGGTGCGCGAGGTGCGCGGCGCTACATCGCCCGCGCGGTGGAGGCGTCGCTGCGCCGGCTCGGCACCGACCACATCGACCTGTACCAGATGCACGAGCCCGACCCGGGCACCCCGATCGACGAGACCCTCGCCGCCCTGGACGACCTGGTCCGCGACGGCAAGGTGCGCTACCTGGGCAACTCCAACTTCACCGGCTGGCAGATCGCCGACGCGGACTGGGTCGCCTCGTCCAACGGGCGGTCCCGCTTCATCAGCGCCCAGAACCACTACAGCCTGGTGGAGCGCTCGGTGGAGGCCGAGGTGATCCCGGCGTGCGAGCGGTTCGGCCTCGGCATGCTGCCGTTCTTCCCGCTCGCCAACGGCCTGCTCACCGGCAAGTACAAGCGCGAGGCTCAGCCGCCGGCCGGCAGCCGGCTCTCCGGCGGTGGCCGGTACGCGGAGCGGCTCGCCGCTGCCGACTGGGACACCATCGAGGCGATCGAGGCGTACGCGGCCGAGCGGGGTCTGACGATGCTCCAGGTGGCGATCGGCGGCCTGGCCGCCCAGCCGGCGGTGACCTCGGTGATCGCCGGTGCCACCACGCCCGAGCAGGTGCGGGCCAACGCCGCGGCCGGCGTCTGGGAGCCCAGCGACGACGATCTGGCGGCGCTGCGCGCCGTCCTTTGAGTCGAACGAGATCGGGCCGGGCCGCTCGTCGCGGCCCGGCCCGGTCGTTGAACGCTGTCTGGTCAGTCGGTGCGGCGGCGGCCGAAGAGCATGGCCACCCCCATCGCCGCGGCGACGAGCACGAGACCGGCCGCCGCGAACGGCCACCAACCGGTGCCCGACCCGCCGTCCACCGGCTTGGTCACCGCGACCGGCGCGGGCGCCGGCGGTGATTGCGCCGCCTTCGCCTGGACCGTGGCGGTGGCCTTGCTCTGAAGTGGAGCGGGGGAGTTCACTGACACCTTCCACGTGCCGGTGGAGAGCACCGGGCCGCTGCTGTAGAAACCGTGCCCCTCGGGCTGCGGTTCGAGCTGCACCGGCCCGACCCGCTGCCCGTCCGGGCCGGTGGCGGTGAGGACCAACCGCACCACCTGCTCCAGCCGGCGGCCATCGGCGTAGGTGGCCTGGATGGTGACGCCCTGAGCCCCGTCGCCGGCCACGGTGAGTTTGAGCTTGTCGGCCTGCGCCGCCGGGGCGGCCTGAGCAGCCTGCGCCGCCGGGGCGGCGGCGGACAGGGTCAGGGCCAGTCCGACGAACACGGCGGCCAGCACCTTGCGGATACCCGTCACGGACATCTCCTCCCTACCGATGAGGGAGGCCCCTCCCCGACGCCGCAGCGCCGGGGAGGGGCCTCGTCGGATCAGAGCTGACGACCGGGTGCCAGCCGGGTGGCATCGCCACCGAGCCGCCCGGTGCCCTTGACCGAGTCGCCGCCGTTGGCCTTGACCCCGGCCTTGCTGGCCGCGCCGCCGAGCCGAACGATCATGGCGTCGGCGTCCCGGATCAGGACGTCCCGGACCTCCGCCTCGGGCACCAGCGTGGCGTCGCTGGCGAGCGTCCGGAACGCGGTCAGCTGCCGGACGGCAGCCTTGTCGTCGCCGGCCGCCTCGGACGCGCGAACAGCGTCGAGCTTGTTCGACAGCTGCTTGTGCGCCTTGGTCGAGAGCCGCCCCGTCGCCTTGAACCGGTCCAGCAGACTCTGCATGTCCCGGAACGAGGTGGTGACGAAGAACCGGACCGTCGAGGTGGTCTTGTTGCCCGCCTTGTCGGTAGCGGTCACGGTCAGCTCGTGCAGGCCGAGCGACAGGTCGTACATGGCCTGCAGAGTGCCACTGGTGTACGCCTGGCCGTCGAGCTGACCGACCACGCTCGCGATGCCCGAGGTCGGGTCAACGGCCTGCCAGGCCACCCGGACGTCCTGGCTGTCGCCGTAGAGCTGACCGTCGGCCAGCCCGGACACCAGCAGCGTCGGCTTGGTGCCGTCGATGCGCAGCACCGCCGACTTCAGCGTCTCGACGTTGCCCGCCTTGTCCGCCGAACGGAACAGCAGCTCGTGCTGCCCGTCACCGGTCACCTCGATCGGCGTCGAGTACGGCGCCCACGCGCCACCGTCCAGCGACCACTCCACCGTCTTGACGCCGGAACCGGCGTCGGTGGCGGCCAGCACGACCGGGATCGTCCCGTCGTGCCAACCGGCGTCGTTAGCCGGAGCGAACGTCGCCGAGGTCACCGGCGCGGTGGCGTCGATCTTGACCGAGACGGTCTTGGTCGCCTCCACATTGCCGGCCTTGTCCGTCGAGCGGAACCGGAGTTCGTGCTCGCCGTCCCCGCTGACCGCCACCGGAGCGGTGTACGCCGTCCAGGTGGTGGCCCCGTCCAGCTGGTACTCCGTGCCGGCGAGCCCGCTACCGCCGGCCTCGTCGGCACCGGAGAGCGTGATCGTCACCGGCCCGGTGTGCCACCCGTCGGTCGGGGTGCCGGAAACCGCCGAGGTGGTCACCGGCGCCGTCTCGTCGGCCACCTCCGTGCTGAGCCGGAAGTAGTCGAACGAGGCGGTCTTCGACGCCGTCTGGTTGGCGCCGAGGGTGAACAACCCGACCTTCGGGGTTGCCCCGACCGCGCTGTTGGTCAGCGTCTCCAACGCGGTCCAGGTCGTCCCGTCGGCCGAGTACGACGCGGTGAACGTGTCGCCCGTGCGGGCCAGCCGCAGGTGCCACACCGCCGAGGTCAGGTTGCCCGCCTCGGGCTGCGGGTTCTGGACCACCCCGGCGATCTCGCTGCGGAACTCGATCCGCCGCGTCACCGCCTGGCCGGCCTGGTTGTCCGCGATGAAGTCGAGCTTCAGGTAGTTGTCGTCGTCCGCCTGCACGAGCAGACCGGCCTGCTGGTACTGCTCGTTCAGCAGGCTGCCGTCGACCTTCGTCTCCAGGGTCCAGTCGCCGGACGGCGCGGTCTGGAGGATGAAGTTCTTCGGCCCGGTGTTGTCGGTGCCGTAGATGTCACCGTTGGGCACGTCGATCCGCAGCGCGCCATCGGTGACCCGGTAACCGCTCGGGTCCTCCCGCATGATGGCGTCCCACCGGCACTTGTCCAGCGTGCTGCCGGTGAACTCGTCCGACGGGTCGACCGGGCCGGCCGGAGCGTCCGGCGTGACCTGGAACGAGTCGAACGCGGCGTCGACAACCGGCGCCTCGGTGCCTCCGTTGAGCGCGAAGACCCCGATCCGCGGGTTGGTGATGCCCTCGAGCGCGGCCGAACGGCCGACCGGGGTGAAGGTCTGCCCGTCGGCCGAGACGGCCGCGGTCAGGTTCGTCCCGTCG
This sequence comes from Micromonospora salmantinae, assembly GCF_022230905.1. Taxonomy (NCBI): domain Bacteria; kingdom Bacillati; phylum Actinomycetota; class Actinomycetes; order Micromonosporales; family Micromonosporaceae; genus Micromonospora; species Micromonospora salmantinae. Next base: position 303,791 of record NZ_JAKKFG010000012.1, read on the forward strand.
CTGGTGATCCGCAGGTACACGGTGTCACCCGCCGGTGCGGCGGTCCTGTCGTCGGCCTCGTTGCGCGGCGTGCCGGCCGTCTCCCGGATGAACTCCACCGCCCGGCTGCCGTTGTACAGCAGGTCCAGCTTGGCGTAGTTGTCGTCGTCGCCGTACACCAGCAGGCCGGCCTGCTGGTAGTTGGCCGTCACCGGCAGGGTGACCTTGGTGGTCATCTCCCACGCGCCGGTCGGGGCCGCCTGGAGCACCAGGTTGGTGGCGTCGTTGCGAGCGCCGTAGAGGTCACCCACGCCGGTGGGCAGCCGCAGGGCACCGCCACTGAGCGAGTAGAGCTGGTTCTCCCGGACGACGCTGGTCCAGCGCTCCTTGTCGAGGCTGTTGCCGTTGAAGTCGTCCGAACGCGCCCCGAAGCAGGACGTGTCCGGCGCGTCGACCCGCACCGGCACTGTGGCGTACGACTTGGCGCCCTTGCTGTCGGTCACCGTGAGGGTGGCCGTGAAGGTGCCCGGGCTGGTGTAGGTGTGGCTGGCGTCCAGTGTGGTCGCCGAGCCTCCGTCACCGAAGTCCCAGGCGTACGTCAACGGGGTGTCGCCCTCGGCGTCGGTGGCCGTGCCGTCGAAGGCGACGGTGACCGGTGCGGTGCCGGTGGCCGGGGTGGCAGTGGCGCTGACCACCGGCGGCCCGTTCTCGGTGACACCGCGGCCGACGAAGTCCATCCAGTTGACGTTGAACAGCGAACCCGTTCCGCCGTTCGGATCGCGGGCCAGGAAGTACAGCGAGCCGCTCGCAGCGCCGGTGACCGGTGCGCTCACGTCCGTGTACGTCTGCCACGCGCCGGTCGACGGTACGACGGCCGTGGCGACCACCGGTCCGTCAACGGCACCCGCGCGCACCTCGATCCGACCACCAGCGGCGGCGGAGGCGGCCCGGAACCGGATCTCGGTGATGTTTGTCAGGTCCGCCGGGGCGACCGACCACCAGTCACCGTCCTCGATGAACGCGATGCTCTGGCCGCCACCGGCGGTGTCGGCGCCGGCCTCCCGCTGCACGCCGGGGTCTCCACCGCCGGTGCTCACCGGGGCACGCCCGGTGGCGGTGAAGTACTCGGCCTGCTTCTGCTTCGGCTGCAGAACCTCGATCTGCCGACCGGTCAGGGCACCGGCGCCGCCGGCACCACCCTCGTCGGTGTAGGTCGCCTCGAAGACCGCGAAGACGTTCGCCTCGGCGCCGTGCCCGGAGGCGAGCGACGTCTGGACGGTGCCGGTGCAGCCGGTGTGCTGCTCCAGCGGGTGGGCGTGCTCGTCGTGACCGAGCAGCACCTGAAGCTGCACCCGGTCACAGTCGATCTGCCCGTCCTCGGGGTCGGTCACCTTGATCGAGTAGCGGACCTGGTCACCCCAGTTGAAGAAACCGCCGTCCGGTGGGAACTCGATGGAGACCGTCGGGGCGGTGTTGCCCACGGTGACCGGCACGTTGGCCACCGCGGTCCGGCCCTTGGGGTTGGTGACGGTGAGCTGGGCGGTGTAGTTGCCCGCCGTGGCGTACGTGTGGGTCGGGTTGGCCTCGGTCGAGGTCTGCCCGTCGCCGAACGTCCAGGCGTAGGTGAGCGTGCCACCGTCCGGGTCCCGGGAGCCGGCGCTGGAGAAGGTCACCGTCAACGGCGCCGGACCCGAGGTCGGGTTGGCGGACGCCGCGGCGATCGGGGCGCGGTCACCGGCGGTGTAGTCGATCCGGTAGACGCCCGAGTTGTCGTTGTTGCCGCCGAAGCCGCTGCCCCACTCGATCAGGTACAGCGCCCCGTCCGGGCCGAACTCGAAGTCCATCGGCCGGACCATGCTCATGCCGGTGAGCAGCTGGTTGATGTCCACCAACGACTTGCCGTCGGGGGTCAGCTGCATGGTGTACATCTTGTTCTGGTTCCACTCGCCGAGCAGAGCCTTGCCGTCGTAGTACGCCGGCCACTTGCGGTTCGAGTTCAGGTCGGCGTCGTAGCGGTAGACCGGGCCGCCCATCGGGGCGCCGCCGCCACCGATCTCCGGGTAACGCGCGTCACCGGCGTACCCGTAGTCGACGGTCGCCGGGACCACCGGCGGGAGGTTGGTCAGGCCCGTGTTGTTTGGCGAGTTGTTCACCGGGGCGGCGCAGTCGAACTTCGGACCGCTCGGGCCGGACGGGAACGTGTAGTCGTTGTACGCCTCGTTCGTGCCCGTGCAGTACGGCCAGCCGTAGTTGCCCGGGGTGACGACGTTCCACTCGACCAGACCGCGGGGGCCCCGGTTCGGGTTGTCCGCGTTGGCGTCCGGTCCGTAGTCCGCGACGTACAGCGTGTTGGTCTTCGGGTCGGTGCCGATCCGGAACGGGTTGCGGAAGCCCATCGCGTAGATCTCGGGACGGGTCTTCTCGGTGCCCGCCGCGAAGAGGTTGCCCGCCGGAACGGTGTACGTCCCGTCGTCCTCCGGGTGGATCCGGATCACCTTGCCGCGCAGGTCGTTGGTGTTGCCGGAGGTGCGCTGCGCGTCGTAGTCCTGGCGCCCTGCCCGCTCGTCGATCGGCGTGTACGAGTTCGACTCGAACGGGTTGGTGTTGTCACCGGTGGCCAGGTACAGGTTGCCGTCGCCGTCGAAGGCCATGCTGCCGCCGGCGTGGCAGCAGGTGTTGCGCTGCGTGTCGACCCGCAGCACCTGCTTCTCGCTGGCCAGGTCGATGGTGTCGCCGGTCACCGTGAACCGGGACAGCAGGTTGCGGGTGACCCCGTCGTTCGGGGCGTAGTACAGGTACACCCAGTTGTTGGTGGCGAAGTCCGGGTCGAGCCGGATGCCGATGAGACCGTCCTCGTTACCGGTGAAGACGTCCAGGTCGACGGCGGTGACGGTGTTGCCGGTGTCCGGCTTCACGATTTGCACGCGACCGTCGCGCTCGATGTAGAAGACCCGCCCGTCGGGGGCGACGTCCAGCTCCATCGGGTTGCTGGTGTTGCTGTCCAGCGTGACCTTCTCGAAGTTCGAGGTCTTCGAGGCGCCGCAGTCGGCGTTCTCGACGCCGGCCGCGGTGCGGATGCCGCCGAGCAGGTGGGAGAGGAACTCGGGCTCGGCGTACGACTCCCGGGTGTGCCCGCCGCCGGTGTACCAGGAGCGGCCACCGTCGTAGTCCTGACACCAGGCGATCGGGTGGTCCGCACCCATCGCGCCGGCACCGGCGGTGTAGCTCTTCTCGTCCAGGCTGGCCAGCACGTGCACGTCCGGCCGGGGGTTGGTCTGGTAGTTGTACCACTCGTCGAAGCGGGACCACCGGTCCGGCAACCCGGCCGTGGACGGGTGGGCGTGGTCCTCCACCTTGACAGTGGCCTGCTGGTTCTGCGGGTGGTTGGCGAAGTACGCGCCGACCAGGTCGCCGTACCAGGCCCAGCTGTACTCGGTGTCCGACGCGGCGTGGATGCCGACGTAGCCGCCGCCGGCCTTCACGTAGCGCTCGAACGCCGCCTGCTGGTCGGCGTTGAGCACGTCGCCGGTGGTGGAGAGCCAGATCACCGCCTTGTACTTCGCCAGGTTGGCGTCGTTGAATGCGGCGCCGTCCTCGGAGTTGTCCACGGTGAATCCGTTGTCGACGCCGAGCTGCTGGATGGCGGCGACGCCGGTGGGGATGGAGTCGTGCCGGAAGCCGGCGGTCTTGGAGAAGACGAGGACGGAGAAGGGATCGGCCGCGGCCTTTGGCGCCTTCGGCGCCACCTGGCTGACCGGGGCTGCGGCTTTCGCATCCCGTGGGGGAACCTGGGCGGCCGCCTGCGCGGGCGCGCCGAACAGGGTGGTCGAGGCCATGGCCAGGGAGATCAGGGTTGCGGTGATGGGTAAGCGGGCACGACGAGAACGGGACACGCCGCCTCCTGTGTCGTAGTGACAGAGCTCGCGGGAGTCGGCTCGCCGAAGGCCGTCCCTGATGGAGCCGGTGGTCACACCGTGTCAGGGTGCCCCCACCGACATTTTGTCGAATCGCTGAACAAATTAATTCGGCTGGCTCGATGTCGGGCAAGATGCGGACGGGTAACGGTTCTGCAACGGGGGGCGACATTCCGAACAGGACCGTATGAAGTGCCCCATTGGATCTCGCTCGTTTTGACGCGGCCCGCCGGCCGGCCACCGCCGACCCCGCGCCTTGGCAGGCCGGCGGATCTGTCGTACGGTGACACGCAAGTAACCCACGGGAGCCCGGTGTACCGGGCTGAGAGGGGGGCTGACAGCCCCCGACCGTCGAACCTGATCCGGGTAATGCCGGCGCAGGGAGGAGCGTTGCCGTGCCGTCCCTGGGGCGATTGCATCTCATCACCGACACCCGACCGGGTCGCGACCCACTCGCCGTGGTTCGCGCCGCCCTCACAGTGGCCCACGCCGATCTGGTGGTGCAGGTCCGGGTCGAGGATTCCGCCACCGACCGCGAGGCGTACGACCTGACCCGGCGGGTGCTCGCGCTCTGCGCGTCGTACCGGGCGACCTGCCTGGTCAACGACCGGTTGCACGTGGCGCTGGCGGTGGGCGCCGCCGGTGGGCACGTCGGCGCCGACGACCTGCCGGTCGCCGCCGCCCGCCGGGTGCTCGGCCCCACCGGTGTACTGGGCGCCACCGCTCGCGCGCCGGGCCCGGCGCGCGAGGCCGTCGCGGCGGGCGCCAGCTACCTGGGCGTCGGGCCGTGTCACACCACCAGCACCAAGACCGGCCTGCCGGACCCCATCGGGCCCGCCGGGGTACGCGCCGTCGTCGACGCCGTCGACGTCCCGGTCATCGCGATCGGCGGAGTGACCGCCGCCCGGGTGCCGGCGCTGCGGGCCGCCGGGGCGTACGGGGTGGCGGTGGTCGGTGCCGTCTCCGCCGCCGCCGACCCGGCACGGGCAACCGCCGAGCTGATCGAGGCCCTGACGTGCTGACCGGCCGGTTCCCGTCACCGCCGTCGAGCGACCGGGTCCGGCCGGACGTGGCAGTGGTGGGTGCGGGGCCGATCGGGCTGGCGATCGCCTGGCGTTGCGCCGCGCGCGGGCTGCGGGTGGTGGTGCACGATCCGGCGCCCGGCTCGGGGGCGTCGGCGGTGGCAGCCGGCATGCTCTCCCCGGTCGCCGAGGCGTACTTCGGCGAGCGGCAGCTGACCGGGTTGCTGCTGGCGTCCGCCGCCCGCTGGCCGGCGTTCGCCGCCGAGTTGACCGAGACGACCGGAGCCGAGATCGGCTACCGGACCGATGGCACCCTGATGGTCGGGCTCACCGGCGACGACCTGGCCGAGGCGCGCCGGCTGTGGGCGTACCAGCAGGGGTTGGGCCTGCCCGTGACGCCGCTGCGCCCCAGCGAGCTGCGCGACCGCGAACCGGCGCTCGCCCCACGGGTGCGCGGCGGCGCGCTCGCGCCCACCGACCATCAGGTCGACCCCCGGCTGCTGGTGCCGGCGCTGCGCACGGCCGCGCAGCGGGCCGGCGCGGCGCTCGTGCCGCAGCCGGTCCGGAGTTTGTCCGATGTGGACGCACCGGTAACCGTTGTCGCCGCCGGCTGCGGGGCCGCCGCGCTCACCGGCCTGCCGGTGCGGCCGGTGAAGGGCCAGATCCTCCGGCTGCGCGCGCCCGACGGCGTCGCGCCGGGCTTCCGGCACGTGATCCGGGGGTACGCCGACGGCGAGCACGTCTACCTGGTGCCCCGCGCCGACGGTGAGGTAGTGCTCGGCGCGACTGTCGAGGAGCGCTCGGACACCACTGTCACCGCCGGCGCTGTGCAACGGCTGCTGCGCGCCGGGGTCGACCTGCTGCCCGAGCTGGCCGAGTACGACCTGGTCGAGGCGGTCGCCGGGCTACGCCCGGGCACCCCGGACAACGCGCCGATCCTCGGGCCGCTGCCCGACCGACCGGACGTCCTGGCCGCCACCGGGCACCACCGGCACGGCATCGTGCTCACCCCGATCACCGCCGACCTGATCGCCGACCTGGTGCTCGGCGGCGTACCCGACCCGCTGCTCGCGCCCTTCCGGGCCGACCGCTTCGGCGGTGCCGCGGTGGCCGCGTCGGGCGGACCTGAACCGACGATGGAGGGGGACCTGTGGAGTTGACGGTGAACGGGGCCGGGCGCAGCGTCGCCGCCGGCGCGTCAGTGGCGGACCTGGTCCGCGACATCGTGCCGCACCCACGTGGGGTGGCGGTCGCTGTCAACGGCGAGGTGGTGCCCCGGACCGGCTGGCCGGCCCGGGCACTGCGCGACGGTGACCGGGTCGAGGTGCTCACCGCGGCGCAGGGCGGGTGAGCGGCGTGCCGTTCGAACTGGGTGGAGAGACCTTCACCTCACGGCTGATCCTCGGCACCGGCGGCGCCGTGAACCTGCACGTCCTGGAGCAGGCGATCCGGGCGTCCGGCACCGAGCTGGTCACCCTGGCGCTGCGCCGGGTGGGCACGGCGCCGGGCTCCACCGGTGGGCTGCTGGAACTGCTGGACCGGTGCGGCGTACGCCTGCTGCCGAACACCGCCGGCTGCCACACCGCCACCGAGGCGACAAAGGTGGCCCGGTTGGCCCGGGACGCGTTCGACACCGACTGGGTCAAGCTGGAGGTGATCGGCGACGAGCGGACGCTGCTGCCCGACGGGGTGGAGCTGCTCCGCGCCGCCGAGGAGTTGGTCGCCGACGGCTTCACGGTGCTGCCGTACACCAGCGACGACCCGGTGCTCGCCCGCCGCCTCGCCGATGTGGGCTGCGCCGCGGTGATGCCGGCCGGCTCCCCGATCGGCTCGGGGCTCGGCATCGGCAACCCGCACCACATTCGACTCATCCGGCAGGGTGTGGACGTGCCGGTGATCCTCGACGCCGGCATCGGCACCGCGTCCGACGCGGCGCTGGCCATGGAGCTGGGCTGTGACGGGGTGCTGCTGGCGAGCGCTGTCACCCGGGCGGCCGACCCGGTGGCGATGGCCACCGCGATGCGGTACGCGGTGGAGGCGGGCCGGCTGGCGGCCCAGGCCGGCCGGATCGAGCGCCGCTTCCACGCGCTCGCCTCCACCCCCGACGAGGGAAGACCCGAGCTGTGACCGGCTTGGTGCCGCCCACGGATCTTGGAAGCAATCTGCCCCTGGAGGGGCCTGTTCTTTCCAAGATCCCGTCGGGGGTTGTCGTCCTGACCGATCGGCTGGCCGCTTCCCGGGGGCTTGAGCGGGTTATCGCGGGAGCCGTTGCCGGGGGAGTGCGCTGGGTGGTGCTGCGGGAGAAGGACCTGCCCCGCGCCGAACGCGCCGCCCTCGCCGCCGACCTGCGCGCGATCCTCGCCGACGTCGGCGGAACCCTCATCGTGGCCGGCCCCGACCCGCTTGGCGGCGACGCCGTGCACCTGCCCGCCGCCGGCCCGTACCCGCCACCGACCCACCCTCTGGTCGGCCGCTCCTGCCACGACGCAACCGAGCTGAACCGCCTGACCACCGAGCACTACGCCACCATCTCCCCAATCTGGCCCACAAAGACAAAACCGGGCTACGGCCCACCATTTGGTGTTGCGGGGCTGGGCAGCCTGGTCCGCGCCAGCCCGGTACCCCTGCTCGCCCTCGGCGGAGTCGAGACACCAGAACAGGTAACCGCCTGCGTCAAGGCGGGAGCCGTCGGGGTAGCGGTGCTCGGCGGGATTATGCGGGCCACGGATCCCACCGAGACAGCGACGAGTCTGACCAGCGCCTTCAAAAAGGCGGTCACCCCCAAGCTCTCAAAACCCGGCACGGGGTCACCCAGGTCCTCAACCGCAACCAAAGACGAGGGAAAATGACCCCGCGAACACTGCTGACCATCGCCGGCTCGGACTCCGGCGGCGGCGCAGGCATCCAGGCCGACCTCAAGGTCTTCGCCGCGCTGGGCGCGTACGGCACCAGCGTCCTCACGGCGGTCACCGCGCAGAACACCCGGGGTGTCGACGCGGTGTTGCCGCTGCCCCCGCGCACTGTCATCGAGCAGCTGGAAAGCGTGCTCACGGATTTCACAGTGTGCGCCGTGAAGACCGGGATGCTCGGCACCCCGGCGATCGCGGACGTGGTGGCCGAGGCCGCCCGGGACGGCCGGCTGCCTCAACTCGTCGTCGACCCGGTGCTCGTCGCCACGAGCGGTCACCGGCTCGGCGTGGTGGGTGCGGTGGAGCGGCTGCTGCCGTACGCCACTGTGGCGACCCCGAACTGCGCGGAGGCCGCGGCGATCACCGGACGCCCGGTGGACGACGTGGCCGCGATGGTCGTGGCCGCCGAGGCCCTGGTGGCCGGTGGCCCGGAGTTCGTGGTGGTCACGGGCGGTGACCTGGACGGGGGCGAGGCGGTCGACGTGCTGCACGGCGGCGGAGTCACCACAGTGTTGCGCGCACCCCGGGTGACCACCCGGCACACCCACGGCACCGGGTGCTCGTTCTCGGCGGCGATCGCGGTGCGGCTCGGTATGGGTGACCCGGTGCCGGCCGCCGTGGGGGCCGCCAAGGAGTACGTGCTCCGTGCGCTGACCGGCGCGCGGGGCTGGGAGCTGGGCGCGGGACGTGGGCCGCTGAACCACTTCGGCTGGTCCGCTTGATCACCAGGGAGGCTGTCATGCACGCACGAGGCAAGGTGTACGTCGAGGGTTCGCGGCCGGATGTCCGGGTGCCGTTCGCGGAGGTGGGGCTGACCGGGGACCTGCCGCCGGTGCGGCTCTACGACACGTCCGGTCCTGGTTCGGACCCGGAGGTGGGGCTGCCGCCGCTGCGCGGGCCGTGGATCGCCGAGCGGGGTGACGTGGCCCCGGTGCGGGGTGCGGGCACGCCACTCGCCGGGGTGGACGGTCGTCGGCCCACCCAGCTCGCGTACGCGCGGGCCGGTGTGGTGACGCCGGAGATGGAGTTCGTGGCGATCCGGGAGAACGTCGAACCGGAACTCGTGCGGGCCGAGATCGCCGCCGGTCGGGCGGTGCTCCCACTCAACGTCAACCACCCGGAGTGCGAGCCGGCGATCATCGGTAAGGCGTTCCTGGTCAAGGTGAACGCCAACATCGGCACCTCGGCGGTCAGCTCGTCGGTCGCGGAGGAGGTGGAGAAGCTGACCTGGGCCACCCGCTGGGGCGCGGACACCGTGATGGACCTGTCCACGGGCAAGCGGATCCACGAGACCCGTGAGGCGATCGTGCGGAACTCGCCGGTGCCGATCGGAACGGTGCCGATCTACCAGGCGTTGGAGAAGGTCGGCGGCGACCCGGTGAAGTTGAGCTGGGAGGTGTTCCGGGAAACCGTGATCGAGCAGGCCGAGCAGGGCGTGGACTACATGACTGTGCACGCCGGGGTGCTCCTGCCGTACGTGCCGCTGGCAGTGGACCGGGTGACCGGGATCGTGTCCCGCGGCGGTTCGATCATGGCGGCGTGGTGCCTGGCGCACCACGAGGAGAACTTCCTCTACACCAACTTCGAGGAACTGTGCGCGCTGCTCGCGCGCTACGACGTGACGTTCTCCCTCGGCGACGGGCTGCGCCCCGGGTCGATCGCCGACGCCAACGACGAGGCGCAGTTCGCCGAGCTGCGCACCCTCGGTGAGCTGACGAAGATCGCCTGGGCGTACGACGTCCAGGTGATGATCGAGGGCCCCGGTCACGTACCGATGCACAAGATCAAGGAGAACGTGGACCTTCAGCAGGAGTGGTGCCACGAGGCGCCCTTCTACACGCTCGGTCCGCTGACCACCGACATCGCGCCCGCGTACGACCACATCACCTCGGCGATCGGCGCCGCGATGATCGGCATGTTCGGCACCGCGATGCTCTGCTACGTCACGCCGAAGGAGCACCTCGGCCTGCCGGACCGGGACGACGTGAAGGCGGGCGTGATCGCGTACAAGATCGCGGCACACGCGGCGGACCTGGCCAAGGGGCACCCCGGCGCGCAGGCCTGGGACGACGCCCTGTCGAAGGCGCGGTTCGAGTTCCGCTGGGAGGATCAGTTCAACCTCTCGCTGGACCCGGAGACGGCGCGCTCGTACCACGACGCGACCCTGCCCGCGGAGCCGGCGAAGACCGCGCACTTCTGCTCGATGTGTGGCCCGAAGTTCTGCTCCATGAAGATCACCCAAGAGCTCAAGGAGTACGCCGCGCGCGGCATGAAGGACAAGTCGGAGGAGTTCGTCTCCGGCGGGAGCCGGGTCTACCTACCACTCGCCTGACCCTTCCAGGCTGGGCCGTCCCGGCGTTGTGAGCGACGTCGGGACGGTCCGCGTGGGCCGGTGCAGGGGGTGTCGACAAAGCGACTGGTTGGGTGTGTCGGTGCGCTGGGTGGTGGAGTCAGTCGCGGTGGGTCATTCGCGGTGGTGTCGACCGGTGGAGCGCAACGACCGGCGGCCGTTCTCCTGCTCGGGCTCGTTGTCCGACACCGGCTTGCTCAGACCGGCGACCCAGTCGACGAATTCCTCGTCCTGGGACGCCAGCGGCTCGGCTTCGTCCGACGTCTTCGGGCTCTCCTCGTCGGCGCGGGACCGGTTGCGGCGGAACAGCCCCCCGAGCCGCCCTCGCCGGGAGGGCTGCTCTGCCACCTTCGGACCCGTCGGCGTTGCCGACGTGGTGTCGGTAGGCGTCAGATCGCCGGTACCGGCGGCGCTGTCGCTGGTGGCGGCGGCACCGGAGGGCGCGCCCACCGTGCCCGGGAACTCCGTCGGAGCCGGGTTTCCGACCGGAGTGGTCGTCTCGCCGGCTTCGGTCGGCGCTGTCCGTGCCGTCGAGCTGTCCTGCGATTCCGCCGACCCGCGGCGCCGAGAGGTGTCGAACGCGTTCCAGGTGCCGGCCCTGCTCAGATCCGGTAATGGTGCCCGATGCCGGGACCTGGGCGTCGGCCCGGTCGGCGCGTCGGGCCTGCTCGACCCATCCGCTGCCGTCGCCTCCGGCTCGGAGGCCTGCGGTGGCACCGTCCACGTCGAGGTGACCGGCCAGGCCGACGGTGCGGGCGTCCACCGGTCCGTGTCCGGGTCATTGGCGGCGGTTGCCCCGAACAACCCGGCGGCGGAAACGTCCTCGGCGGTGGGCCGCGCGCTGTCGGTGTCACGAGCCCCGGCTGTTGCGGAATCGCTGGTCGGGGAGGTCATGTCGGCCGGTGCTGCCTTGCTGCCCGTGTCGGCCCTCGGGGCGAGCGGGTTGGCTTCCGCGCCAACCTGGCCGGCCGCGGTGCTCGCCGCCGCCGCTGCTCGCGTCGCGCCGGTTGCGGTGGCCGGTGCTGGTGTCGTCCCGGCTCCGGCTCCGGTGGTCGGGGTCTGGGTGGCGTCGGTTGGCGTGGTGGGGGACTCCGGGCTGGCGGGCACCTGTGTCGCGCCGGTTTTGGCGGTCGTCGAGGCAGCCGGTGCTCGCTTCGAGCCGGTGGCGGGTGCTCGCTTCGCGCCGGTAGCGGTGGTCCGGGCTGCTGCCGTGCCGGAGGCAGCAGCCGAGGTGACCTCGGAGGTCGAACTCGACCGCTCACCCGGGCTTCCCCGGCTGGGTGCCGGAGCGTCGGTGGCCGCGTCGGAGGCGGTGCTGTCGGCGGACCTGCCCGGCCGGGTGCCCTTCGCGGCGCGGCCGGTGGTCGTCTCGCTGGTGGTTGCGTCGGTGGTAGTCCCGCGAGTGGTCGTCTCGCTGGTTGTTGCCGAACCGGCAGGGGACGTGTCGTCAGCCACGTCGGAGGCGGTGGCGTCCGGGTTGGCTTTCGACTTACGGCCGCGTCGCGGCTTGATCGTCAGCGGCGCCTCGGGCGTGCCGTGGTCGGCCGTGCCCGCGCTGCTCGCCTCCGTGCCGGTCGTGCCGGAACCGGCTGCGCCGGTGCCACTCGGGGTGGCGGCGGACTTGCGGGTGGGGCGCCCACCGGTCGGCCTGCCGCTGGTCGCCGTGCTGCCGCTCGTGTCCGTCGCGGTGCTGCCGGTCGTGTCCGTCGCGGTGCTGCCGGTCGTGTCCGTCGCGGTGCTGCCGGTCGGCTCGTCGACCGCGCGGCCGCCCGTCGGGGTCGCGGCGTCGGCGCGTCCGGCCGTGGTGCCGGTCGCGGTGACACCGGTGACGATGCTGACGTCGGTGCCGGCGGAGGGCTCGGTAGTGGCCAGGACCTCATCCTGGCGCGGGGGCGTCTGCCCTGCGGCGGTGAACTCACCGGTCGGCGCGGTCAGCCAGGCGGCGGGCTGAGTGGGAGCGGCGGGAGTCGGTGCGGCAGGAGTCGCAGTGGCGGGGCCCGGGCCGTGCTGTCCGCTCGCGGTGGTCTCCGGCCAGTCCCAGTGGGCCGGGACGGTGCGTACGGCATCGGGGTCGCCCGTCGCCCCCGGACCCGCAACGACGCCGGCGGGCTTCGTGCTGGTGGCCAGCTCGGCGTTTGTCGTCTCCGTGTCGGTGCGCTCGGCGCTGTCCCGGTCGTTCGCCGCGCTGTTCCGGTCGTTCGCCGCGCTGTTCCGGTCGTTCGCCGCGCCGGGCAGTGCCGGGCCGGCGGGCAGCGGGCGCAGGATGGCGGTGGGCTCGATCGCCTGCGGATCGGCGGTACGGGTGCCCGTCGGCCAGCGCAGCAGCGCGGCGGCCGCCGCGCCGAGCGCTCCGGCGAGGATCGCGATCAACGAGCCGTAGTAGGGGGCGGTCTGGTAGCGGTCCACCGCGTCACCCGGACCGGCGGTCAGGTAGGCGAACGCCACCAGCACCGGACCGGCCAGCCCGGTGGCCCCGCTGACCAGCGGAGCCTGGCCCCGCCAGCGAGCCAGCCCGGCGGTCGCCGCGCCGGCCAGCAGCGCCACGATGGGCAGCAGGAGCAGCGCCAGCCGCTGTGCGGCGGCGTCGTCGAGCCAGCTCGGCTCCAGTACGCCGAGCCGGACGGTCGGCAGTGGGCCGGCCGTGCCGAGCGACGGTAGGACGGAGATCAGCGCCAGCAGCCAGACCACGCCGGCCACGGCCGCCATGTTCCATCCCAGCTCGGGCCGGAACAGGACGGCGATCGCCGCGCCCGCCCCGATCACCGCACCGACCATGGCGCAGATGCCCACCGCCCAGACCGGGTCAACGGAGATCAGCTCCGCGGCGCGGGCGGGCTGCATGCAGAGCGGGGCGATGACTGTGGCGCCGAGCGCTGCCGCGCCACCGACGGCCAACTGCCGGCCGGTGCCGGCCGCCGGGGCGTCGCGGCGAGCGAGGCGTCCGGTCAGGACGGCGCCGGCGACGGCTGCGTTCGCGGCGAACCAGCCCACCCAGACGAGCTGGGCCGGCCACTGGTTGACTGTCGTACCGGTGAATGCGCCGGTCAGGCGGACGATGCCGAAACCGTACGCGACGCCGAGCTGGCCGGCTCCGGCCAGCACGCTCACCCCGAGCGCCGTGAGCAGCAGTCTGCCCCAGGTCCGAAAGGCCATGTCCGGCACGTTACGCACCTGGTACACCCGATCGCCACCGGCGCGCCGCGAGGCACGCCGGTGGCCATCGGCGGGTCTACTTGAGTTCGACCAGCCGTGCGAGGTAAGTCGTATCCCCGACATTGGTCAGCATGTGCACCGCGCCCGGGTCCCGGTAGACGACCCCGCCGGTGGGCTCGTCGGCGTCGATCCGGGTGCCGTCGATGGTCTGTACGACGTTCTTGGCGCCCTCGATCGCCACCACCAGGTAGGGGTGGTCGTGCCGGTGCAGCGGTTGCCGCTCGCCCGGCTCGAGGCGGATGTGCCAGACCCGGACCCGGTCGTTCTCGTACACGATCTCCTGACCCACCGGTCCGAGTTCGGTTCCGTCGATCACGTCGGTCATCGTGCTCCGTCCAGTTGGGGCAGCACCTCGGCGGCGATCAGCTCGAGGTGGTCGAGATCATCGAAGTCGATCAGGCGCAGGTGGACCCGGGTGGTGCCGATCGCGGCGAACTCGCCGAGTCGCTGCGCGAGCTGCGCGGGGGAGCCGACCACCGGGTCCTCCGGTGGCAGCGCGCTCTTCTCGTGCAGGGGCGCGGCCCGACGCTGGGCCTCCGCGTCGGTCCGGCCGATGGCGACGACGATCCCGGCGGACAGCACCAACGGGGCGCGCCCGGACTCCGTCCGTCCGGTGCGCTCACACGTCTCGCGCACTCGGTCGTACGCCTCTGCGGTGGCGGCCACGGACTTGAACGGCATGTTGAACTCGTCGGCGTACCGGGCGGCCAGTTCGGGTGTGCGCTTGGGGCCACGCCCGCCCACGATGATCGGCGGGCCGGGCACCTGCACCGGCTTGGGCAGGGCGGGAGCGTCCACCAGCCGGTAGTGGTCGCCGGTGAAGCTGTACGTCTCGCCGGGCGGGGTTGCCCACAACCCGGTGATCACCTCGAGCTGCTCGGCCAGCCGGTCGAAGCGCTCGCCGACCGCCGGGAACGGGATTCCGTACGAGGTGTGCTCACGCTCGTACCAGCCGGCGCCGATGCCGAGGTCGACCCGGCCACCGCTCATCTGGTCGACCTGCGCGACCATCATCGCGAGAGGGCCGGGCAGGCGGAACGTGGCCGACGTCACCAGGGTGCCGAGTCGGATCCGCTCGGTTTCCCGGGCCAGCGCGGCGAGGGTCAGCCAGGCGTCCGTGGGGCCGGGCAGGCCCGGGTCGGCGCCCATCGACTGGTAGTGGTCGGCGCGGAGAAAGCCCTCGTAGCCGCAGGCCTCGACCAGCCGCGCGAACCGGAGCTGGGTGTCGTAGCTGGCACCACGGTTCGGCTCGGTGAAGACCGACACCCGCATGGTCAGTGTCCTTCCGCGCCGGCGGTGGCCGGCTGTTCGCGTTCCATCAGCAGTTCGTGCAGGTCGGCGCTGACCTGGGCGACGTCGGCCAGGTGGGCGTTGCGGCCCAGGGTGCGGGGCCGGGGGATGGTCACGTCGACGACCTTGCGGATCCGGCCGGGGCGGGGGCTCAGCACGACCACCCGGTCGGCGAGCAGCACCGCCTCGTCGATCGAGTGGGTGACGAAGACGATGGTCGGCTTGTTCTCCATGTGCACCCGCTGGAGTTCGCCGGAGAGTTCCTCGCGGGTGAGCGCGTCCAGCGCGGAGAACGGCTCGTCCATCAGCATCACCCGGGGCTCACCGATCAACGACCGGCACAGCGACACCCGCTGCTGCATGCCGCCGGAGAGTTCGTGCGGCAACCGCTTCTCGAAGCCGGCCAACCCGGCCACGTCGAGCAGTTGCCGGGCCCGCTCCCGGTGCTTGGCGCGGTTCCAGCCGAAGATCTCCACGGGCAGCAGGACGTTGTCCAGCACGGTGCGCCAGGGCAGCAGCGCCGGCTTCTGGAACAGCATGGCGATGTCCTGGCGGGGGCGGGCGATCGGCGTACCGGCGACGGTGATCTCACCGGCACTCAGCGGGAGCAGCCCGGCGATGAGCCGCAGCAGTGTGGACTTGCCGCAGCCGGAGCGGCCGAGCACGGCGACGAACTCGCCCTCGGCGACGTCGAGGTTGATGCCGCGCAGCGCCTCCACCCGGCCGGACCGGCCCTCGAAGGTACGGGACACCCCGGACAGTCGGATCATCTCCGGCGTACCTCCGCTGAGTGGACGGTCAGGAATCCGACAAAGGCTAACTGCTCCGTTGAGGTATGACACCGGCTGGGGTGGTCGTCAGGTTGTATCCGTTCCGCAACCCGATACGCCTGGCGTCGCAACTGTGGGTTTCTCGTACGCTGTGCCCGCGAAGAGTCCCCCCACGACGGCGGCGCCCGGCTTCCACCCCTCCCGCCGGCCCGTCGCGACAACCCCCTCCGGTGGCCTGCCGGCCCCGGTCGGAAAGGACATGGTGCACTGATGAGAAGGCTGACCCGTACGGTCGCTACGGCCGCGCTGGCCACCGCCCTCGCCCTTGTCTCCGCCTGCAGCAGCGGGTCGGATTCGGCCGACGATGCCAAGGGCGGCGACGGCAAGACGCTGGAGAAGGTGACCTACCTCACCTCGTTCGGTAACTTCGGCCGTGACTCCTACGCCTGGGTGGCGAAGGACAAGGGCTTCTTCAAGGAAGCCGGCTTCGACGTCGAGATCAAGGCTGGCCAGGGCACCGGTGGCGTGATCCAGACCGTCGTCGGCGGCCAGGCCGACTTCGGCCCGATCGACCTCACCGGCGGTCTGCTCCAGCTCGGCAACGGCCAGGCGAAGGACTTCACCGCGGTGGCCGCGATCCAGCAGCGCACCATGGCGGGCATCGCCACCGTCGAGGGCAAGAACATCAGCTCGCCGAAGGACCTGGAAGGCAAGAAGCTCGCCGACACCCCCGGGTCCGTGGTCCGCAACCTCTTCCCGACGTACGCCCGGCTCGCCGGGGTGGACGCGACCAAGGTGACCTGGGTCAACGGTGAGGCGCAGAACCTGATCGGCACGCTGGCCTCCGGCTCGGTGGACGGCATCGGTCAGTTCGTCGTCGGTCAGCCGACCATCGAGGCGGTGGCCAAGAAGAAGGCCGTCATGCTGCCGTACAGCAACGTGATGCAGGACCTCTACGGCAACGTGCTGATCACTTCCTCGAAGATCGCCAAGGAGAAGCCCGAGATGGTGAAGAAGTTCACCGCGGCGCTGCTCAAGGGCCTGGAGTACAGCCTGGCGAACTCCAAGGAGGCCGCCGACATCCTGAAGAAGAACGTCGACGCCACCAACCCGGTCTCCGCCGCCGCGGAGCTGGAGCTGATGGCCGCGTACGTCCGTTCCGGCAACACCGGCACCGCGATCGGCACCCTGGACAGCGGTCGGGTCGCCAAGAGCATCGCCATTCTGCAGGGCGCCGGCGCGCTGAAGCAGAACATCACCCCCGAGCAGATCATCGACTTCAGCCTCGCGCCGAAGGCCTGATCGTCCGGTCGTCAGCCGGGGGTACGTCCCGCCGATCCCGGTGGGACGTACCCCCGTCGCTCGTCGGCCCCCGGCGGGCCGTGGGATTTCGAGGAGGACAGAGATGACCGACGTCCGGTCAGCGGACCCGGCGGTGGCGGAACCCGCGCCGCCGAGTGCCGGCCCCGACGCGGGGCGCGCGGGTCGAGGTGCCGGTCTTCGGGCCGGGGCTGGAGCGGCGCTGCCCGCGGTCGGCATCCTGGTCGCGCTGGCGGCGTGGTGGCTGATCGCCCGGCTGGAGCTGGTCCACCCTGTCGCCCTGCCGCCGCCCGGCGACGTGCTCAGCGCGTTCGTCGAGAAGCCCGCCCAGATGCTGGAGCACACCTGGGACACCACGCTGGAGATCCTGATCGGCTTCGCCCTCTCGGTGGCCGCCGGTGTGCTGATCGGACTCTCCCTGGCCAGCTCCCGCACTGTGGAGCGGATGTTCACGCCGCTGCTGGTCGCGGTGAACGCGGTGCCGAAGATCACGCTGGGCCCGCTGCTGGTGGTGGCGCTCGGCTGGGGCCAGAAGCCGATCCTGACCATGGTGTTCCTGCTCTGCTTCTTCCCGATCGTGCTCTCCACCGCGACCGGGTTGACCACCACGCCGGCCGACCTGGCCGAACTGGTGCGGTCCTGGAACGCCTCCCGCTGGCAGGCGTTCCGCAAGGTGCGTTTCCCGGCCGCGCTGCCGCAGATCTTCGTCGGGCTCAAGGTGGCCATGCCACTGGCCGCGATCGGCGCGGTGATCGGTGAGTTCCAGGCCGGCGAGAGCGGCCTCGGCTATGTCATCACGCAGTACGCCGGCATCGGCGACGCCGCCACCGCCTGGGCGGCGATCATGCTGGTGGCGCTGGTGAGCATCCTGCTCTACTCGGCGCTCCTGCTGATCGAGCGGTTCGCCCTCCCCTGGGTACGAGAAACCACCAGCAGCCGCTAACCCAGCAGAACTAGGAAACGTGAAGGGCCGGCCTCCCACTCAGGAGGCCGGCCCTTTCCATCGACGCTGCTGGCACAAAGGGTGTGGCCTACCGTGCCCGGCGGAGGGATCAAGCCTGACCGCCCGGAGCCGGGCACGGTCGGCCACACCCCCCCACCCGGCACCCCGACGAACCCGCCAGATGAAAGGCCCCAGCGTCTACCCCGCCAACCGCCAACGACCATTGCGGGCGACAAGCGTGGTGAGCGCCTGCGGCATCAGGCCGCTGTGGTTGTCCGGCGTCATGCGGATCGGGCCGGAGAGGCCGTCCATCTGGGACGTCTCCAGCACGTCCCGGATGCCGTTGCGGTCCACCTTCCCGATCTCACCACCGGCGCGCAGTTCGGCGTCGGCGATCAGCTGGACGGCGTCCGCGGCGAACGACGAGGACCCGTTGTAGCCACCGAAGCGGGCGGTGTAGTCCTGGAACCACTGCCGCCGCGCCGCCTTGGCCGGCGTGGTCGCGATCACGTCGTCGATCACCATGGTCTGCGTGAAGATCAGCGTGGCCTTCTCGGTCGCCTTGGCCGCCGCCCCGAGGAAGAGGTCCCCGGCCGCTGCCGCGTCGAAGTAGATCGACCCACGGAAGATGGTCTGCTGCACGCTGGTGGCGGCCAGTGTCGCCTGCTCCGGCGGGGTCCAGAAGACCATCGCGTCGGGCTTGCCCGACGCGAGCTGCTGGACCTGCTGGCTGACGTCGGTGTCGGTGGTCTTGATCCGCTGCTGTCGGAGCGTGATCCTGGCCTTGTCCAGCTCGCTCTTGAGCGCGGTCGCGCCCTCCTGGCCGTAGTCGTCGTCGCTGACCAGCATCCCCACCTTCCGGATGTTGTTGCGGCGTAGCTCAGCGGTCAGGGCGGCGGCGCTGTCCGGGGCGTTGGGGCCCAGCTTGAACACGTAGCGCCGTTCAGCGGCCGGCGCGGCGATCGCGCCGGAAGCGGCTAGCGCAATGGTGGGAATCCGCTTCTCGTTGATGGTCCCGACCGCTCCGACCGCGCATTCGTTGCAGCCGCCCATGATGATGGCGCTGACCTTCGAATCGCTGCTGAAGTCGACGATGTTGCGAAGTGACTCGGCCGAGTCGGAACGGTTGTCCTTCACCTTCAGGTCGATCTTCCGGCCGTTCAGTGCACCGGAGGCGTTCAACTGATCGACCTTGAGTTTGAGGGCGCGCTGGTATGTCCGGCCAACAGTGGCTGCGGCGCCGGAGAGTTCGAGATCGGCAGCGATCACGATCGGACTCGTGTCCTGTTCCGCCTCGCCAAACTGGCAGCCGGTGAGCGTGGTGGCCACTACGGCCGATGCGAGCGCCGCGATGGTCGCGGAGCGGATGGGGCTCAACTCAGTCCTCCAGGTGCGGGCGCGGGCGCTGCCCGGTCACCGCCGCTAATCCGTCCTCAGTGGAGGACGGGATCTCCTCTGCCGTACGGTGTGCGCGAAGCCTGCAAAACCTTGCCAATGGCCGGCGCTGTGGTCAAGCGCGGACCCCGGCAGCATTTTCGGGACGGCCATCCCACATGCTGGGGTAACGCAATGTTTGCAAAAGCTCACTTTGCATACACGCGTGACCACTCTGGAGTTACATGCCCTGTTCAGGGGCTTGCGGAAATGAAGGTATCAGTTGCCCGGATCACGGGATGCGCTCCGTCCGACCGTTTCCTACCTCACTGCGGCTTCCCAAACACGATCATCTCTGATGAAATCGCGGCCGTGCCGCGCGTGGTCCCCTCCGCTTACGGCATGGCTCGGCGGCTCAGGCGGGGAAGAAACGACGGAGGCGATGTCGTGAGCACCGGACCGACGACCCTGCCCACGCTCGGCGACAGCGGTCGGCCTGCGCGCCGACGGATGCCGAGACTGCGTGACGCCCGGATCCGGTCCAAGTTGGCGTTGATTCTGGTCGTCCCGGTGGCGGCGGTGATCGCGCTGGCCACGGTCCGCCTGATCTCGGTCGGCGAGGGCGCGTTCGACGCCACCCGGGCCCGGTCACTGACGGCCCTCTCCGTCGACGTCAGCGCTCTCACCCAGGACCTCCAGGCCGAACGAATGGCAGCGGCCGCCTACCTGGCCGCTCCGCAGCAGCCGGCCGACGCGTACAACCTGCGGGTCCGCCAGACGCAGCAGCAGGTGGACGAGTACCGCGCCGAGCGGGGCCGGATCGGCGACGTGCCGGCCGCCCTGCGGGACCGGCTGGCCGCCATCGACGATCACCTGGCCACCCTGGACGGCACCCGTCAGGAGGTGCTGGACCGCCGGCAGATGGCGGTCGCCGAGGCGGTGCTCCGCTACGGAGTCATTCTCACCGACCTGGTCTCGTACGGTGACGGCCTGGCCCAGCTGCCCGGCGCCGAGAGCCTGGCGGACAGCCGCCGCGCGGTCGCCGCCTTCGCCCGCGCCAAGGCTTCCGTCGCCGAGGAACAGGCCGTCGCCTTCACCGCGCTGACGGCCGGCCAGCTCGACTCGGAGCAGTTCTCCTCCTTCGTGGCAACGTTGACCGGTCAGCAGGAGGCCCTGGTCGCCTTCTCGCTGGCCGCCGACCCGGTGCAGCGCGCCCTGGTCGACAGCACCGTCTCCGGCGACGCGGTCGGCCTGGCCGACCGGGTGGCCGCCGACATCACCCGCTCGGTCGGGCAGCGCCCGCTGGTCACCGCACAGGACGCCACGGCGGCGATCGGCGCCGTGAACGACCTGATGCGCTGGGCCGAGATCCAACTGCAGGACCGACTGCTCCAGCAGGCCGACCAGGCCCGCTCGGACGTCATCCGGCAGGCAGTGGTCGAGTCGATCCTGGTGCTGCTGACCCTGATCATCGCCGTGTCGCTCGCCGTGGTGCTGGCCCGCTCGCTCAACCACTCGCTGCGCCGACTGCGTGAGGGTGCCCTCTCGGTGGCCAACCACGACCTGCCCGACGCCGTGCAGCGGCTGCAGAACATGGGCAGTGTGGGTGACGGCGGGGTGGACGAGATCGTCCGCCAGGTCCGGGACCCCATCCAGCTGAACACCCGCGACGAGGTCGGTCAGGTGGCGCTGGCCTTCAACGTCGTACACCGGGAGGCGGTGCGGGTCGCCGCCGAGCAGGCGGCACTGCGTACCAGCGTCTCGGCGATGTTCCTCAACCTGGCCCGCCGTAGTCAGACCCTGGTCGACCGGATGATCGGCGAGCTGGACGCGATCGAGCGCGGCGAGGAGGACCCGAAGCGGCTGGCGCAGCTTTTCGAACTGGACCACCTGGCCACTCGAATGCGCCGCAACGACGAGAATCTGCTGGTCCTGGCCGGCGCCGACTCCGCCGCACCGCGTCACGACAACGCGCTGGTGGTGGATGTGCTGCGCGCCGCCCAGTCCGAGGTGGAGCTCTACAACCGCATCGAGTTCGGCACCGTGGACACCGACATCGAGGTGGCCGCGCACGCGGTCAACGACGTGGTACGCCTCGTCGCCGAGCTGCTCGACAACGCCACCCGGTTCTCGCCACCGAACACCACTGTGGTCGCCGACGGTCGCCGGATCCGCGACTACGTGCTGATCCAGATCGAGGACCGCGGGCTTGGCCTCACCGACGACCAGCTCGACTCGCTCAACCGGCGGCTGGCCGCCCCACCGAGCGTGGACGTCGCCGCGTTCCGACTGATGGGTCTGGCCGTGGTGAGCCGACTCGCCTCCCGCTACGGCATCCGGGTCGAGTTGCGCCGCAACGTCGAGGGCGGCACCGTCGCCCAGGTGACGTTGCCCGCCGCCACAGTGGTGCTGCCCAGCAACCGGGGCCGCGAGCAGGTGCTCACCCGCCCGCGTCAGCCGATGGCCGTGGAGCAGGCGCCGCTCACCCCGGCCGGCCACGCCGAGCAGTTCGCCGGTGCCGCGACGACCGCGGCGACGTTGCCCGACCAGTGGCGGACCAGCCCGCCGGCACCCGCCCAGTGGCAGTCGCCGCTGGACTCGCGGGACACCACCCCGGCCGTACAGGCGGGTGGCTACACCGGCCCGCGCTCGACGATGCCGCCGGCCCCCGCCGCCCCCGCACCCGCCGCCCCGCTCCCGCCGGCCCGGCCGGCCTACAGCAACGGCGCGGGCGCCTCGCTGGGCAGCCCGACAGTGGCCTACCCGACCGTCGACCCGCTGCCCCGGCGTGGCACCACCCCGGACACCCCGGAGACCGCTGATGGGCGTGGCGCCCACGGCCTCCCGGTCGGGCCGGTCGCCGGGCCGGGCGCTGTGGCACCGCCGGCCGTTCCGTCGGTGCCCGCCGCACCGGTCAGCACCCGGCCCGACTTCCCGGCCGAGGCCCCGATCTTCCGGGAGATGGAGGCGGTCTGGTTCCGGTCGCACGGCGACGACGCCACCGCGATCTTCACCCGGCCCAACTTCGACGAGCCGCCCGCGCCCGCCACCACCGCAGCGGCCGACGCCGGCCTGCGCACCGGCAACGGCGGCCAGCCGAGCGCCGGGTCGGTGCCGGCCGCGTCGCCGGCCCGACCGAAACTGCCGACCCGTACCCCGGGCAGCTCCGGCACCGACGGGACGGCCACCCCGGGCGCCGACGGCCTCGGCGCCAGCATGGACGGTTTCGGGGCGCGGCCGTCGGCGCCGCCGACGTACGCCCCGCCCCCGGCCGCCCGGACGGCTCCGGCCGCACCCGCCCCCGCCCCCGCACCCGACCCGGGCGCATGGCGTACGGCGGCGGACGAAGGCTGGTCCCGGGCCAGTCGGGCTGCCGAGCCGGCTCCCGCCGGGACCACCCGCTCCGGATTGCCCAAGCGGGTGCCGCAGCAGCAGCTCGTGCCGGGTGGCATCGAACCGAAGAGCGGCCGGGACCGCAGCCGGCGGACCCCGGATGAAGTACGTGGTCTGCTGTCGGCCTACCACCGCGGTGTGCAGCGCGGTCGGACGGCCGGAACGGACCTGAACAGCACCTCGACCAAGGAGAGCCGATGAACAGGCCAGCTGCCATGCAGGACATGGGTTGGCTGCTCACCAACTTCGCCGACAGCGTGGCGGGCATCGCCCACGTGGTGGCGGTGTCCGCAGACGGGCTGCTGCTCGCGTCCTCCCGGGATCTGCCGGGGGACCGGGCGGACCAGCTCGCCGCGATCACCTCCGGGGTGGTGAGCCTGACCGAGGGCGCGGCCCGGATGTTCAGCGCGGGCGGGGTGTTGCAGACAGTCATCGAGATGGACAGCGGGTATCTCTTCCTGATGTCGATCAGCGACGGCTCCTCGATGGCCGTGCTGGCCGCGCGCAGCTGCGACGTGGGCCAGGTGGGCTACGAGATGGCGCTGCTGGTCGAGCGGGTGGGTGCCGCGCTGGTGCCGCTGCCGCGCGACGCGGTGCGCTCTTAGCACCGGAAGGCGGCGCTCATTCCGAGCGCCGGACCAGGGACGGGAGGCGGCACAGTCCGGCTCAGCAGGGGACGAGGAGGTGATCGGGAATGGACCAACGACGCGCTGACCCGCGTGGCGCGCTGGTGCGTCCGTACGCGGTCACCCGTGGTCGTACCGAGCCCCGGCAGGACATCGCCCTCGAGGCCGTCCTGACCGCCTCTCCCACCCAGGTCGCCGAGTCCCGCTTCGCCGGGCACGACAAGCACCGCATCGCCACGGTCTGTGAGGGCCGAGCACAGTCGCTGGCGGAGATCGCCGCGTATACCCGGATGCCGCTGGGCGTCGCCCGGGTGTTGGTCGCCGACATGGTGGCCGAGAGCCTGCTGACGTTACACACTGCTGCTCCCGCCGAGGGGTTCGAGGAGCGGATGGAACTGCTTGGAAGGGTGCTAAGTGGACTTCGCAGGCTATGACCCCGCAGGGGGGCGGCCGGGCCGGGGAATCGTCTCCGCGAAGATCGTCGTCGCGGGCGGCTTCGGCGTCGGTAAGACGACACTGGTCGGGGCGATCTCCGAGATCACACCGCTGACCACAGAGGCGTTGATGACCGCGGCGGGTGTCGGCATCGACGATCCGTCCAAGGTGCCGGGCAAGGAGACCACCACGGTCGCCATGGACTTCGGCCGGATCACCATGGCCCAGGACCTGATCCTGTACCTATTCGGTACACCGGGTCAGACTCGGTTCTGGTTCATGTGGGACGAGATCATCCGTGGGGCGGTGGGTGCCGCCGTGCTGGTGGACACCCGCCGGATCACCGACGCCTTCGCCCCGCTGGACTACTTCGAGAACCGCAACCTGCCGTACGTGGTGGCGCTGAACAAGTTCGACGGCGCACCGCAGTACGAGGCCGAGGAGGTCCGCGAGGCGCTGGCCATCTCGCCGCAGGTGCCGCTGGTGATGACCGACGCCCGGCAGCGGGACTCGGTCAAGCAGGTGCTGGTGACTGTGGTCGAGCACGCCATGCTCCGGCTCCAGTCCGAGCACGGGCGGGGCTTCCCGACGCCGGTCGGCTGAAACGCCGCGTCACGGCCGGCGCGCGACGGCCGGCCGTGACGCGTTCAGGGCGCGTGTCGAGGCCCTCGGCTCGACCGGGGACTTCGCCGCACGCCCTAGTCGACCCGGAGCCGGTAGCCGCGCTTCACCACTGTCTGCACCACGCGGGGCGCGCGCAGGCCGGCGCGTAGCCGGGCGACGGCCATCTCCACTGCGTGCTCGTCCGCGCCCCGGGGCAGCGTCCTCAGCAACGCCGTGCGGGACAACACCCGACCCGGGGACTGGGCCAGCGCCCGCAGCACCGCCATCGGCGCGGGCGCCAGTGGCCGCAGCTCACCGTCGATCACTGCGGCGTGCCCGCGCAATGTGAGCAGGTGCCCGCCGGCCTTGAACGTCACGGTCCGGCGGGGCAGCTCGTCGACGATGGTCCGCACCAGTGCGCCCAACCGGGCCCGACCGGGCGCGCTCACCGGCACCCCGTGCCGCAGCAGCGGCTCGGCGGTCACCGCCCCGACGCAGCTGGCCAGCACGTCGCTGCGCAACGCGGACAGCACCGCGTCGGTGCGGTCACCGGCGGCCCGCAGCAACGCCTCGGCCGCCGGCGCCGAGGTGAACGTCACCGCGTCCACCAGCCGACCGGCGATCAGGTCGATCAGCCGGTGCAGCGGGGCCGGGTCGGTCGGCGGTGCCCAGCGGTAGACCGGCACCTCGATGACAGTGGCACCCGCCGCCTCCAGCGCGAGCGTGCACTCGGGCTGCCGCTCGCCGTGCAGCTGCATGGCGATGACCTGCCCGGCCACGCCGCGCCGGCGCAGGTGGTCGACCACCTCGTCGCAGCTTTCCGAGGCGGGCGACCACTGGTCGTGCAGCCCGGCCGCCCGGATCGCGCCGCGTGCCTTCGGGCCGCGCGCCACCACGTACGAGCTGGCCAACACGGATCGCAGCGGCTCGGCCAGCCCCCAGCCCTCGGCCGCCTCCAACCAGCCGCGCATGCCGATGCCGGTGTTGGCCATCAAGATGTCCGGCGGCTGGTCGAGGCAGGCACGGGTCGCCTCGCGCAGCTCGGTGTCGTCGGACAGCGGCACGATCCGCAGCGCCGGGGCGAGCACCACCCGGGCGCCCCGTCGTTCGAGCAGCGCGGCCAACTCGTCGCGCCGCCGGTCGGCGGTCACCCCGATGGTGAAGCCCGCCAGTTCTTCCCGCATCAACCCTCCTGTCGCAGCCGCACCTCGACCAGCCCGTTGCGGCAACGTGCGTCGTGTCGGGCCACGGCCACCCCGGGCAGGTCGAGGCAGTGCCCGCTGCGCAGGTCGTACACCTGCTTGTGCAGCGGTGACGCGACAGTCGGCACTCCGCCGCGGCTGCCGACGATGCCCCGGGACAGCACGTACGCCCCGGAGACCGGGTCGCGGTTGTCGATCGCGAACAGCTCGTCGGCGGTCCGGAAGAGCGCGATCTGCACCCCGTCGACCAGGGCGGCGACGCCCCGGTCCGGCTCCAACCGGTCGAGCGGGCAGACGGTGGTCCAGGTCAGCGTGAGGGTCTGGGTCATCGCCGTACCTCCGGTAGGCCGAGGGTGACCGGTTGCCGACGGTGACCATTGGTCGGCTCGGATCCGGTCGGGGACTGGTCGCGTACGGGGACCGGCTGGCCGCGTTCCCGGGTGAAGGTGATCGACGGGTCCGGTACGTCGGGGGCGTTGACGAAGGAGGTGTAGCGGCGCAGCCGATCCGGGTCCTCCAGGACGTCGCGCCACTCGTCGGAGTACGACGACACGTGCTGGGCCATCGCCGCGTCGAGGTCCTCGCAGAGTCCGAGCGAGTCGTCCACGATCACCGAGCGCAGGTGGTCAAGGCCGCCGTCCATGGCCTCGATCCAGCCGGCGGTGCGTTGCAGCCGGTCGGCGGTGCGGATGTAGTAGATCAGGAATCTGTCGATCAGCCTGATCAGCGCGTCCGTGGACAGGTCGGTGGCGAACAGGTCGGCGTGCCGGGGCCGGAAACCACCGTTGCCGCCGACGTAGAGATTCCAGCCGGTCTCGGTGGCGATGATGCCGAAGTCCTTGCTGCGCGCCTCCGCGCACTCCCGGGCGCAACCGGAGACCGCCGACTTCAGCTTGTGCGGAGCACGCAGCCCGCGATAGCGCAGCTCCAGCGCGACGGCCAGTCCCACCGAGTCCTGCACCCCGTACCGGCACCAGGTCTCGCCCACGCACGACTTCACAGTGCGCAGCGCCTTGCCGTACGCGTGCCCGGACTCGAAGCCGGCGTCGACCAGCCGCCGCCAGATCTGCGGAAGCTGCTCCACCCGCGCCCCGAACAGGTCGATCCGCTGCCCACCGGTGATCTTCGTGTAGAGCTGGAAGTCCCGGGCGACCTCGCCGATCACGATCAGCTTCTCCGGGGTGATCTCGCCGCCCGGGATCCGGGGCACCACCGAGTAGCTGCCGTCGCGTTGCAGGTTGGCCAGGAAGTGGTCGTTGGTGTCCTGCAACGACGCCTGTTCGCCGTCGAGCACGTGCCCGCTGCCCAGCGAGGCGAGGATGGACGCCACCACCGGCTTGCAGATGTCGCAGCCGCGGCCACTACCGTGCTCGGCGACCAACCGGGAGAAGGTGCGGATGCCGCGGACGCGGACGATCTCGAACAGCTCCCGCCGGCTGACGTCGAAGTGCTCGCAGAGCGCGCTGGACTGCGCCACCCCGGCCGCGTCCAGGAGCTGCTTCAACATCGGCACGCAGGAGCCGCAGCTGGTGCCGGCCCGGGTGCACGCCTTCAACGCCGGAACGTCCGCGCAACCGTCGGCGATGGCGGCGTCCACGTCGCCCCGGGTCACCGCGTTGCAGGAGCAGACCTGCGCGGCGGCGGGCAGCGCCCCGGCGTCCGCGCCGCCACCGTCCGGGGCGAGCAGCGCCAGCGGCGCGGCCGGCAGCGGGCCGCCCACACTGGCCCGCAGCGTCGGGTACGCGCTGGCGTCACCGACCAGCACCCCGCCGAGCAGGGTGTGCGCGTCGTCGGAGAGGACCAGCTTCGCGTAGACCCGGGTGGCCGGGTCGGTGAACGTGACGTCCAGGCAGCCCTCGGTCGTGCCGTGGGCGTCGCCGAACGAGGCCACGTCGACGCCGAGCAGCTTGAGTTTGGTGGCGGTGTCCGCGCCCGGGAAGGTCGCCGCGCCGCCGACCAGCCGATCGGCCACCACCTCGGCCGTCGCGTACCCCGGCGCGACCAGACCGTGGCAGGTGCCGTCGACCGCCGCGCACTCTCCGACGGCCCAGATCCGCTCGTCGGCGGTACGACAGGTCGCGTCGACAAGCACCCCGCCGCGCGGGCCCAGCGGCAGACCGGCGTCCCGGGCCAACTGGTCCCGGGGCCGGATGCCGGCGGCCACCACCACCAGTTCGGCGTCGAGGGCGGTGCCGTCGGACAGTTCCAGGGCGGCGACGCCGCCGTCCGGGCCCTGACGGATCGCTGTGGTCGCCACCCCGAGATGGGTCCGTACGCCCAGCTCGTCGACGTAGCGGCGGAGCATCGCGCCGCCGGCCTGGTCCACCTGCACCGGCATCAGCCGGGGCGCGAACTCGACCACGTCGGTGCTCAGGCCGAGCAGTCGCAGGGCATTGGCGGCCTCCAGCCCGAGCAGCCCGCCACCGATCACCGCGCCGACCCGCCGGCCCCGCGCGTACGCCCGGATCGCCGCCAGGTCGTCAAGGGTCCGGTAGACGAAGACCCCGGGCAGTTCCGTGCCGGCCACCGGCGGCACGAACGCGTACGACCCGGTGGCGAGCACCAGCGCGTCGTAGCGGTATTCGCCGAGGGCGGTGGTCACGACCTGGCGATCCCGGTCGACGCCGGTGGCCGGCTCGCCGAGTCGCAGCCGCACCCCGTCGTGCGGGGTGTGCAGGTTGAGTTCGCTCTCACTCACCCCGTCGAAGTACGCCGAGAGCCGCACCCTGTCGTACGCCGGGCGCCCCTCCTCGGCCAGCACTGTCACCCGCCAGTTGCCCTGTGGGTCACGGGCGTGCAGCGCGTCCACGAAACGCTGCCCGACCATGCCGTTGCCGATGACGACCAGTTCGCCGCCGTTCATCGCGTCACCTCCACCGATTCCGCCTGGCTCAGCCAGTCGACGATGCCGCTCACCGCGTCCCGGCATCCGCCGCATCCGGTGCCGGCCCGGGTCGCGGCCACCACCGCATCGACAGTCCGGGCACCGGAGCGCCAGCTTCTGACCAGTGCGCCCTTGCTCACCGTGTTGCACTGACAGACCGTGGCCGCGTCCGGCATCAGCGCCGGTGAGGCGGCCGGGGTAGCGCCGACCGCACCGAGTGCCCGGCCGAGCAGCAGCGCCCGTCGGTCACTCGGCACCGGCTGACCACGGTCGAAGAGTTGGATCACCGTGCCGACCGCCGGGTTGTCGCCGAGCAGGATCGCGCCGATCAGCCGCTCGTCCCGGATCCGCAAGCGGGCGTAGGTGCCCCGGGTCGGGTCAGCGAAGGTCAACTCCTCGTCCGGCCCGCCACTTGCCGCGTCACCCATCGAGGCCAGGTCGATCCCGGCGGCCTTCAGCCGGGTCACCACCGGCCGGGGCCGGTACCGGGCCAGTGGGTCCGTCCCGGTCAGCACATCCGCGAGCACCTGGGCCTGGGCCCAGGCGGGGGCGACCAGCCCGGTGAGCACGCCGTCGTGCTCGGCGCAGTCGCCGATCGCCGAGATGGACCGGTCGCTGGTGCGCAGCCGGTCGTCCACCACCACGCCGCGCCGCACGGTCAGGCCGGCGACCTGCGCGAGGGCGGTGTCCGGGCGTACGCCGCAGGAGAGCACCAGCAGGTCGGCACGGAGCGACCGGCCGTCGGCCAGGTCGAGGCGGACACCGTTGGCGTCCGCGGCCACGCCGGTCGCCGACACCCCCAGTTGGACGCTGACGCCGAAATTGGCGAGCGTGCCCGCGAGTACCGCGCCGGCGGTCGGGTCCAGTTGCCGTTCCATCAGGTGCTCTCTCGGGTGCACCACTGTGGTGGCCAGCCCTCGCGTGGCCAGCCCTCGGGCGGCCTCCAGCCCGAGCAACCCGCCGCCGAGCACCAGCGCGCTGCGTGCGCCGTCGGCGGCGGCGAGGATCCGGCGGCAGTCGTCAAGGGTCCGGAAGGGGACCACCCGCTCCGGCAGGTTCGCCGGGTCGAGGCCGGGCAATGGCGGCACCACCGCACGCGCGCCGGTGGCCAGCACCAGGTGGTCGTACCCGATTCGTTCGCCGTCGTCGGTGCGGACCTCCCGGGCGGACCGGTCGACAGCGATCACCGGTACGCCGCTGCGCAGGTCGACGCCGTGCCCGGCGGCTTCGGTCAGCTCCACGTCCGGCTCGTCGATCCGGCCGGCCAGCAGGGTGGAGAGCAGGATCCGGTTGTACGCGCGGTGCGGCTCGGCCCCGAGCACTGTGACCTTCCGGTCTCCCTCACGGGCGTGCAGCTCACCGGCGAGGCGCGCGCCCGCCATCCCGTTGCCGACGATGACCACCCGGGCGGTCATGCCTTCTCCACCCGAACCGCGCAGATCTTGAACTCGGGCATCCCGGAGATCGGGTCCACCGCGTCATTGGTCACCGAGTTGGCGCGTCCCGCCCCCGCGTAGTGGAACGGGGCGAACACGGTGTCGGGTCGGATCCCGGCGCTGAGCCGGGCCGGCGCGCGGAACTCACCTCGCCGGGAGGTGACCCGGACCGGGTCGCCGTCGTCGATGCCCAGCCGGGTGGCCAGGTCGGGGTGCAGTTCGACGAACGCCTCCGGGGCGGCGCGGCGTAGCGCGGCCACCCGTCGGGTCTGGGTGCCCGACTGGTACTGCGCCAGCACCCGACCGGTGGTGAAGTGCAGCGGGTACGTGGCGCAGACCTCCTCGGCGGCCGGCCGATGGTCGACGGGGTGGAAGCGGGCCCGGCCGTCCGGGGTGGCGAACCGGTCGGCGAAGAGTCGGGGCGTGTCCGGCCCGTCCTCGGTCGGGCAGGGCCAGTAGACCCCGTCGTCGGCGTCGATCCGGTCCCAGCTGATGCCGGCGTAGTCGGCGGCCCCACCTGCGGAGGCGCGGCGCAGCTCGGCGAAGACGACGGCCGGGTCGGCCGGGAACCGAGCCGCCGCGACGGCGGCCGGTCGCACGCTGGCCGGGTTGGCGTCGGTCGGGTCGAGGTCAGCCGATTCGGCGTCGGCCAGCCGTGCCGCCAGGTCGGAGATGATGGCGAGGTCGGTCCGGACACCCGGCGGGGGCGGCCGTAGCGCGCGTCGACGCAGCACCCGACCTTCCAGGTTCGTCATGGTGCCGTCCTCCTCGGCCCACTGCGCGGTGGGCAGCACCACGTCCGCCAGCGCGGCCGTCTCGGAGAGCAGGAGGTCCGCGACGACCAACAGGTCGAGGTCGCGCAGCCGGCCCTCGATCCGGGCCGCCCGGGGTGCCGAGACCACCGGGTTCGATCCGAACACCAGCATCGCGCGCGGGCCACCCGGGGTGCCGAGCGAGTCGAGCAGTTGGTAGGCGGGCACTCCCGGGCCGGGCAGTTCGTCGGCCGGCACGCCCCAGACCCCGGCCACGTGCTCGCGGGCCGCCGGGTCGTCGATCTTCCGGTAGCCGGGGAGCTGGTCGGCCTTCTGCCCGTGCTCCCGGCCACCCTGGCCGTTGCCCTGGCCGGTGAGGCAGCCGTACCCCGAACCGTCGCGGCCGGGCAGACCGAGGGCGAGGGCGAGATTGACGTACGAGGTGACGGTGTCCACCCCCTTGGCGTGCTGCTCCGCGCCGCGCGCGGTCAGGATGATCACGCGACCGCCGGTGCCCAGCGCGCGGGCGGTCGCCTCCAGGTCGGCCACCGGCACCCCGGAGAGCTGTTCCGCGCGGGCCGGCCACCAGGCGGCGACGCCTCGACGGACCGCGTCGAAACCGGTGGTGCGGTCCGCCACGTAGGCGCGGTCGACCCAACCCTCGGTGAGGGCGATGTGCAGCAGCGCGTTGGCCACCGCGAGGTCGGTGCCGGGCAGCGGTTGCAGGTGCAGATCGGCCTGGCGGGCGGTGGCGGTGACCCGGGGGTCGATGACGATCAGTTTCCCGCCGTTGCGGCGCTGCTCGGTGAGCCAGCGCACCAGCGGCGGCATGGTCTCCGCCGGGTTCGCTCCGACCAGCAGCAGGGTGTCGGCCCGACCCAGGTCGGCGAGGGGGAACGGCAGCCCACGGTCGATGCCGAAGGCGCGCATCCCGGCGGCTGCCGCCGAGGACATGCAGAACCGTCCGTTGTAGTCGATGTGCCGGGTGCGCAGCCCGATCCGGGCGAACTTCCCCAACGCGTACGCCTTTTCGTTGGTCAGGCCACCACCGCCGAAGACGGCGACCGCGTCCCGGCCGGCGTCGTCCTGGACGGCGCGGATGCCGGCGACCACCCGATCGAGCGCGGTGTCCCAGCTCGCCGGGTGCAGTTCGCCGGTGGCTGCGTCGCGCACCAGCGGAGTGGTCAGCCGTTGCGGATGGTCGAGCAGTTCGGCGGCGGTCCAACCCTTCTGGCAGAGCCCGCCCCGGTTGGTAGGGAAGTCGCGCGGGTGGACCGTCACACCGGCGTCGTCCGCGCGCAGCGTCATCCCACACTGCAGTGCGCAGTACGGGCAGTGCGTCGCCACTTCCCGGGGCGTCAGCCCCGGTGGAGTCGCCGACCGTGCACCGTCTGTCATGTCGGGAAAGCGTGCCGTCGGGCGGTTTCCGGTCCGGGTCCCTTCTGTTTCGGTCCTGTCAAGTGGGGCTCACACCGCACAGGGGCAGCGAGTGTGACGGGTGGGTGACGGCCGGTCAGCGCGAGCCGGCGCGGCGTGGTCGGCGGGTCAGGGACAGCCAGCCCAGAAACCGGGCGTGGAGTGCCCGCGGGTCAGGGCGAAGGCCTAGGGAGTACAGGTCGTCGACCGCGTCATGCATGTTCGCTGCCAGGTAGAAGGCCAGGGCGATCGAGTGGCCGTAGTACTCGGTCGCGAGGTGAAGCTGAGCCGGCGCACACGGCCAGGGCGCGGCGCAGTTGCGGCAGAGCCACGCCGGGCGCATCGGATGGTGCGGGCGAGGGCGGCGGGTCATCCGACCCTCACCGGACCGCGTTTGACGGGCCTGCGGGTGGTTGGCCGACGGGCCGGCGGGGCGGGCGGGTCCGGCCAGATCAGGCCCGCGGGCATCACGAACAGGGACCGGCGCGCGACCGCATCGCCGCTCGCGGCCAGTTCGTAAGCGTCAATCCACAGCCACCCGTCGTACGTCGGCCAGTCGAGAACGCGAATCACGCGGACGAAGATCGGGCGCATGAACTGCACACTCGCGGCGCGGGTCAGGTGCAAGACGTCACCCGTGTGCGGCTTTCGCGGTTTGGGCGGCGGCTCGGGTTCCCGATCGGGCGGCTTGTCCGGCACGGTGTCTTCCCCCTGCTCGTCACTTTGGGAAGGGCCACCCCGTGCAAGCTCGCCCGCGCAGATCTTGGACAATTTCCGTTCTCGCGTAACGGAAAGTGTCCAAGATCTGCGCAGTCCAGGGGCGGCCCCCGGTACGAACGCGTCCACCGGTTTTCAGGGTCCCTACCGGCCGCGCCGCCTGATCCCACCTTGCGGGCAGTGATGGGACAAGAACAGCCCGTAGCGATATGGTCACGAGACATTCCGCGCATCCGATGGGGGAAGCCGTGAACGATGCGCTGCGCGCCGCGCTAGCCGAGACGGGACACTCGATTGAGTCCCTGGCAGGGGTGGTCGGGGTCGATCGGAAGACGGTCGCGCGCTGGCTGAACCACGACCACATTCCCCACCCCCGACACCGGGAGGCGGCGGCGAGTGCGCTCCGACGGCCCATAGGGGACATCTGGCCGGACACTTCAAGACGCCGCGAGCCAATTTGGTTCCGACCATGGCAAGAGATCGAGCGCGAGGCGATCTCGCTGCGGTCGTTTCAGTCGACCGTCCTTCCCGGCCTGCTCCAGACCGAGGCATACGCTCGCGCCGTGCTCGCCGGAGCCGACGTCATCGCCCGCAGCGACGTCGAGCGGCACCTAGCCTCACGACTGGCCCGGCAAAGCATCCTGACCCGCGACGACCCGCCACACTTCACCGCCGTTGTGGACGAAGCCGTGCTGCGGCGGCCAGTCGGCGGGCGAGCCACCATGCGTGGGCAGGTGCAGGCTCTCATCACCGCGTGCGGGGCCCCGCACGTCCGCGTGCACATCGTCCCCTCCACCGTCGGCGCGTACGCTGGCCTGAACGGTCCCTTCGTGATCGCCGTGGGGTCCGAGCATCGGATTGCCGGCTACCTCGACAATCAGCTTCAGGGGCAAGTCGTTACCGGTGCCGAGGACATAGCGGCGATGCTGGCCGCATGGGAGAACGTACGCGGCGAGGCGCTGTCCCACTGGCAATCCGTCGATCTACTTACGGAGATGGCGAAGACATGGAACTGACCGGCGCTCAGTGGCGTAAGAGCACCCGCAGCAGCGGCAATGGCGGCGACTGCGTCGAGGTTGCCGACAACCTGCCTGGCGTCGTTGGCGTCCGGGACTCGAAGGACCTGGCAGGGCCGGCGTTGGTCTTCGGGTCAGCTGCCTGGCGGGCGTTCGTCGGTATGGCGAAGGCACACGACCCGGCCTGACCAGCATGACGCAGTGAGCCCTCGGCTCCTGGAACCTCAGGAGAGCGCCGGGGGCTTTCGCGTGTCCGGGGTCAACCACCCGCCAGGCAGCGCATGCGCGGCCAGGGACCGACCACGTAGACCGCTCGCGACGGTCCGGCTTCGCTGCGGCGGAATCAGCGGTGACTCGGGCGATGGCAGGTACGAGTCGGACGCCTTTGGAGCTGAATCGCTGACGACATCAACACCGGTTCGTTGGCTTATAATGTGGGAAATCTGTCTCAATAGACGGGAGTGCGCGATGAGCGTGACGGACGTCTTCGACGCGGTGGCCGGCAACTACGACGAGGCGCGTAGGCGGTTGATCCCGTGCTTCGACGCCTTCTACGGCACCGCCGTCCAGGTGGCCGCGCCGCCGTTGCGGGCCGCGCTCGCCACCGGGCGTACCCCGGAGGTGTTGGATCTGGGCGCCGGCACCGGCCTGCTCTCCCTGCTGCTGTCCGCAGCGGTGCCCGGAGTCCGGCTGACCCTGGTGGACGGAGCGCCGGCGATGCTCGCCCGCGCCACCGACCAGTTGGACGGGCGGTCCGTGCCACACCGAACGGTCCACGCCGACCTGGCCGACGAGTTGCCGCCGGGCCGGTACGACGCGGTGGTCAGCGCGCTGGCGATCCACCACCTGGACGACGCCGGCAAGCGCGCGCTCTACCGGCGGGCCGCCGCCGCGCTGGCACCGGGCGGGGTGTTCGTCAACGCCGAGCAGGTCGCCGGCCCGACCCCGGAGCTGGACCGGCGCTACGACGAGGTGTGGCTGGAGCGGATCACCGAGTTGGGCGCGTCCCCCGACGAGATCGCGGCTTCCCGGGAGCGGATGCGCCACGACCGCCCGGCCACGGTGGCCGACCAGTGCCGGTGGCTCGCCGAGGCGGGCCTGGTCGACGTCGACTGCTACTTCAAGGAGTGGCGCTTCGCGGTGTTCGGCGGTCGGGCCGGGTAAGCCTGACGGAATGTGCGTTTCCCCGCCCGGGGGCGAGTCGATGAAGCAGGGATGACTGTTGGTCACACCGGTGGGTAATCTGCTCGGCATGACTGCCAAGGTGACTCTCTCGTTCACGGACGAGACGATCGAGGAAGCGCGGCGGTTCGCCAAGCGCGAGGGGCTGTCGCTCTCCGCGTGGATGGACCAGGCCGCCCGGGAGAAGGCGCTGCGCGAGGTCTTCACCGCGCACGCCGCCGCCGTGGGCCGCGCCAGCCTGGATCTGGAGTCCGCCGCGCTCGCCGACGCCCGCGAGGTGGGCATGGTCAACGACCTGTTCTCCGGCGGACGGCCGCGTGCTGCGTAGGGGTGAGATCTGGCGCATCGAGGGCGCTCGGGAACGCCTCGGCCTCGTGATCAGCTCGGACGTCTACAACTCCACCGACGTGCCCATCGTGATCGTGGTCGAGGTGGTTGAGGAGTCGCTGCTGCGGGACTCGCCGCTCGCCGTGTCGATGGGCCGGTACGTGGTGATGCCCGACCGGATCTCCTCGCCCATGAAGAAGTGGTTCACCGCGTGCGTGGACGTCGCCGACACCGACACCATGCTCCGGGTCGGCCGCGCGCTGCGTATCCTCCAGCAGCTCTGACCGTAAGGGCAGCTCTGATCGCGCCGTCCCGGTGGCGTGCTCACCATCGCCGCCGGCCCGTGGTGCGATAGCCGTTTCCGGCCCGACCCGCGACGGGCACTGCCAGGTAACCGGGCGTTCCTAGCGTTTCCCCTCGTCACATC
Source organism: Micromonospora salmantinae (assembly GCF_022230905.1). NCBI lineage: Bacteria > Bacillati > Actinomycetota > Actinomycetes > Micromonosporales > Micromonosporaceae > Micromonospora > Micromonospora salmantinae. The sequence continues at coordinate 339,291 of NZ_JAKKFG010000012.1, forward strand.
GACGAGGAGGAGCCGCCGTGAGCACGCTCACCAGCACCGTAGTCACCGCCGAGCCGCCTGCCGTCACCGGTCGCCGGCAACCGCTGCACGACTGGCGCCCCGAGGACCCGGACTTCTGGCAGGCCACCGGCGCGCCGATCGCCCGGCGCAACCTCTGGGTCTCGATCTTCGCGGAGCACGTCGGCTTCTCGGTGTGGAGTCTCTGGTCGGTCACCGTGCTCTTCCTCGGCCCCGCCTACGGCATCGATCCGGCCGGGAAGTTCCTGCTCACCGCCGTGCCGGCCGCCCTGGGCGCGGTGCTGCGGCTGCCGTACACGCTGGCGGTGGCCCGCTTCGGCGGACGACGCTGGACGATCATCAGCGCACTGCTGTTGCTGGTGCCCGCGGTCCCGATGACGGTGCTGCTGGAACCCGGGGTGTCCTACACCACCCTGATGGTGCTCGCCTGCCTCACCGGGGTCGGCGGCGGCAACTTCGCCTCCTCGATGGCGAACATCAACCTGTTCTACCCGCAGCGGCTCAAGGGGCGGGCGCTCGGGCTCAACGCCGGTGGCGGCAACCTGGGCGTACCCGCCGTGCAGTTGGTCGGCCTGGCGGTCCTCGCCACCGCGGGCGCCGCGTACCCCCGGTTGGTGCCGGCGGTCTACCTGCCACTGATCGTGCTGGCCGCGCTCGCCGCGGCCCGCTGGTTGGACACCGTGCCCGGGGCGCGCAACGAGCCGGGCGCGTTGCGGGAGGCGGCCCGCGATCCACACACCTGGGTGATGTCGCTGCTCTACATCGGCACCTTCGGCTCGTTCATCGGCTTCGGTTTCGCCTTCGGTCAGGTGCTCCAGCTCCAGTTCGCCGAGCGGTTCCCCACCCCGGTCGACGCCGCCTGGCTGACGTTCCTGGGTCCGCTGGTCGGCTCGCTGATCCGGCCGCTGGGCGGGCACCTCGCCGACCGGTTGGGCGGGGCACGGGTGACATTCTGGAACTTCGTGGCGATGGCGGCCGGCGCGAGCACCGTGCTGTACGCGGCCCGGGAGCGCTCGTTCGGGCTCTACCTCGCCGGCTTCCTCGCCCTCTTCGTCTTCTCCGGCGTCGGCAACGGCTCCACCTACAAGATGATCCCGGCGATCTTCCGGGCCCGGTCGGCGGACGCGGTGGCCACGGGTCAGCGTGATCCGGAGGCCGCCGCGCGGTGGGCGCGTCGGATGACCGGCGCGTTGATCGGCATCGCGGGTGCGATCGGCGCCTTCGGCGGGGTGCTGGTCAACATCGCGTTCCGCCAGTCGTTCCTCAGCTCGGGCAACGCCGACGCCGCCTACCTGGCCTTCATCGGCTGGTACGCGTTGTGCTTCGCGGTCACCTGGGTGGTCTACCGCCGCCCGAGGGCCGGTCGACTCGCCAACGTGTGAGGTGAGACACCCTCGGCGCGTCGCCGCGCGGGACTGCACCCCCGTTTTGACCTGCGGACGGGGCGCCGGGTATCGTTGCCTGCTGTTGTACGACATCCAGAGGCGTGCCCCTTCAGGTACGCTTGGTCGTTCGTGCGCGCTGGTCCGGCCTGCTAGATCTGGTCACCTCGGCGCGCGACCCCAGACCGACGACGAGACAAGGTAGACCTGTGCGTACGTACAGCCCGAAGCCGGGTGAGATCGAGCGTCAGTGGCACGTCATCGACGCCTCTGATGTCGTGCTGGGCCGCCTGGCCACCCACGCCGCCACGTTGCTGCGTGGTAAGCACAAGCCGACTTTCGCGCCGCACGTCGACACGGGCGACTTTGTCGTCATCGTGAACGCGGGCAAGGTTGCGTTGACCGGCAACAAGCGCCAGACCAAGGTCGCTTACCGCCACTCCGGTTACCCGGGTGGTCTGAAGCAGATCGGCTACGACGAGCTGCTGACCAAGCGTCCCGAGCGGGCCATCGAGCTGGCCGTGAAGGGGATGCTCCCGCACAACAAGCTCGGCCGTCAGCTGATCAAGAAGCTGAAGGTCTACGCCGGTGCCGAGCACCCGCACCTCGCGCAGCAGCCGGTGCCGTTCGAGATCAAGCAGATCGCGCAGTGAGCGCGGGCGAAGGAAGCAGCATGACCGACATCATCGAGACCGAGGTCGCCCCGGAAGCCCCCGAGGCCACCGAGGCGCCGGCGCCCGTTGCCCGCGCGCCTCGTGGTGACCGGCCGATCCAGACCGTGGGCCGCCGCAAGGAGGCCATCGTCCGGGTCCGCATCGTCCCGGGCACCGGCAAGATCACCTGCAACGGCCAGGACCTCGAGGCCTACTTCCCGAGCAAGGTGCACCAGCAGCTCATCAAGGACCCGCTGGTCACCGCCGAGAAGCTCGAGCAGTTCGACGTCATCGCCAACCTGCGTGGCGGCGGCACCACCGGCCAGGCCGGTGCGCTCCGGCTGGGCATCGCCCGCGCGCTGATCATCAACGAGCCGGACGACCGCCCGGCCCTGAAGAAGGCCGGCTTCCTCACCCGTGACGCCCGCGTCAAGGAGAGCAAGAAGTACGGCCTCAAGAAGGCCCGTAAGGCTCCCCAGTACTCGAAGCGCTGATCTTTCCCAGCGCGTTGTACTTCTGACGGACGGCCGGTCCGCCTCCCCCTCGGGGGAGGCGGGTCGGCCGTTCCGCTTTCTCCTCACTGGCAGTGCTCTTTCGGAGGTTGGCGGGTATGGGTCGGTTGTTCGGCACGGACGGCGTACGCGGGCGGGCAAACGCGGATCTCACCCCGGAATTGGCGCTGGCGCTCGCGGTGGCAGCCGCGCACACACTCGCCGAGACGGACCGCAGTCATCCGCCGCTCGCCGTCGTCGGTCGCGACACCCGCGCCAGCGGCGAGATGCTGGAGGCCGCAGTGGTCGCCGGGCTGACCAGCGCCGGCGCCAACGTGGTGCGGGTCGGCGTGCTGCCCACCCCGGCGGTGGCGTTCCTCACCGCGGAGGCCAAGGCCGACCTGGGTGTGATGCTCTCCGCGTCGCACAACCCGATGCCGGACAACGGCATCAAGCTATTCGCCGCCGGTGGGCACAAGTTGCCCGACGAGATCGAGATGCAGATCGAGGCGGCCGTCGAGACGAACGCCACCACCGCCTGGGACCGGCCGATCGGTGCCGGCGTCGGCCGGGTGCACGACCTGCTCGACGGAGCCGACCACTACGTCCAGCACCTGGTGGGCACCGTTCCGCACCGGCTCGACGGGATCAAGGTAGTGGTCGACTGCGCCAACGGCGCCGCCGCCGAGGTCGCCCCCGTCGCCTACCGGGAGGCCGGCGCGGAGGTCATCGCCATCCACGCGGAGCCCGACGGGCTGAACATCAACGACGACTGTGGCTCCAACCACATCGAGGCGCTGCGCGCCGCAGTGGTCGAGCACGGTGCCCACCTGGGCATCGCCCACGACGGCGACGCCGACCGCTGCCTGGCGGTCACCGCCGACGGCGACGAGGTGGACGGCGACCAGGTCATGGCAATCCTCGCGCTGGCCATGCGGGACGCCGGCACGCTCACCCAGGACACCCTGGTGGCCACCGTGATGAGCAACCTCGGGCTGCGCCTCGCGATGTCCGCGCAGGGCATCCGCCTGATCGAGACCAAGGTCGGTGACCGGTACGTGCTGGAGGAGCTGCGCGCCTCCGGGTTGGCGCTCGGCGGTGAGCAGAGCGGCCACATCGTGATGCCCGCGCACGCCACCACCGGCGACGGGGTGCTCACCGGCCTGCACCTGATGGCTCGGATGGCGGCCACCGGCCAGTCCCTCGCCGAGTTGGCCTCGGTGGTCACCAAGCTGCCCCAGGTGCTGATCAACGTGCCGGTCGGCGACCGGACCGTCGGCGCCGCCGCACCCGCCGTACGCGCCGAGGTCGAGCGGGCCGAGGCGGAGTTGGGGGAGACCGGCCGGGTGCTGCTGCGCCCGTCGGGCACCGAGCCGTTGGTCCGGGTGATGGTCGAGGCGGCCACCGAGGCGACCGCCCGTGAGGTCGCCGAGCGGATCGCCGAGCTGGTCCGCACCGCGAGCCCGGTCGCCTGAGGCCACCTCGGGGCGGCGTCACAGCCGCAGTCGGGCCGCCCGCTCGTACGTGTCGGAGGGGTCCTCGCCGTCGGTGAGGTCGAGGTCCTCGGTGACTCGTCCGTCGGTCAGTCGGACCAGTCGGTCGCAGCGGGCGGCGATGGCCTGTTCGTGTGTGGCGAGCAGGATGGTCATGCCGTGCCGTTCACGGAGGTCGAGCAGCAGGTCGAGGATCTGCCCGCCGGTGGTGGAGTCGAGGTTGCCGGTGGGCTCGTCGGCCAGCAGCAGGCCCGGCGCCCCCATCAGGGCGCGGGCGATGGCGACCCGTTGCTGCTGGCCACCGGAGAGCTGCGCGGGCAGGGCGCGTTCCCGCCCGGCCAGGCCGACCGCGTCGAGCAACTCGCGGGCTCGGGTCGCGTGATCGGCCCGGCCCCGGCGGGGGAGGACCGGCGCGATCACGTTGTCCAGCACGGTGAGTGCGGGCAGCAGGTGGTAGCGCTGGAATACGAAGCCGACCCGTTGCCGGTAGCGAGCCAGTGCGGCCCGACGCAGGTCGCTGACCACCACGTCGTCGACTGTCACGCTGCCCTCGTCGGCCTGCTCGATCGCGCCGATGAGATGCAGCAGCGTGGACTTGCCCGACCCGCTCGGCCCGGTCAACGCCACCACCGAGCCGGCCGCGACGGTCAGGGAGACGTCGTCGACTGCGGTCAGCTGGTCCGCCCCGGTGCCGAATCGTCGTGTCAGGTGGTCGACCGAGATCGCGCTGCCGATCTGCTCGCTCATGACTGCTACTCCTCTGCCAGAAGTCGGGCGGGTCGTAGGCGCGGCAACAGGGCGGCGGGCACCAGCGCGGCGACGGCGCTGAGCAACGCGCCCGCCAGCGCGACCAGCACGGCCACCAGGAGCAGCGCGCCGGGAAGGGCGCCGATCAGCAAACCCGCGCTGGCCAGGCCGACCGCGGCGCCGGTCGTCGAACCGACGAGCCCCAGCGTCAGTCCCTCGTAGCCGACCAGCCGGCCGAGTTCGGCGTCGGTCCAGCCGATCGCCCGCAGGGTGGCCAACTCGGCGGCCCGGTCGCGGATGTTCAGGTAGAGCACGTCCGCCACCGCGGCGGCACCGAGCAGCACCGTGGCCGCGGCGGCCACGGTGTCCGCGCCGCGGACGCTCAGCGAGACCACGTCGCCGAGCAGGCTGCCGACGATCGCGCCCCGGAATGCCCACGCGGCGGCGGTGACCAGCGTCAGCGCGGCCACCCCGATGGCCAGCGCGCCGGCGCCGAGGACCGTGCGCCCAGGGGTGCGGGCCAGGTTCACCAGCGCCAACCCGAAGAGCGTGCGTGGCCGGCGCACCCAGCCGGCGGGAGCGACGATCGGGCGGAGGGCGGCGGCCGGGTGGGTGCGCGCGGCCCGCAGCGCCGGCACCAGGCCGGCGGCCACCGCGAGCAGCAGGGCGATGGGTACGGCAAGGGCCGACCGCCGCCAGTCGACGTCGATGCCGAGCGCGATTCCGAGCGGGATCGCGAGGGTCAGCGAGAGCAGACCGGCGATGAGCCCCAGCAGGGCCACCTCGCCCAGGATCAGCGCCGCGATGCGGCGGACCGGCCAACCGAGACAGGAGAGAACCGCCAGCTCGGAGCGCCGGTCCCGGACGGCGGCGCTGACCGCGTTGCCGAGGAAGAGCACGCACACCACCAGGACCAGCACGAAGAGCACAATGCTCTTACGGTCCACCGCCTGAGTGATGATCGAGGCCACGCCGAGTGCCGACCAGTTCTCGGTCAGCCGCAGCATCGGCCGGCCGAACGAGCCGGCGGGAAGCTCCACCGTCTGCGGCGCGCCCGACGAGCCGAGTGTGATGTCGACGTCCAGCCCGGTGCGTGCCGCGATCTGCTCGGCGACCAGTCGGACCCGCTCGGCCGATCGCTCGCTGTAGCCGCCCACGTCGGCCACCCGTACCCGGATCGCGCTGATCGGGGCCTTGGCCTGTGGCCCACCGCCACCCTCCAGGATCTTCGGCACGCTGCCGAGGTTGGTGAGGAGCAGCGGCGGCGCGGACAGATAGCCGGCAGGGTTGCCGCTGGGCGCCAGCGGTTGACCACCCAGCGTCGCCCGGCTGCGGTCGTCGGCACCCTGTGCCGTCGGCGCCTGGTAGGTCTCCAGCGGCAGTTGGCCGAGGTCACTGAACCCGGTCAGCCGGCCCGGGTCGAAGACACCGACGGCCCGCCAGAAACGATTGGCGCTGTTCGCGCCCACGGGTAGCGGCAGCGCCCGTATCGATCGGGAACCGGTGTCGTCGGCAAGCCAGGGTCGGGGCAGCGGGTTGAACGCCTCCTTCTTGCCGTACACCTCGGGGTCGCCGGGCGGTTGCTGGCGGGCCCGCAGGCTGCCGTCGGGTAGCGGGTCGTACTGCACCTCGGCCGACTGCACGACCGTCTGAAGTTGACCGTGGCAGCAGCCGGCCAGGGAAAGCTCCTCGGTGAGCATCGCCTGGTGCCCGGCGCTGAGGTCGTACCGACCGGACCCGGCGGGAGTCCCTCCAGGGCGGCTCAACGTCTCTTCCAGGTCGATCGCCTCCACCCCGGCGGGGCTGATCGGGAGCCGGGTGAACCTGGCCGCCAGCGACTCGTCGATGAAGGGTCGGTTGGTGACGAGGACCGGGACCTCGTGGTTGTCCGCTGTGCCCCGGCGGTTGACGGCGACAGTGTCGTCGGTGCGGACGGCTCGACCGGTGACGACTGCGTCGTCGAGTCCGACGAGTTGGTCCTCGGCCGCCGGGTCCACAGCGGCCAGGAGGAACGGCACGGTCAGGTCGTACGCCATCACCAGCCGGTCCTTGGGTGTAGCGGAGCCGTCCCGGTCGGTCGCGAGGATGTAGGAGTCGGCTTGGAACCGACCGTCGGGCAGCAGTTGGACGGCGTGCAGGGACCAATCCTCGCGCTCGGAGTAGGTGCCCGGGTTGCCGAGCAACGCGTATCCCGGATCGCAGATGGGAAGGCTGCGCCCGTCCGGCTGCACCTCGCGGGGCGTCGGCCCGCAGGTGTCCGACCAGGAGTAGGACCGCCCATCGGAGTACGGCACGGCGTCACCGTCGATTCCCCTGTCGATCCGGGGGTAGATCAACGGCTTCGTGGTCACGTACACGTACCGGGGTTTGCCCGGTGCGCTGGAGAGACCGCGTTCGGCGTGGAAGGTCGGGTCGACCCGGATGACCTGCTGGTCCAGCGAGCGGTCGACGGCCTCGGTGAGGTCGATCGGAGTCGGCAGCAGCGTGGTGGAATAGCCGAGCATCGCGATCGGGGCCGCCACCTCGATGCCGGGGACGGCGGTCAGCTGCTCGTACTGCTGTGTGGTGATGCCGCCGAACAGCCCGGAGAGATAGTTGGGGCGGACCAGCCGGCGCTCGTCCTCCAGCGGGGTGCGGGTCCCCTTCGGACGGACCAGGATCTCGTAGGCGACCTGGGTGTTGCGCTCGACAGTGCCGGTGACGTCCAGGTGGGAGGTGGTGGTGGCGCCGGTCAGGACCACGAAGCCGGTGGTAGCCACCAGCACGCCGACCAGTAGCGCCACCGACCGTCCCGCACGGCCGCGCAGCTGTCTCCAGATGAAGCCGAGCATCGCGCCTCCCCGTGTGCTGTCCCCACTCTGCGCGATACATTGTGACAATGCAAGACCCGTACCGGAGGTGACATGGCGATCCAGCACGCTGTCCTCGCCCTGCTCGCTGGTGGCCCCAGCCACGGCTACCAGCTCAAGGGCGCGTTCGAGGCCGCCGTCGGCCCGCAGTGGGGGCCGCTGAACATCGGCCACCTCTACCAGATCCTGGACCGGCTCTCCCGGGACGAGCTGGTCGTCGCCGAACGGCAGCCGCAGCCGATCAAGCCGGACCGGGTGGTCTACCAGATCACCCCGGCCGGCCGCTCGGAGTTGGCGCGGTGGCTGGCCGAGCCGAGCCCGCGCAGCGGCGGATTCCGGGACGACTTCTTCCTCAAGGTCACCGCCGCCGCCCGGTCCGGCTCCGCGACCACGGTTCGCGCCGTCCTGAGCAACCAGCGTGGGCACCTGCTGCGCGAGCTGCGCAATCTGGACGGCCTACGGAGGGCCGCCGAGGATCAGGTGGTCGGGTTGCTGCTCACCGCGGCCAGCCGGCACGTGACCGCGGACCTGTCGTTCGTTGACGACGCCGAGGCGGTGCTGCTCGGTGACGAGGGCCAACTGCTCACCCGACTCGCGGCTTCGACAGCGGATCAGTCGGCGACCGACCCGGGATCGGCCGGCTCCGGGCACGTCAGCGGCTCGAGCCCAGAGCGTGCAGCCGGCTGACCGCCTCGGTCAGCACCTCCGGGCGCTTGCAGAAGGCGAACCTGACCAGCCGCCGGCCCGCGTCGACGTCGTCGTAGAAGACCTGGGTGGGCACCGCCACCACACCGCAGCGCTCTGGCAACGAACGGCAGAACTCCACCCCGTCCCGGCCGCCGAGGGCGGTGATGTCGGCGGTGACGAAGTACGTCCCCTCCGAGTCGAGCACCTCGAACCCGGCGTCGGTCAGACCACCCACGAGCTGGTCACGCCGCTGCTGGAGACCGTCCCGGAAACCGGTGTAGTAGTCATCCGGCAGGGCCAGCGCCACGGCCACCGCCGGTTGCAGCGGCGCGGCGTTGACATAGGTGAGGAACTGCTTCACCCGGAGCACCGCCGAGACCAGCGCCGCCGGGCCGCTCGCCCAGCCGACCTTCCACCCCGTGCAGGAGAACGTCTTGCCGGCCGACGAGATGCGCAGCGTCCGCTCCCGCATCCCGGGCAGGCTGGCCAGCGGCACGTGCCTGCTCGCCGCGTCGGTGAAGACCAGGTGCTCGTACACCTCGTCGGTGACCGCGTACGCGCCGAACTCCTGGCACAACTCGGCGACCTGCGCCAACTCCGCCGGGGTGAAGACCTTGCCGGTCGGATTGTGCGGCGAGTTCAGCAGCACCAGCCGGGTGCGCGGCCCGAACGCCGCACGCAGCGCCGCCGGGTCGAAGGCGTACCGGCCGTCGGCCGTGGGGCGCAGCGTCACCGGCCGGCGGACCGCGCCGGCCAGCGCGATCGAGGCGGCGTACGAGTCGTAGTACGGCTCGAAGCAGACCACCTCGTCGCCCGGTTCGCAGAGCGCGAGGATGCTCGCCGCGACCGCCTCGGTCGCGCCCGCCGTGATCACGATCTCGCTGTCCGGGTCGTACCCCAGGTCGTAGAACCGCCGCTGATGCGCCGCGACGGCCGCGCGCAGGGCGGGGATCCCCGGGCCGGGCGGGTACTGGTTCTGCCCGTTGCGCAGCGCCTCGGCGGCGGCGGCCAGCATCTCCGGCGGACCGTCGGTGTCGGGGAAGCCCTGGCCGAGGTTGACCGCGCCGGTGCGTACGGCGAGGGCGGACATCTCGGCGAAGATCGTCGTGCCGAACGGCCGCATCCGGGCCACCAGCAGGTCGACATCGGTGCTCGTCGTCACCTGCGCCAGCCTACGGCCATACCCGGCTCGGACCCCAGCCTCACTCGGGCGCGCAACTGGTCGGCCAGTACCCCCGGGTCTTGTCGACGACCGGCTTGCCGGCGCCGGTGACAGTGACTGTGCAGTCGAGTGGTCTCGCACCCTCATCGTCGGCCCATCTGGCCTCCACCATCACCCTGGTCTTGCCGTTGGTGCGAATGGTGGTGCGCTGGTGGGCTCCGTCCAACCGGCGTCGTCGGGGACGACCCACGGCTGCTCGGCGATCGGGTCCGGGTTGGTCGAGCCGAGCCACAGGCCACCCACGCAGAGGCAGCCACACACGAGTAGGACGAGTGCCACGACGGCCGCGACGACGATCCCGACGATCCGCCCGCTGCTCGTGGCCGGCTTGCCGGGGACCTGCGGATACCCGGGGTAGGCGTACGGCGGCGGATAGCCGGGCGGCGGCCAGTCGGTGCCGGGCGGCGGCCAGCCAGCGGCCGAGGGCTGCCCGCCGGGCATGGGCCACCCCGCTGGGGGTGGCGATCCGGCCGACGGCGGGCCTGAGGCGTCGGACGTCCACGGGGGCGTCTGTGGGTCGGGCGTCCACGGCGTCGCGGACGGTTGTGGCGTCCACTGGGTGGCGGGCGGAGACGGCGTCCACGGCGCGGCCGGTGGGGCGGGCGCCCAGGGGGCCTGCGGTGCCCAAGGCTGGCCCGGAGCCAGCGGGTCGGGGGCCGGAAACGGAGCCGAGGACCGTGGCGCCGTCGGATCCGGCGGGGGTGCGGGGGAGGCCGGGGCCGGAGCGGATGAGGGCGTTGGGTCGGGCGACGGCGCGTCGGACATGGCTGCTCCGGGCGGGAGTGGGTATGGGACGGACGGGCCGTGGACGGGAGCGCCAAACCCGCCGAGAGACTGTCGCACCCGAAGGCGTGTCGCAACCCCGCCCTCCGGAGCGGGGCGCGAGCTGCCTGTGACGCTCGTCCCGTTGCGGCCGCGCAGGCACTGATCGCTCAGATTCCGTGATTGATAACCCGACTTTCGAGCAACCAACATGAGTGAAACTGGGTTAGGCTGCGGACCATGTGTGGAATCGTGGGATACGCGGGCGCGCGCCCCGCACTCGGCATCGTCCTCGACGGGCTGCGGCGACTGGAATACCGTGGCTACGACTCGGCAGGCGTCGCGATCGTCTGTGACGACAAGCTGCTGACCGAGAAGAAGGCCGGCAAGCTGGCCAACCTGGAGAAGGTGCTGTCCGAGCGGGCCGCCGACGACCCGACCTCCTGCGCGGCCAGCCCGATCGGCATCGGTGACGGCACCACAGGCATCGGGCACACCCGGTGGGCCACCCACGGCGGCCCGACCGACCGCAACGCCCACCCACACGTCGCCCCCGACGGACGGGTCGCGGTGATCCACAACGGCATCATCGAGAACTTCGCCAAGCTCCGCGCCGAGCTGGAGGCCGACGGCGTCCAGTTCACCAGCGACACCGACACCGAGTGCGCCGCGCACCTGCTCGCCGCCGCGCTGGCCGACCTGCGCGCCGCCGGCCAGCCGGACAGCCCGCAACTGCTCGCCGCCGGCATGCGCGTGGTCTGCCAGCGACTGGAAGGCGCGTTCACCCTGCTCGCGGTGGACGCCGCAGTGCCCGGCGCGGTCGTCGGCGCCCGGCGCAACTCGCCGCTGGTGGTCGGCCGGGGCGACGGGGAAAACTACCTGGCCAGCGACGTGGCCGCGTTCATCGAGCACACCCGGGAAGCGGTCGAGCTGGGCCAGGACCAGATCGTGCTGATCACCGGTGACAGCATCGAGATCACCGACTTCGAGGGCCAGCCCGCCGCCGGCAAGGACTTCCACATCGACTGGGACTCCTCGGCCGCGGAGAAGGGCGGCTACGACTGGTTCATGCTCAAGGAGATCGAGGAGCAGCCGCAGGCCATCGCCGACACGCTGCTGGGCCGGCTCACCGAGAGCGGCGAGATCGCCCTCGACGAGGTCCGCCTCAGCGACCAGGACCTGCGCGACGTCGACAAGATCTTCATCGTGGCCTGCGGCACGGCGTACCACGCCGGCATGGTCGCCAAGTACGCCATCGAGCACTGGACCCGGATCCCGTGCGAGGTGGAGCTGGCCAGCGAGTTCCGCTACCGCGACCCGGTGCTCGACCGGTCCACGCTGATCGTGGTCATCTCGCAGTCCGGCGAGACGATGGACACCCTGATGGCGCTGCGCCACGCCAAGGAGCAGAAGGCCCGGGTGCTGGCGATCTGCAACACCAACGGCTCGACCATCCCCCGCGAGTCCGACGCCGTGCTCTACACCCACGGCGGGCCGGAGATCGCCGTCGCCTCCACCAAGGCGTTCCTCACCCAGGTCGTCGCCTGCTACCTGATCGGCCTGCACCTGGCCCAGGTGCGCGGAATCAAGTTCGCCGACGAGGTGGGCGCGGTGGTCGCGCAGTTGCAGGAGATTCCCGGCAAGCTGCGTGAGCTGCTCGACCGGATCGAGCCCGTCCGCGAGCTGGCCCGGGAGCTGAAGTCCGAGCCGACAGTGCTGTTCATCGGCCGGCACGTCGGCTACCCGGTGGCCCTGGAGGGCGCGCTGAAGCTCAAGGAGTTGGCGTACATGCACGCCGAGGGCTTCGCCGCCGGTGAGCTGAAGCACGGCCCGATCGCCCTGATCGACAAGGGCACCCCGGTCATCTGCGTGGTGCCCTCGCCGGTGGGCCGGGGCATGCTGCACGACAAGGTCGTCTCCAACATCCAGGAGGTCCGGGCTCGTGGCGCGCGGACCATCGTGATCGCTGAGGAGGGCGACGAGGCGGTCGTCCGGTACGCCGACCACCTGATCTACGTGCCGCGTACGCCCACCCTGCTTGCCCCGCTCGTCACCACTGTGCCGTTGCAGGTGCTCGCCGCCGAGATCGCCGCCGCTCGGGGGCACGACGTGGACCAGCCCCGCAACCTGGCCAAGTCGGTCACCGTCGAGTAAGCCTCAGCGGCCCAACACGACCCGGGCCATCCCGTCCAGCGCAGGATTGCCCGGGTCCCAGTAACCGGTGTGCCCGCCTCGCCCACTGCCGAAGACCCGACCGCCGAACCCGGGATCCGACGGGTCGTGCCCAAACCACAGTTCGTGCCCGGTCTGGCCCGGCCAGCCCAGCACGGCGGCCAGCGGAGCCGTACGCAGCAGGGCCTGTCGGCCCAGCTCCTCCGGTGACCGGGCCGCCCGGATCACGTCGTCGGGGGCGCTGCTCGCCCAGACCTCCCCGGGTGGCACACCCAACTCGGTGGCGTGCGACGCGCCGACACCGGGGGAGCCGACGAAGACCAACGCGTCGGCGGCCAGGCCGTGCTCCCGGGCGGCCACACCCACCACCAGCGACCCGTAGCTGTGCCCGAGCACCGTCTGCCGGGCCGGCGGCCCGTCGTGGCTGACGCGCAGCCCCTCCTGGAAGCGGTGCAACGCCGGGCCGGCGTCCCGGGCCTGACCCGCCGAGGCGGCCTCGGTCAGCAGATCCGGAGCGTCGTAGTCCAACCAGAGCACCGCCGCGCTGCGCTCATCCGGGGCGAGCGCGGCACACCGCTCCAGCACCCGGGCCGCCCTGCCCAGCTCGCCGGAGGCGTCGTCCAGGCCGGCGGTCATCCCCGGCACGTAGGTCAGCACCCGGTCGGCGTGGTCCGGGTCGCCGAGCGCCACCACCGCCCGGCCCTCACCCGCCGGATCCAACCCGAGCAGGTACGCCCGCGGCGCCTCGCCGGCCGTCAGTCGCTCGACCAGCGCGTCCAGGCCGGCCAGCCGTCCGGCCACCCCGCGCAACCGGATCAACGCGAGCGGCCCTGGCGACACCTGGGACAGCAGCCGTCGCCGCTCGGCCAGCAGCTCCGCACGCCAGGCGTCGAGCCGTAACCGGTTGGCCCGGTCGCGGACGGCAACCGGTAGCCCGTCCAACCGGCCGACCAGTGCCGGCTCGCGCCCGATCAGCCACCGTCGCTGCGCCGGGGTCAACCCGGACCACCAGGCGCTGACCAGCGCGGGTGCGGCACCGAGGGCCGGTCGGCCCGGCGGGGGCGGGGACGCCCAACCGGTGCCGGCGGCCCTCGCCAGGTCATCCAACCGGTCGGCGGCGACCCGGTCTGCGGCGGCTGCCCCGTCGAGCGCGGCCCGCAGGGCCGCGGCCACCCCAGCCGCTGCCACCCCGGCCCGCTCGGTGGGCCGAAACCGGGCGGGATCGACCCGCACCCCACCCGAACGGTCCACCAGCAGGCCGGCCGCCTCGGCCTGGGCGACCGCCTGGGAGAGCCGTGCCTTCGCCACCGCCAGCCCACCGGCCAACTCGGCCAGCACCTGGTCGACCTCGATCAGCGCGGGTGCGATCGAGGCCAGCTCGTCACGCAGACCGCCGAGTCGAGTGCCCGCCGCCGTGGCTGCCGCACCCGACCAACCGCCCCGCAACCGCCCGGTGGCCGTGCGCAGCTCGCCGAGGTGCCGATCGAGTGGCCCGGCCAACCCCGCCCACGCCGCCCCGGCGGCCCGCCACCCGCCCGGATCGACAGCCCACAGCTGTCGGTAACCGACACTGCTCACCGGGGTAGGGAGGCGAACCGGCCGGCGGCCCGGTCGTCCACCGTCTCGTACGCCTCGGCCGCCGCCCGGACCCCGCCGGAGGTCGCCGCGACCCGGGCACCCAGCCGGCAGAACCAGGCGTGCCCGGCCGCCTCCAACCCGGCCAGCGCCGCGCCGGCTCGCCACTCGGGCGCCGCCACCACCAGCCCGGGCAGCCCCGCGAGGCCCAACGCCAACCGGCGCGCCTCGTCGTCGAGCAGGACGGCGACAGCCCGCAACTCCTCCGGTTGGACGGCGAACGGCTCGTCGGTCATGACCACACCCCCGTGGACGATCGGCATCGACGCGCTGACGCTAGGCACGTACCGGAGGCCGCGCGGTGCCCTGTGGACAGCCGACGTCGAGGCGTACCCCGGGGTGTCCACAGGCGTTGCCCAGCGCGAGCCCGACGGTTAATCTGCGGCCTCGACCGCCGGTAGGGTGGTGTGGTGATCGTCGCTGTCGGCATCGACGTCGTCCTGGTCGACCGGTTCGCCCGGGCCCTGGCACGGACGCCGCTGCTCGCCGACCGGCTCTTCACCGAGGCCGAGCGGCACACCCGCTCCGGCAGCCCGCGCTCGCCCGAGTCGCTCGCCGCCCGGTTCGCCGCCAAGGAGGCGGTGGCCAAGGCGCTCGGCGCCCCGGCCGGGCTCAGCTGGCACGACTGCGAGATCGTGCCCGACCCGGACGGCCGCCCCTGGCTGGCCGTCTCCGGCACTGTCGCGGCGGTGGCCGACGCACGCGGGGTCAACCACTGGCATCTCTCGTTGTCGCACGACGGCGGGATCGCGTCGGCGATGGTGGTCGCGGAACGATGACGTCGGCCGGGAGGGCCGGTCAGGTCCGCCCGCTAACGGAATGGGACACGGTGGCATGAGATCGGTGTGGCGGGTGGCCGACGTACGGGCGGCCGAAGCGGGGTTGATGGGCACGCTGCCGGAGGGGACGCTGATGCAGCGGGCCGCGGCCGGCCTGGCCCGCCGGGCCGCGCTCCTGCTCGCCGAGCGGGGCGGGGTCTACGGAGGCCGGGTGCTGCTGCTGGTCGGCTCCGGTGACAACGGCGGCGACGCGCTGTACGCAGGGGAGCGGTTGGCCCGTCGAGGTGTCCAGGTGTCCGCCCTGCTGCTCACCCCCGGGCGGGCGCACGCCGGCGGTCTGTCCGCGCTGCGAGCCGCTGGCGGCCGGCTGGTCCAGGATCCGACCGGCCCGGTCGACCTTGTCCTCGACGGCATCGTCGGCATCGGTGGCACCGGCGGGCTACGGGCGAACGCGGACGAGGTGGTCCAGCGCCTCGGCGAGCTGCGTGGACGCGACGGGGAACGGGCCACGGTGCTGGCGGTCGACGTGCCCAGCGGGGTCGCGGTCGACACCGGTCACGTGCCGCTGTCCGCGTCCGGTCGGCCCACCGCGGTCCGCGCCGACGTGACGGTGGCCTTCGGCGCGCTGAAGCCCGCCCTGGTGGTCGGGCCGGCCGCCGCGCTGGCCGGGCAGGTCGAGCTGGTCGACATCGGGCTGCGGCAGTGGCTGCGCGGCACCCCGGCGATGCGGGTCACCGAGTGGTCCGACCTCGTCGACTGGTGGCCCCAGCTGGGGCCGGCGTCGGAGAAGTACACCCGGGGCGTGGTGGGGGTGGCGACCGGGTCGGCGACCTACCCCGGTGCGGCGGTGCTCTCCGTGGGCGGCGCACTGGCCGGGCCGACCGGCCTGGTCCGCTACGCCGGCAGCGCCCGCGCCGAGGTGCTGCACCAGCACCCGTCGGTGATCGCCAGTGGGCGGGTCGCCGACGCGGGCCGGGTGCAGGCCTGGGTCTGCGGCTCCGGGCTGGGCACCGGCGCCGACGCGGCGGCCGAGCTGCGCGCCGTGCTGGCCGCCCCGGTGCCGGTGGTGCTCGACGCCGACGCCCTGACCCTGCTGGTGGACGGCTCGCTCGCCGACCGGCTGCGGGGCCGGGACGCGCCCATCGTGGTCACCCCGCACGACCGGGAGTTCACCCGTCTCTGCGGGGAGGAGCCGGGCGCCGACCGGGTCGGCGCCGCGCTGCGGCTGGCCGCCTGGATGAACGCTGTGGTGCTGCTCAAGGGCGACCGCACGGTGATCGGCACGCCGGACGGTCGGGCGTACGTCAACCCGACCGGCACCCCGGCGCTGGCCACCGGCGGCACCGGCGACGTGTTGGCCGGGCTGCTCGGCTCGCTGCTGGCAGCCGGGGTACCCGCCGATCGGGCCGCCGCCTCGGCCGCGTACCTGCATGGGCTCGCCGGGCGGGAGGCGGCCCGGGGTGGGCCGGTGACCGCGCCCGACGTGGCGACCGCGCTGCGTCCGGTGCTGGCCCGGCTGGGCTGAACGGGGCGGTTCCGGGTGCGGTGACCGGATCGCCGCGTCGGGACGTGCGTCGCCGCCCGCGGTGATCACGGCGGAAAGTAGGCTGGGCACATGTGGCAGGCCGAGGTACGCGTCGATCTTGACGCCATCCGCGAGAACGTGAGCAGGCTCCGCTCCGGCACCACCGCCGAGTTGATGGCAGTGGTGAAGGCCGACGGGTACGGCCACGGCATGCTTCCGGCCGCCCGCGCGGCGCTCGACGCCGGCGCTGACTGGCTCGGTGTCTGCACCCTCGACGAGGCGCTCACCCTGCGGCGGGCCGGGGTGACAGTGCCGGTGCTGGCCTGGCTGCTCGCCCCCGGGTTGCCGCTGCACGAGGGGGTCACCGCCGGGGTGGACCTGGGCGCGGCCAGCCTGGCGCAACTGGACGAGATGATCGAGGCGAGTCGCCTCGCCGGGCGCCCCGCCCGCCTGCACCTCAAGATCGATACGGGGCTGTCCCGGGGCGGCGCGACGGTCGCCGACTGGCCCGCGCTGCTGGACGCCGCCGCGAAGGCGCAGGCCGACGGCCTGGTCGAGGTGGTCGGCGTGTGGAGCCACTTCGTGTACGCGGACTCGCCCGGCCACCCCACCACCGACCGTCAACTGGCCGTCTTCCATGAGGGGCTGGCCATGGTCGAGCGGGCCGGGCTGCGACCGCGCTGGCGGCACCTCGCCAACTCGGCCGCCACCCTCACCCGCCCGGACACCCACTTCGACCTGGTCCGCCCGGGCCTGGCCATCTACGGGCTCTCCCCGGTGGCCGGCGAGACGTACGGGTTGCGGCCGGCGATGACCGCCCGCGCCCGGGTGATGCTCACCAAGCGGGTGCCCGCCGGCACCGGTATCTCCTACGGACACGCCTACACCACCGACGCCGACGCGAACCTGGCCGTGGTGCCGCTCGGGTACGCCGACGGGGTCCCCCGGCACGCGTCCAACACCGGCCCGGTGCAGCTCGGCGGCGTACGCCGGACGATCTCGGGGCGGGTCTGCATGGACCAGTTCGTGCTCGACTGCGGCGACGACCCGGTGGCCGACGGCGACGTGGCGACGCTCTTCGGCAGCGGCGTCGACGGCGAGCCGACAGCGGACGACTGGGCCGAGGCGGTCGGCACGATCAACTACGAGATCGTCACCCGGTTCGGCGGCACGCGGGTGCCCCGGGTCTACGACGGCGAGAAACCATGAGCTATCGGATTCCGCGTCCGCGGACGGCCGCGGGCCGGGTAGCCGGGATCGTCGGCGCGGCGGTGGGGGTGGCCGCGGCAGGTCTGGCGGCTGGCGTCGCTACCGAGCGGACCCTGGTCCGCCGGCTCAAGGCCGACCCGGCCGACCGCTACGCGCACGAGACATTCGACAAGCAGCGGTACGACGAGGCGTTCCGCCTGGAGCTGCCGGACGGCACCGACATCCACGTCGAGGTGGTCGAGCCGACCCGGCCGGTGCCGGGGCGACCGACAGTGGTGCTGGTGCACGGCTTCTGCCTGGACATGGGGACGTTCCACTTCCAGCGCCAGATGCTCGCCGCCCGCGGTGACTACCGGATCGTGGCGTACGACCAGCCCGGTCACGGCCGGTCCGGCCGCCTGGAGACCGGGGAGTACGACCTCGCGGTGCTCGGCCGGACACTGCGCCAGGTGATCGACCGGACCGCCCCGGACGGGCCGTTGGTGCTGGTCGGCCACTCGATGGGTGGCATGACGATCATGGCTTTCGCCGAGTTGTTCCCGGAACTGTTCGGTGACCGGGTGGTGGGCACCGTTCTGATGGCCACGTCGGGCGGGCTCGTCGCGGAGACCAAGCTGGTCGCGCCCGCGCTGCTCGGCCGGGTCGGTGGCCCGGTGCTCTACATGGTCAGCAACGCCACCCGGTACGGCGGGCCGGTGATCGACAAGGCCCGCAAGTCGACGTCGAACGTGGCCTGGTTACTGACCCGCAAGTACGGCTTCGGCACCCGCAAGCCCAGCCCGTCGCTGGTGTCCTACGTGGAGACGATGAACTCCCGGACGTCGGCCGACACGGTGACCCGCTACCTGCGGACCCTGGCCACCCACTCGCGCTTCCCGGCGCTGGCGGCGCTGGCGGCAGCTCCGGTGCTGGTGGTGGTCGGCGACAAGGACATGATCACGCCGGTGACCCACTCCGAGGAGATCGTCCGCCGGTTGCCGCACGCCGAGTTCGTGAAGATCAAGGACAGCGGTCACGTGGTGATGTTGGAGCACGCGGACGAGGTCAACGCCGCCCTGGCGCGGTTCCTGGAGTCACTGCAGAGCGTGGAGGAACGGTGAGTCACGTCGTCAAGCTGCCGACCGTCGAGGACACTCGGGACTTCGGCCGGCGGCTGGCCGGGCTGCTGCGTGCCGGCGACCTGGTGCTGTTGACCGGCCCGTTGGGCGCCGGCAAGACCGCACTCACCCAGGGCATCGGCGCCGGGCTCGGTGTTCTCGGGGACATCACCTCGCCGACCTTCGTGATCGCCCGGGTGCACCGCCCCGATCCGGGTCGGGGCGGCCGGGTGGCGCTGGTGCACGCCGACGCGTACCGGTTGGGTGACGCCACCGACCCACGCGCCGAGATCGACGACCTGGACCTCGACGCGTCGGTGGACGACTCGGTGACAGTGGTGGAGTGGGGCGAGGGCCTGGTGGAGCAGTTGGTGGACGCGCACCTGCGGGTTCGCATCGACCGCCGCGACGACGACACCCGCATCGTCGAGCTGGACCCGATCGGCGGTGACTGGGCCCGGCGGCTCGCCGACCTGGGCTAGGTCGGCGGCTGTCGTACCCGATGCCTAGAGTGCGGGGGTCCGACCCGCGCTGTGAGAGGTTCCCGATGCCCGACGACGCCCCCGCCCTGGATCTGCTGGCCCTGCTGCCGGAGCAGTGGCGCACAGCGCTCACCCCGCACCTCGATCCGGCACGCACCGCAGCGCTGGGCGAGTTCGTCGCCCGGGAGTACGCGACGCAGACGGTCTTCCCGCCGGTGGAGGATCTGTTCTCGGCATACCGGCTCTGCCCGCCGCAGGGCACCCGGGTGCTCATCCTCGGGCAGGATCCCTACCACCGGGCCGGGCAGGCACACGGCTTGAGCTTCAGCGTCCGCGACGGTGTGACGGTGCCGCCGTCGTTGCGCAACGTCTTCAAGGAGCTGGGCGAGGACGTGGGCGTCCCCAAGCCGCGCAGCGGCAACCTGAACGGGTGGGCCGCCCAGGGGGTGCTGCTGCTCAACGCGGTGCTGACCGTCCGGCAGGCCACCCCGGGGTCGCACGCCAACGCCGGCTGGGAAGAGTTCACCGACGCGACCATCCGGGCACTGGACGCGGCACCGGAGCGGGTGGTCTTCCTGCTCTGGGGTGGCTACGCCCGCAAGAAGGCCGCGCTGGTCACCAACCCGCAGCACGTGGTGCTGGAGGCCGGTCACCCCAGCCCGATGAACCCGCGCGGCTTCCTCGGTAGCCGCCCGTTCAGCGCGGCCAACAAGGCACTCGCCGACGCCGGCCTGCCCACAGTCGATTGGGAGCGCACCGCCGGCTGAGCCGCTCGTCGACGTCCTGCTGCTGGTTTGGACCGGCACTGGCTCAGCCGTCGCTGGCCAGCTGCCGGTCCCGGTAGCGGCGCAGCAACTCGGCGGCGCGTGGCTCGCTCAGTTCCAGCTCGACCAGCGGCACCACCTGGTAACTCCGCCCACCGTGGCGCACCTCGATCGTCTCGGGCAGCTCGTCGCACATGGTGGCCCTGATCTCCCCGTACCGTGTCGACCACAGGTGTTCGCCCGGCTCTTCTGGCTCCAACCACACCCCGCCGAACTCACCCCAGCGGGCGTTCCACCGCTGCCCGTAGTTCGTCTCCAGCCAGCGGGTGAACGGTTTGGAGTCCTGCCAGCGCAGGGCGATCTCCAGCGCGTCGACCGGCACCGGCGCGCCCTGCAACAGCGCCGCAGTGCTCCCGGTGATCGCCTGCGGAAAGTCGGTGAGCCGATCCAGCAGCCGATCCAACCCCAGCCCGTCGATCCGTTCGGCGATCGGCCGGGCGGCCAGGTCGTCGATCCGGGCGTCGAGGTGCGCGTCCAACGGCTCGACCCCGACGACCAACTGCACATCCATCGCGGCAAGCAACCGCTCCAGTACGGCGATGGTAGGCGCCCGCTCACCGCGTTCGAAGCGGGCCACCGCTGCCTGGTCGACCTCGGCCAGCGCGGCCAACTGACGCTGACTCAGGTCGCGCAGATGTCGTTGCTGCCGTACGGCAGCGCCGAGAAGGGTGACAAGGCGAGTGGATGACATCCCGGCATGGTGGACCAAGGGCGAGACGTCCGCGATCCCGTTGCGGCAGATCGGCGGATGGCGGGTCGCCTTACTTCAATGAGCGTGATGTCTGTGAGTCATCACGATGACCCACAGACATCACGCTCATTCGGGAACGTGGCTCCACCGCTCATTCGGAGCGGCGGTGGCGGGGCGTGACCGGGGCGCGTGGGCGGGGCGGCTAGGCTGGCTTACCGTGCTCGTACTCGTGGTGGACAGCTCGACCCCCGCGGTCACCGCCGCGCTGGTGGAGGTCTCGGCAGACGGCGTGGCGTCGCGTGCGCACCGGTGCACCGTCGACGCCCGCGCGCACGGTGAGCTGCTCGCGCCCCAGGTGGATGCGGTCCTCGCCGACGCTGACGCGCGCCCGCGTGACCTGGCCGCCATCGTCGCCGGGCTCGGCCCGGGTCCGTTCACCGGGCTACGGGTCGGCCTGGTCACCGCCGCGACGATGGGTCAGGTGCTCGGCATCCCCACGTACGGCGTCTGTTCGCTGGACGCCATCGGTTACCCGGCGGCGTCCGGCGCGCCGGTCCTGGCCGCCACCGACGCCCGGCGCAAGGAGCTCTACTGGGCCGTCTACGACGGTGCCGGCCAGCGGATCGTCGGGCCCGAGGTGTCCGCGCCGGCGGTCGCCGCCGCGCGCGCCCGCGAACTGGGCGCGACGATCGCGGTCGGTGACGGGGCACACCGGTACGCCGAGGTCCTGGACCTGCCCGTTCGGGTCGAGCCGCGCTACCCGGACGCGACAGTGCTGGCGTTGCTCGCCGCCGAGCGGGTCCGGGCGGGCGCGTCCAGTGAGCGGCTCACCCCGCTCTACCTGCGCCGCCCCGACGCGGTGGCGGCGACCGGCCGCAAACCGGTCCTGCCATGACGGCGGTGCGGCTCGAACCGTTCCGCTGGTGGCACATCGACGACGTGCTGCCGATCGAGGCGGACCTCTTCGGCGCTGAGAAGTGGTCGCCCGCCATGTTCTGGAGCGAGCTCGCCAACGGGCACCACTACCGGATCGCCGTCGACGCGGACGGGTCGGTGCTCGGCTACGCCGGGCTCGCCGGCGTTCCGCCGGACGAGGTGTGGGTGCAGAACATCGCCGTCCGCCGGGACGCCCAGCGGCGCGGCGTGGGCCGTGCCCTGCTGGAGGAGTTGCTCGCCGAGGCGGTCCGGCGCGACGCCCGCAGCACCCTGCTGGAGGTCGCCGTGGACAACGCGGCAGCTCAGCGGCTCTACGCGACGTACGGTTTCGAGCCGATCGGGGTGCGGCGCGGCTACTACCAACCGAGCAACACCGACGCGCTGGTCATGCGGCGCGACGCCGAGTCGACCGGGGACGGACCACACGACCATGGCTGACGAACCACTGATCCTGGGTATCGAGACCTCCTGCGACGAGACCGGTGTCGGCATCGTGCGGGGGCACACCCTGCTGGCCGACGCGCTCGCCTCCAGCGTCGAGGAACACGCCCGGTTCGGGGGTGTGGTGCCGGAGGTGGCCAGCCGGGCACACCTGGAGGCCATCGTGCCGACCATGGACCGGGCACTGACCGAGGCCGGCGTCACGCTGGCCGACATCGACGCGATCGCTGTCACCTCCGGGCCGGGGCTCGCCGGTGCGTTGCTGGTCGGCGTCGCTGCCGCCAAGGGGTACGCGGTCGCCGCCGAGAAACCCGTCTACGGCGTCAACCACCTCGCCGCCCACGTCGCGGTGGACACCCTTGAGCACGGCCCACTGCCCGAGCCCGCCATCGCGCTCCTGGTGTCCGGCGGCCATTCGTCCCTCCTGCTCGTGGACGACCTGGCCCGGGGTGTCACCCCGCTGGGCGCCACCATCGACGACGCGGCCGGGGAAGCGTTCGACAAGGTCGCCCGGCTGCTCGGGTTGCCGTTCCCGGGCGGTCCGCCCATCGACCGGCAGGCCCGGGCCGGCGATGCCGCCTCGATCGCCTACCCCCGCGGTCTGACCGCCGCGAAGGATCTCGCCGCCCACCGGTACGACTTCTCGTTCTCGGGCCTGAAGACGGCGGTGGCCCGGTGGGTCGAGGCCCGTCAGCGTGCCGGTGAGCCGGTGCCGGTGGCCGACGTGGCGGCGTCCTTCCAGGAGGCGGTCTGTGACGTCCTGACCAGCAAGGCGCTCGCCGCCTGCCGGGCGCAGGGCATCGATACCCTGGTCATCGGCGGGGGAGTGGCGGCGAACTCGCGGCTGCGGGCGATGGCCGAGCAGCGAGCCGAGAAGTACGGCATCCGGGTCCGGGTACCCCGGCCGAAGCTGTGCACCGACAACGGCGCGATGGTGGCCGCGCTCGGTTCGCACCTGGTCGCCGCCGGGGTCGCTCCGAGCCGACTGGACCTGCCAGCCGACTCGGCACTTCCGTTGACAACGGTCAGCGTGTGACGGGAGCGGCGGACATGATCGTGCGGATGTGGGAGGCACGCGCCGAGGCGTACGGAGTCGCCGACCTGATCACCTGGGTGTGCGACACCGCCCTGCCCGAGTTGGAGCACGACCCGCTTCATGTCTCCAGCGAGGTCTTCTCCTCCACCGACCACCGCGTGGTGGTGATCTCCAAGTGGCGCAGCAACCCCCGCCCGCTGCCGGACCCGCCAGCCCTGCTGGTGGCCCGCGCCCCGCACTCCTGGGACTTCACCCAGGTAGACCGCTGACGCGAGCCACCATCCAGGCCGCTGCCTGATCGGTCAGCTGCGGCGCAACATCCGGTAGGTGGCGATTCCACCCGTGCCCAGCGCGGCGAGGAAGACCAGCCAGACGACCGTGCTGCTGACTCCGACCTGCGGGCCGGAGTTGGCGGAGGCAGCGGCCAGGAGCCCGTCCTCACCCGGGGCGGGCAGCGCGGCCGGCGGCAGCTCCGGCCAACGGACCAGGCCGGTGCTCTCCAGCATCTGCATGTGGTGCTGGACGAACGCGTTGGCGTCCTCGCAGAGCTTGCGGACGGTGGCGTCCCGGGTGCTGGCGCGGACCGCGCCGATCACCGGGAAGATTTTGCCGTGGGCGACCCGGAGCCGGGTGACGAAGATCTGGTCGAACCGAGCGCCGGACGCCTTCTGCATCTCGGCAAGCCAGCCCTTCTGCTCTGCGGTCGGCTCGCTGGGGATCGTCGCGCCCAACTTGTTGGCCGCGTCGACCACGAGCTGGTCGAGCTTCTGGTGCTCGCTGGCGATGCCGGCGCCGATCTCCCGGACCTTCGCCGACTGTCCCTTCTCGGCGGCCATCTGGCCGGCTGGCATCTCCCACAGCCCGGCCAGCCGCACTCCGTTGAGCAGTGTCATGTCGGCGGCGTTGAGCTGCTGGCCACCGGCGGGCGCGGCGACGGCCACGCCGGGCAGGACACCGACCCCCGCGATGATCGCGATGAGCAGCATCGCCGCTCGGTGGGTCCGGGTGCCCAGTCGGCGGTGGGCGGATCTGCGCGGTGCCATGTCTGTGGTGCCTCCTCGGTCCGGACCGGAACGCGTCTGGACCGGGCAGCCGTATCCTGCCGGTTGCCCGTCCGCCCACTGGTACGGACTGATCGCGCGATCAGTTCATCGCGGAGCGACAGGGATCAGCGGGTGACGGCGAGCAGGCCGCCGAGCAGCAGCAGGGTGAGCGCCGCGGCGGCGAAGACCATCAGCAACTCCTGACGCCCGCGCCCGACCGGGCCGGCGTCGACGACCGAGGTGGGCAGGGCCGGTAGATCGCGGGTCAGCGCGGCCAGGTCACCGAGGGTGCGCGCCGTCCACACCGCACCGGCCCGATCGGCGAACTCGTCGAGCGTCAGCCGGCCCGCCGCGGTGTGCTGGTGCAGCGCGGCGACCACCCGGTTGCGGTCGTCGTCGGAGGCGCGCAGCTCGACATCCACGCCGGACAGCGTACGCGGATCAGCCCACGTCGAGGGGGTCGGCGAGGAGCCGTTCGAAGGCCAGCTCGGCGGCACCGATCAGGGGCGCGTCAGTACCCAGTTTCGGCGTGCGCAGCCGGACGTGCTCCAGGCAGGCGCCGAGCGCGTTGGAGTTGAGCCGGCTGCGGATCTGGGCCGCCGCCGCGAGGTAGAGGTCACGCATTGTCCCGCCGAAGATGACCATCTCGGGGTTGAAGACGTTCACCAGGTTGGCCACCCCGAAGCCGAGCCAGTCGCCGGCCTGGCGGACCGCCGTCTGGGCCCTGGCGTCCCCGCGGTCGGCCGCGTCGAAGACCTCCAGCAGCGCGTCACGGCCCCGGGCGTCGGAGCGTCCGGCGGCGCGCAGGAGGCCGTGCTCGCCGATCTCGGTCTCCCAACAGCCCCGGGAGCCGCACTCACAGGGCTTGCCGTCGCGGACCACCTTCATGTGGCCGACCTCGCCGCCGTAGCCACCGTGCCCGGTCAGCCGGCGCCCACCGGCGATGATGCCGGCACCCACGCCCACGTCGCCGTACAGGTAGAGGACGTTGTCGCAGCCTGCCGCCACACCTCGTGCGTGCTCGGCGAACGCGGCGACGTCGGCCACGTTGCCCACTGTGACCGGTACGTCGATGCCCAACTCGTCGGCGAGGGCCGCGCCGATCGGCTCGTCCACCCAACCGGTGGTGGGGCCGAGCCGGACCAGGCCGTCGTCCCGGCGGACCATGCCGCAGACCGCGACGCCGGCACCGACGCAGATCGCGTCCGCCGGCACCAGTTGCTGCATCTCCTTGACCGCGCCGGCCAGCAGTGGCGCGGCCTCCGCGGCCAGCAGCCCGCGCGGCCGGTCCAGATCCCGGCGGTCCAGGACCGCGCCACCCAGCCCGATCCGGGCGGCGCGCAGCCGGTCCACCTCCACCGAGTACGCGTACGCGTAGACCCGGGCCGACTCGGGCCGGACGACCAGTGACGGTCGTCCGGCTCGGCCGGTTTCCTTCGGTGCCCCTTCGCTGACCAACCCCACCGCGGACAGGTCGGCGGTGAGCGCGCCGATGGTGCTGCGGTTGAGGCCCAGCGTGGTGGTCAGTTCGGCACGGGTGGTCGCCCCGTGGACGTGCACGTGTCGCAGCAGGGCCCCGAGGTTCTGCCGTCGGACGTCATCCTGGCTCGGTCCTGGGCGCATGCTGGTGCTACCTCCCGCGCGGTCAGCGGGTGCCGGTGGCTGCCGCGCGGCGGCGGGAGAGCGCGTCGACGCTGGCGGCGAGCAGCAGCACGACGCCGGTGACCACGTACTTGACTCCCGAGGTGTACCCCATCAGGCCCATTCCGTTTTCGATGACCGCGACCACCGCGCCGCCGAGTACGGCGTCGAGGACGCGGCCCTTGCCACCGAAGAGGCTGGTGCCGCCGATCACCGCCGCGCCGACCGCGTAGAGCAGTACGTTACTGCCCCCGGTGTTCGGGTCGACCGAGTTGGCCCGGCTGGCCGCCACGATGCCACCGATGGCGGCCATCGAGGAGCAGATCACGAAGACGGAGATTCGGATCCGGTCGACTCCGATGCCGGCCCGGCGGGCCGCTTCGCGGTTGCCGCCCACGGCGTAGATGTGCCGGCCGTAGCTGGTGCGTTGGAGCACGAAGGTCCAGATGATCAGCAGCACCGCGATGATCGGCACCACGATCGGCACACCCTTGAGCGAGACGATGAGGACGTTGCGGCTGCGCTCGAGGTTGAGCACGTACACAGCGGTGCCGAGGATGACGGCGAGCCCGCCGATCCGCAGCGCCACCACCGCGAGCGGGTCGGTGATCAGGCCGCGGGCCACCCGGGTGCGGTGGCGCAGCAGTTGCACCGCCGCGTAGCCGATGACCGCGAGGGCGGTCAGCGCCCAGCCCAAGGTGGGGCCGAGGTTGCGGTTGGCGATGGCGACCAGCACGTCGTCGCGGACGGCGATGTTGGTGCCATCCTTGACGAGCAGCAGCACGACGCCCTGGAAGGCGAGGAAGCCGGCGAGGGTGACCACGAAGGACGGAATGCCGATCTTCGCGACGAGCATGCCGAGCGTGCTGCCGATGACCACACCGGTGGCGACAGCGGCGAGCACGGCGACCCACCAGGGGTAGCCGAGCACTGTGACCACATTGGCCAGCACCGCCGCGCAGACGCCGCTGGCGAAGCCGGCGGAGAGGTCGATCTCGCCGAGCAGCAGCACGAAGACCAGGCCCATCGCGATCAGCGTGACCGCCGCGCCCTGGGTGAAGAGGTTGGCGAAGTTGCCGGCCGACAGGAACGACGACGGCCGCATGATCGCGAAGACGGTGCAGAGCACGATCAGGCCGAGTACGGCTGGCAGCGCGCCGACGTCGCCACCGCGTACCCGACTGAGGTAGTTGCGGAAGTGGCCTCCGATGGTCGGCGGCGGTGTGACGGCGGCGGGTCCGTCCTTCCGCACGGCGGTGGTGGTCATCGGGCGCCTCCTGAGATCGAGTCGGCCGGCTGCGGGCCGTCGCCGTTGCTGCCCGGGTCGGTGGCGAGGCCGAGCCCGCCCGAGCGCCCGGCGGTGATCAGCTCGACCACCTGGGCGTGGGTGATGTCGGTGGTCTTCACCTGGGCGACCATCTGGCCGAGGTACAGCGCGGCGATCCGGTCGGAGACGGCGAAGACGTCGTTCATGTTGTGCGAGATGAGCACCACGGCCAGGCCGTTGTCGGCGAGGCGGCGGACCAGTTCGAGCACCTGGGCGGTCTGTGCCACGCCGAGCGCCGCGGTCGGCTCGTCCAGGATGACGAGCTTGCTGTTCCACAGCACCGCCTTGGCGATGGCCACGGTCTGGCGTTGACCGCCGGAAAGGCTGGACACGTGCTGGCGGAGTGAGGTGACGGTGCGGATGGAGAGCCCCGCCAGGGTTTCGGCGGCGAGCTGTTCCATTGTCGGCTCGTCGAGGACGATGCCGCTGCGCTTCTCCCGGCCGAGGAACATGTTCTGCACGATGTCCAGGTTGTCGCAGAGCGCGAGGTCCTGGTAGACGACCTCGATGCCGAGCGTGGCGGCGTCGCGGGGGCTGCCGATGTGCACCGGTTCACCGTTGAACAGGAACTCTCCGGCGTCGGTGGGGTGGATGCCGCTGATGCACTTCACCAGGGTCGACTTGCCGGCGCCGTTGTCGCCGACCAGTGCGGTCACTTCGCCCGGGTGGACGGTCAGGGCGACGTCGCGGAGCACCTGGACGGGACCGAAGCTCTTGTCGATCCCGCGGAGTTCCAGCAGGGGGGTCGCGGACACGGGGGTCTCCTTCTTAAGGGAGGGTCGGGGCCCGTCCGGCGGGCGCCGCCCGGCACGGGAGGGTGCTCCCGTGCCGGGCGGCGATGGTCGTTCCGGCGGGTACTGCGGCGTCGGTCAGCTGATGCCGGCTTCGGCGCAGAACTTGGCGTACGCCGCGGTGCAGACTTCTTCCTTGGTCACGTAGCCGTCGGCGATGACGTCCTTGACGCTCTCCTTGTAGATGGCCTTCGGGGTGAGCAGCACCGAGGGGACGTCCCGGTCGCCGTCCTTGACCGTCTGGCCGGTGTCCTTCGTCTCGCCCTTGGCGAGGGCGATGGCCAGGTCGGAGGCGGCCTTGGCCTCTTCCCGGACCGCCTTGTAGACGGTCATGCACTGGTCACCGGCGAGGATGTTCTGCAGGCCCTCGGTGCTGGCGTCCTGCCCGGTCACCGGCACCTTGCCGTTGAGCTTGTTCTTCTTGAGGATCGAGATGGCCGCGTTGCCGAGACCGTCGTTGGCGGCCAGCACGCCGTCGATCTTGCCGTTGGCCTTGGTGAGCTGTTGCTCGAAGATCGTCGCGGCCTGCGCGTTGTCCCACGCCGGCACCGCGTCCTCAGGGCCCTTGACGTACTCCTTGGCGTCGAACTTCGGCTTGAGCACCGAGTCGTAGCCGGCCTTGAAGAGGGTGGCGTTGTTGTCGGTGGGGGAGCCGTTCAGGTACGCCACGACGGGGTTCTTGGCGCCCTTCTCGGTCAGGCACTTCGACAGACCCTCGCCCTGGAGCTTGCCGACGGTCTCGTTGTCGAAGCTGACGTAGTACTGGGCGGAGCCGCCGAGGGTGAGCCGGTCGTAGTCGATGGTGGCCACACCCTGCGACTTGGCCTTGTCGAGCACGGCCTTGCCGGTGCCGGAGTCCAGGTTGACGATCATCAGGGCGGTCACGCCGCCGGTGATCATCTGGTCGGCGATGGTCTGGAAGGCGGTCTTGTCGTTCTGGGCGTTCTGGATGTCGTACTGGACACCGGCGGCCTTGAACGCCTCCTCCAGGAACCGACGGTCCGCCGTTTCCCAGCGGGCCGAGGACTTGCTGTCCGGGAGGATCACGCCGATCTTGGGGGTCTTGGCGGAGGCGGCCTTGTCGCCGGAGTCGTCGCTACAGGCGGTCAAGCCGCCGGTCGTGAGCAGGCCCACGGCGGCGATGGTGAGGATCCCCTTACGCATGTGCAGGGTCCTTTCGGAGGTGGGGGAGGTGTTGTTTTGTTGTGTCCGGCAACGTATTTCGCGTCACACCGGCTCCACAAGACCGCGCAGGTGCATAGTTTGTTGGGAGCGATAACAATTCAGCAACGCGACTGTTACTCCCCGGGTATCCCACGGGGGAGTCGACGTAACGACTGTCGTCAGTGGGTCTGCAACGGCGCGGTGCTGGCGTCGGTCAGCGCCACCAGATCCGCCGCGGCCAGTTCGAGTTGCAGACCACGCCGACCAGCCGAGACGTAGATCGTCGGGAGATCCAGCGCGGATTCGTCCAGCACCGTGGGCAACCGTCGACGCTGCCCGAGCGGGCTGATTCCACCGCGCACGTAACCGGTGGCCCGCTCGGCGACCGCCCGGTCGGCCAACCCCGCCCGCTTGCCGCCGACCGCCGCCGCGAGCGCCTTGAGATCCAGCTCGCCGGTGACCGGAACGACCGCCACTGTGAGCGCGCCGTCGACAGCGGTCACCAGAGACTTGAACACGCGCTCCGGCGCCACGCCGAGCGCCACCGCCACCAACGCGCCGTAGTTCGGGGCGTCCGGCGCCACCCGGTACGGATGGGTGCGATGCGGGATGCCGCGCTTGACCAACAGTGCCGTTGCCGGCGTGCCCTGTCCCGCCACAGCGACGAGGCTAGTCGAGACGGCGCTAGCCCACCGGCCGACCGATCAGCACCGTCGGTGCGCCGTCGACCCGGGTGAGCACCAGACTCGCCGCCGCGTCACCGGCCAGCCGCAGGTCCCGCCGGAGCTGCTCCGGGGTGAGCGCCGAACCCCGCTTGAGGATCTCCACCCGGCCCACCCGGCGCTCGCGCAGCAGCGCCCGCAGGCGCTTGAGCGAGAACGGCAGCACGTCGGTGATCTCCAGGCAGCGCGCGTACGGGGTGCGGATCGGCTGGTCGGCGTAGAGGTAGGCGATGCTCGGATCACCCAGGTTGGCGTCCAGTTCGGTGGCCAACTCGGCCACGAGGTGCGCGCGCACCACCGCCGGGTCCGGGTCGTACAGGTAGCGGCGCGGCGGCCCGACCGGCGCCTCGGCGGCACCCGAGCCGGTGAGCTGGTGGCGGTGAGCCTCGGCGCCCCGCTGACGATAGAGGGTGGCGCGGCGGGGCACCTCCGCCAGCTCGCCGCACCAGAGCGCGGCCTCGACCAGGTCGCCGTCCACGCCGACCCACTCGGCCTCCGCGCCGGCCGGAATGAGCGCGTGGTCCAGGCCCGGCGCGACCTTCACCACGGTTCGCGGCACCCGCTCGGCCAGCCCGGTGACGAAGTCCCACGGTGGCGAGTAGGCGCGCGGGTCGAAGATCCGCCGCCCGGTGCCGGTGGTGCGGCGGGCCGGGTCGCAGAAGACCCCGTCGACCCGTGACACGTCGAACCCGGTCGCGTCGCCGCACTCGACGGTGAACAGCTCGGCCAGGCCGGCCGCGTCGGCGTTGGCGGCGGCCATCGCCGCGGTCACCGGGTCGGCCTCCACCCCGTACACCCGGATGCCGGCACGGGCGGCGGCCAGCGCGTCGGCCCCGAGCCCGCAGCCCAGGTCGGCCAGGGTGCGCACGCCGGCCGCGTACAACCGGGCGGCCCGACGGTCGGCGACCACCCGGCGGGTGGCCTGCTCCAGGCCGGGGCGGGTGAGGAACATCCCAGCGGCGGCCGGGCCGAACTTGCCCACCGCCCGATGACGCAGCTCGGCCTGGGTCAGTGCCGCCGCGGCCAACGTCGGCGGCACCCCGGTCGCCCGCAGCGCCGACGCCGCGACCAGTGGATCACCGCCGGCCAGGTCGGCCGCCGCAGTGAGCGCGGCCGACCCCTCAGGGGTACGCAGCGCCGCCAGTTGATCGAGATCCACCCGGTCATTGTCCCGGCCGACCCGGAAATCCTGGCTGGCGGGGCGCGACGCGCTGGCACTCTCCTTGACGGAGTGCTAGCCACGGAATAACCTGCGATTAGCACTCTCACCCTGAGGGTGCCAGCTTCCGGGTCTCGCGACCCGGGTGCGCACGCCAGGCGGACCGGCACCCGCGACGACGGCACCGCCCGGTGGCATGAGGCAGATTGACGCTGGTCAGCCCCGCTGGCCAGCAACGAAACCAGTACCCCAGGAGGGTATGCCCGTGACTACCGCGACCAAGGTTGCGATCAAGCCGCTCGAGGACCGCATCGTGGTCCAGGCGAACGAGGCTGAGACCACCACGGCGTCGGGCATCGTGATCCCCGACACCGCCAAGGAGAAGCCGCAGGAGGGCACTGTCCTCGCTGTGGGCCCGGGGCGCGTCGACGACAACGGCAACCGGGTTCCGGTTGACGTGCAGGTCGGCGACACCGTCCTCTACTCGAAGTACGGCGGCACCGAGGTCAAGTACGCCGGCGAGGAGTACCTGGTGCTCTCCGCCCGCGACGTCCTCGCGGTCATCGAGAAGTAAGCAACCGATCAGTGCCACTGCCCCGGTCCGGCTCGCCGGGCCGGGGCAATGGCGCTTCGAAGGGACATTAATGGCGAAGATCCTGAGCTTCTCGGACGACGCCCGGCACCTGCTGGAGCACGGTGTCAACGCCCTCGCGGACGCGGTCAAGGTCACCCTCGGCCCGCGCGGGCGCAACGTCGTCCTGGACAAGAAATTCGGTGCGCCGACGATCACCAACGATGGTGTGACCATCGCCAAGGAGATCGAGCTCACCAACCCGTACGAGAACCTTGGCGCGCAGCTGGTCAAGGAGGTGGCGACCAAGACCAACGACGTCGCCGGCGACGGGACCACCACCGCGACAGTGCTGGCCCAGGCGATGGTTCGCGAGGGTCTGCGCAACGTGACCGCCGGGACCAACCCGGCCGGCCTCAAGCGGGGCATCGACGCGGCGGCCATGAAGGTCTCCGAGGCGCTGCTCGGCCGTGCCGCCGAGGTCACCAGCAAGGAGTCGATCGCGAACGTGGCGACGATCTCCGCGCAGGACTCCACGATCGGCGACCTGATCGCCGAGGCGATGGAGCGCGTCGGCCGCGACGGAGTCATCACCGTCGAGGAAGGCTCGATGCTCACCACCGAGCTGGACGTGACCGAGGGTCTCCAGTTCGACAAGGGCTTCATCTCGCCGAACTTCGTCACCGACCTGGAGGGTCAGGAGTCCGTCCTTGAGGACGCGTACATCCTGGTCACCACCCAGAAGATCTCGGCGATCGAGGAGCTGCTGCCGCTGCTGGAGAAGGTCCTGCAGAACAGCAAGCCCCTGCTGATCATCGCCGAGGACGTGGACGGCCAGGCGCT
This sequence comes from Micromonospora salmantinae, assembly GCF_022230905.1. Taxonomy (NCBI): domain Bacteria; kingdom Bacillati; phylum Actinomycetota; class Actinomycetes; order Micromonosporales; family Micromonosporaceae; genus Micromonospora; species Micromonospora salmantinae. The sequence continues at coordinate 371,683 of NZ_JAKKFG010000012.1, forward strand.
CTCCACCCTGGTGGTCAACTCGCTGCGCAAGACCCTCAAGGTCTGCGCGGTCAAGGCCCCGGGCTTCGGTGACCGGCGCAAGGCAATGCTCCAGGACATCGCGATCTCCACGGGTGCCGAGCTGGTCGCCCCGGAGCTGGGCTACAAGCTCGACCAGGTCGGCCTGGAGGTGCTCGGCACCGCCCGGCGCGTCGTGGTCGACAAGGAGAACACCACGATCGTCGACGGCGGTGGCCAGAAGGCCGACGTCGCCGACCGGGTGTCTCAGATCCGCAAGGAGATCGAGGCCTCCGACTCCGACTGGGACCGGGAGAAGCTGGCCGAGCGGCTGGCGAAGCTCTCCGGTGGCATCGCCGTCATCAAGGCTGGCGCGGCGACCGAGGTCGAGATGAAGGAGCGCAAGCACCGCATCGAGGACGCCATCGCGGCGACCAAGGCTGCGGTCGAGGAGGGCACCGTGCCCGGCGGCGGCGCCGCCCTGGTGCAGATCCTCTCGGTGCTCGACGACGACCTGGGCTTCACCGGTGACGAGAAGGTCGGCGTCTCGGTCGTGCGCAAGGCGCTCGTCGAGCCACTGCGCTGGATCGCCCAGAACGCCGGTCACGACGGCTACGTCGTGACGCAGAAGGTCGCCGACCTCAAGTGGGGCAACGGCCTCGACGCAGCCAAGGGCGAGTACGTCGACCTGGTCAAGGCCGGCATCATCGACCCGGTGAAGGTGACCCGCAACGCGGTCACCAACGCCGCCTCGATCGCCGGTCTGCTGCTCACCACGGAGAGCCTCGTGGTGGAGAAGCCGGAGCAGGCCGAGCCGGCCGCCGGCGGCGGGCACGGCCACGGTCACGGCCACCAGCACGGCCCGGGCTTCTGATCCGGTAGCGACACCCGTTCCGGGGCGCACCGCCGTACGGC